>DASVQX010000001.1:0-21174 GCA_036388915.1 Pyrinomonadaceae bacterium
AAGAAAGGCGAGCCACGAAGTTTTGGTGGCTCGCCTTTCTTCCGCCCCGCGCGGGGCTCAGACGTTTTTATCGAACGTGTTCCGCCGGCCGTTGCTCTTCCCGGCTTGGGCTCAAGGATTATTCCGGGGCGCCGCTAAAAAAAGAGTGGGGTCGGACTCCCCCAAGCCCGACCCCGATGGCCACTCGCGTGGCCTGCCCCAAAGTTTCACTCGTTCTCAGAAGGAACGCCCGTTAAGGTGAGTACATAGTAGCGGCGGGCGCGCCCCCTTTGGTTGCAAACGTGTTGCGCTCGCGTGACGAGTTAGAGACAGGCCGTTTCGCTTTACTTCGCCTCATTTCGCCTCATTTTTCAGGGGTCTTCCGCCGGAAGGCTTCGTCGGGGACGGGCACGTCGAAGACCACCTCGCGTATCTTCAGGACGGTGTCGCCCATCGCCGGCGAGTTCGAGACGCGCCGGAAAGGAATCATCACGCCGTCAACGCTCCGGTAGTCCGAGTAGCTTTCGGTGACGGGCAGCGTCGCCGTGTCGCCCGTCGAGATGCTGTCCTGCCGGAGCGGCAGGAACGTCTTCGCCGAGATGTACTGCGTGACGGGGCTCCCCTTCTCGGGCGTGAAGACGACGACGTAGGCGTCCTCGCCGCCGACCTTCGCCATCTTTTTGATCACGGCCGTCTTGAACAGCGTCTTCCAGTTGAGCGGCGCGTAGAAGTCCGAGGCGATGCGCACCTCGTCCAGCTCCCTGCCCGTCTTCGGGTTGAAGGGGAGGAAGCTGCCCTCGTCGCCGCCCTGCGCGCCGTCGAAGAATTCGTGCACCGAGCCGATCTTCTTCCCCAGCGCCGCGAGCGAAACGTCCTGCGCGTAAGCGTTGGGCGCGCGCGCGTAGATGACGGCCTCGCCGCTCACGCCCTGGTGCAGCAGGTCTAGGTCGGCCGTGACGCGCATCGTCCTGTGCTTGCGCAGCGCGGCCTCGCCGCCGACGGCCGCGACCGACTTCGCCATCAGCTCGTCAACGGTCAGCGGCGACTTGAACTCGGCGACGCGGTCCCAGAGGCTCTCCGCGCCGGGCTGCTTGAGCGTCAGCCCCGCGACGCGCCCCGCCTCGTCGCGGCGGACGAGGACGCTGTAGGCGTCGGGCAGGTTCGTCGCGCCGAGCACGTCCTTCTCGCGCTCGAAGAGCGGGTAGGGGTTCTGCCCCGGCACGACGAGCGCCACCTTGCCTTCACGCACCTCGACCGCGATGGCGGGGCGGCTCCCCTGCTGCGGCTCGTAGGAGCCGACGACCTCCTTGAGCGGCCCCGAATACTCGGCCGACGCGCCCGACGCGCCGGCGGTCGTCGCGTCGGCCGACTTCACCTTCTTCAGCGTGTAGTTGCCCTGCGGCTGTTCGAGGTAAATCTCGGTCTCCTGCGGGTTCTCCTTCGACGGGCGGAAGGTCATCCGAAAGCCATCCATCCCGGCGAGCTTGTAGAGCCGCCCGCCCTGCGGCTCCAGCGCGTAGGTCGGCTGACCCGGCACGCTCACCGCGAGCTTCCCTTCCTTGACCGCGACCGTGAACTTCATGTTGGCGGCTTCGAGCAGGTACTCGCCGACCTCGTTCTCTATCTTCGCCGCCGGGTCGGCGGCAGCAGCAGCCGCCGCGGCCGGCTGTTTCGGGGCTTCGGGGTCGCCGACGAGGTTCGCCCAGACCGTGTCCATCGCCGAGGCCGGGAGCGGCGAGGCCGAGACGTTCGTCAGCATCACGAAGCCGAGCCGCTGGTCGGGCATCAAGGCCACCTGCGCGTTGAAGCCGTCGATGTTGCCGCCGTGCTCGACGACCTTGTGACCCTTCCAGTCGCGCAGGAACCACCCCAATCCGTAGCTGACCGTCCCCTGAATCACCGTCTGCGGCTTGACCAGCTCCGCGAAGCTCTTCTCGGAGACGAGGCGCTTGCCCCCGAACACCCCGCCGCCGAGCATCAGCCGGAGCCACTGCGCCATGTCGCGCGCGCTGGAGTTAATCGCCCCGGCCGGCGCGATGGCGGGCAGGTCGCGCGTTGGGACGCGCCGCGTCTCCTTCGTCGCCTCCTCGTAGACGTAGCCGAAAGAATAGTCGCGCGTCTTCTTCATCTCCGCGACGGAGGTGTTCGAGCCTCTCATCCCGAGCGGCTTGAAGATGCGCTCCGCGATGAGCCTCTCCCACGTCGAGCCTTCGGCGCGGCCGACGACCTCGCCGGCCGCCGCGTACATCACGTTCTGGTACTGAAACTTCTCGCGCAGCTTCGCCGTCGGCTTCGCGTTGGCCGCGACGCGGATGACCTCCTCGCGGTTGAGCACGCCCGAGATCCACGCGAGGTCGGTGCGGTTCAGACCCGAGCCGTGCGAGAGCAAATCGCGCACGGTGATCTTCGCGTCGGCCTCCGGGTCTTGCAGTTTGAAGTAGGGCAGGAACTTCTTCGGCGGGTCGTCGAGCGAGAGGCGCCCCGCGTCGGCCGCCATCGCGACGAGCATCGCCGTGAACGCCTTCGACGACGAGCCGATGGCGAAGAGCGTGTCGGGCGTCACCGCCACCTTACGCTCGAAGTCCTTGTGGCCTAAGCCCTTCATGTAGACGACGCGGTCGTCCTTGACGATGACGAGCGAGAGGCCGGGGATGCCGAGCTGCCGCCGCTTCTCCTCGACGGCGCGCTCGACGGCCGCGAGCCGCGACGCGAGGTCTTGGGGCGCGGCGGCCGGAGTCGCCTGCGGCTTCGCGGCCACTTGCGCGGCGGCGCGCCCGGCCGGCGCGACGACGGAAGAGAGCAAGAGCGCGGCGGCCAGCGCGAAGTCGAGTGATCGTCTGCGGGCGTGCATGTTTGAATTTCTCCTGCGTGTGAACTTGAGAGTCTCGGATGTCTCAGGCGGCCGGCTGCGGAATCTCAAGGTGGTAGGCGGGGTCAACCGGCGGCAGGAGAAACTTCTTGACGCGCCTGTCGGCCCTTACCGCCTTCTCGAACGCCGCCTTCTTCGCTATCGAGGAGGGCGCCACGTCGAAGACGCAGAGGATGTTGGGGTCGGCGGCGTGGTGCGAAATCCTGGTCGGGCCGATGGCGATGATCTTCGCCTCCATCGCGGCCTTGATCTCGATCTCGGTCTTCCCGGCCTTCTTCGCCTTGACGTACTCGTCGATGACCATGTCGCCCGCCGCCGCGTAGAGCTGCTTCTGCCTCGCCACGCCCGTCTTGACGATGTTGGCGTACATCACCCGCGCCTGGTCGGCCGGCGTGCGCGCCGTCGAGGTGATTAACGCGCTCGTCAGACCGGCCGCCTGTAGGATGTCTTCGAGCACCTTGAGCGAGAAGTTGGTGACGTTCTCTTTGACTGCGTTGGGGCCGAACTTGATTTCTACCGGCATGGATTTGCCTCCCGTAACTTTTGTTTGCTTGCTGGGTGCGTGAGAAGCGGGGGTCGAAGTGCGGGGCGAGGCGCTTCATCGGCCGTGGGCTGCGTGACGCGTCGAGAACTAATAAGTGACCGGCCGCCGAATGTCAAGATTTATGTTCGCGCGTCGTCAGGGGCCTTGCCCCGACTTGACCCGTTCGGCCTCGCGTTCGAGTTCGTCGGCCTCGCGGTGGAGCTTTTCGGACTTGACGACCGCCGCGTTCATCTTCTGGACGCGCGCGTCGGGCGGCTCGTCGCCGAGGAGCAGTTTGGCGCGCTCGACCATGGCGTCGAGCGCCTCGGCGCGGCGCGCGTCGGCGCGCGCGATGGTCGAGAAGTATTGCGCGTAGTTGCCGGGCAGCTTCCGCCCGCCGGCCGCCTCGGCCCTGCGCGCCGACTCGCGGTAGGCGGCCGCCGAGGCTTCGAGGAGCTGAAGCTGCTCGCGCGCGATTAACGCGACGGCCGCCTCCTCCTTCGCGCGGTCTTTCGAGCGCAGCTCCTCCTCCTTCGCGTAGAAGCGCCGCCAAGACTCGCCGGCCTGCGCCCTCAGCGCGTTGATCTCTTTGACGGCGGCGTTGAAGTCGTCGCCGCCCGCGCCGCCGCCCCCGTCAGCCGACGCGTAAACCTTGTACTTCGGGTCTTCACCCAGCTCGTGCCGCTTGAGAAACTCCCACGCGTCGCGGTTGAACTCGGAGGCGCGGTCGTAGTACCAGTGGTCGTGACCCTTGACGACGGTCACCGCGATGTCGAAGCCGCGCTCCTTGAGCGCCGCCTCGGTGGCCCTCACCGAATCGACGGGGAAGAAGGCGTCCCTGTCGCCGACGATAATCGCCAGCGGGATTTTGCGCCGGGCGAAGGCGAGGGCCGCGAACTCTTCCTGACTGCGCCAAGAGCCCGCGTGGACGGCCGCCGCGGCGAAGTACTCCGACTCAAGCATCGAGAGGTTGAGCGCGAAGACCGCGCCCGCCGAGTGGCCGAAGAGGTAGACGCGCCGCGCGTTGATGTCGAACCTGCGGCGGAGCGCCTCGACTAGGTCGCGTATGAAGTCCGGCCCGTCCTCCGGCGAGCGCCAGCCCCTCGACTCGACGGCGTCCGGCCCGGCGATGACGAACCCCTCGCGCTCGGCCAAGTCTTTCCACTTCTCGACGAGCGAGAGGCCGTTGCGCCCCGAGCCGTGGAGCATCACGACGAGCGCCGCCGCCGGCTTCAGAGACGGCGGCGCGTAGAGGTAGTAAGTCCGCTTGCGCCCGCCCGATTCGAGCGTCTCCTTCGAGACCTTGCCGTCGGCGCGCGCCGCCGCGGGCGCGAGCAGCAGCAGTAACAGCGGCGGCAGCGCGAGGAGGACGCGGGCGAGAGTCTTGACGCTCATCGTGCTACTCCTGCGCGGGGTTGATCTTGTCGATCTCCTTCTCGATGAGCGGGAGCAGGCGCAGGCGGAGCCGCGCGACCAGCGCGTCGGCCTGGCGCACGTCCTCTTCGAGCCGCGCGCGGCTCTGCGAGGTCTGGTTGAGCAGGCTCTCGACGCCGCGCCGCTCGTTGTCGAGGACGCGGCGCCGCGTGTCGCGTATCTCCGACGTGCGCGTCGTGCCGATTGAGCCGACCATCAACGCGCGGTCGATGCTGTCGGGGCGCATGTCCTCGTCGATCTGCATCATGCGGGTCTTGAACGCGGTCTCCTTCTCGGTCAGCTCGATGAGCTGTTTGCGCATCGTCTCGGCGCGCTGCTCGGTGCGGCTCAGCAGGTCGAGGTTCTGCGCGATGCGCTTCTGCCTCTCGTCCCCGCCCTCGCCCGGCTTCGCCGCCGCCGGCGCGTCCGGCCCCAAGAGCTTCTCGCTGATCTCGCGCAGGCGCGTGTTGAGCGTCTGGAGCGACTTGCGCAGGAGGCCGATCTCGTTGGCCACCGGGTCGGCGCCCGGCGCGACGGTGACGACGGCCGGCTGCTCGTGCGTCTGCGGCGCCGCGCCCGACTGGCGTCGCTCGCCCGTCTGCGCCGACGCGCCGGCGCAGACGAGCGCCACGGCACACAACGCGCCGGGGAAGAGGCTTGCTCGCTTGTTCATCGGTGGAGTCCTTTGCCTGAGATTTCCGGGACGGGAAATACCACGCCCCGGCCCGCGGGAAGTTCGCTTATTATCCCCGCGCGGGGCTGAGGCTCAAAGCTTTTTCGGGGCGTGAGCGGAGGGGAGATTGGCCGGGCGGAAGTCAACGCCTCCGGCCCGGCCGGCGCCGGCCCTTGTGCGGGTTGGCGGGCGCGTCGTGTTCGGGCGAGGAGTTGTAACTGACGCGGTCGAAAATCTTCAGCGAGTCGATGACCCTCAACGACTCGCTGTCGTCGAACTTGTAGTGTCGGAGGTCGGCGACCTCGTCGTTGGGGCCGAAGGTGACTAACTCGTCACGGAAGTCGCGGCGGCGGAAGGCCATGACGAAGGCGTTGGGGCCGACGCGCAGGCTGCCGATGTCGTCGCCCCAACGCCCCCGGCGAAGGCGAGCGTCGGGTACTCGGCCGGCCCGCGGATGCGCAACGTCTCGCCGCGAAAGTCGGCCTCGCGCCAAACGTCTATGTAACGGTCGCCGGTTCTTTCCGCCATGGGCTTCCGGGCCGGCGGGCGCCGCCAAGTCGCGTCAGGCGGCGCAGACCTTCGAGAGCGCGCCGGCCCACTTCGCGGCCACCGGCTCGCCGTACATCTGCCGCTCCTTCTCGCGGCGGATGGCGCAGGCCATGCGGAAGGCGCGCGCCTCGCCGTACTTCCTGATCGAGACGCTGGTGCGCCCCTTCTTCTCGCGCCCGGCGTTCCACGAGACTTCGTAGACCTCGTTCTCGTAGACCTTGCCGTCCTTCCCCTTATACTTCTTGACCGCGCGGCGCACGCCCGCGACGCCGACTTGGTTGCGCGGGTTGTGGCCGACGACGACCCAGTCGGTGCGCGGCTTGCCCAGCTCGCGCTCCAGCTCGTCGCGGACGACGACCGCCGCTTCGAGGGCGGCCTCGCGCCCGCCGTGCTGGCGGTCGGTGACGAACTTTGCCTTCGTCTCGTTGTTGAGCCTCACGCGCACGTACCAACCGTGCATCTTCTTCTGCTCGCTGTCGATGCGACTGATTCCCTTATGACCGGACTTCGCCATGAATGTGGATTGATTTCCCTTCGAGATGATTATGTATGACTGTCTTACGTTCAAACTAAGACCCGCGGGCACGCTTTGTCAAAGAGAGGCGCCACGAATGTTCGCGGCGCGGGTTTTAGGCGCAAGAAAGGGCGCGCCCGGCGGGTCGGCCGGGCGCGCCCTTTCGTAAGTCGTGCGGCCCCGCGCGCCGTGTGACGCGCGGCCGCAGGGTTCAGCGGGTGCCTGTGGCGCCCGGGCCGACCTTCTCGCGGAAGTCTTTGACGAGGCGGTCGGAGAGTCGTCCGAGGGTGGGGAGTTTGAGCGGCCCGGCGATGGAGCGCCCGTAGGCGGCGTCGCGCAGCGCGTCGAGGTCGAACTTCTCCTTGAAGTGGCGCTCGTAGGCGTCGAAGGGGATGGCGAGGCCCTCCATGGCGCTGCCGTGGAGGCTGACGAGGTAGACGAAGTCGGCCTCGCGCGGCTTGTCGGCGACGCGGAAGAACCGCCACCGCTCGAACTCCTCGCGCACCTCCTTCTCGGCGTCGAGCTGGAAGTCGAAGTAGTCGCGGTAGACGCCGCCGTTGCCCTCGGCGTCGGCGCCGACGTTGACGAGCGTCCGCGTGAAGGCGACGATGTAGACGGACTGCCCCTGGCGGAAGGCGAAGGGCCGCGACGTTTGGGGCGACTGCCGCGCATGGGTCGCCCCGGCGAGTAGGAACACGAAGGCCAGCGCCGCCGTGAGGCGGGCGTAAGACTCTCTGCTCATGGCGCTCTTCCTTTCAGTGGGTGGGAGAGCCTTTTTAAGAGCGCGCCCCCGGGGCCTCGAAGGTGCGCGCCGCCTCGAAAACCGATCCCGTTTTAACCGCCCGCCGGCGGCGTCTGCCCGAGCAGCCTCAGCATGTCGGGCCTGTCCTTCACCAAAAGATAAAGCACGCTCCGCATCCGGCTCATCTCCGACTCGACGTGGTCGAGCCGCAGCGCCAAGCACGGTCGATGCCGTCCAACCGCAGGTGAACTTGCTCGACGTCACCCCGAATGGCGGTCGTCTGGACTCCAAGCCGATCCTCAACTCTCGCGAGGTCGCTCCTGGTCGCCATCCGGTCGCGGACATCTTCAACTTGACCACCGAGGAATTCGACCTGCTCGCGCACGGGCTCGAACTCCTCCTTCGTCACGACACGCTCTATGTCTTCCTTAGTCGCGGTCGATTCCAGACGGTCGCGGATCATCTCGACCGTGGAGGCAATGAATCTGAGTAAGCTTTCGTTCTCTTCCGGCTGCCGGTTGCTGCTCATGGTTCGGCAAGGGAAGTTGGCGGCCCTCCCACTCCTTTCGGTTAGTGGTTTAGCGTCGCCTACTCTACCACCCACATGTCGCCGCTGTGGATGAGCTTGTGGAGTTGGCCGCGCCCCTGGCGGGCGACCGACTCCTCAATCTGCTGCGCGAGCATGTCCTCGTAGGTCTCGCGCCGCACGTCGCGGAAGATGCCGACCGGCTGCGGGAACTCGGGCTGCTCCATGCGCGCGAGCATGAAGGCGACCGACGGGTCGAGGATTTCAGCGTCGTGGACGAGGCAGTCCGATTCGTTGAGGCCCGTCTCCGACCCCAGTTGGATGACCTCGGGGCGCGTCCCGTTCATGCGGATGCCGCGGTCGCGGTTCTTGCCGAAGACCATCGGCTTGCCGTGCTCAAGGTAGAGCACGCGGTCTGACCTCACGGAGCGCTCGGTGAAGTGGTCGAAGGCGCCGTCGTTGAAGATGTTGCAGTTCTGGTAGACCTCGACGAAGCTGACGCCCTTGTGCTTGGCGGCCGCCTCGACCATCGACGAGAGGTGCTTCACGTCGATGTCGATGGCGCGCGAGACGAAGGTCGCCTCAGACGCGATGGCCAGCGAGAGCGGCGTCACGGGGTAGTCGATGACGCCCATCGGCGTGGACTTCGTCTTCTTGCCGAACTCCGAGGTCGGCGAGTACTGCCCCTTCGTCAGACCGTAGATGCGGTTGTTGAAGAGGATGATGTTGAGGTCGAGGTTGCGCCGGAGCGCGTGCATGAAGTGGTTGCCGCCGATGGAGAGGCCGTCGCCGTCGCCGGTCACGACCCACACGCTCAACTCGGGGTTGGAAGCCTTGATGCCCGTCGCGATGGCCGGCGCGCGCCCGTGGATCGAGTGGAAGCCGTAGGTGTTCATGTAGTAGGGGAAGCGCGACGAGCAGCCTATCCCGGAGACGAAGACGATCTTCTCGCGCGGGATGCCGAGGTCGGGCATCACCTTCTGGATGCTGTTGAGGATGGCGTAGTCGCCGCAGCCCGGACACCAACGCACCTCCTGGTCGGAGGAGAAGTCGGCCTTCGTCAGCTTGCCCGGCGGCGGGGCGGGCTTGCCCGCCGTCACCGACCCCGGCTCGCTCTCGGGCGACGGCCCGCCGCCCGAAACGTTCCCGCCGACGCCCGCCACGCTCGTCTCGTTCACGCCCTTCTTCAAAAGCTCGTCGCCGCTGTTTCCGTTGTTCCCGTTTCCGTTCGTGCTCATGTCTGTTTCCTTTTGAATGATTCCCGAAGCCGGCCGTTACAGGTACTCCTCGACCTTCCTGACGATCTCGCGGATTTGGAAGGGGCGGCCCTTGACCTTCGAGAAGGGGACGGCGTCAACGAGGTACTTGGCGCGGACCATCGTGGCGAGTTGGCCGAGGTTCATCTCGGGGACGATGACGCGCTCGAAGCTGCGCAGCACTTCGCCGAGGTTCGACGGGAACGGGTTGAGGTGGCGCAGGTGCGCCGACGACACGGACTTCCCTTCGGCCCGGAGCTTCTCGACCGCCGACGTGATCGACCCGTAGGTCGAGCCCCAGCCGAGGACGAGCACCTTGCCCGACGGCTCGCCGAAGACCTCGACTTCGGGGATGTCCTGCGCGGCGCGGTCAACCTTGGCCTGGCGCATCAAGACCATGAAGTGGTGGTTGTCGGGGTCGTAGTTGACGTTGCCCGTCAGGTGCTGCTTCTCGATGCCGCCGATGCGGTGTTCCAGCCCCGGAGTGCCGGGCAGCGCGTAGGGGCGGGCGAGCGTCTCCTCGTCGCGCGCGTAGGGCAGGAAGTTGGTCGCGTCGGTGGCGAACTCGACTTCGATCTTCGGCAGGTCTTCGACCTCGGGGACGAGCCACGGCTCGGCGCCGTTGGCGAGGTAGCCGTCCGAGAGGTAGAAGACCGGCGTCATGTAGCGGTAGGCGAGGCGCACCGCCTCGATCGCCATCGAGAAGCACTCGGCCGGCGTGGCGGGCGCGACGACGATGGCCGGGCACTCGCCGTTGCGCCCCCAGACGGCCTGGAAGAGGTCGGCCTGCTCGGTCTTCGTCGGCAGCCCCGTCGAAGGGCCGCCGCGCTGGACGTTGACGATGACGAGCGGAAGCTCGGTCATCACGGCGAGGCCGATGGCCTCCTGCTTCAAGGCGACGCCGGGGCCGGACGTTCCCGTCAGGCCGACGTGGCCGGTGAAGCTGGCGCCGATGGCGGCGCAGACGGCGGCGATTTCGTCCTCGGCCTGGAAGGTCTTGACGCCGAAATTCTTGTGGCGCGCCAGCTCGTGGAGGATGTCGGAGGCGGGCGTGATCGGGTACGAGCCGTAGAAGAGCGGCCGGCCGACCAGCTCGGCCGCGGTGACGAAGCCGATGGCGGTCGCCTCGTTGCCCGTGATCTTGCGGTACTTGCCCGGCGCGGTGGCGGCCTTCTTCACCTTGTAGTGCGTGGTGAAGACCTCGGTCGTGTCGGCGAAGTTGTAGCCGACCTTCAGCGCGACCTCGTTGGCGCGCGCGACCTCGGGGTTCTTCTTGAACTTCGAGTTAATCCATTCGAGCGTCGGCTCCATCGGGCGGTCGTAGAGCCAGTAGAGGATGCCGAGCGCGAAGAAGTTCTTGCAGCGATCCATCTCCTTGCGCGACAGCTTCACGCCGGCCTCCTGCAAGGCGCGGATGTTGACGGTCGTGATCGGGAGCCGGTGGACGCGGTAGCCCTTCAGCGTCTCGTCTTCGAGCGGGTTCGACGCGTAGGCGGCCTTCTTCAGGTTCTCCTTGTTGAACTCGTCGGTGTTGATGAGGAGCGTGCCGCCTTCTTCGAGGTCGGGCAGGTTCACCTTGAGCGCCGCCGGGTTCATCGCCACGAGCACGTTGGGCTGGTCGCCGGGCGTGCGGATGTCGCGGCTGGAGAAGTTGAGCTGGAAGCCCGAGACGCCGGGCAAGGAGCCGGCGGGGGCGCGGATCTCGGCGGGGAAGTCGGGCAGCGTCGAGATGTCGTTCCCGACGATGGCCGAGGTGTTGGTGAACTGCGTGCCCGTGAGCTGCATGCCGTCGCCGGAGTCGCCGGCGAAGCGGATGGTCACGGTCTCAAGCTCTTCAACGTCTCTCTCTCGCGCGGAGGCGGGCGGGTTCTCGATGATGGCGCTCATGCTCTTCGGTCAATCCTTTGTCAGTAGTAGTCGAATGGACGGGAGATGCCGCTAGACTTCATCAACTTTTAAGGGTTCCGTGACGGGGGAAGCTCCCGAGGCGGTCGTCTTGCTTCGGGTTCATTCTACACACCCGCGCTCGGCAAACTCAAGGCGCCCCCGCGCGCGCCCCGCGGTTGACACGGGAGGCCGGCCGCACGATACTGCCGCCGCCCCGAAGGATTCAACCCACACGCCCGGCACACCGACCCGAGGGTAATCCATCACCCTCAGACGCGAGCAGACCTGAAAGGAGAGACTGAAGAATGAAGGGCAGACCTTTTCTAACCCTGACGTTTTTAGCCCTCACGATTTTCGCCTTCCCGGCGGCCGCCGCCGCCGAGGGGCAGCCGACCATCGCCAAAGACTCCGTCCAACTGACCGCCTTCACCTACAACGTCTACAAGGGGAACTACGACACCTGGAGCTGGGTGCCGCTCATCACCTACCGCGTCAACGGCCCCATCCCGAGCGGCGGCCAGCTCTACGTCGAGTACACCGTGCCGGGCTCGCCGGCCGTCAAGTTCGATTGCAGCACCGAGGAGACGCCGGCCGACCGCTGGTGGAAGACCACGTGCGGCGGCCGCGACGGCGTCCCCGAGGAGAAGGCGACCACCTACACCGGCCCCTTCAGCTTCGCCATCAAGATGCGGAACGAGCTGGCCGGCAACGACACCACGCTCTTCACGGGGAAGGCGAAGGTCGGCAAGGTGCACTCCAACGAGATCAGCACCGGCAAGTTCGCCAACCACTTCGTCTACTACGTCGATCACGACTGGAACCTGCCCATCGGCTACGTCTACTACACGGCCGACGACCTGAAGGGGTGGGACAGGCCCATGCTCAACGTCACCTTCTGGGTCCGCGGCGAGGCGTACAAGCTCGACCCGCACCTCTTCTACCAGGGTAAGGAGGTGGGCCGCATCATGTACGAGGGCGAGCAGGTCGGCAAGGCCAGTTGCGAGTCGGACGTGGATAACAACACCACGCAGTTCGTGGACGAGAAGCTGGCGCCGCAGAAGGCGAAGTGGGCGCGTGTGCGCTGCACCTTCAACAACGTCCGCGCGTGGGACAGGTCGGGCGAGCAGTGGGGCTTCGGGCCTCCGCACCTGATGGACAAGAACCCCGGCGAGTACGAGATGAAGGTGCTGTGGAACAACAAGCTGGCGCGGTCGGTCAAGTTCACCGTCCCCGCCGGCGGGAAGCTCGACACCGGCCTCGCCGCCTCCAACAAGCTCGGCACCGACCGCCTCATCGTCCCCGTCACGGTCGTCGGCGACCAGGATGGCGCGTGGGACAAGGCGGCGTGGAAGGACGCCTTCTACGGCAACCCGCTCACGGGCTTCACGCCCGCGCCCTGACGCGCACGCCGGCCTGAAAACAAAGAAGCCTCCCGCGCTCATCGGGCGCAGGAGGCTTCTTTGTTTTCGGTTTGAGCGGCGACCGTCTAGCTGGCCACGTCGCTCGCGTTCGGCACGTCGGCGTCGGACGCGGAGGCGGAAGCGTCCGACGAGGAGGAGGACGAGCGCGAGGAGCCGGAGCCGTACTTGGACGCGCCCGAACCCGAAGAGGACGCGCCGGGGGAGGCCGACGCGGAGGACGACGAGGCAGAGTCGCCGGCCGCCGCCGCCTTGCCCTCGGCCTGCTCCTTGATCTGCACCATGCGGCAACTGCCCTCGAAGATGGCGCCGTTCTCGATGACGAGCGCGGGCGTCTGGATGTTGCCCGTCACCTTGGCGACGCGCCCCATCTCGATGCGCTTGCTGGCGATGATGTCGCCGTTGACCGTGCCGAAGATTTGCGCGACCGCGACCTCGACGTTGGCGTCCACGCGCCCGTTGGTCGAGACGATGAGCGTGCCGTCGGCGGAGGCGACGCGGCCGGAGAGCCCGCCGTCAACGCGGAGCATGCCCTTAAAGTTGGCCTCGCCCGTGAGCGTCGTCCCGTTGCCGACGAAGCCCGTGAGCGTCCCCTCCTTGATGTCGCGCGCGAGCGACTCGCTCTCGGTGACGGCGCGCGAGGTGGTCTGCGTGTAGACCTGCTGCTGGTAAGCCTCGGTCGGCGTCACCGCCGCCTGAGACGCTCCGCCCGACGCCGCGGCGGAGGTCGAGCCGTAGCCGGAGCCGCCCGCCGCGCCGGTCTGCGGGGTGTGGTCGGCCGTGTCGTCGGCGGTGTGCGTCTGGTCCTTCGGATTTCTTCCCGGTCTAAACATTTCGCAATCTCCCTGGTTGAGAACTATGGGTTGGTAAAAGGAATCTATGCAGGCAAGAGCGGGCCGATGATAAGGGAATCGCGTTGAATAGTAAAGAAGTAGACAGTAGACAGTAGCCGGTAGACGGTAGGAAAACGACTCCGGCGGGCGTCGGGTTTTGACCCGCCACGCCCGCCGAAGTTTTCTACCGTCTACCGGCTACTGTCTACTGTCCGCTCCCCCTCTACCTCTTCACGTTCTCGATCTGGACGGCGAGCACGTCGTTGAGGGCGGCGATGGCGACGCGCTTGGGCGTCTGCGGCAGCGAGATCGGCGTGGCGGAGAGATCGACCGTCGTGTTGCCGTTGATGGTCGCCGAGCCGAGCCGCACCCAGCCCTTGCCGAAATCGACGTAGACGGGGACGCGCATCTTGAACTTGTCCGAGACGCCCGACTGCGTGATGCGCCCCGTCAGCGAGTTGCCGCTCACCGTGTACTCGAAGCGGTAGGAGGGCACGTCCGTGCCGTAGACCCACTGGTTGAAGAACCAGTCCATCCGGTGGTTCTCGTCGAGGTCGTTGTCCTGCATCGTGTGCTTGTCCACGATGCGCTTGAAGTCCTCGGTCGAGACGTCCTTGTTGTAGTAGGTCTGGACGAAGTCCTTCATCATCGCCTGGAAGCGCTCGTCCGGGTTGCGGTTCGGGTTCCGCGTGTCCCACATCATCATCCGCAGCATGTGGAGGATGTAGGCGCCCTTCGGGTAGATCATGCGGCGCGCGACGCCGCCGGTCTTCCCGGAGTTGAGCCGGTAGCCCTGCGTGACGGGGCCGACCGTGTAGGGCTTGCGCCCCTTGGTCGCGGGCGACGCCTCGACGATGAGCTTGCGCTGCTCCTCCCAGAAGTTGATGAACTTGCCGAGGTCTTTGCGGACGTACTGGACGTAGAGCGAGGACGAGAACTCCGCGAAGCCCTCGCTCATCCACTGGTCGTGGTAGCTCGTCCAGCCGATGATGTGACCCCACCACTGGTGCGCCAGCTCGTGCGCGGCGAGGTAGTTCCAGAACGAGTCGGCGGCGGCCTGCGACGCCTGGCCGCTCGACATGTTGCTGTAGAGCTTGAGCCGCTCGGTCGGGTCCATGAAGGCCGTGTAGGGCATGTAGACGAGCGTCGGCCACGACTGGCCGAAGTTGCCGGCCGGCTGCTGCGTGAGGGCGACGCGCGTGTAGGGGAGCTTGCCGAAGTAGACGTTGTAGATGCGCATCGAGTCCATCGTCTGCCCGATGGCCTCGTTGGCGCTGCCCGTCGTCGCGCCGGTGCCGGTCGAGAGCACCTCGCCGCCCGTGAGCTGCTCGACGCTCTGCCCCGTGATCATCTCGGCCATCGCGTCGCGGTTCTGGAGCTGCTTGATCTGCGGCGCGGCGGTCGTGTTGGCGAAGAACTCGACGTTGTAGCCGGAGTCGGGGTCGGCCATCTCCTTCTTCTTGAACTTGCCGTAGTTGAAGCCGGCCACGGCCAGCTCGGTCTTGCCGCTCGACCAGCGCGCGACCCGCACGTCGCCCTCCTCGGTCTCGGGGCCCGAGAGCGCGCCGGTGGCGACGAAGACGTTGCCCTTCGGGTAGCGGAAGGTGATGTCGAAGGTGGCGCGGTCGCCGAACTGCGTCCCGCTGCCCGACGGGTACCAGTTCGAGCGCGTGATGAGCGCGAAGTTGCCGCCGCCGAAGTCGCGCACCGCGCCGTCGCCCTCGTACTGCACCGTCAGCTTGTAGGTCTTGGCGGCCTGCGTCGGCTGCGCGAGGATGATGCCGAAGTCGCCGTCCTCGTTCTTCGACTCCTGGATGAAGCCGAGGTCGGCGCCCTGCTCGTCCTGCACGCGCGAGACGCGCAGGCCCGGGTAGAGGTCGAAGGGCAGGACGCGCGCGCCCGACTGGCGCGCCTTGAACGTCATGCGGTCGGTGACCAGCAGGCGCGCGCCCTTGAGCGCGGCGTCGATCTCGTGGTGCGCGATGTCAACGAGCCGGCGGTCGAAGTTGCTGTTGGCGCGCCCCAGCTTGTACTCGTCGGCCATGTAGAAGGCCGTCCAGATGCCGCCGTCGGTCGTGCCGTGGCTGACGAGCGCGACCTGCTCGGGCGAGACGTAGGGGATTCCGAGCGGGTCGATCTCGTAGACGAGCTTGCTGAACCGCTTGCCGCCGATGAAGGCGGTGAAGTAGCCGGGGCGCTGGCCGGTCGAGTAGATGTCGGTCAGCGTGCGCAGCTCGGCGTTCGAGCGGAGCTGCTTGCGCAGCAGCGTCTGGTTCTCGCGGTAGAGGTCGCGCGCGCGCTCGGCCTGCGGGCCGCCCTGCGCCATGCGCGCCGCCGGGGCGGCCTTGACCTCGTCGAACGTCCGGTCGCTGAAGCGCATGACGAGCGTGGTGAACTGCTCGGCGAGCGTCGGGGCGTCGGTGAAGATGGCGAGGCTCTGCCGCTCGACCTCGGTCGGGGGCGTGAGCGTCAGCTCGCCCTCGCCGACGAAGACCGCGCCGGTGACGCGACCCTCGACCGGCCGCAGGAAGTAGAGCTCGCCGCTCTTGAGCGTGAAGGTGGCGGCGTCGCGCTTGAGGACGAGGTTCGACACCGAGGCGTAGTCGCCCGAGAAGTCGCCCGCCGCGCCGAGCCCCCGCACCTGCCTGTAGACGGGGTCGTCGTTGCCCTTCACGCCCGAGGCGGTCACGGTCACGCTCTCGCCGGCGAGCGCCGCCAGTTCGAGCTTGGGGCTGAAGGTCGCGGCCTTGCCCTCCTCGACCTTGATGGACTCCTGCCGCGCGTCCCTGAAGCCCTCGGCGAGGACGGTCACGGTGTAGGCGCCGGCCGGGAGACCTTCGATCTTGTAGCGCCCCTGTCTGTCGGTGATCGCCGTGTAGGTCTGGCCGCTGACGGGGTCGGTGGCGGTGACGGTGGCGCCGACGATGACCGCGCCCTTCGGGTCGGTGACGGTGCCGGCGACCGCGCCGCCGGCCTGCGCCGACGCGGCCGGGAGCGGCGCGAGCAGCGACGCGAGCGAAAGAATGAAGGCGAAGAGTCCCCTGCTGAAGGGGCGACGGGCGAACTTGTTTTTGGCGGTCATGTGCATAAAACCTCTCGGAGAAAGCTTGAGGGCCGCGTTAATTGAGTCGGACTCGCTTGGGTGATTGTTGACGACGAAAGGGGCCACGCCGCCCCGGGGGGCTTTTCCGCGGCCGGGGAGTCGAAGGCGCTAAACGACATTATTCTGACCGCGGTCGTACACTGTCAAGCGGCCGCGCCGCCCTTGACACGCCGGCGGGCGCGCCGATAAAACGGCTACAAACGTTCGTACGGAAAAACAGAAAAATGGTCGGGCGGGCGAGCCTCGCCCTACCCTATTCACGCGGCCGCGCGGAAAGGTTCCAGCGAGCGCCGAGCCGCCCTACGCAGACCGAGAGGAGTGGACAGAAGATGGCCGGTCAGATGGTTGAGTTTCAAAGCAACGGCGGGACGACCCGCGGCTACCTCTCGACGCCGGAGGGGGGCCGCGGCCCCGGCGTCGTCGTCATACAGGAGTGGTGGGGGCTAGTCCCGCACATCGAGGACGTGGCCGACCGCTTCGCGCGCGAGGGCTTCGTCGCGCTCGCGCCCGACCTCTACCACGGCGAGGTGGCGCGCTCGCCCGACGAGGCGGGAAAGATGATGATGGCGCTCAACATCGACCAGACCGAGAAAGACCTGCGCGGCGCGGTTGACTACTTGGCGGGCCACGAGGCGACCGAAGGGCCGTCGGTCGGCACGGTCGGCTTCTGCATGGGCGGCGTGCTCTCGCTCTACGCCGCGTCGAAGAACAGGCGGGTGGGTGCCTGCGTCGTCTTCTACGGCATCCACCCGAAGGTCGAGCCCGACTTCGAGAACCTGCGGGCGCCCGTGCTCGGGCTTTACGCGGAGAAGGACGCGTTCGTCCCGCCCGAGGCCGTCCGCGCGCTCGAAGAGAAATTCGCGTCGCACGGCAAGGACATCGAGACACACGTCTACCCCGGCGCCGACCACGCCTTCTTCAACGACACGCGCCCCGAGGTCTACGACGCCGACGCGGCCGCCGACGCGTGGCGCCGCACGATTGATTTCCTCCGCCGGCACCTCGCGCACAATCAGTAAGCGGTAGGCGGACGGCCCGTCAAAGCGCGCGCGGGCGGCGGTTGCGTCGCGCGCGGGGATGGCTTACAACTGACTGACGTGTTCGACGCGCAATACGTGATGGTCGCGGCCGTCGTCGTGGTCTTGATGGTCGCGGCCTCTTGGCTGCTACGGCGCTCGCGCGGGCGCGGCGGGCCGATGATCGTGCAGACGCGCGCGATGCCGCCGACGAAAGGCTCGCTCGACGCGTCGGCGAGTCGCCGCGTGACTGTCGAGCTGGGCCGGGAGATTCTGCAACTGCTCGAAGAGGGGCGGCGCGAAGAGGCCGTCGCGCTCGTGCGCGAGACGACGGGGTGGGGCGCGCGGGAGGCGGGCGAGGTGGTCGTCAAGCTGGAGAGTTTGAAGAAGCGTTTGGAGTGGTAAGGGATGTTTGTCGAGAGCAAGGTCAAGACCAAGCTGCTGCGCCAGATGGGCGAGGCGATCAAGGACTTCGGGATGATCGCGGACGGCGACCGCGTGATGGTCTGCCTGTCGGGCGGCAAGGACAGCTACACGATGCTCGACCTCCTGCTCGACGTGCGGAAGCGCGCGCCCGTCCGTTTCGACCTCCTCGCCGTCAACCTCGACCAGAAGCAGCCCAACTTCCCCGCCGACGTGCTGCCGAACTATCTGAAAGAGCGCGGCGTCGCCTTCCGCATCGTCGAGCGCGACACCTACTCGGTCGTCAAGCGGCTCGTCCCCGAGGGCAAGACGTTCTGCTCGGTCTGCTCGCGGCTGCGGCGGGGGATTCTCTACAACACGGCGGTCGAGGAGGGCTGCACCAAGATCGCGCTCGGCCACCACGCCGACGACATCACGGCGACGTTCCTCTTAAACCTGCTCTACGTCGGCCAGCTCAAGGCGATGCCGCCGGTGTTGCGCTCGGACGACGGCCGCAACACGGTCATCCGCCCGCTCGCCTACTGCCGCGAGTCCGACATCAGCGCCTACGCCGCCGAGAAGGACTTCCCCATCATCCCCTGCGACCTCTGCGGCTCGCAGACGAACCTCAAGCGCGCGCGGGTCAAGCGCCTCGTCGCGGAGCTTGAGAAGGAGATACCGCACGTCCGCGCCTCGATGCTGACGGCGCTGACGAACGCGGTGCCGTCGCACCTCTTAGACCCGACGCTGTTCGACTTCAAAAATTTGCGCGCCGTGAACGGCGACGTCGAGGCCGAACTCGACTCGGCGCTCGGCCACGCGGACCCCGAAGGCGCGGACGATGCGCCCGCGCTCGTCTTCATCGGATAGCCTCCCGAAAGAATGCCCTCCACCAAAAGTAAATCGAAGACCGGCGCCGCGAAGGCGAAGCCCTCCGCGAAGAAGTCGAAGCCGGCCGCCAAACCGTCGAAGGCGAAGAAGGGCGCGGCGGCCGGCGTGAAGTCGGCGGCGTCGAAGTCCAAGCCGAAGTCCGCTCAGGCCGCGAAGGCGAAGCCGTCGAAGGCGACGGCGGCCAAGGCTTCAAAGGCGAAGGCCGCGCCGGCGCCGGAGACGAGGGCGTCGTCGAAGCCTTCGGCGTCGGGGCCGAAGGTCACGGCGAAGGGCGGGGCGGCGAAGGCGAAAGCGCCGAAGGAGGTGCTCGACTTCGGCGAGTTCCCGGCGGGGTCTGTGACGCGGCAGGAGGTGACGCTGTGCCTCGCGTGCATCTTCAGCCTCTTCACCAAGCAGATGGGGCTCGCGCCGCGCACGGCCTACGCCGAGATACGCGGCTACGAGCCGACGGTCGCCGAACTGACCGCGCGCGAGCCGGCGCGCCCCTTCTTCCGGGCCGCGGGCGAGAAGAACCCGCGCTGCCCCTACTGCGACGCGGCGAAGCGTTGGCACGCGCCGCTGCGCGTCTACCGCGTCGAGGGCGGCAAGGCGACCGACGCCGCGCGCCGCGCGCTGTTGAAGAGGCTGCCCGCGAAGGACGGCCGCTTTCAGGCGCACGACGAGAAGCACACGTCGCGGCAGGTCTTCTTCGAGTGGCTCGAACGTCTGGGGCAGGAGTTGGACTTCGAGGAGGACGCGGGTTGGATGCCGGCCGCCGCGCGCGAGTACCTGCAAAGGCGCGAGCCGAAGACCGACTGGGCCGAGGTCTTCAAGGGCGCGCGGCAGGTGCGCCGCTCGCAGAGGCTCGAAGAGGGCTGGGAGCGCGACGGCGCGCGGCTCTTCCTCGCGCCCGCGCTCTACGACGACGTGCTGCTCGTCCAGTACCTCGTCAGCCGCTCGCACCGCCACGGCGGGCGCACCTTCGAGGGGCGGCTCACGCTGCGCGAGCTGGCGCGGCGGATGCGATACGGCGGCCACCTCGAAGCCCACGGCATCGACTCGCGCGACGAGTTTGAAATCCTCGAACAGCTCGTCGAGCGCCTCACCGGCGGCGACGCCCCCGCCAAGCTCCACTTCATCATCGACCGCCGCGACCTCCTCGATACGGCGAAGGAAGTCTACGACCGCCAGACGTAAACAGAGGTTAGAGGTCGGAGGTTAGAGGTTAGTAGAAGCGTATGCCTTCACTAACCTCCGACCTCCGACCTCCGTCCTTCTCACCTGTCCATCTTGTTGAAGTGGAGGCGGAGCGGCGTGAGGAGCGAGATGTCGCGCAGCTCGAAGACGGCGTATGCGGCCTGCTCGGTCTTGACGAGTTGGTAGACGCCGTCCTGCGTGGTCGCCGAGACGGTGCCGTCGCGGTCGCGCAGGTAGCGCGCGGCCTCTTCGAGCGCCGGCCGCTTCTCGCTCGTGTTGTCGCCGAGCGCCTCGACGACGTAGGACTTCAAGAGCTTCGGCCAGTAGGCGGCGAACAGGCGCTGGCTGGCGAACACGTCGGCCCAGACCGGCTTCCCGTTGCGCGCGACGACGACGCCCACTACGCCCGGCCGCAACACCTCGCTTTGGAGTGCGCGCAGGTAGTCGTCCATCTGCCCGACGACGCGCTTGCTTGAATAGACCTCCTGGTAGGTGTCGGTAGTGTTCGACGTGCCGAGCTTCACGTTGTTCTCGCCGACCTCTTTCCACACCTCGCCCTGCGCCTTCTTGTCTTGCGCCACGCCGCGCAGCTTCGGGTGCGCGACCGCGCCGAGGCTGGAGAACTTCGCCGCCTCGGGCTCGGCCGCGCGGGGCCCCGCGCCGCCGGCGTTGCGCGCCGTCCAGCGCCCGTGCTCGACGCAGAAGACGTTGAGGGAGACGGGGACGCTCACGGGCGGGATGAGGCGGTCCTCCTGCACGATCCTGTCCTGCTTGCCGCCGACGACGACCTCGCCCGCGAGCAGCAGAAGCTTCCTGCCCGAGCGGTTGACCAGCGCCAGCTCGTTCACCGAAGCGCCGCCGCCGTAGGAGACGTTATGCGGCCGCGCGGCCGCGGCGCGGTGGCGGGGCGCGCCCGCCGACTGCCCGCCGCCGAGCTCGGTGATGACGACCGTGCCGGCCTTCGTGCCCTCGTCGAGCGTGACGTACGCGTCGGAGCCCTGCGCCTCGCGGCCGCGGACGGGGAAGATCGTCAGGTTCTTGTAGGAGACCGGAGCGAGCACCTGTAGCTCCTGGTCGTTCCGGTTGCCCTTCGCGCGCGCGGCCCGCGGCCCCGCCGGCAGCGCCAGCGCCGCCAGCAGGAGCGCGCACGCGGCGAGCGCCGCAGCCTGTGTCCTCAAACCCGGGATGAGAGTCATCGTCAGCCTCCTCGAAAGTCTGGTCTGTTCTAAACGTCACCGGGCGGGCGCGCCGCCGCGGGAGCGGGCGCACGCCCGCCGCCGCGCGGCCGCCCCGGGGCCGACGGCCGGCTCGCGCTTGCCTGTTCCGACGTGTGAACGCGCGTGACTAAGGGAACTTGCGGGTAAGGTTCTGCGGCGGGCGCTTGGGGGGATGGACGGCCGCGGC
>DASVQX010000002.1:0-77473 GCA_036388915.1 Pyrinomonadaceae bacterium
CCGGGCATCACCATCTCCACCCCCTCGGGCAGGTGCGCCACACCCGTCACGTCCGTCGTGCGGAAGTAGAACTGCGGCCGGTACCCCGTGAAGAACGGCGTGTGCCGCCCCCCCTCCTCCTTCGTCAGCACGTAGGCCTCCGCCCGGAACTTCGTGTGCGGCGTGATCGACCCCGGCTTCGCGATCACCTGACCCCGCTCCACGTCCTTGCGCTCGACGCCCCGCAGCAGCAGCCCCACGTTGTCGCCGGCCGTCCCCTCGTCCAACAGCTTCTTGAACATCTCGACGCCCGTCACCACCGTCGTGCGCGTGTCGCGGATGCCGACGATCTCCACCTGCTCGTTGACCTTCACCTTCCCCCGCTCGATGCGGCCGGTGGCGACGGTCCCGCGCCCCTGGATGGTGAAGATGTCCTCGACCGGCATCAGAAACGGCTTCTCCACGTCCCGCTCCGGCGTCGGGATGTAGGAGTCCACGGCCGCCATCAGCTCGTCCACCGTCTTCTCCCACTCCGCGTCGCCGTTGAGCGCGTTCAACGCCGAGCCGCGCACGACGGGGATGTCGTCGCCGGGGAACTCGTAGGCCGAGAGCAGCTCCCTGACTTCGAGCTCGACCAGGTCTAAGAGTTCGGGGTCGTCCACCGCGTCCACCTTGTTCATGAAGACGACCATCGCGGGCACGCCCACCTGGCGCGCCAGCAGGATGTGCTCGCGGGTCTGCGGCATCGGGCCGTCGGTGGCGGCGACGACCAGGATGGCGCCGTCCATCTGCGCCGCCCCCGTGATCATGTTCTTGACGTAGTCGGCGTGGCCGGGGCAATCGACGTGCGCGTAGTGGCGGTTCGGCGTCTCGTACTCGACGTGCGCCGTCGCGATCGTGATGCCGCGCGCCTTCTCCTCCGGGGCGTTGTCGATCGAGTCGAACGCCCTGACGGTGATCTTCGGGTTGTGCTTGGCCAGGACCTTCGTGATCGCCGCCGTCAAGGTCGTCTTCCCGTGGTCCACGTGCCCTATAGTCCCGATGTTCACGTGCGGCTTCGACCGGTCAAACTTCTCCTTCGCCATGTCCCTCTTCCCTCTTCTCGGTGGAGTCCTTCGGTTTAGCTTAAGCCCGAGATGGGATTTGAACCCATGACCTCCTCCTTACCAAGGAGGCGCTCTACCCCTGAGCTACTCGGGCGCGAAAAGCCCGCGCGGTTGTGATTTGGAGCGGGAGACGAGGCTCGAACTCGCGACCCTCAGCTTGGAAGGCTGATGCTCTACCAACTGAGCTACTCCCGCCCGGCAGAAAGGATGAAGGATGAAGGATGAAGGATGAGACGACCGCCCGACGGCGCCGCCTTCATCCCTCATCCTTCCTTCTTCATCCTTCCGAACTGGTGCAGGGGGTAGGATTCGAACCTACGTACGGCTTTCGCCGGCCGGGTTTACAGCCCGGTGCCATTAACCACTCGACCACCCCTGCCTAAATGTCAAAACTCCGACAAGCCGGTGGAGGGATTTGAACCCCCGGCCCGCAGTTTACAAAACTGCCGCTCTACCCCTGAGCTACACCGGCCTATCACGGTAAAAATCCGCGCCTTCCGGCAAAACGTGAATACTAGCAACGCCTTCGGGAAAAGGCAAGCCGCTAAAGGCGCGCCCCGCCCCCGGCGCGTAGACCCGGCCGTGAACAAACCTGTTGACGCTCGCTCGCGCCAGACAGTAGGATGAGAAGTGCCCGCCGGCGCGCGGGTCCGCGCCCGAGTCGGGCGAGCCTTCCGCGCCTTTCCGCCGAGCCCCGCTGTCCCCACAGAAAACTTCCAGGCAGGAACGTCCAGAGGATTTCGGCCACCTTTGATGCGACAAACACACAAGGAGATTCCCGTGCGTAGCTGCGACACATTCCCCGTCCGCAAAGCGCTTCTGCTTTTCCTGTTGCTCATATTTTGCGCCTTCGCCCAAGCCGCCGCAAGCGGCCAGACGGGCACGCGCCCCGCCCCGAATCCGGGTCAGAGACGCGAGCAGCAGGCGACGCTCATCGCGCCCGAGGCGCGCCAGCCCGCGCCGGCCGCGCGCCCGAGCGAGTCGGCCTGCGGCGGCTTCATCGAGCAGGCGCAGCAGCAGGCGGCCGGCCAGATCGTCGGCGCCCGCGAGGAGAGCGAGCGCAACTTCTTCGTCGAAGGCGACATGGTCTTCGTGGACTTGGGCGGGCAGGGCGGCGCGCGCGTCGGTCAGGAGTTCTCGGTCGTGCGGCCGCGCGGGCGTTTCGACTCGAAGTTCTCGCGCAAGAAGGGCGCGCTCGGCGTCTACTCGCAGGAGGTCGGGCGCCTGCGCGTGGAGCGGGTGCGCGACCGCGTCTCGGTGGCACGCGTGACGGTCGCCTGTAGCGACCTCCTGCTCGGCGACCTGCTCCGCCCGGCCGTGAGCCGCGAACTGCCGCGCGCACGCGCCGAAGTCGCCCTCGACCACTTCGCCGAGCCGACGGGCAAGCAGACCGGGCGGATCGTGTTGGCCCGCGACGGCCGCGAGATGGTCTCGCGCGATCAAGTCGTCTTTATCGACCTCGGGAGCGAGGACGGGGTGAAGGCCGGCGACTATCTGACCGTCTTCCGGCCGGATGGCCACGGCACGTTCGTCGAACTCGGCGACGAGAACGCGGCCAACGCGCGCCGCGGTTTCGAGAGTGAGGAATTCCGCGGCGGCAAGCACTCCATCCAGGCGCAGCGCGTCAAGGACGTGGACGGCTCGCAATACTCCGAGACCGTCAAGACGCCCTCGATCAAGCGACACCGCCCGGCCGTCCCGCGCAAGGTCGTCGGCGAGATCGTCGTCCTGCGCGTCGAGGGGCGGACGGCGACCGCCGTCGTCACGCGCGTCGCGCAGGAGATACACACCGGCGACGCGGTCGAAGTCCAGTAACACACGTTTAAGAGTTAACCGCGCAGACGCGGAGAGGCGGCTTGAAGTTGATGAGCTTCAAGCCGCCTCTCCGCGTCCGCGCGTCTCCGCGGTTAATTTCCTTAAGGATGAGGCGTGCGCGCGGCGGCCGCCGGCGGCGGGAGCGGGGCGGCTTCGCGTTCGGCGGCGGAGCGTTCGAGCGCCGCGCGGTAGAAGGCGCTGAAGTATTCGTACATCGACAGACACGCCGAGAGCACCACGACCCAGAGCATCGCGCGCCCCGCCGCGTAGAGCAACACCTGCCAGTCCGTCCCAGTCACCGCGCCGTCGCCGAAGAGGTGGCCGAGCGCCGAGCGCAACTCCGGCACCGTCCAGAACTGTATCGCCGGGAAGGCGTGGCCGAAGTTCGCCACGGGCGGCTCGCCCGCCGTGCTCGACGCGATGAGCAGCGCGACCGCCAGCACCTGCGACGCCATCTTGAACTTCCCCATCCGAGAGGCCGAGATGACCACGCCGTCGGCCGCCGCCACGCTACGCAACCCCGACACCGCGAACTCGCGCCCGACGATGAGGCAGACGGCCCACGCCGGCGCGAGCCGATTCTCGACGAGCGAGATGAGCGCGGCGCTGATGAGCAGCTTGTCGGCGATGGGGTCGAGCAGGATGCCGAAGCGCGAAATCTGGCGGCGGCTGCGGGCGATGTGCCCGTCGAGGAAGTCGGTGGCGGCCGCGCCGAGGAAGAGGGCGACGCCGAGCAGGTGGCGCTGGACTCCGAACCAGTTCTCGGAGAAGGGCGTGAGCAGGACGACGACGAGGAGCGGGACGACGAAGATGCGCGACAGCGTCAGTGCGTTCGGAAGATTAAGCACGTCCCTCCCTACTCCCTTTCGTCTGCGGCCCGCCCGCGCCTGTGCCTTCGGTCTATGCCGCGGAGTTTATAGCAGCCGGCGGCCGGGTGTAAATCATGGGCGCTTCTTCGGCGGCGGCGTCGCCTTCGGGGCGGCGGCGGGCTTCTTCGGCTTCGCCTGCCGCTCCGCGTCTTCGAGGCACTTCACGGCGAGCGCGAGGACGGCCGTGGCGCGCAGGTACTTGTCGCCGAGCTGGACGGCGTGCGCCAGCGTCGCCTCGAAGTCGCGCGCGCCCAACTCGCCGAACGAGCTTTCGAGGGTGAAGTTGGGCATGGGCCACCCCGCGAACGTGCTGAAGTTCTTCCCCTGCACCGTCATCGGGAGCGTCGCCGACGCGAGGTCGGGGTCGGTCAGCTTGTTGACCGCGCTCACCGCCTCGCCCATCACGCCCAGGCCGCGCAGGTAGTCAAACTTCGCGTAGAGGTGCGCGACGCCGAGCAGCGAGCGCGCCTTCGCCACGCCGTCCGGCGCCCTGCGCGCCGCGGCGACGACGGCCGAGAGCAACTCCTCTGCGCGCTGCTTGTCGTCCGAGCGCTTGAGCCCTTCGGAGGCGACGGTGAGCAGCAGCAGAGCGCGCCCCTCCAGCGGCTCGACGCGCTCGGCGAGCCGGCGCGCCTCGTCGAAGTCCCCTTTGTACGCCGCGTCCTGACCGCGCCTGAAGTAGAGCCAGTTGAGCACCTGCCGGCGCGCCTCGGCTTCCTCAATCTTCTGCGCCGCCGCCTCGACCTTTTCGAGCGGCGCCGCGGACGACGAGTACAGAATCGCGCCCGCCAGATACATGTCGCGCCTGTCGGCCGACATTTTCTCGGCCTGCTCAAGCGCCGACTCGAAGGCCCCCTCGCGCCTCGGGTCGCCGCCGGCGAGGTCGCGCCGCGAGTACGCGTCGGCGCTGCGCTGTCCCGAGGGCGTGAGCAGCGTCACGGCGCGGCCTTCGAGCGCGCGGATGCGTTCGAGCGCGGCCGGCTGGCGCGCGCCGTAGAGCGATTCGAGCACCTTGAGCGCCGCGTAGATCGCCTCCGGCTCGGAGCGGCGCACGGGCGGCCCCTCGGTCGGCGGCTGCTCGGCGAGCGCCGCCAGTTTGCGGTCGGCGAAGTCGAGGAAGACGCCCACGAACAGCCGCTGCAACTCCGGGTCGGCGTTGAAGCCCGCGGGCGGGCGCGCGTACGTGTTCGGCATCACGGGCGCGACGGCATAGGCGAGCGCGAACGGATACTGCGAGAGGTGGAGCACCGAGTTGACCTCGCCGCGCGCGGCGTAGGCGGCGAGGGCGTCTCTGTAGAGCGCGTCGGCCGCCGGGCGGTCGGACTCGGCGACCACGTAGAGGAAGCGCGGGAGATACATCGTGGCCGGGTCGGAGAAGGTCGAGCGCGCGACGGCGAGCGCGGTCTGCCTGTCCGTCTCCAGCAGCGACTCGGCGAGCGGGAGCAGTTTCTCGCCGACCGTGCGCCGCCTCCCCTTCGCCGCGCCTTCGTCCTTCTTCGCCTCCTCGCGCGTCTCGTCGGCCGCGCGCGCGGCCAACTCGCGCGCCCACGCCGCGTCGCGCCGCGCGATGGCGCGCAGCACGACGAAGCGCTGGTCTGGGAGCTGCACCATCAGACCCCGCACTTGGCTGTCGGGCCGCTTCTGCTCTTCCCGCACCTCGTCGCCGCGGTCGCGGTAGTGGCGCGACGCCGTCTCGAAGGCTTCGGCGAAGACGGCGCGCGCCTGCGCCTGCTCGCGGGGCCAGAGCACCTCGGCGGCGCGCGTCATCACGCCGATGCGCCTGACCGCGTCGTCGAAAGCCTTCGCCTCGGTCAACTGCTCGCGGACGAGCGCGACGGCCCGCGACGGCTCGCAGAAGACCCTCGGCGTCTCCGCCGGCTCCTTCGACTGCGCGGGCGCGTCGGCGGGCCGGAGGCAGAGCGGCAGCAGGAGAAGGAGCACGGGCGCGAGCGCGCGTCGGGGCCGCGAGGTCATTTGAGAATTCCGCCTTTCCGAGTTGATGCGTTAACAGAACCGCGAGCGGGTCGGTGTTCGGTCAGATGGGCCGCGAGGCGCAGCACGCACCCGCTCGCTACCGCTCGCGGCTCTGTTAGTAACGCCGTCGGGAGCGGCGCGTTCCGCAATTTAGGCGGGTCGCTTGCCCGCCCCGAACGAGTCGTTTACAATCATCGTTTCCGCGTGGCGCCAGATTCTCCACTGTAGTGCGCGCGGAGCGATTCAGGCAATGGCAATAGACCGCATTACCGTGCGCGGCGCGCGCCAGCACAATCTGAAGGACGTGAACGTCGAGATACCGCGCGACCGTCTGACGGTCATCACCGGTCTTTCGGGTTCGGGGAAATCTTCGCTCGCCTTCGACACCATCTACGCCGAGGGGCAGCGCCGCTACGTCGAGTCGCTCTCGGCCTACGCGCGCCAGTTCCTCGACCAGTTGGAGCGCCCGGACGTTGACTCGGTTGACGGCCTCTCGCCCGCCATCTCCATCGAGCAGAAGACCGTCTCGCGCAGCCCGCGCTCGACCGTGGGTACGGTGACGGAAGTCTACGACTACCTCCGCCTCCTCTTCTCCTCCGTCGGCCAGCCGCACTGTCACATCTGCGGCGCGCCCATCACGCGCCAGTCGGTCGAGCAGATCGTCCACAGCGTCCACGCGCTCCCCGAGGGCGAGCGCGTGATGGTGCTCGCGCCGGTCGTGCGCGGCCGCAAGGGCGAGTTTAAAAAGGAGCTTGAGAAGCTACAGAAGGACGGCTTCCTGCGCGCGCGCGTTGACGGCGAACTCGTTTCGCTCGACGAGGAGATAAAGTTAGACAAGCGCCGCAACCACTCCATCGAGGCGGTCGTTGACCGCCTGCTCATCAAGCCCGGCATCGGCGAGCGGCTAACCGAATCCGTCCGCACCGCCTTGAAGCTGACCGGCGGCGCCGTCCTCATCTCGGTCGTTGACGGCGAGGAGAAGCTCTACTCGGAGCGGATGGCCTGCGTCAACTGCGGCATCAACGTCCCGCCTTTGGAGCCGCGCTCGTTCTCCTTCAACTCGGTCTACGGCGCGTGCAAGCGCTGCCACGGCCTCGGCACCGTCCTCGAAATCGACCCGGCGAAGATCGTCACCGACGCCACCGAGCGCGCCGACAAACTCTTCGTCGCACTCTCCGCCTCCGACAAGCAGGGCGCGGCGTATTTGAAGGCGGCGCTCGTCGCCGTCGCCGAGCACCTCAAGGCCGACCCGCAAACGCCCTTCGCGGAGCTTCCGCGACAGGTGCGCGAGGGCTTCTTCCACGGCGTCGAGGGGCAGATGACTTTCCGCCACGGCCTCTACAAGTACGAGAGCGACTGGAAGGGCGCGGTGCGCTACCTCTCCGAGCGGATGCACGACGCGCCGAGCGAGCGCGTCCGCGAAGCTCTGGAAGAACTGGTCTCGCCGGTCGGCTGCCCCGACTGTCAGGGTCAGCGGCTTCAGCCCGAGTCGCTCGCCGTGCGCGTCGGCAACCGCGGCATCGCAGAGTACACGGCGCTCCCCATCGAGGAGTCGGTCGCCGCCTTCGACAAGCTCAAGCTCAACGAGCGCGAGTCGCAGGTCGCCGGCCTCGTCCTGCGCGAGATACGCAACCGTATGCGCTTCCTCAACCAGGTCGGCCTCGGCTACCTCTCGCTCGACCGCGCCTCGGCCACGCTCTCCGGCGGCGAGGGTCAGCGCATCCGCCTCGCCACGCAGATCGGCTCGCAGCTTCGCGGCGTGCTCTACGTTCTGGACGAGCCTTCCATCGGCCTGCACCCGCGCGACAACCAGAAGCTTCTCGAAACGCTGTCGGCGCTGCGCGACCTCGGCAACACCGTCCTCGTCGTCGAGCACGACGAGGAGACCATCCGCCGCGCCGACTACGTCGTTGACCTCGGCCCGGCGGCCGGCGCGCACGGCGGCGAGATCGTCGCCGCCGGCACGCCCGAGGAGGTCGCCTGCAACCCCGCCTCGGTCACGGGTCAGTACATCTGCGGCAAGCTCTCCATCGAGGTGCCGCAGACGCGCCGGCAGGCCAACGGCAACGTCGTCACCGTCCGCGGCGCGCGCGCCAACAACCTCAAGAGCATCGACGCCACGTTCCCGCTCGGGCTGCTTACGGTCGTGACCGGCGTCTCCGGCTCGGGCAAGTCCACGCTCGTCGATGACATCCTCTACCGCGCGCTGGCGCGCCACCTCTACGGCTCTCTGGAAGAGCCGGGCGAGTACGACTCCATCGAAGGTCTTGAGCACGTGGACAAGTGCATCGAGATTGACCAGTCGCCCATCGGCCGCACGCCGCGCTCGAACCCCGCGACCTACACGGGGCTCTTCACCCCGATTCGCGAGCTGTACGCGATGCTGCCCGAGTCGCGCGAGCGCGGCTACAAGCCCGGCCGCTTCAGCTTCAACGTCAAGGGCGGTCGCTGCGAGGCGTGCGAGGGCGACGGCATGAAGCGCATCGAGATGAACTTCCTGCCCGACGTTTACGTCCTCTGCGACGTGTGCCGCGGCGCGCGCTACAACCGCGAGACGATGTCGGTCAAGTACAAGGGCAAGTCCATCGCCGACCTTCTCGACACGACCATCGAGGAGGCGATGCCGCTCCTTGAGAACATCCCGCAGATCAAGCAGAAGCTCCAGACGCTTCTGGACGTTGGCCTCGGCTACATCAAGCTCGGCCAGTCGGCGACGACGCTTTCGGGCGGCGAGGCGCAGCGCATCAAGCTCGCCCGCGAACTCTCCAAGCGCGCGACCGGAAGAACCATCTACATCCTCGACGAGCCGACGACCGGCCTCCACTTCGCGGACGTGCACAAGCTGCTCGACGTTCTGCAACGGCTCGTCTCTCTGGGCAACACCGTCATCGTCATCGAGCACAACCTCGACGTGATTAAGTCGGCCGACCACATCGTTGACCTCGGCCCCGAGGGCGGCTCGAACGGCGGGCGCGTCGTCGCCTGCGGCACGCCCGAGGAGGTCGCCAAAGTCAAAAAGTCCCACACCGGCCAGGCGCTCCGGCCGCTCCTCAACGGTCACGCGATCAACGGCAACGGCCACTCGCCCGACGCCGCCGACGCCGCGCCCGCCCCGAACGGGAAGGCGCCCGCGCGCCGTGGCCGAAAAGGCGCTGCCTGAGCCGCCGCGCCGTGTATAATCGCCCCGCCGCGCACGCCCGATGCTGTCTCGCGCCCGCTTAAAAGGCGCCCAAGCCAACGGAGAGTTTCCCCCATGAGAAGCCTCGCCCGAAGCCCCCGCCGCGTCCTCCTTTTAACCCTGCCGACCGTGATTCTCTGCGCGGGCGCCGCACAGGTGCGCGCGCAGGACGCGTCGGCGGCGCCGCCGACGCCCGCGCAGGAGCGCGTCTACACGCGCGAGGAAGTGAGCAAGCCCGCCGTCATCATCTCGATGCCGGAACCCGTCTACTCCAACTGGGCCGGGAAACTACTCGACCTGTCGGGCGCGGTGAAGATAAGCGTCGTCCTCACCGCCTCGGGGCGCGTCGCCAACGCGGAGGTGATCGAAGGGCTCTCGAAGAATCAGAACTTCGCGTCGCTCAAGGCGGCGCGGCGCATCACCTTCATGCCCGCGATTAAAGACGGCGTGCCCGTCTCGCAGTCGTTCGTCGCCGTCTACCGCTTTCAGGTCACGACGCAGGAGAGCGGCACGACCGCCGAGCTGAAAGGGCTGACGAAGTTCTACATCGAAGCAGACCGCGAGGCGCGGGGCGACATCACGGGCGAGCTGCTGAAGGAGTTGCCGCAGCTCGTCGTCGTTGACAGGCCGGAGCAGGCCGAGTGCATCCTGAAGTTCGACGGGTACCGGCTGATGACAGAGTCGGACAGGAACACGATAACCAAGCAGCCCGGCGTGCCGCTCAAGGTAGACATCGGTCAGGGCTGGGTCATCAAGCCGGCCGGCCCCGACAAGCGCCGCGTCCTCATGTATTATAAAGGCGACAAAACTTCCTTCATCGAGAGCGCCCCGATCACGACCTTCGTGCGGGCTTTCGTCTATGAGTATAAAAGAGCCAACAACCTCGGCAAGTGACTCCGGCCCTCTGAGCTGTTACGTCGCGTCGGTCGTCACCGACGGCATCGAAGTCAAACGCCGCTTCTTCCCGTCGCACGCGGAGGCCGTGGAGCGCGCGCCCTTACCCGCCGACGCGGACTGAAGAAACCTGTGTCCATCTACGACGACATACGGCCGCTCGGCCTTGAAGGCGTCAGCACCTACCCGCTGGAATCGCGGCCGAGCAAGGTCGCGGTCGAAGACTTCGCGCGACCTTTCGACGCCGACGCCAGTCTCCGCGACTTCCTCGCAAGCCTGCCCAACATCCTCGCCGTCCAGTCCATCCGCGAGATAGCCGCGCGGATGCGACGCGCACGCGCGCTCGGCAAGCCCGTCGTCTGGGGCGTCGGCGGCCACGTCATCAAGACCGGCCTCGCGCCGCTCATCATCGACCTCATGCGGCGCGGCTTCGTCTCCGGCGTTGCCGGCAACGGCTCCGTGCTCGTCCACGACGCCGAGGTGGCGCTCGTCGGCTCGACCTCGGAGGACGTGGACGCGACGCTCGGCGCGGGCGCCTTCGGCGCGGCCGACGAGACGGGGCGGCTCCTCAACGACGCCGCGCGCGACGCAGCGCGCGAGGGGCTTGGCTTCGGCGAGGCGCTCGGCCGCGCGCTCCTCGCCTCGGGGCCGAAGCACCCGGAACTCTCGCTGCTCTGCGCCGCCTACCGAGCGCGCGTCCCCTTCACCGCGCACGTCGCGGTCGGGACGGACATCGCGCACTTCCACCCACGCGCGGACGGCGCGGCGCTCGGCGCGGCGTCGCACACAGACTTCCGCCTGCTGGCCGAGCTGGTGCGGCGCATGAGCGGCGGCGGCGTCTACCTCAACGTCGGCTCGGCCGTCGTCATGCCCGAAGTCTTCCTCAAGTGCGTCACGCTGGTGCGCAACCTCGGCCACCCGCTCGAAGACTTCACCACCGCCAACTTCGACTTCATACAGTCCTACCGCCCGCTCACCAACGTCGTCCGCCGCCCCACGAGCGGCGGGGCGGGGCGCGGCTTCTCCGTCACGGGTCACCACGAGCTGACCATCCCGCTGCTCGCCGCCGAACTCCTCTGCGGCGACTCCGCTGACGAGCCCGTGCGCGACTCATCCCAAGCCTGAGAACTTAACGGTTGACACCCCCCGCATCGGAGAATATACTTCCGATGAAATTGAAATCCACTTTCAATTTTAACCTTTAAGCTCTTTTACCCTTCGGCCTTCAAAAGGCGGTCTCAAAAAGAAGGAGCCCGCGCGGCCCCGTCCCTGGCAGAACGAACCGCGCGAGCCCGGCCGACAACCTCCGCGGCTGACGACCCGTCGCAATTCTACGGTCAGTCAGCCGAACTTACAACGCAAAGGTTCTAAGGCAATGACTGACACGACACCCTCCGCGCGCGTCCTTTTACTCCTCGCGTCCCTGACCTGCTTCTGTCTCTTCGCCCCGCATGCCGCCCTCGGACAGACCGAGGTGACGGCCGGCGTGCGGGGACGTGTCACGGCCTCGGGCACGGGGCTGCCCGTCGCGGGGGCGCGCGTCGTGCTGCGCAGCGCGGCGCTGCGCGTCGAGCGCGAGGCGACGACCGACGAGGAGGGCAACTACGCTATCCCCGGACTCCCGCCGGGCGAACAGTACGAGATCGACGCGAGCGCCGAGGGCTTCCGCGCCGCCACGCGCGAGCGTTTGACGCTGCTCTCGGGCGGCTTCGCGGACGTCTCGCTTGAGTTGAAGCTGGTCGGGCTGAGCGAGGTCGTGGACGTGACGGACACGGCGGCGCTCGTCGTCAGCAACGCGCCCGAGGTCAGTCAGGTCGTCTCGCCGAGGCAGTTGACCGAGCTTCCCGCCAACGGACGCAACCTCAACCGCTTCGCGCTGCTCGACCCGCACGTGCGGAACACGGGTGGCCTCGGCGCCGACGGCTCGGCCGCGCACCGGCTCTCGGTCAACGGCAGCTCGTTCCGCCTCACGCAGTTCAGGCTCGACGGCAACTCGAACTACGACTTCGTCTACGCCAACGCGCCGCAGCAGCAGGTCTCGGTCTCGGCCGTGCAGGAGTTCAAGGTGCTGACCAACCAGTACTCGGCCGAGTACGGCGGCACATCGGCCGGCATCATCAGCAGCGTCACCAAGTCGGGCACGGCCGAGTTTCACGGCGAGGGCTTCTACTTCGTGCGGCCTTCGGGCTTGCAGGCCGCGCCGCCCGTCTCGACGCGGCACGTGCCGAACGAGCTGCAACAGTTCGGCGGCTCGGTGGGCGGCCCGCTCGGGACGGAGCGCGCGACCTTCTTCCTCAACTACGAGCGCTCGCGGCAGAACCGCGGCTCGTTCGTGCAGTCCCCCGCCCCGCTCGTCTACACGGGGCACGCGCGCGACCAGATGGGGATCGCACGCTTCGACTTCCGGCTCGGCGACACGCACTCGCTCGCGCTGCGGCTGAACGCCAACCGCGGCACTAACGACAACCCGAACGACCGCGTGAGCGCGCTCGTCCAGCCCTCGGCCGCGACGCTCAGCAGCACGCAGAGCGCGGGCGCGCAGCTCACGGACAGGACGGTCTGGGGCGGCACGGTCAACGAGTTGCGCGTGAGCTACGTCAACTCGATCCCCTCGGCCAGCTCGGCGCTCGACCCTTCGGTCTCGGTCGTGCGGACGAACTACAGCACGGAGGGCGGCTCCGGCTACTCCTGGGCGCGCACGCAGACTTGGCAGGCGGCCGACCAGCTCGCCGCGCAGCGCGGGCGCCACGAGCTGAAGCTCGGCGGCGACTTCACGCGGCAGAAGGTCGCCGACTTCAGCTACACGACCTTCGGCGAGTACCGCTTCGCGGGCGCGCCGCGGGCGGGCGAGACTTACACCGACTTCACGCAGCGTTTCGGCCTCGGCTTCGTGCGCTACGGCCAGACGCTCGCGTCCGCCTTCGCGCAGGACAACTGGCGCGTGCGGCAGGGCTTGACGCTGAACCTCGGGCTTCGCTACGACTACCAGTCCGCGACCGACGACCGCAACAACTTCGCGCCGCGCCTCGGCGTCGCGTGGGACGTAAAGGGCGACGGCAAGACCGTCCTGCGCGGCGGCGCGGGCGTCTTCTACGACCAGTACTACATGTACATCACGCGCCGCTTCCTGCTCGAAGGCGTGGACGCGAAGATCAGGACGTACCGCTTCACGCCGACGCAAGGAGGCGCGCCCACGTTCCCGAACTCTCTGAGCGAGCCGCCCGCCGGCTCAAGCGAGGCGATACGCGACTACGTCTACCTGCCCGGCGCGCGGCTGCTCAACCCCTACAACGTCCAGTTCTCCTTCGGCGCGCAGCGCGAGCTGTGGGCCGACTGGACGCTGACGGCCGACCTCATCCACTCGCGCACGCTCAAGCAGCAGCGCGTCAACGACATCAACGCGCCCGCACCTTTCCTCCGCGACGCGCCGGGGCTCGTGCGCACGGCCGCCGCTGCCGACGCCACGCGCCCCTTCGGCACGACCTTCCAGGGCGTCCGCGTCCGCAAGGTCGCGGTCATCGAGAACACGGCTTCGAGCGACTACGACGCGCTGGAACTCGGCCTGCTCAAGCGCTTCTCGCGCCGCTTCCAGTTCGAGGCGCATTACGTGCTGTCGAAGGCTTCGACCGACTCGATGTTCTTCGGCGAGGTGGACACGGGCATCCCCAACCAGTTCGGCGTGAGCGACGCGGGCGAGCGCGCGCCGAGCGACTTCCAGCAGACGCACCGCCTCGTCGCGCACGGCCTCTTCGAGGTTCCCTTTGGGATGCAGCTCTCGGCGGTGGCGACCGTCGGCTCGGGTCTGCCGGTCAATCCCCTGACGGGTCTCGACGACAACGGCGACGGCTACCGCGCCGACCGCCCCGTCGGCCTCGCGCGCAACTCGTTCCGCACGCCCGCGCAGGCCGCCTTCGACCTCTCGCTCGCCAAGCGCTTCCAGCTCCGCGAAGGCTTAAGGCTTGAGCTGCGCGGAGAGGCTTTCAACCTCCTCAACCGCTCGAACTTCGTCAAGCTCAACGCCAACTACGGCAACGGCTCCGAGCCGCTCGCCACGTTCCTCCAGCCGCTCGCGGGTCTCCAGAACTCAGACCCGGCGCGCCAGTTCCAGTTCGGCGCGCGCTTCATCTTCTAAATAAAGGTCAGAACCGCCCGCGGTGGCGGGTGGCCCTCTGCTAATCGGCAGCGCCGTGACGCGAAGGGCCACCCGCCACCGCGGGCGGTTCTGACTTGAGAGCGAGTTGGGTTATAATCCGCGCTCCCAAAATATTTCATCCGAGGCATCAAGGAGAGGTGATGGACGAGAAGAGATTTGAGCACTACCGCACGGTGCTGCTGGAGCAGTTGCGGCAGCAGACCGAGGCGGCGCGCGGCAACCAGGCGGACGCGCTTGAGTTCGCGTCCAACGACGACGGCGTCAAGGACGTGGCCGACCAGTCGGTCAAGGACGTGAGCCAGGAGATCGAGTACCGCCTGAGCGAGCGCGCCTCGCAGGTCGTCGCCGACATCGACCAGGCGCTCCTGCGCATCGACGAGGGCAGCTACGGCGTCTGCGCCCGCTGCGGCAAAGACATCCCCGAGCGCCGCCTCGACGCCGTCCCCACCGCACGCTACGACGCCGAGTGCCAGTCGCTCATCGAGCAGAACACCGGCGAGGACGAGCACGCCACTCTGTAGACCGCAGTCCGAAGTTAAAAAGTTTAAGGTTCAAAGTTCAGGCCGGATGCGCCTCGCGCGGCGCGGCGGCCTTGAACTTTGAACCTTTTAACTTTGTCCCTTGAACTACGCTTTGGGGTGCGCCTTGTCGTAGACCTCGATGAGCTTCTCCATGGAGACGTGCGTGTAGATTTGCGTGGTGGAGAGGCGCGCGTGGCCGAGTAGCTCTTGGATGTCGCGGAGGTCGGCGCCGCTGTCGAGGAGGTGCGTGGCGAAGGAGTGGCGCAAGGAGTGCGGGCTGATGTCGTGAATGCCCGCGCAGATTTTGATGTACTTGTCCACCATGCGGCCGACCGAGCGCGTGGTGATGCGCGTGCCCTGATAGTTGAGGAAGACCGCGTCCGGCTCGCGCTCGGCCACGGGCGCGTTGTTGAGGAACGTGCCGCGCACCTCGGTTAGATACCGCATCAGGGCGTGGAGCGCCGGCTCGCCGAAGGGCACGACGCGCTCCTTGCGCCGCTTGCCCTTGACCCTCACCATCCGGCCCTTGAAGTCGATGTCGCGCATGTCGAGCTTGACCAGCTCCGAGACGCGGACGCCCGTCCCGTAGAGCATCTCCAGGATGGCGCGGTCGCGCTTGCCGAGGTCGGTCGCGGCGTCCGGCGTCTCGATGAAGCGGACGGCGTCCTCGATGGAGAGGTGGTTCGGGAGCTTCTTCTCCAGCCTCGGCGTCGAGACGAGCTTCGCCGGGTTGGCCTCGACCGCGCCCTCGCGGATGAGGAACTGGAAGAAGGTTCGGAGCGCGGCGAGCTTGCGCGCGATGGACGACTTCTTCTTCTGCGCGTCGTGCAGCTCCGAGAGCCACTCGCGGATGGTGATGTGGTCGATGTCGCGCACGACCAGCTCGCGGCGCTCGCCCGTCGAGGGGTCTGCGGGCGCGAGGTGTTCGAGGAACTGGCCGAGGTCGATGGCGTAATTCCTGAGCGTGTGCTCGCTCACGTTGCGCTCGTAGCGCAGGTGTTCGAGGAACTGTCCGATCAGTTGCTCCATAAGAAATTAAGCAGTAAGCGGTGAGCGGTAAGCAGTAAAATCTCGACTGACGCCAAAAGGATAATTCAAAACTCGCCGCGTGACTACTGCTTTCTACCGCCCGCCGACTCTACGCCGCGGCGCGCAGGAACACGTCGTAGGCCCAGCGCCCGCCGGCCCCACCCCGTCCCGTGCCGTACACCTTAGCGCGATACCGGAACTCGTTGCCGTGGCGGTCGCGCCGCCCTGCCGCCACGTAGTCCAGCGAAACGGCCTCGACCCCGAGTGCCGGCAGCGCGTAAAGCTCGCCCCGCTGCGAGACGCCGTCGTGATTTGCGTCGCGCCACAGCCGCAGCGACGAGAAGGCCGCGTCACGCGCGTCAATCAGCCCGTCATCGTTGCCGCCCGGCGCGGGCTTGTCGAACTCCGCGAGCGCCGTAAAGCCGTTCCTCTCCCGCCCCGCCGGCGGCTCGGGCTGCGGCGAGTAGGTGCCAAACATCTCCGCGCCGTCGTCTATCTCACCATTACCGTCGCTGTCTAGCGCCAGCCACGCGTCGTCCGAACCGGCCGAAGTCCAAGCCAGCCGCTCCTTCACGCCGTCGTGATTCAGGTCGAAGTTGACGCCGCCGGCCGCGCCTGTGAGCCTGAAGCCGTCCCCGGCCACGTCCACCAGAACGGGGCTAGACTGGCACGGGCCGCCCCCTGCGATCTGGACGCAGTAACCTAGCTGGCAATGCCACGCGCACCCTGAGGGGCAGCCCCCAATCTCGCACGGCGGGCACGGGGGGTCGTTTCCGTCGCAATCACTGTCAACGTTGTCGCCGCAGGTTTCGTCAGCGTTGGGGTGAATATTGGGATTCGACTCGTCGCAGTCACCATCGAGCTGGTTGTACCCATCATCATCATAGTCGGTGCATACGGTCTGGCAATTTTCATCTTCACAATCTTTCTTTAGGTCGCAGTCGTTATCTATTTCGTCACCGCAAAACTCTCTCGCTCTTGGGTTGACGTGCTCGTCGGCGTCGTCGCAGTCAGTGCCGCCGCAGCGTTTGGCGGTAAACCCGTCGCCGTCGTTGTCCGGGCAGGTTATGCATGGCATAGGCCCTGACGTACAATTGCAATGCCCTTCGTCATCACAACCGCCAAGGTCGCAAAAGCTACCCGCGCCGGGAACACAGATGTTCTTGTTATTTACGGGGTCATAACCGCAATTCATATTCTCCCGGCAAGGCGGGTCATTGTCTTGGAGGAGTGAAAACAGAACAGCCGAGGTAAACGTCCTCGGCTGTTCTTCACAACGGGAGATAGTGAGTGATGGGGGTTGCCGACCTTCGCCAACCTGAGATGTCCGGGAAGAGAATCGGCTCGAACCGGGCTAGCCTTCCACCAAAGCGTGGACTGACGAGCGAGGTGTTTAGGAAAGCGGCCTGCCCAGTCCTCTGCCAAACCGTGCCGTCCGCGAAGCGGGACTCCTGAACCCCCACTCTTAGTAAGACGTGGAAGTCCAGCTCGCCGCCCCTAAGCAGCGGCCTAATTATCTTGTTGAAATAGATTGGCTCAAGCTGGTCTAGCAAGAGTGGCGGGTTGAACGGCTCTATCCGGGCTTTTACGACTGGCGTGACGCCTTCCAGCAGGATGGTGTTGGGTTGCTCATTATTAGCAATCGTCCACCTGAGCCGCACAGATTCCAGCACCTTCTGGCTACGATTCTCTATCTTTACTTTCGGTATCTTTATCCGCCTTAGATGTTGCCCCTGGCCGTAAACTGTTAGGATTTGAGCGACGACCACAGGCGCTGACGGATCGGACGCTTGCTGGAGGTCAACGGAAGTCATGAGCATCCACCTCCCCTCCACTTTCTCGACCTTTAAATCTTCGTCGGTAAAATACTCCTTCTTCTCCCGACCATCCTGCCTGACACTGTCGTCCGCCCGGACGGGGGGCGGCGCGGTCGAGCCCACGCACAACGACGCGAGAATCGCTAACAGGATGCCCGCCGTTAAACTGTTCCGGTTGTCGAATGAGGTCTTCATGGTGTCCTCCGTTCCCTGGTGAATAGGTTGGCGGGAGTCAGTTTCCGTCAACGACGGCGAGGCGACGTGGGGGCGCCATGTTTATACGCCCGTCACGCCCGGAGGTCAATGTCTTCGACCGGGCGCTTAGCCCTTCGGGGCGTAGTAGCCTTTGCGGGTGCGGACGCGCAGGCCGGGGCGGGTCTTTACGTCGAGGGTGAAGGTGCGGAAGCGGCCGTCGCGCAGGTCGCCCGGCGGGTAGTAGCTCAGCACGTACTGCTGCGAGAGGTCGGTGGCGATCTGCTTGAAGGCCGCCGTCAATTCTTCGTTGGTGCGCGGGACGTAGACGGCGCCGCCGGTCTGCGCGGCGAACTCCTTGAGGCGGTGCGCGCCCGCGAGGTCGTGCAGGTTCGCGCTCTCGCTGTTGCCCGTCCGGACGGCGTAGACCTGACAGTCGTCGGCGAGGATGAGCCGGAGCGTCGTGTCGAAGTCGAGCTCGCTCACCGTGTCCGTCCCGTCGGAGATGATGACGATGACCTTGCGCGTCCGCAGCGGCTTGAGGTAGTCGGCGGCCGCCGCCACCGTGTCGAAGAGCGCGGTCGCCGCCGCCTCGGGCGTCCGGAAACCCTTGACGGTGCGGACGAGCGCGCGCACGTCGTTCGTCAGGGGTTGCGACAGCTCGGGCTCGGTCGAGATGGAGTAGACGGCGGCGCGGTCTACGGGGCGGACGACCGACTCCATGAAGCGGATGCCGGCCTGGCGCTCGAACTCGCGCGTGGAGACCTGGCTCGAACTGTTGTCGAAGAGCAGCGCGATGCTCACGGGCGTCTCGGCGCGGCTCACGTCGCCGACGGGCTCAACCTTGCCGTCAACTTTCAGCTCGAAGTCTTCGGCCTTGAGGTCGGCGACGGCGCGGCCCTGCGCGTCCACGACCGAGGCGGGGAGCGGGACGAGGTTCGAGCTGATGCGGACGACCTCGTCGCCGTCGTCGTCGCCGCCGGCCGACTGCGGCGTCTGCGTCTCGGCGCCGGGCGGGCGGAGGCCGCCGCGGGGCTTGCTCTTCTGCGCGTCAGAGTCGCCGGGCGCGTTCGGCTCGGCGATGGGGCCGGTCGGGCGCCTCAGAGGCGTGGGCGTCGGCGTCGGCGACGACCCGCCCTTCCTCCCGATCTGTATCGGAGGCTGTGGGCCGCGCCGCCCGGACTGTGCGCGCAGCATAACCGACGACGCGGCGAGCAGCGCCAGCGCCAGCGCGAACGCCGACAGCACGCGTCCAAAGCGCGGCGCGAAAGCCGACGTTGCGGCGCGGGCGTCCGACTCCGGCGTGCGCGCGCTCATGGCGTCGCGGCCAGCGGCGCGTGTCCCCCGCCCCGAATCTCTTGAAGCCAGGCGTCCCATTCTTCGAGTGCGAGCGCGACCTGCCGCATGTGGCGGTCGCGCTTCTTCCTAAACCTGCGCCGCTCGTCTTCGGGGAGCGGTTCGAGCAGGGCGAAAGTGATGTTGACCGGCTGGTAATTCTTCGCGTCCGCGCCCGAGACGTAGCGCGCCAGCGCGCCCGTGGCGGCCTTCGGCGGCGCTTCCAGAGGCGCCTGCCCGCGCGCCACGCGCGCCGCGTTCTGCCCCGCCAGCCAGCCCGTCGCGACCGACTCGACGTAGCCCTCGACGCCGCTGATCTGTCCGGCGAAAAAGACCTCGGGGCGTTCGCGCATCTGCAACGTCGGCGCGAGCACGCGCGGGGCGTTGATGTACGTGTTGCGGTGAATCTGGCCGTACTGCAAAAACTCGGCGCGCTCTAAGCCCGGTATGAGACGGAGCACGCGCGCCTGTTCGCCGTAACGTAGATGATTCTGGAAGCCGACGAGGTTGTAGGCGTCGGCCATCAAATTCTCCTGCCTGAGCTGCACGCAGGCGTACGGCTCGCGCCCCGTCCGCGGGTCGCGCAAACCGACCGGCTTCATCGGCCCGTAGCGCAAGGTGTCCACCCCGCGCCGCGCCAGTTCTTCGATGGGAAGGCACGCCTCGAACCAGCGCGTCTCCTCGAACCGCTGCAAGGGCACGCTCTGCGCGCCGACCAGAGCCTCGTAGAATCGCGCGTACTCCCCCTCGTCCATCGGGCAGTTGAGGTAGTCGTCGCCGCCCTTGTCGTAGCGCGCCGCGCGGAACGCGATGCTGGTGTCAACGGAATCCGCCGCGACGATGGGCGCGATGGCGTCGTAGAAGTAGAGTCCCGTCCCTGCCGTCAGCCGCGCGATCTCCTCGGCCAAAGCGTCGGAGCAGAGCGGCCCGGCGGCGATGACCGTCACCGCCCCTTCTTCGACCGCCGTCGCCTCCTCGCGCACGAGCTCGATGTTCGGGTGCGACTCGACGCGCTTTGTAATCTCTTCGGCGAACCGCTCGCGGTCAACCGCCAGCGCCGCGCCCGCCGGCACGCGCGTCCGCATCGCCACTTCGAGGACGACCGAGCCGGCGCGGCGCAACTCCTCCTTCAGAAGGTACGGCGCCGTCCCCGGCTCGTCGGACTTCAAAGAGTTCGAGCAGACGATCTCGGCGAGCCTGTCGGTGCGGTGCGCGGGCGTCCGACGCACCGGGCGCATCTCGTAGAGCCGCACGCGCGCGCCCTCCTCGGCCGCCTGCCACGCGGCCTCCGCCCCCGCCAACCCCCCGCCAATCACCGACACATCCTTCATGCCCCGATTGTAACCGCCGCGCCCCGCCGCCGCGAGCGCGCACAAACGATGGCGCGCAAACGCGGACGGACCTTCCCTTACCGAGAATTGTTGGACAGACGAAAGCCCCGCTCAATTAAGAGCGAGGCTCTCGTTTTCTGTCGGGCAAGATGAAGTGCTTTGACTTCTACATTATTCGGCCACTACCGTCACAGTGGAGACAGTTTTTATTCATACCTTTGCATGGACATTCTTTGCCCCGCGATAGGTTTATGTTGCTCCTAAACTCTGAACGGTGCTGTAATTCAGGCCGGTTCTGGGGGTCTACATAGTCACGGCTTTTAAGGTCATAGCAAACGTGATTTCCTTTGTGTTGCGAGCCACATCTTGAACATTGGATTGTAAAATTAAGCATAAAATAACTTTCCTTTCAGTAAAGTGATTTTTCCAGATAAGCAACCCGACATAACCTGAATGCTACGGCACATATTGGGTAACGTCAATATTTTTGGGGCAAACTACCTTCTTTTCCTTCAGGTCTTCCCATGGGAGACCTTCGTCGGGATTCTGCGCGTAGGACTCAAGGCGGCGGTCTAGTTCCTGTTTCTCGGCGGCGGAGAGAGGGAGCGCGCCGGGGTCGGCGGCGATGCTGTCCCAGATGTCTTCGGCGAGCTGTATCCGCTCCGCCACGCTCATCTGAAGAATCTCTTCGAGCTGCGTACTCATGGCTCCATACGATAAGCCGTGGGAGTTATGCGCGCAAGAGTCGCGCGTCGCTCAGGGCTGCGGCGGGGTCGCGGGCTCGGGTTCCGGCTCGGGCTTGGGTTTGGGCGTGTTGAGCTTGTCGTCGCCGGTCTTGGTGCTGAAGCGCTTGTAGTCTGAGAATTCGTGCGTCTCGTTGATGCTGAGGCCGGCGAAGAGCATGACGCGCGCGGAGACGTTGACCTGCGAGAAGCGCGGGAGCCAGACGCCGTCCGCGAGCCGCGTCTGCTCGAAGACGAAGGCCGAGCCGGGCTTGACGGAGGCGACCAGCCCGCCGCCCATCTTGAAGCTGTCCACCAGACGCCCTTCGAGCCGCATCACCTGCCGCTCCGCCGGGTCAACCCAGATGACGCCGCTCAGCTTCGAGACGATGGACTCGCCCCGGTCGGCCGGCTTGAAGCCGGGGCGCGGGCGGAAGTCGAAGACGATCACGTCGCGGTCGCGGAAGCGCTCGCGACGCGGGCTGACCATCTCGGACGTGCGGAGGAAGGTCGCGATGCCGATGTCGTCCTCCTCCTCTTCGGAGCCTTCCTTCTCGGCCCTCGCCTTCTGCTTGGCGCGGCGTTCGGCGCGCCTGCGCTCGCGCTTCTCCCTGAGCTTCGGCGCCTCGCGCTCGGCCTTCTCCAATTCCTCGGCGACGCGCTTGTCCTCCTTCGCCGCGCGGTCGGGCGCGAGCGGCGCGCCGTTCTCCGCGACGAGCTTCTGCACCCACCCGTAATCCGCCATGGGGTAGACCTCGTAGACCGCCGTCTTCTCCTTCTTCAGCCGCCCCTTGTCGTCCAACTCGCGCTCGGTGATCTTCTGCGTGAAGGTGTAGTCGTTGACGCGGCGGTCGGTCTCGTCCTGATTCTTCGCGAGGTCGCGCAGCAGCGCCGGGATGTCGAGCGACGAGTCGGCCGGCGGCTCGAAGAGCGACTCGGCCAGCCCCGAGTTGTAGCTCGCGTTGTTGAGCGTGAGCGTGAGCGTCGGCTCGTCCGCGCGCTCGAACTCAAGCCGGTGTGGTTCGAGCAGCAGGGGGCTACCCGGCCGCGCGCGCCAGTCGGAGAAGCGCACGCGCAAGTTCCGCGCCTCGTCCTCCGACTGCAAGAGCACGCGGCTCCGCTCGCCGAACCAGTAGCGCAGGCGCGCGCCCGCGCGCGTCGCGAACTCGACCGCGTAGGCCGGCTCGCCCCCGACCTCCTCGCGCGCGACGGTGCGCGCCAGAATTTTCTGCTTCTTGTAGTCGGCGAACCATGCGGATTCGAGCTGCGCCTGTAAGCGCGCCGCCAGCGCCTCGCGGTCGGTGAGCGTGCGCAGATGTCCCTCGCGAGTGCGCGTCCACGCGGCGCGCGCGTTGGCCGCCGCGTCCCACTCGCCCTCCGCGAGTAGAAAGTCAGTCCGCAGCGCGCCGGTCGTCTTCAGACGCGTCCGCGCCGTCCCGGCCTCGCTCTCGCCGCGCCGCACGCCCCACTCGTAGGTCGCGTCGCGCAGCGCCGCCAGACGCTTCTTCCCGCCGACCGCCTTGACGTACTCGCCGACGAGCTTGTCCGGTGACGGGAGCTTCTGCGTCTGCGCGCTCGCCGCCGCAGAGGCACAGACGAGCGTAAGCATGAGCGCGAGGAGTTTCAACGGCGCGCACGCCGGCGGCGAGTTGTCAGGGCGCGTGTGCGCGTGTGGGGGCATGTTTTTCGTCATCATGTTGGTATGACGCCGGGGGGCGGTGAGACTGTTAATCGGGACGGTCTTTCGGGGAGAAGAAAATTCTGACGGGAGACGTAAAAAGTCCGGAAGCAATGACGCGGGGCAACACTCTCGTCATCCTTCCGGACTTTTTACGGCCGCCGGCCGCGTATTGTTTCAGGCGGACTCGGCCTCTCCCGCGTCGGCGGGCGGCTCCTGTCCGGGGTCTTCGTAGCCGGCCGGGTGCGGCACCTCGGCCTCCATCGCCTTCGCCGACTCCTCCTCGGCGCGCATCTGCGCCTCGTCGTCGGCGCGCGCCCCCGTCTGTTCTCCGCCCGTGGAACCCGACTCGCTCGCCGCGCCCCCGGCCGCGCCGGCCCCAGCCCTCTCGTCCGTCTCTGCCATCTCGCTCTAGCTCCTTCGTCCTCTCCAAAAAATTCCCGGCGGCCGTCGCGCCCACAAGCCTCGGGCGCGACGGCCCAACGTCAATCCGACGCCCGCGCCCTACCTGCGCGAACCGCCCTTCTTCGCCGCGCCCTTCGCGCCGCCCTTCTTGGCGGAGCCTTTCGACGCGCCCGACTTCTTCGACGCCCCGCCCTTCTTAGAGCCGCCAACGGCGCCACCCTTCTTCGACGTGCCTTTGGCCGCGCCCTTCGACGCCCCGCCCTTCTTCGCCGCGCCCGACTTCGCGCCGCCGGACTTAGCTGCGCCGGACTTGGCCGCGCCCTTCTTCCCGGCAGCCTTCTTCGAGCCACCGCCGGCCGCGCCCTTCGCAGACTTCTGCGCCGCCTTCGCGGGCTTCTTCGCGGCGGCCTTCGCTCCCGACTTCCCGGCCGACTTCTTCGCCGCGCCCTTCGCGGCGCCGCCTCCGCCCTGCTTGGCCCGGCGGCGCTCGACGATCTCGTGCGCGCGCTCCTCGACCTGTCTGATGCGCTCGGCCACGTTTTCGGGCAGCCCCGGCTCGGCCGCGCCGCGCAACCCCTCGACCGGCGCCCCCTCCGGCGACTGGTGCGTCTGCTCCTCGTAATCGCCCCTGTTCAACTCTAGCTCGTATTCGTTCAAGAAACCGCCACGAATCTTGTATTGATCCTGGACTTCTGCTGGATCCTTTGGCATCTCTCCTCCTCGCTCTCCTGAGACCGGGAGCCCCGCTTGACATCGCGCGCGGCCACTCCGTATATTTTCACTCCAACGGGCCACCTTAGCTCAGTTGGTAGAGCAGTCGATTCGTAATCGACAGGTCTGCGGTTCGAGTCCGCAAGGTGGCTCCACATTTTTTGGTTGCCGTATAGCTGTGACGCAGTTATACGGCAATTTTATTTCCGCCTCAATCCTCAACCGACGCCTCCCGCATCCGACCCGACGAATCGCGCGGAGTCCTCTCGATAGGGGTTTGCGAACGGACGGCTCTATACGCTAAAAGTGTGTCGCTCTTATTACACGACGCATCACGGAGGAAGGACGAACGACTTGTCGTCAGGCAGAAACTCGGACACGCGCGCCGCGTGGGGAAAACCACGGCGGCGCTTTTTCGCGACCCACGCAGTCATCTTCTTACTCTGCGCGCACGCGGCCGCTGCCGCCGCCGCCGTCCAGACGGGCACGCGCAAACTAATCACGACCGCCTCCGGCGTGCGCCTGCGCGAGCGCCCCGACGCGGGCGCGGCCGAGGTCGGCAGACTCCAACTCGGCCTCGTCGTCGAGGAGCTTGAGCGCTCGGCCGAGACGGCGCGGGTCGGCGCGGCGGGAGCCTACTGGCACCGCGTCTCCGCGCCGGGCGGCGCGCGCGGCTGGGTCTTCGGCTCGCTCGTCGCGCCCTTCGACCCCGCGCGCCGCGACGAGACCTATCTCAAGCTCTCCGCGGAACGCGTCTCGAACGCCGCCGCGACCTTCCCCGAACTCTCCGAGCTGGTGCGCTTCCTCGACCGCGCCGTTAAAGAAGTCACGCGGCGCGACGCGCGCGCCGAGCTTGAGCTGACGCGCATGGTCGCGCTCGGACGCTCGCTCGCCAACATCTCGATGGAGAATTTGGAGAAGCCGCCCTACAAGCCCTGGGTCAAGGAGTACGAGAACGAGATCGTCTACAGCGAGCCGGCCGGGCAGTGGTTCGTCCGATCCGAACTCCTCTGGGGCTTGCGGCGGAAGTACGCCGCGCTCCCCGTCGCCGAGCGCATCGCCTGGGAGGCCGCGCAGACGCCGCTGCCCGGCGAGTGCGAGGGCTACCTGCCCTGCTACGTCTACAAGGAGACCGAGACCGACGGCCGCTACCTCAAGCTTTACCCGCGCGGCGCGCACGCCGACGCGGCGCTCTCGAACCTCGCGGAGTTTTTCGGGAACGTGACCGAAGACCTGCGCGGCGCAAACCCCGTCTACGAAGTGCCGCGCGAAGACCGCGCGAACTTCCGCAAGAGCGTGGCCGCCCTGCGCGCGCAGTTAGCGCTCGTCCCGGCCGCGAAGAAGTCGCGCGTGCTCGCACAGCTCGACGAGGTCGCGCGGCGCTTCCCCTAAAGCCCCGAAACAATTACCTTGGCGCACCAAACGTTTTGACATATGAAGACCCACGTTCCGCCCGACCTTGTCAGGCTCGGAGACACCGCAATGGCAAAAAGCTCAGGCTTCGTTAAAGAGTTCCGCGACTTCATCGCGCGCGGCAACGTCATGGACCTCGCGATCGGCGTCGTCATCGGCGCCGCCTTCACCAAGATCGTCACCTCGCTCGTCGAGGGCATCCTGATGCCGGTCGTCGGACTCTTCACCGGCCGCATCGACTTCGCCAGCCACTTCTACGTGCTCGATAAGTCGAAGGGGCTGCCCGTCTCGCTCGCCGAGGCGAAGGCCGCGGGCATCCCCGTCATCGCCTACGGCCAGTTCATCAACGACATCATCGGCTTCCTCATCGTCGCCTTCTTCATCTTCCTCATCGTCAAGCGCGTCAACCGCCTCTGGAGCGGCGAGCCCGCCGATAAAGAAGAGCCGACGACGAAGAACTGCTCCTACTGCTTCTCCACCATCCCCATCAAGGCCACGCGCTGCCCCGAGTGCACCAGCCAGCTCCAGCCCGCCTGAGTCGGCGAAACAAAAAGAGAGGGAGGACGACCGTAGCACTGTCGTCCTCCCTCTCTTTTTAAAACCCGGCTCTTCTTAGAACTCGCCGCGTCTACATCGCCGGCCGCAGCAGCCCGCGGAAGATGCCCTGCACCGAGACCTTCGAGGCGTGGAGGCGTATCGGCGCGTGCTGCGCGTTCGCGGGACGCAGCTCGACCTCCGTGCCGAAGCGGTAGAGCCGCTTCAGGGTCGCGCGCGCGCCCTCGACCAAGGCGACGACGATCTCGCCGTCGCGCGCCTCCGTCCGGTTCTCTATCAGCGCGATGTCGCCGTCGCAGATGTGCTCGTCGATCATCGAGTCGCCCGTCACACGCAGCGCGTAGACGCGCGTCGGGCGCACCCGCCCCAGGAGGAAGCGCGGGATGGTGATGGTCTCGCTCTCTTCGTTCACGTCGATGGGCGCGCCCGCCGCGATGCGCCCGAGCAGCGGCACCTCGCAGGTCGAGTCGATGTCCACCTCCTCGGGCCGCACCGTCAGCCCGAAGGCGCCGTCGGTGCGGTGGCGCGAGATGAGCCCGCGCCGCTCCAGCGCCTCGATGTGCTTGGCGATGGTCGCCTTCGAGGAGACGCCGAAGTGGCGCGCGATCTGCGCGTAAGAAGGCTCGTACCCGTGGCGCTCGATGAAGCGCGTGATGTATTCGAGGATTTCCCTCTGGCGCTGCGTGCGGGGTTGCATCAGTAAACAGACTCCTTGCCTTGGTGAGCGTCCGGGGGTCAAAGGCGGAGGGGTTATTCGCTTCGGTCGGACTCGCGTGATTGTATGGGCGCGGCTACTCAACCGTCAAGAATAATACGCCGCGCCGCTTCGACTTCGACTCTGAAAATTTCACACGCGGTTTCGACGCGCGCGCGTGCGTCCGGCGACGCTTCCCGACACCCCCGGACGCCGAAAATGTTGCAGGCCCACCTAACCTCTGCAAATCGGAGTGGGGGGCGCGTCGCCCTCCGGATTTTTTAATTGATTTGACTTCGGCCAGAGGCTAACCTCGCCCACGTAGCACGCGAACGTAGAGCCGGCTCCGCGACGTGTGTCCGGAGTAGAGTTCTTCCAGACCGTCCCGACGGTCTTCCACACGCACCAAGACAACCGAGCAATTTTTACGCGCTGCGGCCGTCACCCTCGAACCGCCATCCGGGGTATGAAAGACGAGCCTCACATGAATCTCCCCCCGCAGGCTCGAAACCCGTCCGCCGGGCGCGCCGAGACGCGTGCCCCCGGCCGCGTGGCGCGCCCGCGCGAGTTCTCGATCCTCTACGTCGAACATGCGGCGGCCGTGGCCGACGCGGTGAGGGAGACGCTAGAGGCTTCGGGCTGGCGCGTCGAGGTCTGCGCGCGCGGCGACGAGGCGCTCGGGCGCTTGCAGGGCGGCGCGAGCTACGACCTGCTCATTCTGGACTTCGCGCTGCCCGGACTCGACGGGGTCGAGCTGGCGAGGCACGCCCGACGCCTGCCGCGCGCGGCCGCGACGCCGATCATCATGTTCACCGCTTGCGAGGTCGAGCGCGAGGCGCGCCGGGCGGGCGTGGACGAGTACCTTCGGAAGCCGCGCGGGGTCTACAGCATCGCGGGCACGGCGGCGCGTCTGCTCGCGCGGCGCGCCGGACAGGAATAAGGAAAGGGGCGCGTGCGTCGGGCAGCCGCACCGCCCCTGCACGGCACGTCTGCTGAAAGGGCACGGCGGACTGTGCCGCGCGGCCGGCGCGTTCTCACTCGCGCGCCGGCCGACCAAAATACGTCCGGCCCGTGACGTTTCAAACGGGCTTGCGCGGCGGACGGTCGCACGCGCACGGGCGTCGGCCGCGCGCGTGTTGCAGAGGCTCGCGCGCGGCCGTTACGTCTTCCGGGCGCCCGCTACTTGATCGAGTAGCGTGCGAGCGTGTTGGGGAAGACGATGACGCCGGGGAGTACGTCGGCCATGTTGACCTTGTTCGCGCCGGTCAACACCTCCTTCGCCTTGAGGCCGTAGAGCGCCTCGTTCAGGTTGTTGTCGGGGTTGATGACCGCGCCCTTTAGCTCGAGGCCGGCGAAGAGACCCTTGCTGCGCGAGTAGGAGAGGATGCCGGCGTCGAGCGTGAGGTTGGTGGTGGCGCTGGCGGTGCGCCCGACGGGGCCGGCGGCCGCGCTCGCCTCGCCGCCCATTTCGAGCTTGTCTTCGAGCAGACCCCGGAGCGCGTCCTCGTTCATGAAGAGGAGGATGAGGTCGGTCTTGGCGGCGCCGATCTGGAGGCCGACGCTGGCGCCGCCCATCTTGAAGAAGGCGGGCGCGCTCCACCCGCCGGTGACGCGGCGGCTGATGACGCCGCTGCCGCCGCGCCCGCCGACGACGAAGCCGGCCTTGAGCATGCCGGGGAAGACGGCCACGGCCTCGGCCCTGTCGAGCAACTCCCTCGGGATCGAGCGGTCGGGGGCGCCCATCACCTGCTCGAAGACGCGCGAGGCCGAGTCGGCCTTCTTCGAGGCGTTCTTCTGCTGGCCGGGGCTGGCGTTGGCCGCGGGGCGCGTGACCTTGCGCTGCCGCTGCTGCTGCTCCTCCTGCTGCTGCGGCTGCTCCTGACGCGCGCGCGCGTCCGTGGGGAGAACGAGGGCGGCGCTGGCCGCGAACACGCAGCCAGCCGCCGACAGAATCATCCGGGTCGAAGACTTCATTCAACTCTCCTTTGCAGATTCCTTCCTAGTTGGGGAGCCGCACCGAGTAGCGTGCGAGCGCGAGGGGGAGCGCGCGCACCTGCGTGGGGACATTCGAGTCCGCCTGCCCGACGACCAGCTCCGACGCCTTCTTTCCGTAGAAAGCCTCGTTGAGGTCGTTGTCGGGCGTGATGGCGACGCCCTTGAGCGAGACGCCGAGGAAGGCTCCTTTGCTCCGCGAGTAGGTCAGGATGCCCGCCTGTAGACGCGGGTTGGTGCTCGCGCCGGCCGCGCGACCGACGGGGCCGGCCGTCGCCTCGGCCTCGCCGCCGATCTCGAACTTGTCGTTCATCAACCCCTTTAAAGCCTCGTCGTTCATAAAGAGCAGGACGTAGTCGGTCTTCGCGCCGCCGACCTGCACGCCGATGCTGCCGCCCGTCAGGTTGTAGAAGACGGGCGCGCTCCACTGCCGCTTGGCCGTGCGGCGGCTGATGACGCAGTCGCCCCTTCGCCCGCCGACGATGAAGGCGGCCTTGAGCACGCCGGGGCAGACGGCGACCGCCTCGGCGCTCTCCAGAAGGTCGCGCGGGATGGCGCGGTCGGGCACCGACATGATCTTGCGCAAGACCTCCGAAGCCTCGTTCGAGTGGCGCGAGGCGTCGGCCGCGCGCTTGCGCGCAGGAGCCGCGCCCCTCTTCTGCGCCACGACCGACGCGCCCACGGACGCCGACGACAGCAGCGCCGCCGCCAGCGCGAGCCGCGCCCCTAGCTCAGACAGTCTAATCACAGACACCTCCTTGAACCCTCGACCGAAACAGGCCGGCCGCCCAAATTTTAAGGGAGAATTTCTGGCCGCCATTCTACACGCCGCCCGCGGGCGGCGCTAAACGCGCGGGACGAGTCGCGGCGGCCGCGAACGAGACGAAGCCTTCGGGGCTTTGATTGCCGACGGAGAGCTTTGAGTTGGCCGCAGGGACTCAGACGCCGGGGCGCGTGGGGTCGAAGCGGCGCAGGCGCAGGCTGTTGGTGACGACCGAGACCGAGGAGAGCGCCATCGCCGCGCTGGCGAAGACGGGCGTCAGCGCCCAGCCCGTGAGCGGGTAGAAGACGCCCGCCGCCAGCGGGATGCCGACCGCGTTGTAGGCGAAGGCCCAGAAGAGGTTCTGCCTGATGACGCGCATCGTCCGCCGCGAGAGCGCGAGCGCCGTCACCACGCCGCGCAAGCTTCCGCCGACGAGCGTCACGTCGGCCGCCTCGACCGCCACGCCCACGCCCGTCCCGACCGCGATGCCCACGTCGGACTGCGCCAGCGCCGGCGCGTCGTTGATACCGTCGCCCACCATCGCCACCGTCTTCCCTTCCGCCTGAAGACGCTTGACGGCCTCGGCCTTGCCCTCGGGCAGCACCTCCGCCAGCACGCGGCTGACGCCCACCTCGCGCGCCACCGCCTCGGCCGTGCGCCGGTCGTCGCCCGTCAACATCAGCACCTCGATGCCGAGCGACTTGAGCGCGTTTATCGCCTCTCGGGACTCGGCCCGGACGCGGTCGGCGACGGCGAAGAGGCCGGCCGCGCGCCCGTCGAGCGAGACGTAGACGGGCGTCTTTCCTTCGGCGGAGAACGCGGCCGCGCGCGCTTCGAGCGCGCCGAGCGTGGCGTCACACCCGGCGCGCTCGCGCATCAGTTTCGCGCCGCCGACCGTGACGCGCCTGCCCTCGGCCGTCCCCTCGACGCCGCGCCCGGCGAACGACTCGAAGCCCTCGACCGACGCGAACGCGAGGCCGCGCTCCGTTGCGAGCCGCACAAGCGCCTCGCCCAGCGGGTGCTCGCTCGCGCGCTCGACCGAGGCCGCGAGCCGCAGCGTCTCCACTTCCTCGAAGCCCTCGGCGGCGGCGAAGTCGGTCACGCCCGGCTCGCCCGCCGTGATGGTGCCGGTCTTGTCGAGCACGACCGTGCGAACCTTGTGCATAGTCTCCAAAGCCTCGCCGCCGCGGAAGAGCACGCCCGACTCGGCGCCGCGCCCCGTCCCGACCAGCACGGCCGTCGGCGTCGCCAGCCCCAGCGCGCACGGGCACGCGACGATGAGCACCGAGACCGCGCGGACGAGCGCCGTCGCCAGACGCGCGCCCGGCGGCGAGACCGCGAACCAGACGACGAAGGTCGCGGCCGCGACGACGATGACGGCGGGCGTGAAGTAGCCGCTGACCACGTCGGCGAGGCGCGCGATGGGGGCGCGGCGCCCCTGAGCCTCTTCGACCATGCGGACGATCTGGCGGAGCGCCGTGTCGCGCCCGACGCGCGTGGCGCGGAAGGTGAAGCTGCCCGCGCGGTTGAGGGTCGCGCCGAAGACCTCGTCGCCGGGACGCTTCTCGACCGGCATGCTCTCGCCCGTCAGCATCGACTCGTCCACGGCCGAGCCGCCCGCGGTGACGACGCCGTCGGTCGGCACCTTCTCGCCGGGGCGGACGAGCAGGAGGTCGCCGACCAAGACCTCTTCGACCGGCACGTCTTCGTGACGGCCGCCGGCACGCACGACGCGCGCGGTGCGCGCCTGAAGTCCGACCAGCCCCCGGATGGCCTCGCTCATCCGCCCGCGCGCACGCGCTTCCAAAAGGCGCCCGAGCAGGATGAGCGCGACGATGACCGCCGCCGCCTCGAAGTAGACCGGCGCCGCATCAGCATGCCCGCCCGCCATGCCGGGGTGCGAAGAAGCGCCGGCCGCGACGAGTTGCGGCGCGACCGTCGCGACGGCCGAGTAGAGGAAGGCCGCGCCCGTGCCGGTGGCGATGAGCGTGTTCATGTCGGCCGCGCCGTGGCGGAGAGCGGCCCACGCGCCGCGGAAGAAGGGCGCGCCGCCGTAGAAGACGACGGGCGCGGCGAGCGCGAGTTGGAGCCAGTTGATCCACGGAACGTCGAAGGCCGGGACGGCGCCGTGCGACATCGAGATGACGAGCAGGGGCAGGCCGAGCGTTGCGGCCACGGCGAAGCGCCGCCGGAGGTCTCGACGCTCGGCGCGCCGCCCAAGCTCCTCGCGCCCGACGGCTTCGTCCGCGCCGGCCGGCGCCGGCTCGCTCACGCGGTAGCCCAGCTCCTCGATGCGCCCGCGCAGCACGCGCGCGTCCGTCCGCGCCGGGTCGAACTCGACGGTGGCGCGCCCCGTCGCGAAGTTGACGCCCGCGTCGCCCACGCCCTCGGTCTTGCGGAGCCGCAGCTCGATGCGGCGCGCGCAGGCCGCGCACGTCATGCCCGTCACGGGCAGTTCGACGCGCACGCTCTCGGCGGCGGCGGAAGCTTTCTCGGCGGTCGCGGACATCACGCCGCCATTTTATAGGGGTTTGCCGCCCGGCGCGAATTTCAGTTCGCCTGCGGGTTGCGGGACGCGTCGAGGAAGGCTTCGACGGTGCGGTAGATTTCGTCGTCCATGAAGATGTTGATGCGGTGGAAGGAGCGGGTCAGCTCGTCGGGCCGGCGCGCGGGGAGCGCGCCGCGGTAAAGCTCGATGAACTCGACGAGCGTGACTCTCAGCAGCGTCAGCTCGCGGACGACCTCCTTCAGCTCGTAGCCCTGACGCCAGCGCTGGCGGCCGTGCTCGCGCCCCTGGTTGAGGGCGGGCGGGTGCGGCGAGCCGTCGCCGAGCGCGTCGTGCAGCTCCTCGACGATTTGCGGGATGTGATCGACGAGTTGCAGGTAGGAGAGCCGCTCGTCGGAGCAGACGCGGCGGTCGGCAGTCACCTTCTCGGTCCAGGTGCGGACGATGGTCTCCTGGCCGTTCTTGAGCAGGTGGCGGATGTCGTCGGACATTGCAGGGGGAACCTCCGTGTTCGCGTCCGGGGCCGCTTCGCCCGAGGCCGGTGAGACGGCGGGCAGAGGCGGCGGCTCCGGTTCGCGCGCGAGTATAAGTCAAGCGGCTCGCGGCGGGCAAACGATTTGACCGGGGGGCGCGCGGGATGAGAGGATGCAGCCTCAAAACCCCCTTTAGCAATCTTTCGGAATCCGAAGAGGTGAAACCGTGATGGAAGACTCGAAGGGCAAATTCGTGACGCAGGAAGAGACGGGCGAGCCGGCGGCGGTGGACGAGGTCGAGGCGCGCGTCGAAGCCGAGATGAAGCGGCTCGAAGGCTCCGCGCGCGAGGCGGTCGCGCAGGGCACGCAGAACCCGGAGCGCGAGCGCGAGGGGCGCGAGCTGCGCGAAGAGGGCGAGCGCGAGCTGGAGGAGCAGCGGGAAGAGGAAAAGTAAGTAGACAGTAGTCAGTAGAAAGTAGCCGGCAGAAAGAACAGGCGGCGCGTCTCAGCCTTCAGGCCGGACGCGCCGCTTTGTATTCCTACTGGCTACTGACTACTTCCTTCAGTCCCCCGTCTTCTCGTTGGCCTTGTCGATGGCGGTGCGGATCATGGTGGGGACTTGGGTGCTGAAGCCGCGGAACTTGGTGATGATGCGGCCGCCGGGGGCGATGACGAAGGTCTGCGGGATGCTGGTGTTGCCCCCCATCAGCGCGACGGACACCTCGCGCGGCGACCAGCCGAGCTTGTAGTTGATCTTGAACTCCTTGGCGAAGTCGCGCACCTTCTCCTCGTCCGAATCCGGGTCTTCGGTCGTCAGGCCGATGACCTCCACGCCCTTCGCCTTGTACTCGTTCTGAAGCTCGACGAGGTGCGGCACCTCCAGCCGGCACGGGCCGCACCAGGTGGCCCAGAGGTCGAGCACCACCACCTTGTCCTTGAAGTCCGAGAGGCGGAAGGCCGCGCCGTCCACCGCCTGAAGCTGCGTGTCCCAGGCGACCGCGGGGATGGTTTCGAGCTGCGGCGGCTGCGCCGGCTGCTTCGGCTGCGACGCGCCCGGCGACGAGCTGACCGTCACCTTCGGCGCGCCCGCGCCGGGCTTCGCCGCCGAGTTGGCCGCGAGGTTCGCCGTATCGTCCGACTTGCAGTTCGAGGCGACGAACGCCGTCGCGGCGAAGACCGCGCACGCCATTACGACCCGCGCGCGCGTCCAGAAGATTCCGTTCCTGACTGCCTGCTGCTTCATATTGATGATTACGTCTTGATGATTGCGTCCGACTTAAAAATTATACGCCCTCGGCCGCCCGCGTTCACTGACCGGGGCGCACGAGGCGAAAGCCGAGCACGCGGTGGCGGAAGTTGCGCGGGACCCAGCGGCGCGCGGTGGCGTTCATAGGTTCGTCGCCGTCGGGGCGGCTTTCGTAGGAGCCGCCGCGCGTGACCAACTTGCCCCGGTCGCTGGGCGCGAGCGCCGTCTGGTCGTTACCTTTGTACATCGAAGCCTCGGACGCCGTCCACTCCCAGACGTTGCCGATCATGTCGTCGAGCCCCTGCGGCGTGCGCCCCTGCGGGTACGAGCCGACCGCCGCCGCCCCCTCGCCCCCGAGGTTGGCGTAGCCCGCAGTCCACTCCGCGCCCCAAGGGTACGCGCGCGCCGAGTCGCCGCCGCGCGCCGCGTACTCCCACTCCTCTTCGGTCGGCAGGCGGTAGGTCACGCCGTCGCGCTTCGAGCGCCACGCCGCGAACGCCCGCGCGTCTTCATACGTGACGTTCGAGACCGGCATGCGCTCCTCGCCGGGCTTCGGCCGCGCGCCGTCCCAGACCTCGGGCGGCGGCGCGTGCCCCGTCTCTTTGACGAAGTCGGCGTACTCGGCGTTGGTGACCTCCGTGCGGTCGATGGCGAACGGGCCGACCGTCACCTCGTGCGCGGGCCACTGGCTGTAAGTCCAGAGCAGGTAGGCAGCGCGGCGCGCCTTCAACTCGTCGGTGATGGGCGGCACGTCGGAGCGCCCCATCTGGTAGGAGCCGCCGGGAATCCAGAGCAGGTCGGCGCGCGACGAAGCGCCGCCGCCGTTCGCGTTCGCCCCGGCGTTCGCCGTCGCGTTGGTGTTCGCGGCCGCGTTGGTGTTGACGGCGCCGTCGGTGTCCGCCGGGCGTCGGAACATGATGTAGCCGGCGACGCCGAGGACTCCGAGCAGGGCCAGCAGGGCGACCACGCTGACCGCGATGAGCGGCGTGCGCGAACGCGTGGCCGTGCCAGCCTCCGCCGCCCCGACGCCGACGGCCGCGCCCTGCCCTTCGCGCTTCGCGCGCCCCGACGCCTCGCGGTGCCGGCGCTCTTCCGCCTCGCGGCGCTGACGCGCCTCGGCCTCCTGACGTTGGCGCTGCTCGGCCTCCAGCCTTTCACGCTCAAGCGCCTCGCGCCGCTCGCGCTCGTCACTCTCACGGCGCTCGCGGGCTTCTTCCTCCTGCCGGCGCAACTCTTCGGCGCGGCGGCTCTCTTCGAGCAGGCGGAGCGCGTCGGCGTCGGCGGAGAGCGGCTCGGTCAGCGCGTCTTGCGGGAAGTGCTGTGTGGACGCGGCGCCGCCCGCGCCGAACTGGCCGACGGTCTGCTGCGCGCGGCCGTGGCTCGCCGTGTCGGCGCCGGGCGCCGACGGCGACTCCGCCACGGTGGACGCGCCCGTGCGCTCGGCTTCGGCTTCGAGCGCGCCGGTCGAGAGCGCGTCCAACCCGGCGGCGACGGTCTTCAAACTCTCCTGACTCTCGGCGTGCGCCTCCGTCCTGAACCCTTGCGCGCCCTTGAAGCCGGTCGTGTCGGATGGTCCGATCTGCACGGTCGTCGCGCCCGGCTCGCGCAACGCCGAGTTGCCGTTGAGCTGCGGTATCGCCTCGCGCAGCTCGGCCGCGAACTCCTCGACCGTGTGCGGGCGCTTCTCCGGGTCTTTTTCGAGCGCGTGCCGGATGGCGCGCTCAAGCGGCGGCGGCGCCTCGATGCCGCGCTCGGCGAGCACGGCGGGCGCCGAGTTGAGGTGCATCGACATAATCGACGGGACGGACTTGCCCTTGAACGGCACGTCGCCCGCGATCATCTGGTAGAGGATGATGCCGAGCGAGTAGATGTCGGCACGTATGTCGATGTCGTCGTCGCTCCACTGCTCGGGCGCCATGTAGAAGGGCGAACCCATCATCCCTTGCGTCTGCGCGGCGACGAACGAGCCGAGCAACTCGCCCGACTTAATCTTCGCCAGCCCGAAGTCGAGCACCTTGAGCGTCTCGCCCGGCGGCGCTCCGGGGCGGAGCATGATGTTTAGCGGCTTGAGGTCGCGGTGGACGATGCCCTGCCGGTGCGCGGCGGCCACGCCGGCACAGACCGCGAGCATGATCTCGACGGCCGCCTCGGGCGAGAGCCGCTTCTCCTCGGCGAGCATGTCGTGGAGCGAGCGCCCCTCGACGAACTCCATCACGAGGTAGGGCGTCGTACCCTGAAGCACGCCGTAGTCCGTGACGCTGACGGTGTTGGGATGGCGGATGGCGGCGGCGGCCATCGCCTCCTGCCGGAAGCGCGCGGCGAGCGAGGGGTCGTTGCCGACGAGGTCGGGGAGGATGACCTTGATGGCGTGCTGCGTCTTGATGAACTTGTGCTGCGCCTTGAAGACGAGACCCATCCCGCCCTGCCCGAGCTTGCGTTCGAGCAGGTAGCGCTCGTCGAGCGTGGTGTCGAGGTTGATGAGAAACTTCAGGCGGTCACCGTCGCTCGGACAGTGATTGAGGTGGTCTGCGAAGCAGCGATGACAGGCCGGACATTCTTTCATTCGGAGACGGCTCGCGCGGACGTAACCCCTGGGAGACTCAAGCGGGAAAAATATTAACAACTCAACCGAGTATAAGGCAAAAGGCAACAGGCGAAAGGCAAAAATTAAGGCGAGGGGCGAAGGGCAAAATGAAGACGGCCCGGCCGCGCGGCCTCCGTCTTCTAATTTTGCCCCTCGCCCCTCGCCCTCTGCCTTTTTACTTTTGCCCTCTACGACCTCTCGCGCTGGCCGCCGTGGCTGACCGTGGTCATCCGCTCCATGTCCTCCTTCGCCTGGTCGGAGGCCGAGCGGATGCCCGAGACCCGCAGGCGGAACTCGTCCGGGTTCGACGAGCCGCGCAGCGCCTCCTCCAAAGTGATATGCCCCGAACGGTGGAGCGTGAAGAGCGACTGGTCGAACGTCTGCATCCCGTACTGGCTGGTGCCGGCCGAGATGGCGTCGCGGATGAGAGAGGTCTTCTCCTCGTTGATGATGTAGTCGCGGATGAGGCCCGTCGAGACCATCACCTCGGCCGCGGGCACGCGCCCCTCGCCGTCGGCCGCGCGCACCAGGCGCATCGAGATGACCGCGCGGATGATGCCCGCGAGCTGGATGCGGACGGACTTCTGGAGGTGCGGCGGGAAGGACGAGACGATGCGGCGGATGGTCTCGGTCGCGTCGAGCGTGTGGAGGGTCGAGAGAACGAGGTGCCCCGTCTCGGCGGCGGTGAGCGCCGTCTCGATGGTCTCGTGGTCGCGCATCTCGCCGACGAGGATCACGTCCGGGTCTTGGCGGAGCGCGCCGCGCAGCGCCTCGGCGAACGAGCGCGTGTCCACGTCCACCTCGCGCTGCGTGACGAACGAGCGCTTGTCGCGGTGGAGGAACTCTATCGGGTCTTCGATGGTGATGAGGTGGCCGCCGCGGTTGGCGTTGATGTGTTCGATCATCGCGGCGAGCGTCGTGGACTTGCCAGAGCCGGTCGTGCCGGTCACCAGCACCAGCCCGCGCTGCTCCTCGGCGATGCGCTCGATGACCGGCGGCAGTCCCAGCTCGGTAATCGTCCGCACCTTGTCGGGGATGACGCGCAAGACCATGCCGACGGTGCCGCGCTGCTGGAAGATGTTGGCGCGGAAGCGGCCGAGGCCCGAGACGCCGTAGGCGATGTCGGCCTCTGAGACCTCCTTGAACCGCTGCTTCTGCCGGTTCGACATCATCGAGAAGGCCATGTCGAGCGTGTCCTCCTGCGTCAGCCGCGGCGAGTTCGCGACCGGGCGCAGCTCGCCCCCGATGCGCATGAAGGGCTGCGAGCCGGCCTTGCAGTGGAGGTCGGACGCGCCGAGGTGCGTGGCGGCGCGCAAAAGGTCGTCGATTTTCACTCGCATGTTTTCGGTCTCTTCAAACACTCGCGGCGAGGCGGGGCGTCCGCGCGGGGCGCGCTCGGTCGAGGGCGGACGGCGGCCGCGCTTTTCTCTCTGAAACGGCTTGTCTCGGGTTGTGCGCCGGGTGGATTTCGGCGGGGCGGCGCTTTTGAAGCGCGTACAAGGATTCTAAGCGGCCGGGCGCGAGCGCGTCAACAGATAAAGGGGCGCGCGCCCGTTCGAGCGCGCGCCCCGCGGGGAGCGAAACGTCATCTGGAAGTCGCTACTCGGTGAGCGTGACGTGGATGGACTCGCGCGCGGCGGAGGTCTCGGGCGCCTGCGTCGCGGCCTTGCGCGCCTCGGCGGGCTGCGTCGCGGCGTTGTGACCGTTGCTCTCGGAGGCGGCGGCCGCGGCCTTCTGCTCGTTGACGAAGGTGAGCCAGTCGCCCGGCGCCTCGCGCTCGCCGGCGGTGATCTCGAAGAAGAGTTTCTGGATGCGCTCGGTGACGGGGCCGCGCCGCCCCTCGCCGACCGGGATGCGGTCAACGCTCCGTATCGGCGTGACCTCGGCGGCGGTGCCGGTGAAGAACAGCTCGTCGGCGACGTAGAGCGCGGCGCGCTGCAACCCCGACTCGACGATGGGAATCTCCAGCGAGCGGCAGATTTCAATCACGCTGTCGCGCGTGATGCCCGGCAGGATGGCGGAAGAGAGCGGCGGCGTAATCACCTTCCCGCCGTGGACGAGGAAGATGTTCTCGCCAGAGCCTTCGGAGACGTACCCGCGGTCGTCGAGCGCGATGCCTTCGGCATAGCCGTTGGTGAGCGCCTCCATCTTGATGAGCTGCGAGTTCATGTAGTTGGCGCCCGCCTTCGCCATCGCCGGCATCGAGTTCGGCGTCAGGCGGTTCCACGAAGAGACGCACACGTCAACGCCCGCCTCGATGGCCTCGTCGCCGAGGTACTTGCCCCAGTCCCACGCGCCGATGTAGCAGGCCATCGGGTTCGGGAACGGGTTGACGCCGAAGGCCGGCTTCGACTCGTCGAGCGAGCGGAACATGATCGGGCGGACGTAGCACTGCTGAAGCCCGCTGCGCGCGACGAGATTCGTCGTCGCGTCACACAGCTCGGCGAGCGTCCAAGGGTGCGTCATGCGGTAAATCTTCGCCGAGTTGAGGAACCGCTGCATGTGCTCGCGCAGGCGGAAGACGGCCGGGCCGCGCTTCGTCTTGTAGCAGCGTATGCCCTCGAAGACGCTCGAACCGTAGTGGAGGACGTGCGACATGACGTGCACGCGCGCGTCGTCCCACCCGATGAACTCGCCGTCGCGCCAGACCTCTTTGGCAATGGTCGGCGTCTTAACGTCCTTCTTCCTCGCGTCGTCGTTGAACATCTCTTCTCTGGCTCCTTAAACTGTCCCGCCACGCACAGCGCGACGCTCCGCTCGGGGACGTGATTCGTCTGTGACGGGCGACGGCGGCGAGGGGCGGGACAAAGTCCTCTGAAAATTTCGGCTCGCGGTGACTTGGTGTAACTGGTGCTTCAAGTATGGCACGATACCTTAAACCCGACGCGCTTGGCAAGGTTGCGAAACTCATGCAGAATGGCGCGTCGCCGCGGCCTCGCGGCGCGCCGCCGGGCGGAACCTTCCCCGAGGAGAAACATCTTGGACACGCCCCCACCAGCCGCGCTTCGCGGCGCCGCCCGGCCGCGAGAGAGAGTGCGCGGGCGCACGCCCGCCGGCCTCGTCCTGCTCGCGGCGCTGGCCCTCTCGCCGTCCGCCTGCGTCCCCAGATATGACGCGAACGCGGGCGCCGGCCCGAACGCGAACGCGGCGACGCCGGCCGCCGGCCCCGCGCGGCCGGGCGCGGCGAAGTCCGAAGACAAGGGCGACTTCAAGGTCGCGCGGCGCGAGCCGGACGAAGACGGCCTGAGCGCGGAGGAGCGCGCCGAGTTGGACGACGAGGAGAAGTCGCTCGAAGAGGCGGCGGCCGAGTTGAACAAGGCTTTCTCGCTCCCGCACGACATCCTCATCGGCTTCGACGAGTGCGAAGAGCCGAACGCCTTCTACGACCCGGAGAAGAAGGAGGTCGTCGTCTGCTACCAGCTGGTCGAAGACCTTTACGAGTCCTACCGCGGCGAGTACAAGTCTGACGAAGAGATCGAAGAGGTCGTCGGCAACGCCACGACCTTCGTCTTCTTCCACGAGGTCGGGCACGCGCTCATCGACGCCTACGACCTGCCCGTGACGGGGCGCGAGGAAGACGCCGTAGACCAACTCTCCGTGCTCGTGCTCGCCGACGGCTCGGAGGAGGGCGACCGCACCGTGCTCGACGCCGCGCGCACCTTCTCCCGCGCCACCGACGCCGAGTTGGACGAACTGGCCTTCGCCGACGAACACTCGCTCGACCGCCAGCGCTTCTACAACATCATCTGCCTGCTCTACGGCCAGAACCGGCAGAAGTTCGCCTCGCTCGTCGAGGACGGCACGCTGCCCGAGGGACGCGCCGAGCGCTGCGGCGACGAGTACGCGCGCGCGCAGAAAGCCTGGGACGCCCTGCTCGCGCCCTACGTGAAGTGATTCCGCGTCGGGGCGCCCCGCGCGCTATACTCGGGCGGACGTTAAAAGATTCTCCGAGCAAGGGGTCACATTGCAGGCGGACGACACTCCCAAACACGACGCGCTCTCGGTTCACCGCCACGCCGTCGCCGTGGACATGCACGCCGACACCGTGCAGTTCGTCGTTGACGAGGGCGCCGACATCAGCACGCGCGTCGAGACGACGCACCTCGACGCCGTGCGGATGCGCGAGGGCGGCCTCGACGCGCAGTTCTTCTCCATCTGGGTCGAGCCGGAGTTCTACGGCGCGGGCGGCGAGCGCGCGGTCGCGCGCGCCGACGAGCAGATCGCGGCCGTCCGCGCGCTCGCCGAGCGGCGCCCCGACATCTGGACGCTCGCCACGACGGCCGCCGACATCCGGCGCGCCGCCCGCGAGGGCAAGCTCGCCGCGCTGCTCGGGCTTGAGGGCGGCTACGCCATCGACGAGAAGTTGGAGAACGTCGAGCGTTACTACCGCATGGGCGTCCGCTACCTGACGCCGACGTGGACGCACAGCCTGAGTTGGGCCGGCTCGTCGGGCGACGCCGAAGGGGAGGGGCGCGGGCTGAACGAGTTCGGCCGGCGGGTCGTCCTTGAGGCGAACCGTTTGGGGATGATGGTGGACGTGTCGCACGTCTCGGACAAGACCTTCCGGGACATCGTCGAGACCTCGCGCGCTCCGGTCGTCGCCACGCACTCGAACTGTCGCGCCATCGCCGACGTGCCGCGCAACCTGACCGACGAGATGATCTCGGCAATCGCGCGGACGGGCGGCGTCGTCTCGGCCGTCTTCTACCCCGGCTTCCTCGAACCCGGCTGGAAGGCGCGGAAGGACGCGCTCGAAAGCGAGATACGGCCGCTCATCGAAGAGGCCGAGCGCGGCGCCACGGGTCGCGGCTCGGCGCGGCGCATCGCGGGCGACCGCGTGCGCGAGCGCGAGTTCGCCGCGCGGCTCGCGCCCGTGCCGCTCGCGCGCGTCGCCGACCACATCGACCGCGTCGTCCGCCTGACGGGCGTCGAGCACGTCGGCCTCGGCTCGGACTTCGACGGCATCACCGCCACGCCCGCCGGCCTCTCCTCGGTCGCCGAGCTTCCGAACCTGACCGCGGAGCTTTTGCGTCGCGGCTACGCGGCAACCGATGTCGAGAAGATTCTCGGCGGCAACGTCCTCCGCGTGATGGAAGAGGTTGAGCGCCGCGCGGAACGTTAAGCGGCGCGGCGCGCATACAATTCCCACGCGCAGGAATGCCGTTGCGACGTGAGGGAATGGCGTCACACGGCATGGTCATGCCATTCCGAAGAGAGGTAATGAAGGACACACGACAGGAAACGGGACGGCCGCGCATCGGCCTGCACACGGGCATCGCGGGCGGGCTGCACAACGCCCTGCTCAAGGCTCATTCGATGGGGGCCGACGCGGTGCAAATCTTCTCGCGCAACCCGCGCGGGTGGAAGGCGCGGCCGTTGGAGCCGGAGGAGGTCGAGCAGTTCAAGCGCGTGCGCGCCGAGACGGGCGTCGCGCCCGTCGTCATCCACGCCAACTACCTCATCAACCTCGCCGCCGCCGCCGCGGGCGTGCGCGAGAAGTCAATCGCCTCGTTCCGCGAAGAGGTCGAACGCGGGATGGCGCTCGGCGCCGACTACCTCGTCGTCCACCCCGGCAGCGCGCGCGGCGCCTGCGAGGCGGACGCCATCCAAACCTGCGCCGAGAGTCTGAAGGAGGCGTGCGACGGCCTCGAACTCGGGGCTTTCAGAATCCTCCTTGAGAACACGGCCGGGCAGGGCGAGTGCATCGGCCACCGCTTCGAGCACCTGCGCGAGATAACGTCGCGGTGCCCGGAGTTGAACCTCGGCGTCTGCCTCGACACCGCGCACGCCTTCACCGCCGGTTACGACATACGCGACGAGGACGGGCTGGCCGCCGCGCTCGACGCGCTCGACGCGAGCGTCAAACTTGAGAACGTCCGCGCCGTCCACTTCAACGACTCGAAGGCGGCCTACAACTCGCGCGTTGACCGCCACTGGCACATCGGCCAGGGACACATCGGCGCCGACGCGCTCGCCCGCGTCGCCTCGCACCCGCGCCTCTCGCACGCAGCGTTTCTCCTTGAGACGCCCTCGGACGAGACCTGCGACGACGCCTGCAACCTCGGAGCATTGCGCTCTTTCGTCAACGCCCCAGCCGCCGAGGAGGCCGCCTGATGGACATCCGCCTGCAAGACCGCGCCGAAGGCCCCCACTACCTGCAAATCCGCCGGCAGATCGAATCGCTCATCCGCGACAAACAGATCGCGGCGGGCGACACGCTCCCCTCGCCCGCCTCGCTCGCCACCAAACTCTCCATCGACAAGGGCGAAGTCCAGCGCGCCTACTTCGAGCTCGAACACGCCGGGCTGGTGACGAAGAAGATCGGCAAAGACTTCCTCGGCAAAGAGAAGACCACCTACACCGTCAAGTAGCACGCCGCCCCGCGCCGAAACGTTTACGGCGGCGCCGTCATACACATGCAGGCGCGACCGCCGTAGCGCGCGCGCTGGTTCCCAACTCTCGTAACGAATGAAGGAGGCAGGCCATGGCCGGAAAGAAAGGCACAATCGTCATCGACCCTGGGCACGGCGGCAGCGCCGAGGTGGGCGGCTCGTCGCACAACAACGCGCGCTCGCCGAGCGGCGTGTTGGAGAAGAACCTGACGCTCCGCATGGCCTTCCTCGTGCGCGAGGCGCTACAGCATGCGGCGACCATCGGCGGCCACACCGTCAAGATCATCCTCACGCGCGAGACCGACAAGAACCTCGGCCTCGCCGCCCGCGCGCGCGTCGCGAAGGACAACAGCGCAGACCTCTTCCTCTGCATCCACTTCAACGCCTCCGAGACGCACAAGGCGCGCGGCGTCGAGACGCTGGTGGACAGGAAGACCCGCCCGAACCCCAAGCACGCGGCCGACGTGGGCTTCGCGCAGAAGGTTCAGACGGCCGTCTTCAACGCCATCAAGGCGCACGACCCGAAGACGCGCGACCGGGGCGTCAAAGACCAGGGGCTGATGGTGCTCAACCACGCGCACCTCGGCAGCAAGGCGCGCGGCTGCCTGTGCGAGGTGGAATTCCTCGACCACCCGGCCGCCGACGAGCTGCTCAACCTCGGTCTGAACGCGACGCAGGTGCGGCAGGACATCGCCACCGCCATGGCCAACGCCCTCATCGCCGCGCTCTAAAGCCGCGCGCCGCCACACAAAAAAAGGGCCCCGCGAGAGCGCCGCGGGGCCCTTTTTAATGTTCGACAAGCGCCGCACGCCTGGGCTATGATGGGCGCACCTTTCGGGGTTGGATTTGTTGAGATGAAGCGTTTCGGACACCCAGTTAAACTCCTCCTTACGTAGCCGCACGGCCGGCGTCGCGCTCGGGGTGCGCGGGCGCGGCGGGCGGTGCGGCGACCTCCCCTGACGACAATCAGAAACCGACAATTTAATAGTCCCGAGCCGCGCGTGCTTGAGAAAGCGCGGGGCGGTCGTTTACCGTAAGGGGTGAAGGAAAGGCACCGAAAACATCATGGACGAAAAGTATTTCCCCGAGAAGATCGAGGAGAAGTGGCAGAAGTTCTGGGAGGAGTCGGGCGCGTTCGAGGCCGACGCGGACGCCTCGCGCGAGAAGCGTTTCTACTGCCTGGAGATGCTCCCCTACCCGTCGGGCTTCCTGCACATGGGGCACGTGCGCAACTACTCCATCGGCGACGCGCTGTCGTGGTTCCGGCGCTTGCAGGGCTACAACGTGCTGCACCCGATGGGCTGGGACAGCTTCGGCCAGCCGGCCGAGCAGGCCGCCATCAAGCGCGGCGTGATGCCGCGCGAGTGGACGGAGAAGAACATCGAACACATGCGCGATCAGTTCAAGCGCATGGGCTTCAGCTTCGACTGGCGGCGCGAGATCGCCGCGCACACGCCCGAGTACTACAAGTGGGATCAGTGGTTCTTCCTGAAGATGCTGGAGCGCGGGCTGGCCTACAAGAAGACTTCGCCCGTCAACTGGTGCCCGGCCGAATCGACCGTGCTGTCGAACGAGCAGTCGTCGGGCGGCGTCTGCTGGCGCTGCGGCGCATTGGTCGAGAAGCGCGACATCGAGCAGTGGTTCGTCCGCATCACCGACTACGCCGAGCAGTTGCTCGAAGACATGCGCGAGATCGAAGGGGGCTGGCCCGAGCGCGTCCTGACGATGCAGCGCAACTGGATCGGGAAAAGCTCCGGCGCTTACATCGACTTTCAGATTAAGGACACGGACGAGCGCGTCCGCGTCTTCACGACGCGCATCGACACCATCTACGGCGCCAACGCCGTCGTCGTCGCGCCCGACCACCCGCTGGTCGAGCACTCGCCGGTGAAGGACGACGTGCGCCGCTTCGCCGAGCGCGTCCGCGCCGAGCGCGCGGCGGCGCGCGACCCCGGCGCGCAGGAGGAGAAGGAGGGCGTCAACACGGGGCTGCTGGCCGTCAACCCGTTCAGCGGCGAGCTGATTCCGGTCTGGGCCGGGAACTACGTCCTGACCGAGTACGGCACCGGCGCGGTGATGAGCGTGCCCGCGCACGACGAGCGCGACTTCGAGTTCGCGCAGAAGTACAGCCTGCCCGTCCGGCGCGTCATCGAGCGCATCTCGTACGAGCAGCCGCCGGCCGAACGCGACCCGGAGGTCGAAGACCAGTCGGTCGCGATGAGGGAGGCGTTCACGGACTACGGCATCCTGGTCAGCTCGGGCGATTGGAGCGGCAAGCTCAGCGAAGACGCGGTGCGCGAGATGGCCGAGTTCGCCGAAGCGAAAGGTTTCGGCGAGCGCGCCGTCACGTACCGCCTGCGCGACTGGGGCGTCTCGCGCCAGAGGTTCTGGGGCGCGCCCATCCCCGTCGTCTACTGCGACGCGTGCGGCGTCGTGCCCGTGCCCGAATCGGACTTGCCGGTCGTGCTGCCCGAGCGCGCGGAGTTCACGGGCGCGGGTCAGAACCCGCTGGCGGGCGTGCCCGAGTTCGTCAACACGACGTGCCCGAAGTGCGGCCGAGCCGCGCGGCGCGAGACCGACACGATGGACACGTTCGTCGATTCGTCGTGGTACTTCTTCCGCTACTGCGACCCGAAGAACGCCGACGCGCCGTTCGACCGCGAGCAGGTCGCCTACTGGACTCCCGTCGATCAGTACGTCGGCGGCGTCGAGCACGCGGTGATGCACCTGCTCTACACGCGCTTCTGGACGAAGTTCATGCGCGACGTGGGGCTGGTCGCGTTCAACGAGCCGGTGAAGAAGTTGATGACGCAGGGCATGGTCGTCGCCGAGACCTTCTACCGGGAGGGCGAGGACGCCGGCTCGAAGGTCTACATCAACCCGGCCGACGTGGACGTGGTGCGCGACGACAGGGGGCGCGTCTCGACCGCCACTCTGGTCAGCGACGGGCTGCCCGTGACGGTCGGCCCCTTCGAGAAGATGGGGAAGTCGAAGAACAACGGCGTAGACCCGAACGAGATGATCACGGCCTACGGCGCGGACGCCGCGCGGATGTTCGTCCTCTTCGCCGCGCCGGTCGAGAACGACCTGCGCTGGCAGGAGGCGGGCATCGAAGGCTCTCTGCGCTTCCTGCGCCGCGTCTACTCGTTCGTCAACCGCTGGCGTCAAAGCTTCGGCGGCGTGCCGCGCGAGGCGGGCGCGGCGGGCGAGTTCTCTTCGGAGGCGCGGCGGCTGCGCCACGAGACGCACCGGACGATTGAGCGCGTGACGAACGACTTCGAGGGCTTGCGCTACAACACGGCGGTCGCGGCGATGATGGAGTTGTCGAACGTTCTGGGCGACTTCCGCGTCGAGCCCGGCTCGGCCTCGCCGTCAGACCTGTTCGCCGTGCGCGAGACCTTGGAGGCGCTGGTGGTGATGCTGGCGCCCTTGACGCCGCACCTGTCCGAAGAGTTGTGGGAGGCTCTGGGGCACGCGGGCGGCCTGCTGGGAAGCGGCGCGCGCTGGCCCTCGTTCGACGAACAGCTGGCGCGCAAGGACGAGGTCGAGATCGCCGTCCAGGTCAACGGCAGGCTGCGCGGGCGCGTCTCGGTCGCGGCGGGCGCCACCGAAGAGGAGACGCGCGCGGCGGCCCTCGCCGACGAACGCGTGCGCGGCTGGACGGACGGCAAACAGATCGTCAAGACGGTCGTCGTCCCCGGCCGCCTCGTCAACGTCGTCGTAAAGCAGTAGGCAGTAGACAGTAGACAGTAGAAAGACAGGCGGCGCGTCCCGGTTATCAGCCGAGCGCGCCGCCTTTTAATCTACTGGCTACTGTCTACTGCTTTTCACCCCGTCGTGTGAACCGCGGCCGACTGTCTTCTGAGCGGCGAGCGGAGCATGAGCCACGCGGAGGGCGCGACGACGAGGGCGATGCCGAGGACGACGAGCGGGCCGAAGTGGCGTTGCCAGAGGAGCAGGTCGAAGACGAGCGCGAAGACGATCTGCATCAGCCCGACGACCGAGACGCGCGACGGGCTGCCGAGCGCGAACGCCTTCGTCATCGCCAGTTGGCCGACGGTCGCCGCCAGCCCCACGCCGAGGAGCAGCCACAGCGTCCCCGCGTCGGCGAGCGGCGCGTAATCAACGCGCCCGCCCGCGAGCAGCATGAAGGCGACCGTGAAGACCGTCGCCACGCCCGAGAAGTGCGTCACGACGGCGCGCGCGTCCACCCCGCCCAGACGGTTAAGCCCGATCATCGAGACCGAAGTCGAGAAGGCGTTGGCCAGCGCCAGCCCGGCCGCCAGACGGTCGCCGCCCGCCTCCGGCCTCTGAATCAAGACGATGCCCGCCAGCCCGGTCACAATCGCCACCCAGACGGCCGCGCGCGGCCTCTGCCCGAGCACCGGCCACGCCAGCAGCGTCACCCAGACCGGCACCGTGTTCGAGAGCGTCAGCGCGGTCGAGACCGGCAGGTGCGTCAGCGCGTAGAAGGCGAAGAGGACGCCGAGGCTCCCCGCCACGCTCCGCATCCAGAGCAGCGCCGGGCGGAAGACCGCGAGCCGGACGCCCGACGCCACGGAGAGCGTGAGCGTGAACAGAAACGCGAGCGAGCTGCGCGCGACCGCGACGAGGTGCCAGTCGCAGCGCTCGCCCGCCATGTGGCTGAACGCGCCCATCGTGGCGAACGCCAGCGAGCTGAGCAGCATAAAGAGGTACGCGCGCCCGCCCTCGCCCTCCGCGCTCGCCGAACTTTCGGGGGTTCTCATTCCGCTCAGAAAGATAACAGTGCGCGCCCGCGCTGTCAGCCGCGAGCCGCGCCGGGGCCACTCCCGGCCGCTGTGGCATGTTGGTTGCGAACATCAACCGTACGAGCTGGAAAGCGACTGATTTCACTACAGAGTTTCAGTACACGGGAGGCAAGCGGCAATGCGTAAACTTTTGGCATCGTTCCTGTTCTCGCTCGCGCTGGTCGCGGGTGCGTCGGCGCAAGAGAATCAGGACAAGGACATGACGGACAAGGCGAAGGACGCCGGCGCGGCCGTCGCCGACAAGGCGGGCGACGCTAAAGACGCGACCGTCAAGGGCGCGAAGAAGACGGCCAAGGGCGCGAAGAAGGTCGGCAACGAAGTCGGCGATAAGGCCGAAGACGTTGGCGACAAGTCGGCCGACGCGGCGCGCGAGGTCGGCGATAAGGCCGAGGACGTTGGCGGCAAGGCCGTCCACGCCGGCAAGGCCGTCGGCCACGAAGCCGCGGACAAGGCCGAAGACGTTGGCGATCAGACCGCCAAGGGCGCGAAGGTCGCCGCGCGCGGCGCCAAGAAGGGCGCCAACGAGGTCGGCGACAAGGCCGAGGATGTCGGCGACGCCACCGTCAAGGGCGCCAAGAAGTCGGGCAACTGGCTCAAGCGCACCTTCAAGAAGATTTTCTAACCCCGGCTCAAAGCCGAAACACAAATAAGTGAGGGCGTGCCTCCCGATTCGGGGAGGCACGCCCTTCTTCTACTTACCCGCCTTTTTATCAGCGCGCGCCGCCGACGCGGCCGCTTGAGCGTAGCCCCATCAGACGCGCCGGGAACTCGCCGAAGTCCTCGACGACCCAGGTGTCGCCTTCGAGCTTGACCTTGGCCGCCGGGATGAAAGTCCCCTGCCCGCGCCCGCGGCCGTCGAGGAAGATTTCCGCGTAGCCGAAGCGGTAGTCGGCCGAGCGCGCGCCGTAGCGCAGCTCGAAAATGTTCACGTTGCGCTCGTAGAGCACGGTCAGCTTCGTCCCGCCCTCGGCCGTCGGCGTCGCGATGACGGCGTTGGCCCGCACGCCCACGTTGTTGCCGATGGAGACGCGCCCGGCGTTGAGCCTTGAGAGCGTCCGCATCAGCTCCTCCTGCCCGCCCGAGCGCAGCGCCCGGTTGAGCTGCGCCACGTCGTCCGCCGAGGTGTAGTTGTTGATGGTCAGCGAGAACGGACGGTTAAGCCCCGCCCGCCGCCCGCCGATGCCGATGACCTGACCTTGCACGTACTGTCTCGACGCCTGCGCCGCCGCCGACACCGCGGACGCCGCGACGAGGCAGAGTGCGCCCAACAGAAAGACTGTTGCTCTCTTTCTCATAAACTCCCTCCCCGAATTTACAGATTCGGCGGATTATACGGGACGGCGCGTGTCGGCGTCCGTGCGCGCGCGTACTGTGACCGCTCACCTGCGGGCGCCGCGCGCGGCGGCCAGCGGGTAGCTCGGCTCGATGTCCACGGGCACGCCCTTCAGGCGTTCGAGCGCGCCCTGCATCTCGGGGCGCACGACGCCGTACTTCGCCAGCATCTCTTTGGCGGCGTCGTACGACCCCTCGGCTTCGAGCGTGAGCAGGTCGTGCGTCAGCTTGCGCACGCCCTCCTTGATGCGCGAGGGCACGACCGCGAAGGTCTTCGTCGCCGGGTCGAACTTGAAGGCGCCCTCGTCGGTCAGGTAGTTGAACTGGAGCGCGATGCCTTTGCCGTGCGCCTCCGTGATGCCGAAGCGGACGGAGCGGAAGGCGCTGGCGAGGAACGTCGTGTAGAGCGTCCGCTCCATCGAGCGCGGGAGCGTGCCCTTGTCGATGAGGTACTGCAAGGCCCACAGCCCCGTCACGTCGGCCTTCGCCTCTTCGATGGCCGAGTAGGCGTCCTTCAACTCCTTGCGGACGCTCGTCTCGCGCCCGCCGACCGAGATGGCGTGCGGCCCCAGCCCGTGCATCAGCTCGTGCGCGAGGACGTGCGTGAAGAAGTCCTCGAAGGAGACGTTGCGCTGGTCGGCGGGGCTGAGGACGACGCGCGAGATGGGGACGAGCGTCTTCTGGAACTTCGCCTCCTGCACGTTCTTGAGCATCACGCGCTTCGAGCCTTTCTCCTTGACGACCTGCTCGTCGTTCGGGAGGTTGAAGGCCGCCGTCTGCACGCCCGAGTTGCCCTCGCCCGAAGAGTAGACGACGTTGACGACGCGGATGGGCGCCGCCGCGCCGAGCTTCGGGTTGCGGTGGCGCGGGTCAATCGGCAGGTTGTTCTCAAGGTCTTGCAGCAGGCCGGAGAAGCGCGTCAGCTTCTGTGATTCGGCCTCGTCGCGCAGCGTGACGTAAGCCTCGAACGCCGCCTTGTAGCCGAACAGTCCGTCCGAGTACGTCTCGTACGGCCCGATGGTCACGTCGATCGGCGCGTCCAAGTCCATCCACGCCACGTCCGACTCGTAATAGTTGTCGGACAGGAAGGCGTCGGCGCGCTTCGAGAGAAAGTTCTTGAGCGTCGCGTTGTCCGTCATCCCGGCGGCCTGACGCAGGAGCGCCGCGGCGGGGACGAGATAGTCGCGGTACTCTTGACTGTAGGGCACGAGCTTGAGCTTGCCGGCCGCGTCGCGCCGGACGGCGTAGAAGAAGCCGGTCGCCTTCTGCTTCTCTGATTCGGGGAGCGTCGCGACCCACGACTCGAACTCCTCCTTGGTCATGCCGTCGGGGTAGTGCGCGGCGGTCGGCGGCTTCTCGCGCGGGACGCCGGGGAGAAAGGCGACGTTCTCGTCGAGCTGCGACCACGGGCCGTCGTTGAGCCGGAAGTAGTGCAGGCGCGCGCGCCCGAGCGGGGTCTTGTCGGCTTCGAGGCGGCGTTCGAGCGCGACGTTGCCGCTCCAGACCTGTCGGAGAAAGAGCGGGTCGAAGAGGCGCGCGGCCTCGATCACCTTCTGGAGCGCGCGGCGGTCGCCCGCCGAGAGGTGCGAGGTGTCGGCCGTGATGACCGTCGGCGCGAACCGGCGTATCTTCGCGTTCAACTCGGCCAACTCGCCCGGCCGCGCCCCCGGCGCTTTCCGGGCCGCCGCGAACGTCGGCAGAAGCACGCACAGCGCCGTCGCCAGCGCGCAAACTTTTAGCGTCACTCTCATCGCAGATGATTTCCTCTCTGACTTTGAGATTCAGGCTGTGAACGAAGGTCTCTATCATACGCCAACCCGAAGTGCGCGCAAGTTGGGACGGTCGGCACTCGCGTTACCAAAAGAAAAGGGCGGAGCCAAAAGCCCCGCCCTCGCCGTCTCAAATTTTAAGCCTTCTTACTTCCGGTTGGCCTTCACCTCGCGCTCGGAGGTCTTGCCGGTGAGCGTGACGCCGTTGCCGCCGCTCTGCGCGTAGCGCGAGCCGATGGTGCGGACGTAGTTCTGCGTCTCGCGGTAGGGCGGGATGCGGTTGCCGTACTTCATCACCGCGCCCTCGCCGGCGTTGTAGCCCGCCAGCGCCAGATCGACGCGCCCGCGGAAGAGCCGGAGCAGGTCGGCGAGGTAGCGCGTGCCGCCGCGGATGGACTGCGCCGGGTCGTAAGCGTTCACGACGCCGTAGCGCGCCGCCGTCCCCGGCATCAACTGCATCAGCCCCATCGCGCCCACTGAGCTTGTGGCGCCCGTGCGGAAGCCCGACTCCTGCCGGATGACGCAGTAGATGAGGTACGGGTCAACGCCGTAGCGGTTGCCGTTCAGGCGAATCAGGTTGTCGATGGTCACGTTGCCGGTCGTCCACGCCATCTCCGTCCGCACGCTCGGCACGGGCGCGGCGCTGTAGGTCTCGACGGGCTTGCGCGCGGCGGCCAGCGTCTCGTCGGCCTTGGCGATCTCCGCCCGCATCTCCTCGACCTTGGCGCGCGCGTCGGCGATCTCCGACCCGCTCGTCTCGTACTCGTTCCGCGAGATGAGGCCGTCGGCGTAGAGCGCCTTCATCTGCTCCTGCTTCTCGGTCAGCTTCTTGAGGCTCGACTCGTAGGAGGAGGAAAGCTCGACGAGGCTGGCGCGGTACTCCTCGGCCGCCTTGATGAAGTCCTGGCGGAACTTCTGGAGGTCGCTCTCAGGCTCGACCTGCGCCTGCTGCGACTTGGCCGGGGCGGTCGTCTTCGCGGTCTTCGACTTGACCTGCGCGCCGGCGAAGGTGGCCGTGGCGAAGACGAAGAGGGAGGCAAGGAGGATTCGGGGAACGAAAATTTTCATTAAGATACCGGGTCTAACAAAAAGGCGCTCGCTGGCCCGAAATCGCTGTCGGGAGACTGTACGCGCCCCCGTCCGATTCTGTTTCAGGGGTTTCTCTTCAAAACTCGTCGTGGGGAAGTAACTTGTTGCAAAATAAGATGTTTCCCCCGTCCCCCGAGTTGCCCGCGCCGCCCTGCGCCGCACGCGTTCGCCGCCTCTCTTTTTCTGTTGTAAGGTAGCAGCGCGCCCCGCTTCAAATGGCATCTCAAGACCCGTCGGCGGTGCGACCCGAACGCCCTATGCCCAAGCTTTTTAAGCCGATTTTCGTCACGATTCTTCTCGTCCTCTGCGCCCACGGCGCGCGCGCCCAGTGGGTGGCGCAAAGCTCCGGGACGACCGCACGCCTGCGCGGCGTGAGCGCCGTCAGCAATCGAGTCGCGTGGGCCAGCGGCGCCTCGGGCACCTACGCGCGGACGACCGACGGCGGGCGGACGTGGCGTGCGGGACAGGTGCCCGGCGCGGCCGAGTTGGACTTCCGCGACGTGGACGCCTTCGACGCGCGGACGGCCTACCTGCTCGCCATCGGCGAGGGCGAACGCTCAAGGATTTACAAGACGACCGACGGCGGCCGGCGCTGGACTTTGCAATTCCAGAACCGCCGCCCCGGCGCCTTCTACGACTGCATGACCTTCTGGGACGCCCGCCGCGGCCTCGCCATCAGCGACCCCGTGGACGGCCGCTTCCTCGTCGTCAGGACGGAGGACGGCGGGCGGACGTGGAACGAGATTGACTCGGCGGGGATGCCCCCGGCGCTCAAGGGCGAGGGAGGATTCGCCGCCAGCGGGACGTGCGTCGCCGTCTCTGGCAAGTCCGACGCGTGGTTCGGGACGGGCGGCCCCGAAGGCCCGCGCGTCTTCCGCTCGGCCGACGGCGGAAGGACTTGGAATGTTTCGACGGTGCCGCTGGCGAAGGGACAGGCGGCGGGCGTCTTCTCGCTCGCCTTCTACGAGTGGCGCGGCGTGGCGGTCGGCGGCGACTACACGAAGGAGCAGGAGGCCGAGGGGAACGCGGCGCTGAGCTTCGACGGCGGGCGAACGTGGCAGGCGGTCGGGGGCGCGAGCCGTCCACGCGGCTACCGGTCGTGCGTCGCGCGAGTGTCAGGGACGCACGGAATGACACTCGTCGCCGTCGGCCCTTCCGGGTCTGACTACTCCGTAGACGGCGGGCGCACATGGAAGCCGCTCGGAGCCGAGGGCTTTCACGCCGTCAGCGTCTCAGCCCTCTACGACGTGGCTTGGGCCGTAGGCGAAGGCGGCCGCGTCGCGCGGCTCGACAAGCCTTCGAGACTTACCCGATGAGCGAGTTTGAGAATTTCCTGACGAGGCTGCGGTCGCGCGTCGGCGCGGGCACGCTCGCGCCGGCCGTCGGGGCGGAGTCCGAGCCGCGCGAAGACGTCGGCGACTCCGGCAAGGCGCTGCGGCAGGCGGCGGTCGCGCTGGTGCTGCGCGGCGGCGTCGAAGGACCGGAGGTGCTCGTCATCAAGCGTTCGGAGGCCGAGCGCGACCACTGGTCGGGTCACCTCGCCCTTCCCGGCGGGCGCGTCGAGCCGGAGGACGAAAACCTGCTGGCGACCGCCGTGCGCGAGACTCTGGAGGAGGTCGGCCTCGACTTGCGCGCGGGCGGCGAGGTGCTGGGGCGGCTCGGGACGGTCACGCCGAAAAGCCCGCTCGCGCCGCAAATCTCCGTGACGCCGTTTCTGGCGGTCGCGCCGCCGGAGTATCACGCGGGCGTGGTCGCGCCGAAGACGCTTGAGTTGAGCGGGGAGGTCGCGGCGGCCTTCTGGGTCGCGGTGGGCGAGCTGAAGCGCGGCGGGCGCTCGGCCGTCTTCCGCATGGCGTTCGCGGGCGTCGAGCGCGAGTGGCCGGCCTACCCGTCCGAGCACGGCGTAATCTGGGGCATCACCGAGAGGATTCTGACCGAGTTCCTCTCGCTGGTAGACTGAAGGACAAACGGCGTCCGTTTACCGAGAGCTGTAACCATGCGAGTTTTGCCAAGCCTTCCCGAGTCACTCCCCGACACACCGACACTCCGCCGCGTCGCGTTCGGCGCGGCGCTCGCCGTCCTGCTCGCGCTCTGCGCTTCGGCGGCGCGCGCGGCCGAGCCGTGGTCGTCGAAGCTCGACGCGGCGGTGCGCTTCTACCAGACGACCGACGTGGGCGTGCTCGTCGTCGGGACGGAGAAGTCGCTCTACGGCCTCGAAGCCGAGACGGGCGACGTGCTCTGGCGGCGCAAGGACGCGCGGCTCGAAGAGACCGACGTGGCTTCGGTGCCGGGCACGGACCTTCTGCTCGTCACGCTTGAGCGCGGCGGCAAGACGCGGCTTGAGACGTTAGACATCGTCACCGGCGACTCGCTCTGGCGCAGCGACAAGGTGCGCGGCTCGGTGATGCAGACGGCGTTCGACCCGGCGGCGGGACTGCTCGCGGCCGTCTTCGCGCGCGACGCGAAGTCGAAGCCGCGCTCGGGCTTCAAGCGCAAGCCCGAGCTTCACGTCTTCGACGTGGCGACGGGCGACGAACTTTGGAAGCGCGAGCTTGAGAGCGAAGTCGAGATGATGCCGGTCGCGTGGGGCGACGATAAAGACAGAGAGGTTCCCTACACGCTCGACAACTACCGCCCGCCCGCGTTCCTCGACGGCCGCCTGTATCTCTTCTACGAGGGGCTGACCTCGCTCGACGCGCGCACCGGCAAGGAGCGTCGTCGCGAGAAGTTCCGCGTCAACGAAGACGGCCTCGCGCTCACCGAGGCCGACCCGCTCGCCGACGAGCGCTTCGTCTACGTCTCGGGGCGCGGCCGGGTGCGCGCCGTCTCGCGCGCGGACGGCGAGGTCGCGTGGGAGTCGAAGGACTTGGGGCTGACGCCCGAGATGGTGCTCGCGGGCGGCGTGCTCTACGTGCGGACGGGCGGGCAGTTCACGCGGCTCGAAGACGGCGAGACGGTCGCGCGCGGCCCCTACGGCGTGAGCGCCATCGACGCCGCGACGGGCAAGACCATCTGGCGCTACAAGGGCGCCGACAAGGGGCTGACGAACCTCGCGCTCCCGGACGCGGGCACGGCGGCGGTCGCCGACCGCGACGACCTCATCCTGATTGACTCGCTGACGGGCAAGCGGCGCCTGAAGGTCTCGCACAACGTCGAGGCCGCGGCCTTCGTGCTCCTAAACGAGCGGGGCGAGCTGGTGCTCGGCGGCAAGAACGAGCTGGCCGGCTTCGACGGCTCGACCGCGACGCCGCTCTGGCGCGAGCGGCACGAGCCGCCCGGCCGCGGCCTGCTCCGCACGGTGACGGCCGTCGCCGCGCGCGCCGCGTCGCTCTACTTCCGCTACGGCGGCGCGGCCTCGACGGTCTTTCGCGGCGCGCGGCTCGTCGGCGCTTTGAACGGCCTGCGGTCGTCGGGTCTCGCCGCGCACGTCACGCTCGCCGACCTGACGAGCCTCGCCTCCGACCGCGCGCGAAGTTACGCGCGCACGTACGCGGCCGAGCGGCTCTCGACCTTCGGCGCGCTCTCGCGCGTGCGGCGCGGCGTCAACGGCGTGGGCAACATCGCGGTGACGAGGCCGCGCGTCGCGACGCCTTCGGCCGGCGACGTTTCGGACAGGCTGCTCGACCGTCTCGACCCCGCGAGCCAGCTCGCGCGGCTGTCGCGGTTCCTGCTGCGGACGCAGAGGCTGGCGGCGCTGCGCGGACGCTGGATGTACTTCTACACGTCTTTGCGCGGCGGCGGGCGCGGGCTGGTCGGCGTCAACATCGACTCGGGGCGCGCCGCGCGCGAGGTGCGGCTCGGCGACCCCGACGAACGCTTCATCAGCGACGAGGCCGCCGGGCTGCTCTACGTCTCGAAGGGCGAACGGCTCGCCGCCTTCCGCCTCAACTAAGATCGTGGGGTCGGGATGAGAATCTTACTGCTGCTAACTTTGCTGCTGACCTGTTCGGCCGCCGCGCTCGGCCAGACGGCGGAAGCGCCGCGCTTTGAAGAACTCGTCCGGCAGTTCGACTACGACGCGAAGGCGCCGTTCGACGTGCGCGAGGTCGGGCGGGAGCACCGCGACGGCGCGACCGTCATCGACCTCACCTACGCCGGCGCGCGCGGCGGGCGCGTCCCCGCGTACCTGATCCTGCCGGGCTACGGGCGCGGGCGCTTCGCCGCCGTGCTCTACGGCCACTGGATGATGCCCGGCTCGCCGCTCAAGAGCCGGCGCGAGTTTCTCGAAGAGGCGCTGGTGATGGCGCGCGCCGGCGCCGTCTCGCTCCTCATCGACGCCCCGTACGTCCGCCCCGGCTTCGTCGCCGAGAAGGACGAGGCGCGCGAGGCCGCGCAGTCCGCCGAGGTCGCGCGACAGCAGGTCATAGACTTCCGGCGCGGCCTCGACCTCTTACTCGCGCGCGGCGACGTGGACGCGAAGCGCGTCGCCTACGTCGGCCACAGCTTCGACGCGCACGTCGGCGCCATCCTCGCCGGCGTCGAGAAGCGCGTCGGCTCGTTCGTCCTCATGGCCGGCGCCTACGCCAACGAGGAGTACGTCTTCGACCCCGAAAACAAGAACATGCTCGCGTTGCGCCGACGCCTCGGCGACGAAGCCCTCCGCAAATACTTCCGCGACTACGCCTGGGACGACCCCGTCCACTTCGTCGGCCACAGCTCGCCCGCCTCCGTCTTCCTCCAGTTCGGGCGGCGCGACGAGCCGATCCCCGAGAAGATGGCGCGCCGCGACTTCGCGCGTTTCGGCGAACCGAAGCGCGTCGGCTTCTACGACGCCGGGCACGCGCTCGACGCGGCCGCGCGCCGCGAGCGCGTCGAGTGGCTCGCCGGGCGTCTCTCGCTCCGCCGCCCCGACTTCAAAGCGCTCGCGCGCATCCCCGAGCTGAAGTAGTGGTTAAACCCGCCCCGAACTGCGCGTTTTAGAAAACACGCGGGCGGCAAAAAAATATTATTGACTTATCCGCGACTTGGGCTTATTCTCCCGCCTGCCCTGAAACCCAAATCAGCCCCTCGACGCTTTACTGCTTTGCCCCGCGAGTGCTCTTGGCCTGACGCCTCTCGAATCTCAGCGTTCCGCCCAGCTCTTTTAAACTGACGCAAATTGACTTCGCGTTTGCCTCACCGCGATGCACACCTGCCGGCCGCCTCCTGACGACCTGGGGTTCTACCCCGTGTGTGACGCATCCCGGTTCAAACTCGAAGACTTACAACCCCGCAAATAAACGAAGAAGCCCCGCCGCTATCGGCAAATAGCGGCAGGGCCCGAGACAATGTAACTGCCGCCGCATGCTCGCGCCGGAGATACATCGCCCGCAGCAAGTATCCTAGCGCAAAGTGCGGCGTCGGCTCAAATTCCGTCACAGGAGAGTCATGCACGTCACGCACTTCCACACGCCCCCTTACCGCGCGCATCGCCGCCCACACGCCGGCATACCCGGCGCCCTTTCGAGACCCACGCGCCGCCGCGCACCCGTAGCGTCGGCCGCCGCGGCCCCGCCCGCGCACGTCCCGCGACGCCCCTCCGTCTGAGAGGGCCGATCCCGCCCGACAGCCCGCGACCACAGCACACACGCCCGAAGGCGTGCGCGCCGCCGTCGCCTTCGGGCGCGCGTCCGCCGGCACAAAGCCGTGTTTACTAAATCTCACTAAACGAGTGTGACCCGCGCCGCCTTCTCACAGAGAGGCGGCGCGGGCGGAGGTCAAGCCGATGCCCAGGACACTTCTGGCCGTAGGCCCCTGGCGCGAGTGCGGGAAGCTCGTCGCCTCGGCGATGGCGAACCGTTGGAGCGTGCTCTACACGCTGCTCTTCGAGGACATCCCGACCGCGCTCGGCACGACGCGCGTCGATCTGATTCTGCTCGCGGGCTGCTCGACGCGGCTCGGGTGGGAGGGCGTCGCGCGCGGCGCGTGGGAGATTTGCGGCGACACGCCGGTCGTCGCGCTCGGCGCCGGGCCGGGGCAGGACGCGCTGGTGAGCGCGCTCGTCGGCGGCTCGCTCCCCTCGGGCCCCTCGGGCGAGACCGGCGCCGGGGCGCGCGCGCCCGAGGAGGCGGGCGGCGACTTCAACTGCTCCGAAGTCTCGCCGACCTTGAAGCTCTACGAGCCGAAGTCGGCGGCGGCCGGCCCCGGCATCGGCCGCGCGCTGGAACTCATCGAGGGGCGCTACAGCGAGCCGATCACGCTCGACGACGCGGCGCGCGCCGCCGGCTACAGCCGCTGCCACTTCAGCAAGGTCTTCCGCGAACGGCTCGGCGTCTGCTTCGTCAGCTACCTCGGGCGCGTGCGCCTGCGCCGCGCGGCCGAACTGCTGGCGCGCACCGAGATGCCCGTCACACGCGTCGCGCTCGAAGTCGGCTTCAACGACCTCTCGCACTTCGAGCGCGTCTTCCGCGCCGCCTACCGGCGCTCGCCGACGAAGTACCGCGGCGAATCGAAAAAAATGTCGTACGGCGAAAAATATACGCCAAGTTTTCCGCCGCCGGCCGTGACATCATAGCCCCGTCCCGTACACGCAGGCCCACAGGACGCAGGCCAAACGGGGGCCGCTAAGGCGGCCCCGCCAGACGGCGCACCCCGCCACGATGGTCCTTCCGCCCGCGCACCGACGGCGGCGCGGGCGCACCAGTGGTCAAGCCCGCTCGACAGGCTTCATCGGCTTCACTGACAAGGCCGGCCGGAGTGTCTACTTGAGCCGCAAGCCCCCCATCCGGAAGAGAGCCGCCGCCGCCGGCGCTTTCACCGACAGCCTCGACGTTTCGCAGATGACGACGGGCGGGATGCTCTTCGGCGTCGGCGCCGGGCACAGAATCTACGCGGCCATCTTCCGGCGCCTGCGCGCGCTCCCGAAGGAGGGCTTGCTGCTCGTAGACCTCAGCCGCGTCCGTCAGGCCAGCAACCAGGCGCTCAAGGAGGCGCTCTCGGTCGTGGACGTGCTCCGCACCGCGAAGTTCGAGGAGCGGTTTCTGGTCTTCCGCGTGGACACGCGGAACCGCGACCTCGTTGACGCCGTCGAGACGGTCGCGCGGCTCGGCCGCGACGTGATTCCGGTGATTGACAAGGCGGGCGCCCGCCACAACTTCGGCAAGCTGACCGCCGCCGAACGCGACACGCTCAAGGCGGTCGAGCGCTCCGGCGGGCTGACTTCGAGGGAGATGCGCGAGCGTCTGGGACTGCTCCCGAGCGCGGCGAGCAACCGCCTGCGGCGTCTGCACCACCTGCGGCTCATCCGCCGCGAGGAGCGCGCCGTCTCGGTGAGCGGCGGCCGCGAGTTCGTCTACCGCCCGCTCGTCCCGCCGCCCGCGGCACGGCGCGCCGCGCGGAAGGCTCAAAGGGTTTGAGAGTTTTTTCGAGGGAGCGACTTGGCAGACTTTCACGCCATTCAGGTGACCTGCGACGCCGTCATGCGGCTCTTGCAGGAGTCCTACCGCCCGGACTTGATCGAGCCGGCGACCAGCCTCCAGTTCGAGGTCTACGCGACGGCCGACTTCAAGGATCACATGACGCAGGGCGTGAGCCTCTTCCTCTACCGCATCCACGTCAACGCGACGCAGCGCTCGCCGCTCGTCAAAGACCCGGTCGGCAACATGCGCCGCCAACTGCTGCCGCTCGACCTGCACTTCTTCGTCACGGCCTGGGCGCCGAAGGCTTCGCTCCAACACGCGATACTCGGCTGGGCGCTGCGGCTTCTGGAAGACAACCCCGTCCTCTCCTCGTCGCTCTTGAACGGCGTGCGCGAGGACACGTTCCGCGGCGACGAGACGGTCGAGCTGGTCGCGGGGCAGCTCACCAACGAGGAGCTGATGCGCATGTGGGACGACCTCGGCACCGAGTACCAACTCTCCGTGCCCTTCGTCGCGCGGGTCGTCCGCATCGAGTCGCTCGTCGAGCTGTCGGAGGGCGAGCCGGTCACGCGGCGCCAATTCGAGTTCGGCGCGCTGAAGGGGGCTTGAAGGCTTTGAGGATGACGTTCCAGCCTTTGGAGACGCTCGCGCGGACGGTGCCGCTGGGGCTTCGCTGCGTGGACATCGCGACGCGCTCGCAGGTCTCCTCGGGGCTGTCGGTGACGGCGCTGCCGACCGACCGGCCGGCGCGCCCCTCGGCCGCCTACCTGACGCGCTCGGGCGTCTACGCGCTGCGCGACCTGCCGGGCCTGCGCGAGTTCGAGTTCGGGAACGACTTGGGCGTAGAGACTAGTCCGCCCGCGTCACCCGCCGGGCGCGAGTTCGCCGTCTTCGTCGAGGACGCGCGGGGCGGCTACCTGCCCTACGCGATGCGCCTGACGCTGCCGCGCGCACAGTTGCTCACGACGTTCCTCTTCCCCGCCCCGGCGCGGACGCATTCGAGCGGGCTGACGACCATCCGGGGCGGCCTGCGCGACACGACGCGGACGGAGGTGGACGGCTCGCCCAGCCCTGCGCGCTTCGCCAGAGTCGAGGCGCAGTACGAGGAGACGAGCCCGCCCACGGTCTACGTCGGCATGGCCGACTGGCGCGGCGAGTTCGCGCTCTTCCTGCCCGAGCCGAACCCTCTGCAACCGCCCGCCGGCGTCACGGTCACCTCGCCGAACACGTCGGGGCGGCAGACCATCTCGGAGCTGCGCTGGCCCGTCACGCTCCGCTTCTTCTACGAGCCGCAGGGCCAGCAGTTCATCACCACGGACGAGCGCGGGAGGGTGGAAGTCTTGACGGGGCAGACGCAGGGGGTGACGGACAGGTCGCCCGACGCCGCGCGCTACTTCCCCGTCCTCCCGTCGCTTCTGAACCAGTCCGCCGCCGAGGTCTTCGCGGTCGCGGGCGCTTCGGGGCCGCCCGGCGCGGCGCTGGAGGCGGAAATCGAATTCGGCAAAGACCTGGTGGCGCGCACCGACGGGGCCTCGGACTCCGGCGTGTGGCTCGTCCCGCCAAGCGTCGTCTCGCCTTAAAAACCGAAAGAGAGGTCTTCTCATGCCAGAGTATCTTGCGCCAGGTGTGTACGTGGAAGAGGTCAGCTACCGCGCCAAGTCCATCGAGGGCGTCAGCACGACCGTCACGGGCTTCATCGGGCCGACGCGCTACGGCCCCGTCGGCGGCGAGCCCGAGCTGCTGACCAGCTTCGCCGACTTCGAGCGCATCTACGGCGGCATCGACTCGCTCGTCTTCAGCGGCGACGCCGAGGACGAGACGCAGCACAACTTCATGGCGCACGCCGTTCGCGCCTTCTTCGACAACGGCGGGACGAAGCTCTACGTCTCGCGCGTCTACGAGTACGACACCGACGGCGACCCGGGCGAAGAGCCGGACCTCGGCAAGGCGTCCGGGCCCGGCTCGCCCTCGCTCGTCTTCGCGCGCTTCCCCGGCTCGGGCGGCAACATGCGCATCACCTTCACGGTCAAGGTCGGCCCGAACGTCCTGACGGCCGACGCCAGCGACAACACCGTCGTCTCCGGCCTCACCAACCACGACCTCGTCTTCATCAATCAGGTTCCGACGGGGTCGCCCGCGACGGGGCCGACGACCGACCCCGTGGCCGAGGGCTTCTACGACGTGTCGAAGGACGACGACGGCGTCGTCACCTTCGACAGCGCCTCGGTGACGGGCTTCGGCGTCGAACGCTTCGTCGAGCGCGAGAACTACTCCGTTCACCTCGTCACGGTCATCGTCAGCGTGCGCCGCCCCGGCCGCTTCAGCTCCGAGGAGCTGATCGGCGAGTTCTCCTTCGGCCCCGAGAGCCGCAACTCGCTCTCGAACTACTTTCAGGACGAGCCCGAGTCGCGCAACCGCTACCTCCACGTCCCGTTCGCCATCCGGCTCGACCAGATCGGCAGCGGCTCGGAGCTGGCCGAGGCGCTTTTGGGCACCGCGATGTCGGACGTGATCGTCCGCCAGGTCGCCGGCGACGACGAGCGCGAGGCGTTCAGCCCGCCGCGCAACGAGCGGCCGTCGCCGTCGGAGCTGACCGTCGTGATGACGCTCGCGGGCGGCACCGACGGCCGGCTCCCGACCGCCAACAGCTACCGCGGCAGCGACACGGGCGCGACCATGACGGGACTCTTCGCGTTCGAGGGCGTTGACGAAATCTCCATCGTCGCCGCGCCGGGCTACTCCTACCAGTCCGTGCAGGACGGCGTGAACAACGACACGCGCGCCAGCCAGATCACGCAGTTCCTCCTGACGCACGTCGAGAAGATGCGCTACCGCGTGGCCGTGCTCGACTCGCCCGACGCCTTCGTCCTCTCCGAGGTGAGGAACTTCCGCGGCAAGTTCGACTCGAAGCACGCGGCGCTCTACTACCCGTGGGTGACGGTGCTCGACCCGAACGACCCGGACGGCGTGCGCGAGATAGAACTCCCGCCCTCGGGCTTCGTCTCCGGCATCTACGCGCGCAACGACGTGGAGCACGGCGTCTTCAAGGCTCCGGCGAACGAGGTCGTGCGCGGCGCCATCGGGTTCGAGACGCTTCTCAACAAGGCGCAGCAGGACGTGCTCAACCCCGAGGGCATCAACTGCTTCCGCTTCTTCGAGGGGCGCGGCTACCGCCTGTGGGGCGCGCGCACCATCAGCTCCGACCCCGAGTGGAAGTACATCTCCGTCCGGCGCTACTTCGCCTACCTCGAACACTCGGTGGACAAGGGGACGCAGTGGGCGGTGTTTGAGAACAACAACGAAGCCCTGTGGGCCAACATCCGCCGCACGGTCGAGGACTTCCTCTTCAACGAGTGGCGGAGCGGCGCGCTGATGGGCGCCAAGCCCGAGGAGGCGTACTTCGTCCGCTGCGACCGCTCGACGATGACGCAGAACGACCTCGACAACGGCCGTCTCATCTGCCTCGTCGGCGTCGCGGTCGTCAAGCCGGCGGAGTTCGTCATCTTCCGCATCGGCCAGTGGACGGCCGACCGCAAGGTCTAAGGCCGGTAGCCAGTAGAAAGGGAGCGACACAACCATGGCAGTCCACCGCGACAACCCGTACGGCGCTTTCAACTTCCGCGTGACGGCCACGCGCTTCGGCGGGGCCGAGACCATCCGCGCGGGCTTTCAAGAAGTCTCCGGCCTCGGCATCGAGGCCACGGTCGCCGAGTACCGCAACGGCAACGACCCGCAGAACCACGTCCGCAAGATCATGGGCGTCTACAAAGTCACCGACGTGACGATGAAGCGCGGCCTCATCGGCGACGCCGACTTCTTCGGCTGGCTCAAGGACGTGCGGGAGGGCGTGCAGAACGGCGTCCTCGACCAGGTCACCATCGAGCTGATGGCCGAAGACCACTCGGGCCCGGTCATGACGTGGCGGCTGATGAACGCGCGCCCCATCAAGTACACGGGGCCGACGCTCAACGCCAAGGGCGGCACCGACGTGGCGATGGAGGAGCTGGTGCTCGCCTGCGAGAGCCTCAGCGTCGAGTAGCCCGACCGTCCGAAGACAAGCGCGCGCCGCCCCGCGCGCCACACCAAAGACCCGGCGCGCGCCCGAGCCCAAAGGCACGCGCCGCCAACCCCGAGGCCCGCCGCTGCGAGAGCGCGCGGCGGGCCCGCGAGCCGCACCCGAACGCCGTCATGATACGCGCGTCAAACATACGCCTGCCGGGGGTCTACTTCCTGCCGAGCCGGCGCCCGCCGGGGACGGGGCTGCCCAGACTCGACGTGGCCGGCTTCGTCGGCTACGCCGAGCGCGGGCCGCTCGACTGGCCCGTCGCGGTCGAAGACCTCGACACCTTCCGCGCGGTCTTCGGCGGCGACCTCGCTCTGGCGCGCGAGCGCGACGGCCGCACCGTCTACGCCAACCTGCCGGCGGCCGTCGCCTCGTTCTTCGCGCAGGGCGGCCGGCGCTGTCACGTCGTGCGCGTCGCCGGGCGCGACTCGGCGCGGACGCTCTTCCGGCTCGGCGGTCTCGTCGCGCTCAAAGGCCGGTACGAGCCAGGCTCCCCGGACCCCGACCCGACGCTCGCCACCGCCTACGCCTCTTCGGAAGGCGGTTGGTCTGAGTCTCTGCGGCTCGGCGCGCGGCTGCGCTCGACGCCGCTCCCGTTAAGGCTCAGCTCGGCTTCGCCGCCCGACGAAGTCTTCCGCGTGCTCGCGCCCGTCTTCGAGGGCGGCGTCGAGCGGCAGCGCCTACTGTGGGCGACGGGCAGCGCGCCCGACGCGATTCAGGCGGGCGACATCTTGCGTCTGAGTTTTAACGGCGACCGGCAGTTCCTCTTCCCCGTCGAAGAGGTGAGACGCCCCGCGGAGTCAACGGGGACGGCCGCCGCGAAGCGCGTCGAATTGCTCACGCGCAGCGCGTGGCTCCTGCTCGCGCCGCAGACGCTCCCGCTCGTCGTCCGCGTGGACAGGCTCGCGCCCGAGAGACACGGCGAGGTCGAAAGCCCCGACGGACTCGAACGCCTCTTCGTAACGGGGACGGTCGCGGCCGAGGGCGAGGAAGGCTCGCTCGACAGAAACTTCCTCTTCAGGATGACGGGCCCCGACGCCGCGAAGGTCGCCGCGGGCGACGTGCTCCGGCTCAAGCGCATCGACGGCAACACGGTGCTCTTCCCCGTCACGGGCGTCGGCGTCTCGAAGTCTTCGGGCGGCGCGACGCAGTACCTCGCGCGCGCGCCGCACGCGCTCTACCTGCCCGCGCAGAAGGTGCCCGAGACGCCGCCCTCCACGCTCAACGCCGTCGAGCGCCTGCGCTTCGACCTCCTGCTGCGCGAGGGGACGGAGCGCCGGCCGACCGTCGAGGAGATGGCCTTCAACGCGGGGCACGCGCGCTTCTGGGGCGACGTGATTCTGACCGAGTCGAGCAGCCTGCGCCGCCGCGTCGAGGGTGGCGAGTCGGGCGCGGGCGCGAGAGGCGGCGCCCCGCAAGGCTCGCAGCCGGCGACGGCCGCCGAGACCGCCAAACTCTTCCGCGCCATGCGCGGCGACGCGCGCGTCGAGCCTTCGCGGCTCGCGCGGCTCGACTCGTCGGCGCTCGCCGGCCTGCTCTCGCCGGTCGAGGGCGACGCGGCGACGTTCATCCCGCTCGGGATGCTCTCGGTCCTGGACGAGGGGGACATCGTCGGCCCGCTCGAAGCGGGCGGCGACGACCTCGGCGAGTTCGACCCGGCGCTCTTCGTGGACGAGGTGCTCGTCCCCAACCTCTCCGTTCAGCCGCCGACGGGCGACTCGCTGATGGCGCAGGCGTTCGACCGCTTCTACATTCAGGACAGGCGGCTGCGCGGCCTGCACAGCCTGACCTTCGTCGGCGAGGTGGCGCTCGTCTCGATGCCGGAAGCCGTCCAGCGCCAGTGGCCCGCGAAGGAGTCGCCGCCGAAGGAGCCGGAGCCGCCAGAGCCGGAGCCGACAGAGCCGCCCGACCTCTCGCAGTTCTGCTGCTGCGAGCCGGCCGACCAGCAAGCGCAAGGCGCGGCGCCGTCATACGTCCCCTCGCCGCCCGCCGAAAATCCTTTGAAGCGGCCCGAGCTTCCCTTCACCGTCAGGCTTAACGCCAACGACGAGGCCGACCATCAGTACCTCGACGAGCAGGCGCGCCTCGTCGGCCTCCACCACGCGCTCCTCAACTTTTGCCACGCGCGCCGCGACGCCTTCGCGGTGCTGGCGCTCCCCTCGTTCTACGAGAAGCGCCACTGCGTCCGCTGGCAGGAGGAGTTCCGCGCGCGCCTCGGCCTTCCCGAGCGCCGCAGCGTCTACACCGACGCGCGCGACGTGGCCGACCTGAGCTACGCGGGCGTCTACCACCCTTGGCTGCTCGTCGCCGACGACTCGGCGCCCGACCGGCTACGCGCCGTCCCGCCCGACGGCGCGGCCTGCGGGCTGATCGCGGCGCGCGAACGCGAGCGGCAGGCGTGGATCGCGCCGGCCAACGTGGCGCTCGTCGGCGTGCTGGGGCTCGCGCCCGAACTTTCGACCGAGGACTGGGCCGACCTCTTCGAGCTTCAGTTCAACTTCGTCCGGCGCGAGGCGCGCGACTTCCGCGCGATGAGCGCGCACACGCTTTCGGACGAGGCCATCTGGCTCCAGATTTCCGTCCGCCGCCTGCTCATCCTCATCCGCAAGTTCGTCGTCGAGCGCGGCATGGACTTCGTCTTCGAGTCGAACCACGAGCGCTTCCGCCGCGGCGTCCAGCTCGTCTTGGAAGACGCGCTGCTCTTCATGCACGGCCTCGGCGCCTTCGCGGGCGCGAGTCCCGAGCAGTCCTTCCACGTCGTGACGGACGCCAGCGTCAACCCGCCGCCGAGCGTGGACGCCGGGCGCTTCGTCGCGCAGATACAGGTCGCGCCCTCGCAGCCCACCGAGTTCATCACCGTCCTGCTGACGCGCGTGGCCGAAGACCTGTTGCAGGCGAGGGAGGGCTAAAACTTTATGGCCGACTGGGACGACTACCCGTTCACCGCGTTCCGCTTCGACGTGCAGCTCATGGTCGATGACCCGCAGGGCGCGGGGCTGTCGAGTCCGCTTTGCGACGCCCAGTTCGCCGAGTGCGACGGGCTTGAGATGTCGATGGAGCCGAAGACCGTGCGCGAGGGCGGGAACAACCTCGAACAGATTCACCTGCCGGGGCCCGTCACCTACGGCCAGCTCACGCTCAAGCGCGGGATGACCTCGAACCTCGACCTCTGGAAGTGGTTCAACGCGGCGGCCGGCGGATTGAATGACGGCCAGAGCGCGAACAAGCGCGGGCTGACCGCGCTCGGCCAGGTGACGATGCTCAACAACGCGGGCGAGCCGGCGCTGCGCTTCAGCCTCTACGGCTGTCTGCCGGTGAAGATTAAGGGCGCCGCGCTCAACGCGAAGGACGGACAGGTGGCGGTCGAGGAGGCGCAGATCGCCTACCGCTCGCTGAAGGTGAAGACGCCGTAAAGGGGGTTCGACGAACCGTGACGACGCCGAAGAGGGCCAAGCTCAAGCACATCAAGTGGGACGCCAACCAGAAGTCCGCGAAGGACGGCGACCCCTCGAAGACCGTGGACGTGCAGTTCAACCCGCAGACGCTCAAGGTCTCGTTCTCGAACAAGAACGCGGGCGGCGACCAGCCCGGCGGCTCGTCCAAGCAGTTCGTCGGCAGCGGCACGACCAAGCTCTCGGTCGAACTGCTCTTCGACACCACGGCCGACGGCACAGACGTGCGCAAGCACACCGAGGCCGTCGCCTTCTACATCAAGGCCGACGCGGGGAGCGGCAGCGGCTCCGGCAGCAACCGCGTCCCGCCCGGCGTCCAGTTCGAGTGGGGCAGCTTCATCTTCCGCGGCACCATCGAGTCGATGGACGAGACGCTCGAATACTTCTCCGAAGAGGGCGTGCCGCTGCGCGCAAACATCTCTCTGAGCATCTCGCGGCAGGAGATCGAGTTCCTGCCCGGCGAGCAGGGCGAGGGCGGCGGGGGCGGCGTCCCGCTTGAGACCGCGCAGTTCCGCGACAGCATTCAGGGCTTGGCCGGAAGGAACGGCAAGAGCGGCGACTGGAAGGGCATCGCGGCCGCCAACAACATCGACGACCCGCTCCGGCTTTCGGCCGGCGCGCTCATCAACGTCAACGCGGGCGTCGGGCTGAGCGCGGGCGCCGGCTTGAGCGTCGGCGGCAGCGTCCGCGTCGGCGGGAGCGTCGGCGTGAGCATCTCGGGCGGCGCGGGCGTGTCGGGGAGCGCGCTGGCGAAGGCGAGCGCCAGCGCCGGCGTGAGCGCGCGCGCGGCCGCGACCGCGAGCGTGGGCGCGAGCACGACGACCACGTCGGCGCTCGGCGGCGGCTCGGCCGGCGCGGGCGCGAGTCTCAAGCTCGGCCGCTGAAAGCGAAAGTCTGCGGGGAGGAGTTCGGAAGATGCCGGTCATCATCAACGAGTTCGAGGTCATGGTCGAGCCGCCGCCCGAGCGGCAGACGCGCAGCATCCTTGACGAGGGGCAGGCGCCGCCGCCGCCCGCGCCCTCGAAGATGAAGCCCGAAGAGATTAACGCGGTCGCCTGCGTCAACCGCGAACGCATGGAGCGCGTCCGCGCCGACTGACGGACAGACGAGACTCAACGAAACATTCAGAGATGCCGGACAGCACACAGATCACCGGATTCTACGCCTCGACCCCGACGCTCAAGCTCGACGGGACGGCGAAGCCCGATCTGTCCGTCACGCTCAACTCGCTCTTCGTCGAGGAGACGACGCTCGGCCTCTTCCGCTGCGAGGCGACCTTCTCGAACTGGGGGACGAAGGACGACCACGCCGACTTCCTCTACTTCGACCGCCGCACGTTCGACTTCGGCAAAGAGTTCTCGGTCGAGTTCGGCGCGCCCGGCGCGCAAACGTCGGTCTTCAAGGGGCGCATCACCGGCATGGAGGCTCACTACCCGAAGTCGAGCGAGCCGCTCCTGACCGTCCTCGCCGAAGACCGCTTTCAGGACTTGCGGATGGAGCGGCGCACGCGCTCGTTCGCCGACGTGTCCGACTCGGACGTGTTCAGCCAGATCGCCTCGCAGCACGGACTCACCCCGCAGGTGGACGTGGACGGGCCGACCTACCGCGTGCTGACGCAGGTCAACCAGAGTGACCTCGCCTTCCTGCGCGAGCGCGCCGCCGCCATCGACGCCGAAATCTGGGTGGACGACCGCACGCTCCACGCGCAGTCGCGCACGCGCCGCAACGCCGGCACGGTCGCGCTCAAGTACGGCCAGAAGCTTCTGGAGTTCTCGACGCTCGCCGACCTCTCGCACCAGCGCACCACCGTGCGCGTGAGCGGCTGGGACGTGGCCGGCAAGAGCGCGCTCGACGAGGAGGCCGGCGAGTCGGTCGTCGCGGCCGAGCTGGACGGCAAACGCTCGGGCGCGAGCGTCCTCTCGCAGTCGATGGCCGAGCGCAACGAGCGCGTCACCTCCTCCGTCCCGCTCTCGCAGCCCGAGGCGCGTGCGATGGCCGAGGCGCGCTACCGCGCCCGCGCGCGCCGCTTCGTCACGGGGCGCGGCGCGGCCGACGGCACGGCCTCGATCCGCGTCGGCTCGACGCTCGACCTGACGGGCCTCGGCGACTTCTTCGACGGCAAGTACTACGTGCGGCTCGCGCGCCACACGTTCGACAAGGAGAACGGCTACCGCACCTCCTTCGAGGTGGAGCGGCCGGGGCTGGGAGGCTAGGGGGCGACATGCTCGACGTGCTCGAACAGTTAGTGGAGGCGGCGGAGCGCGCGCGGCTCTACGGCGCCTACCCGGCGACCGTCACCGACGTCAGAGACCCCGACTCGCAGGGGCGCGTCAAGGTGCGTCTGCCGTGGATGCCCGACAACGAGGGCGGCGGCTACGACGTGTGGGCGCGGCTCGCGACGATGATGGCGGGCGCCAACCGCGGGACGTGGTTCATCCCCGACGTGGGCGACGAGGTGCTGGTCGTCTTCGAGGGCGGCGACGCGCGGCGCCCCTACGTGGTCGGCGCGCTCTGGAACGGCAAGGACTCGCCGCCCGAGCAGATGGACGGCGCGGGCAACAACTACAAGAAGTCGATCACCTCGCGCCGCGACATCCGCATCACGCTCGACGACACGGAGGGCGGCGAGACGCTGACCCTGAAGACGCCGATGGGCCAGACCATCGAGATGAAGGACGGCGGCATCACCATCGAGATCAAGGACGTGAGCGGCAACTCCGTCAAGCTCGAGCCGTCGGGCATCACCGTCACGGCGGCCGCGCAGGTCAAGGTGCAGTGCGCGACGATGGAGGTCTCGGCGGGGATGGTGACGGTCAACGCCGGGATGTCGAAGTTCAGCGGCGTCGTCCAGTGCGACACGCTCATCAGCAACGCCGTCATCAGCGCCAGCTACACGCCCGGCGCCGGCAACATCTGGTAAACGTCATGGCCGAGACTTTCGACTGGCTCAAGCCTTCTCTCCTGTGGCAGCGCGGCGGGGCGGACATGCTCCGCCGGGACTTCTTCCGCCCGGCGCTCCACGAGTTCACGACCGACAAGTTCATGGAGGACTTCCTCGCCGCCTCGGCTTCGGCCGCCCCGAAGCCTTTGCGCGACACGCTCGCCAAAGCGCCCGACGGCCGCGCCACGCTCAAGCTCTTCCAGCCCGTCCACGGCAACTTCTACCTCACCTCGGCCTCGCTCTGCTGCCACGTCCCCGGCTTCCCCGACCGCGAGGTCAAGCCGGGCGAGGGCGAGAGCGTCTTCTTCGTGCTGCGCAAAAAGATCGACGGCGTCGAGTACGCCTGGAACGCGAGCGAGACGAAACGCGGCTGGCAGTCGCTCGGCACCAAGCCGCAAGTCATCCCCGCCGACGAGGAGCGGCTGCCGCTCTTCCAGTCACAGACGGGGCAGGGCCGCCAGCTCTTCTTCGGCTACGTCCCCGTCGCGAGCCAGGACACCTACGCGGCGGCCGTCACCGACCAGCTCCCCGCCAAGTACAGGGAAGACCCGCGGCTGCAAGAGCTGGACGCGCGCTTCATCGTGCCGCTCAGCGACACGCGCGTCTCGCTCTTCAAGGCGAACACGGTCACGGCGCCCGCCGACACGCAGCTCCGCATCTCGGTCTACCTGCTGCTCGACCTCTGGGAGTACTTCGACCTCTACCTGCCCGAGGTGGCGGCGGCGCTGCGCGACAACACGACCTCCGAGCTGACGGGCGACGCCGAGGCGCTCGCCGATTACCTCAAGGCGAAGAAGTTCGGCGTCACCTCGCTCACGATGGCCGCCGCGCTCTCGAAGGTGGCGAACGACCGGGACGAGCTGAACCAGCCGGGCGACAGCGACCTCACGGCGCTCGGCTACACGAACGACTACAACATGAACGCCAACACGCTCGTCCCGCTCGGCGGCCTGCGGACGAAGACGGGCGCGGCCCTGGCCGACGCGCCCGAGACCAAGCCGGCGCCCGTCGGCCTCCCCAAGTTCTCGCCCGAGGCCGGCGACCGCTACGTGCTCCGCTACGTCTACGAGCGCGCGCAGTGCGACCCGCCGCACCGCTACGTCAGCCGGCCGACGCTCCCCTTCGAGCTGGCGCCCTTCTTCGACCCCGAGGCGCCGGGGCGCCAGATTCGCGTCGGCCTCCCCGTTGACATCTCCATCGCGGGCCTGCGGAAGTTTAAGAAGAACGTCGGCTTCATCATGTCGAAGGAGCTGAACGAGAAGGTCGAGGAGCTGAAGGGCAAAGAGAAGGACGCGCTCGACAACGACGTGAGCACGTCGAACCTCGGCATCGACATCGGCTGGATTTGCTCGTTCTCGCTGCCGATTATCACGCTCTGCGCCTTCATCCTGCTGATGATCATCGTCATCGTGCTCAACCTCGTCTTCTGGTGGATTCCGCTCCTGAAGATTTGCTTCCCCATCCCGCTCATCGCCAAGAAGTGAGGCGGGCGCCGACAACACTTATGCGAAGGCAGAACATTTTCGGACAGGGTTTGAGCTTCCCGCCGCGCGTCGGCGCCGACGGGCGGCTCGCGTGGTCGGAGGGCGAGGAGAACGTGCGCGAGTCGATCCGCGTCATCCTCCTCACCGAGCCGGCCGAGCGCCTGATGCGCGAGGAGTTCGGCTGCGGGCTGCGCCGCTTCCTCTTCGAGCCGAACACGGTCACGACGCGCACGCTCATCCGCGAGGCGGTCGCGAACGCCATCAAGGCGCGCGAGCCGCGCGTCCGCGTCGAGGACGTGACGGTCGAGGCCGATCCGGCGGACCCGCGCCTCGTCGCCGTCGAGATTCACTTCCGCCTCGTCGCCACGCAGGCCGTCGGGAGCCTGGGCGTGACGCTGCAACTGGAGGGCTAAAGGGATGCCTCTGCAACTGCCCGTACTCGACAACCGCAACTTCGAGCAGCTTCTCGCCGAGGCGAAGCGCCGCATCCCCGTCTACACGCCCGAGTGGACGAACTTCGAGGTAGACAGCGACCCCGGCATCACCATCGTCCAGCTCTTCGCCTTCCTCACCGAGAACCTGCTCTACCGCGCCGACCGCATCCCCGAGCGCAACCGCCTGAAGTTCCTCCAACTGCTCGGCATCCCCTTGCAGCAGGCCGCGCCCGCGCAAGGCATCGTCCGCGTCCGCAACGAGCGCGGCCCCGTCGAGCCTCTGCCGCTCGAAGCCGGCATCGTCGTCTCGGCCGGTCAGGTCAACTACATCACGCTCGACCCCGTCAACGTCCTGCCCGTCGAGGCCGCCGCCTACTACAAGCGCAAGATCGCGTCGGACGACCCGAGCTACGAGGAGTTCAACACCAAGTATCAGGCGGTCAAAGTCGCCATGCTCGCCGCTCTCGAAGCCGAAGAGGATGAGGGCGACGATGCGGAAGACGAGGTGGACGACGCCGAGGACGGCGAGGGCACCGACGAGTCTTCCGTCCAGCTCGACTTCTACGAGTCAACGCTGATGCGCGAGCCGACCGCCGGCGAGCCGGACCCCGTCCTCGACCTCTCCACCGACGAGACGAGCGACCACGCCGTTTACCTCGCGCTGCTCGCGCCCAAGAACGTTACGCCCGAGGCGGCGCGCGAGGCGCTCGCCAACCAGACGCTCTCGGTCGGCATCGTCCCCGCGCTCGCCGACGCGAACGTCCCCGCGCTCGTCCCCGTCCAGCTCGGTGCCAAGCGCCTGCCCGTCCCCTCGCTCGTCTACGAGGTGCCCGACCCGACCTCGGCCGGGACGCGCTACGAACGCCTGCGCGTCGTGCAGGAGCCGGACGTGCTCTCGGAGGTCGGCGTCGTCCAGTTGGAGCTGCCCGGCAAGGAGAAGCTGGCGACGTGGGTCTTCGACGAGCCGATGCAGGAGGGCACGGGCGACTACCCGCCGCGCATCGAGGACGACGAGACCCGCACGCGCCTCGTCACGTGGCTGCGCGTCCGCCTGCCCCCCTCGCAGCCCGCCGGCACGCAGGCGCCGGGCGCGCAGTCGAGCGGCACCGGCTCGAAGACGGGGAACACCCCCGGCGCTTCGGGCGCGCAGGCTCCGCAGGTGTCGAACCAGCCGACCGCGACCACGCAGGGCAATCAGGGCGCGGCCGTCAACGCGCGCCTCACGTGGCTCGGCTTAAACGCCGCGCGCGTACGCCAGGCCATCCCCATCTTCAACGAGCTGCTGGGGACGGCCAACGGCGAGCCGGATCAGACGTACGTCCTCGCCAACACGCCCGTCATCGAGGACTCCGTCCTGCTCGAAGTTCAGGACATCGACGGCGCGTGGCGGCTCTGGCTCCAGACCGACGACCTGCTCTCGGCCGGCGGGACGGACGAGGTCTTCACCGTCGATTACGAGTCGGGGCAGATACGCTTCGGCGACGGTCACCGCGGCGAGCGCCCGCCGTCGGGCGGCCGCGTCCGCGCCAGCTACCAGTACGGCGGCGGCACGCAGGGCAACGTCGCCATCGGCGCCGTCAAGACCAGCCCCGACGTGCGGCTGCAAGGCGGCTTCAAAGTAGACAACCCCATCGCGACGTGGGGCGGCGACACCGGCGAGACGGTCGAAGAGGGCGAGCGCAACATCCCACTTTACCTGCGCCACCGCGACCGGCTCGTCGTCAAACAGGACTTCATCGACATCACGCGCCGCACGCCGGGCGTCGATGTCGGGCGCGTCGAGGTGCTGCCGCTCTACAACCCGGACAAGCGACTCGAAAACCTCGCGGGCGTCGTCACGCTGATGGTCGTGCCCGCGACCGACACGGTGCGCCCGCTCTGGCCGCTCCCGAATCGACTGTTCTTAAAGACGGTCTGCGACTACCTCGACGAGCGCCGGCTGGTGACGACCGAGATTTACGTGCGCGGCCCAGAATACGTCTCGGTCGCGCTCTCAGTCGGTATCGAGGTGCGCGCCGGCTACTTCCGCGATCAGGTGATTCAGGCGGTGCGCGAGCGTCTGCAACTCTACCTCTCGTCGCTGCCGCCGGGCGGGCCGGACGAGGTCGGCTGGCCGCTCAACAAGCTGCTGCTGAAGAAAGACCTCGAAGCGGTCGTGACGCGCGTCGCGGGCGTCGAGTTCGTCAACTCGATTGAGCTGGGCGTCGGCTCGGAGCTGGACATCGAGAGCAAGCGTTTGAAGGGCTTGCAACTGCCGCGGCTCGACACGCTCGACGTGCGCGAGGGCGAGGCCGAGTCGCTCGAATCCATCCTCGGCACCAAGCCCGAGCCGACGCAGGAGCCGACGGTCGTCCCCGTCCCCGTCACGCGCTCGAAGTGCTGACGGGTCTGTCTAGAAAGAATCGGAAGCGAGTCGCACCCGAAGGGGAGCTGTTAGGTGGACGTTAACGGCACACGATTTCACCTCGTCAAGGGGCGCGCCGACTGGCGGCGCTGGGCCGAGGAGCGCCGCGACAACACGGGCGCGCTCCTCGCGTCGAAGCCGGGCGTCTTCAAGGCGGCCGAGTTCGACGCCGGCGCCGACGTGATGAGACTTCGGACGCGCCTCGTCGTCTTCGTCAGCGCGCGCGGCGGCGCGGCGCTCCAACCCGAGCAGCGGCGCGGCGCCGCGACGGACGCCTTCCGCAACTGGTACTGGATCAGCAGCGACCGCACCAAAATCTACTGGCGCCCGCTCGGCTCGAACAAGTCGCGCGTCTTCTGGTCGCGCGACACGGCCGCGCCCGCCTGCCGGCCCACGGGCGACTTCGCGCCGGTCGCTGAAGCCCCGGCGGCGCCGGTCGAGTTGGCCGGACTCGCGGTGACGAGTCACCACTACCTCGTCGTCGGAGACACGGCCTCGCGCGGCCTGCTCGTCTTCGACCTCCACGCGGGCGGCGCGCCCACGCGCATGACTTTCCCCGAGGGCGTGCCCTTCCAGCCCTTCGACATGGCGGCCGCGCCGGGCGGCGGCGTCTGGATTCTCGACCGCGCGAACAAAAGCTACTGGGGACTCGACCGCGACTTCTGCGTCATCTCCGAGGGCGCGGGCGTCTACGAGATCGCGCCCGAGGAGGAGGAGGTCTTCCACGTCGAGGGCGGCACGGCCGCCGTCCGCCCCGCGCGGCGCTTCCCCAAAGGCTTCCCGCTCCCGGCCGGCGCCGACGAGCCGTTCGCCATCGAGGCTCTGACGGACGGCAGCGTCTTCGTCCTCGACAGCCCGGCCTACTCGCAAGCTGACGCCGAGCCGCCGCCCGCCTCGCGCGTCTTCCACATGCGACACGCCGACCTGTTGGGCGCGCCGCTTGAGCTGTTCGACCCGACGGTCGAGACCGTTGACGAGATGGGCGGCACGACCGGCACGGGGCTTTCGGTCGTCGGCTACGACTTCGTCTTCCTCCCCTCGGGCGACGGCGCCTCTGCGAAGGGGACGAAGGGCACGCTGCGCGTCGTCGAGCGCGAGGGCAACCAGTGCATCGACTTCGAGCTTGACCTCTCCGCCTCTCCCAACCTCCTGCGCATCACGCCCGACTTCCGGCCGATGCACTACTTCGGCTCGCGCGCGCTCGTCGCGCACCGCGGTGAGACCTTCTACGACGTGGTGAGCGGCGACCCTTTGAACGACCGCGCGGTGCGCTGGACGCAGCTTCAGGAGATTGACGAGCGGCGCTACACGTCGCGCGCCGTGCTGTTGAGTCCCGCGCTCGACGGGCGCGAGCGCGGCTGCGTCTGGCACCGTCTGATGCTCGACGCCTGCATCCCGGCCGAGTCGGCGGTCGAGGTCTGGACGCGCGCGCACGACGACGAGGCGCTGCTCGAACAGGTCGAGTGGTCGCCCGAGCCTCTGCCCTATCTGCGCGCCGCCGGCCCAGAGCTTCCCTACTTCGACGCCTTCCCGCAGTACGCGACCACGTCGGAGCTTCCCGAGAACACCGGGACGTGGGAGCTACTCTTCCAACGCGCGCGCGGGCGCTTCGCGCAAGTCAGGCTTGTGCTCCGCGGCAACGGGCGCACGACGCCGCACCTGCACGCGCTGCGCGTCTACTACCCGCGCTTCTCCTACCCGCGCAACTACCTGCCGAAGGTCTATCAGGACGACGCGGGCTCCGCCGACTTCCTCGAACGGATGCTGGCGAACGAGGAGGGCTTCTACTCCGACATCGAGGGGCGCGTCTCGGACGTGAGCCTGCTCTTCGACCCGAGGGGCGCGCCGCCCGAGGCTTTGGACTGGCTCGCCGGCTGGGTCGGCATCGTCCTCGACCCGCTCTGGGCCGGGATACAGGGCGCGCGTCAGGAGCGCGCCGCGAACCTCCCGACTGGCTCACGGATAGAGCCTTACGACCGCCGCCGCCTCTTCATACGCTACGCGCGCAAGCTCTACGACCGGCGCGGGACGCACGCCGGCCTCCGCTTCGCGCTGATGCTGCTCTTAGACCCGTGCCTCGAAGTGCTGCTCGCGCGGCTCAAGCGCGCGGCGGCGCGACCCGAGGAGCCGGCGTCCGCGTCGCTTCTCGACGAGCTGCGCCGCTACGGGCTGCTCGAACGCTACGGGCGGCCCGAGCCGCCGGGCTTGCCGCGCACGCGCCTGCGTCCGTCACTCGACGAGTGGGAGTACGAAGACCTGCTCTACGAGTACGTGCTCTCGCCCATGCGGCCGTCGAAGGTGCGCATCGTCGAGCGTTACCGCACGCGCGGCGGCCGGCGCTTTCAGGAGGGCGACGCCTCAATCGGCGGCGGCGGCGAGGACAACCCGACGACCACGACCGCGGAGGCGCCCGACGCCTACGCGCACCAGTTCTCGGTGCTCGTCCCCGAAGAGCTGACGCCCGAGGAGGAGGCGATGACGCGCCGCGTCACCGAGCTTGAGAAGCCCGCGCACACCAGCTTCGACGTGCGGCGCTACTGGGACTTCTTCCGCGTCGGCGAGGGGCGCGTCGGCATCGACACGGTGCTCGGCGAGGAGTCGCGCTTCGTCGAGACCATCCTCGGCCGCAGCCACCTCGCCGAGGGCTACCTGCGCCCGCCGCACCCGGCGGACACGACCGACCGCGTAGTTTCAGACCGCGACCGACTGGGCGAGATGCCGTCGCTCTAAAACCGATTGGAGAGAATCATGCGAGACTGCTGCACTTCCGCCACCTCAGACAAGACGCTCTTAATCCCCAACAAGCGCGTCAACTACACGTTCGGCATGGTGCTCGGCGTTGACGACTTCCGACAGGAGCAGGAGCACTTCGAGTGGAAGCACCGCATCAGCAACCTCCTGCTCCACGGCTCGGGCACGGTCTGCGGCCTCGCCGTGACGACGCAAGCGGCGGGCGCCGACGTTGACGTGCGCGTCGCGCCCGGCTACGCCGTCAGCCCGCACGGGCGCTGGGTCTGGGTCGAGCGCGCGCTGTGCGCGAGGCTCGGCGAGTGGGTCGCCAAGAACTCGGCCGAGCCGAACTCGCCGCCGGGCGCGGGGCCGCAGACCGTCTACGTGCGGCTCTGCTACGCCGAGTGCCCCACGGACGTGGTGCCCATCGCGGGCGCGCCCTGCGCCGACGCGGAAGACACGCGCGCCGCCTCGCGCGTGCTTGAGACGGCGCGCGCCGAATTTTCGTGGGAGCCGCCCGACCCGCACGCCGAGTGGCACTACCGAGAGTTCGGCGGGCTGCTCGGGCGAGTCGAGATCACGGAAGATTTCCTGTCGCCCGACGACTCCGAGCGCTTCATCGAGGCGGTGCGCGACTTCGCGCGCGTGCTCGGCGGCGACACCTCGCCGCCGCCTTCGCCGCCCGACTCGCCGCCGCTGGAAGGGCCGCACCACGGCCCCTCCGAGCACCACGGCCACGGCCACGACCACGGCCACAGCTCGCCGCCCGATTCGCCCGACTCGCCCGACATGGGCAAGTTCCGGCTCAACGAGGCGACGGCCTGCGACACCATCCGCGAGGCGCTCGCCGTCTGGGCCACGGAGGTCTGCCCGCACGTCAACGGCCACCTGCTCAGTTGCAAGGAAGATGACGACTGCCTCCTGCTCGCGTGCGTCCACTTCGACCTCGACGACGCGGGCGTGCTCGACATCGACAGCGTCCGCGTCGAGAACTGCGAGCGCCCCATCATCGTCTCCGACCGGCTCAAGCAGGAGCTCTTCTGCATCTCGGGCCGGCGCGGCGAGACCGGCGCGACCGGGCCGGCCGGACCGACCGGCGCCACCGGCGCCACCGGCGCCACGGGCACGGCCGGCCCGAGGGGCGCCACCGGAGCCACGGGAGCCACCGGTCCCGCCGGCCCGAGCGGCGCCAGAGGCGCGACAGGTCCGACCGGCCCCACCGGCGCGACCGGCCCTGCCGGCTCTTCCGGTTCGGGCAGCGTCGGCCCGACGGGGCCCACGGGACCGGCCGGCCCCGCAGGCCCCGCCGGCGCTGGCAGCG
>DASVQX010000003.1:0-12823 GCA_036388915.1 Pyrinomonadaceae bacterium
CGCGCGCGGCCGCTGTTGTAAAAATCCTGCCCGCGAGTATAATCTCCCCCTCGGCTTGTTCCTCCGTCCTTCGGCCTTTTATTTAGAATACGGCCTTTCAAATTCCGTGGAGAAATGTACCTGACCGCGAGTCTTCCTGCCGCCGCCCCTTCGCCCATGTGCATTACGGTGTGGAGAACGGGGAAGCCTTAAGTGTCGGCGACGGGACTCGCCCGTCCTGAGGTTCCCACTTAGAAAGGATGATTTAAAGAACGATCTCGGCGGGCCGCCGCGCCCGCGCCTGCTCTGACGACAAAGCTTGCCCCGTACTCCTCATTTTGTCTTCAGGCCATGAAGAGAAGCTCTACCCTAACCCTGATACTGTCTTTCACCCTGCTCACCGTCGCGATGACCGCCGTGGTCATGCTGACGTGGGAGAGGGTGATCCGCGACCCCTTCTTCGCGTGGGTCGAGCGCCACTATCCGGGCGACGAGCACCGCCGGACGCGCCGCGACATCCAGCAGCGCGTCGAGCACTTCTTCATCTCCATCACGGTAGACCTCGTCGTCGTCACCCTCCTCCTCCGCCTCATCGGTCACAAGCAGCAGGCCGTCGTCGAGAGCGAGGAGCGTTACCGCGCCCTCTTCGAGCACGCGGGCGACGGCATCGGCGTGGCGTCGGCGGCCGACCTCCGGCTGGCGGAAGTCAACAACCGCTTCTGCGAAATCCTCGGCTGCGCGCCGCAGGCGGCCGTCGGCCGCGACGCGCGCGAGATCATCCGCACGCGCGGCGAAGGCGGCCGCACCGGCGACCTCGCCCGGCTTTTGGAGGGCGGGGAAGAGGGCGAGGCGGAGCTGCTCGTCGAGCGGGCCGACGGCGAGACGCGCCCCGTCGCCGTCTCCTTCAGCACGCTCTCGACCGAGAGGGAGCGGCTGCTCATCTTCATCATCCGCGACCTCTCGGCGCGCCGCCGGCTCGAAGCCGAGCGCGAGCAGATGCGGCAGCAGCTCTTCCAGACGGCGAAGCTCGCCTCGCTCGGCGAACTCTCGGCGGGCGTGGCGCACGAGATCAACAACCCCTTGAACGGCGTCATCAACTTCGCGCAGCTCCTGAAGGACGAAGGCTCGGCGCGCACCGACTTCGAGCGCGGGATGATCGACGGCATCATCGAGGAGGGCGAGCGCATCGCCGGCATCGTGCGCGGGCTGCTCACGTTCGCGCGCCACGACGAGCAGCAGGTCGGGCGCGTCTCGCTCGCCGAGGCCGTCGCGTCGTCGCTGGCACTCTTCGGCCGCCAGTTCGAGAAGGACGGCATCCGCGTCGAGACGGACGTGCCGGGCGACTTGCCGCCGCTGCGCGCCGACCGCTCGCGCCTGCGCCAGGTCGTCCTCAACATGGTCAGCAACGCCCACCACTCGCTGAAGGCCAAGCAGGGCGGCCCCGCCGGGAAGCTGTTCCGCATCAGCGCCCGGCGCGTCGAGCGCGCGGGGCGGCAGTTCGTCCGCGTGGAGTTCTACGACAACGGCGGCGGCATCAGCCGCGAAAACCTTGAGCGGGTCTTCGACCCCTTCTTCACGACGCGGCGTGACTCGGGCGGGACGGGGCTCGGGCTCTCGCTCAGCTTCGGGATCGTGCATGACTACGGCGGGACGATCGGCGCCGAGAGCGAGGAGGGCGAGTTCGCGCGCTTCGTCGTCGAACTGCCCGCGGACAGGCCGGAGGGGGTGGGAGATGGCGCGTAGAGTCCTGCTCGTTGACGACGAGCCGAGCATCCGCCTGACGCTCGCGGAGTTCCTCCGCCGCGAGGGCTTCGAGCCGATCGCGGCCGCCGACGCCGCCGAAGGCTCCGCCCTCTTCGGCGAGAACGGCTCGGTGGATGTCGCCGTCGTGGACATCAACCTGCCGGGGCGCAGCGGCATCGACCTGCTGCGCGAGCTGCGCGAGCGCGACCCGAGCGTCCCCGTCATCGTCATCACGGGCGAGCCGAACGTCTCGCAACTGCCCGAGATCGTGCGCGCGGGCGCCTACGACTTCCTCGCCAAGCCCGTCCTCAAGGAGGCCATCACGCGCGCCGTCGCCCGCGCCGCCGAGAAGAAGCGGCTGAGCGACGAGAAGCAGAGGCTGGAGGACGAGGTCAGGCGCTACGCCGAGGAGTTGGAGCGGCGCGTCGAGGAGCGCACGGCCGACCTCGCCGCCGCCCACAGCTTCCTCAACCTCGTCCTCGACAGCTCGACCGAGTACGCCATCGTCGCCCTCGACCTCGGGTTCCACATCACCCTCTTCAACCGCGGCGCCGAGCTGCTCTTCGGCCACACGTCGGCGGAGGCCGCGGGGCACAGGCCGCGCGAGCTGTTCCTCGACGTGGAGCGGTACGGGCGCAACGTCCTCCTGGACTGCCTGAAGGAGGCCGACGCGGTCGGGCACTACGAGGCCGAGATGATTCTGCACCGCAGCGACGGGGCGGAGTTCCCGGCCTGCGTCGCCGTCACGCCCATCGTCGGCGGGAGCAGGCTCGGCCACCTCTGCGTCATCCGCGACCTGACCGCGGAGCGCCGCGCCGAGGAGTCGCTCCGCCAGATGCAGTCGCGGCTGGCGCACCAGGAGAAGATCGCGTCGCTCGGGCGCGTCGCCGCGCAGGTCGCGCACGAGGTCAGGAACCCGCTGACGGGTCTCCAGCTCTACGCGATGCACATGAAGACGAAGCTGGCCGACCGGATGAGCGGGGCCGAGCTGGAACTCGCCGACAAGATCGTCGAGACCATCAACCACCTGTCGCAGACGGTCGAGCAGATCGTGGACTTCGCGCGCCCCTTGAGCCTCGAACGCCGCGAAGTAGACCTCAACCGCGTCGTCGCCGACCTGCTCCAACTGCTGGGGCCGCAGGTGGCCGCCGCCCGCGTCGAGCTGTGCGTCGAGCTGTCGCACGACCCGATGCGCGCGCGGCTCGACGAGTCCTCGCTCCGCTCGGCGCTCACCAACCTCCTGCTCAACGGCGTGCAGGCGATGACCGGCGGCGGGCAACTCTCCGTCAGGACTTTGCGCGACGGGGACGGCTTGCGCGTCGAGATCGCCGACACGGGCGTCGGCATGACCCGCGGGCAGATCGAGAAGGTCTTCGAGGCGTTCTACACCACCAAGGCCAAGGGTCTCGGGCTGGGAATGCCCTACGCCAAAAAAGTGATCGAAGAGCACGGCGGCGAGATCGGCGTCGAGAGTCGCCCCGGCGAGGGCACGCTCGTCACCGTCCGCCTGCCGGCCGAACCGGAGGACGCATGACGACCCGGCAGCAGAGAGTCCTCGTCGTGGACGACGAGGGGAGCATCACGAGCGCGCTCGCGCTCGTCCTCGGCGACGGCGGCTACGACGTGAGCACCGCCGGCACCGTCGCGGAGGCGGGCGCGCTGCTCGCGCGCGGCGCCCCCTTCGACCTCGTCTTCACCGACCTGCGCCTGCCGGACGCGACCGGCATCGAGCTGCTCGACCGCATCAAGTCGGAGGCGCCCGAAACGCAGGTCATCCTGATGACCGCGCACGGCTCGGTCGAAGTGACCATCGAGGCCATCAAGCGCGGCGCCTACTACTACGTCCAGAAGCCGTTCACGCCCGATCAGGTCTTGACGCTCGCCGGGCGCGCGCTCCAGTTCGGCGAGATCAGCCGCGAGAACAAGGCGCTCAAGCGCGCGCTCTCGGCCGAGGCCGAGACGTTCGGCATCACGGGGCGCAGCCCGCGCATGCTCCAGATCATCGAGACCATCCGCACGGCCGCCCCCTCGGACGCCTCCGTCCTCATCGAGGGCGAGTCGGGGACGGGCAAGGAGCTGATCGCGGCGGCCTTCCACGCGCAGAGCAACCGCGCGTCCGGCCCCTACATCCGCATCAACTGCGCGGCGCTCCCCTCGGAGCTGATCGAGTCGGAGTTGTTCGGCTACCGGAAGGGAGCCTTCACCGGCGCCGACCGCGACAAGCGCGGGCTCATCGAGGCGGCGGCGGGCGGCACGCTCCTCCTCGACGAGATCGCGGAGATGCCCGCGCACCTCCAGACCAAACTGCTGCGCGTCCTGCAAGACCGCCGCCTGCGCCGGCTCGGGGACGAGCAGGAGGCGCCGGTCGATTTCCGCCTCGTCTGCTCGACCAACCGCGACACGGCGCAGATGATCTCCGACGGGACGCTGCGCAAAGACCTCTTCTTCCGCGTCAGCACCATCCGCGTCAAGGTGCCGCCCCTGCGCGAGCGCCCCGACGACGTGGCGCCGCTCGCCGAGCGCTTCCTCCAGACCTACGCGGGCAAGTATCAAAAGCGCATCCGCGCCTTCTCGCCCGCCGCCTTCTCGCTCCTCGCGCGCTACGAATGGCCCGGCAACGTCCGCGAGCTGGAGTCGGTCGTCGAGCACGCCGTGCTCTTCGCGCGCGAGGATGAGCTGCGGCCGGAAGATTTGCCCGAGCACCTGCACGCCTCGACCGCGGCGCACACGCGCTGCGTCATCCCGCCCTACATGACGATGGAGGAGATCGAGCGCGAGGCCATCGCGCAGACGCTCGAACGCACGGGCGGCAACGTCAAGAAGACCGCCGAGATTCTCGACTACCACCGCCCGACGCTCTACCGCAAGCTCAAGCGCTACGGCCTGATGGCCGACGCCCCGGCCGACGAGGAAGCCGCCGAGGCGGCCGCGCCCGAGTGAACGCGGCGGACTTTAGCGACCCGGCGGAGGCTCCTTAAGTAACCTAACGGACATTGGCGGCGCGGCCTTCCCACCGGCGCGCCGCCCTCGCGGAACGCCGCTTGCACCCGCGTTTGCGTGGAGTTTGCATTTCGACGTGTGTCGGGGCAGACTCGGGCAACGCGGGCATTTTGTTGCCTATCATAATCACCGACTATCCCGACAGATAGGACTGGGCGATGAGCGGCGGCGTGAGCAGCGGGCAGAAGACCGTCCTGGTCGTAGACGACTACGACGACATGCGGGACATGACGAAGAGGGCTTTGGAGGCGTTCGGCTACAGGGTCGTCGAGGCGGCCAACGGGGCCGAGGCCGTGCGCGTGGCGCAGACCGAGTCTCCCGACCTCATCCTGATGGATTTGAGCATGCCGAACATGGACGGCTTCGCCACCATCCACCGGCTGCGCAGGCTCGTCGGCCTGCGCGACGTGCCGATCATCGCGCTCTCGGCGCACACGGCGCGCGAGGTGCGCGAGGACGCGCTCGCCGCCGGCTGCTGCGAATTCATCACGAAGCCCTTCCATCTCGAAAGGCTGAGGGCCACCGTCGAGCGAAACCTCCGGCGAAACTGAGCGGGGTAAACGTCTCGCCCCCCCCCGAAACTTCGACCTCCGGGCGTGTTACGCGGTGTAACAGGCGGGGCGGCGCGTGATTCACGGTGAGACACGGGCGCGCGCCCCGCCGGCGCGCCGCGACGCCCTGACGCCCCGCTTTACAAATCTTTACGAACATTCCGCCGAAGGGCACGGCGGTTGCTATTAAGCCTACCGTGCCAGTCATACTCGTCGGCGCCGCGTCCTTCAGGTGTTCTCTCACCGGTGAATGACGCCGCCGTCGCTCAGTAAAAGATGAAAGAGTCGCGAACGGCGCCCCGACGCACTTCGGCCGAAGGACTGCCCGCGCGACCTAAAGACATACGCCCCCGGACAGGGAAGGCGAAAGGATGAAAACGGATGAACTCCCCAGAGAGCAGACGTACCTACGACACGAGCGACCTCACGCTGGCCAGCTTCCTGCGCAGCCGCAACTTCAACATCGACAACATCAGACGCCAGAACGGCAAGACGTTCTTCAGCTTTGAAGACTCCGCCCAACTGCGCAACGCCGTCCTCGAATACGCCAACGACGGCAGCGTCTCCGTGCGCACTTTTTGCAGCACGATGCGCGACCTGAAGGCCATCACTCGCTGAGGCAGCCCGCCGGGACTCCCGGCGGCCCGCGCCCGCCGAGACCCCGGCCCAGATTCCCGGAGAAGTAAACATGAGACCGACTCCCCGCACGCTACTCGCGTACGCGCTCGCCTGCGCGTTCGCCGCGCAATCCCCCGCACTCGCGCTGGCGCAGGAGAAGCCTGCCGCCGCCCCGCAGACGGCGGCGACACAGACGACGGCGCCCAAGCCCGCGACCCCTTCCGGCCCCCAGAAGATCGTCACGCAGGGTCTGGAAGTAGAGTTCACCATCGAGCCGGTCGCGCCCGCCGGCGGGAAGACCGCGGGGCTGTTGGAAGATCAGGACGCGCTCGTCCGCGTCCGCGTCACCGACACGGCCACGCGCTCGCCGCTCGCGGGCATCAGGCCCTCGGTCTGGATGGCGAAGCGCGGGGGCGAGCCGGCGACGCCCGAGCAGTGCAAGGAGAAGATCAAGTCGTTCCTGCAAGGCTCGATGCGCGCGCGCCCCGACGTTGACCTCAACAGCTACTACGTGCTCGCGCTCAACTCGGAGCCGAACATCTCGGTCATCGACCCGCTGCTCGGCTTCGGCGGCACCAAGCTCATCACGCTCATCATGCTGAAGAGCCCCGGCGAGGACTGGGTGCTCAGCGCCGACCAGGAGCGCCTCTTCGTCAGCATGCCGGACTCGAATCAGGTGGCGGTCGTTGACACCAACACGTGGAAGGTCGTCGCCGACGTGGACACGGGCGCGCGCCCCGTCCGCCTCGCCCTCCAGCCCGACGAGAAGTACCTCTGGGTCGGCACCGACGGCGGCGCCGACGGCGGCGTGACCGTCATCGACGCGGCGACCTTCAAGCCGGTCACGCGCATCACGACCGGCCCCGGCCACCACGAGCTGGCCTTGAGCGGCGACAGCCGCACGGCCTTCGTCGCCAACGCGGCGGCGGGCACCGTCTCGGTCATCGACGTGCTCAAGCTCTCGAAGACCGCCGACGTGAAGACGGGGCGCGGGGCGGACTCCGTGGCCGTCTCGCCGCTCAGCAAGTTCGTCTACGTGGCAGACCGCGTGGGCGGGCAGGTCGCGGTCATCGACCCGGCGAAGGCGGCGGTGATGGCGAACATCCCGGCCGCGCCCGGCGCCGCCGCCGTCCGCTTCGCGCCCGGCGGGCGCTACGGCTTCGTGCCCAACCCGGCGGCGGGCGTCGTCCACGTCTTCGACGCCTCGACCAACCGCCCGCTCCACACCTTGCAGATCGCCAGGGGCAAAGACATCGCGGGGCGCGGCCCCGATCAGGTCTCGTTCACGAAGGAGTTCGCCTACGTCCGCTCGGCCGGGTCGCTCGACGTGACGATGGTCAGGCTGAGCACGCTCGGCCGCGAGGCGGACGTGGTCACGTTCCCCGCGGGGCAGGCCGCGCCCGCCGACACGAAGACCACGGCGGCCTCCGCCGACTCCATCACGCCCGCGCCCGAGGGCAACTCGATGCTCGTCGCCAACGTCGCCGACAAGCAGATTTACTACTACACCGAGGGCATGGCCGCGCCGATGGGCGACTTCCAGAACTACAAGCGCGAGCCGCGCGCGGTGCTCGTCGCCGACCGTAGCTTGCGCGAGGTGAAGACCGGCACCTACGAGACCGTGACGCGGCTCCCGAAGGTCGGCGCCTACGACGTGGCCTTCCTGCTCGACGCGCCGCGCGTCACGCACTGTTTCGACGCGCGGGCGGCCGAGAACCCTTCGGTCAAACACGAGCGGGTCGCGTCGCTCGGCGTCGAGTACCTCGATCAGGAGAAGCCGCTGCGCTCCGGCGAGGACTACAAGCTCCGCCTGCGACTCTCGGACAAGGCGACCGGCAAGCCGGTTGACGGCCTGAAGGACGTGAACGTCCTGACGTTCCTCTCGCCCGGCATCTGGCAGAAGCGCGCCTTCGCGCGGGGCGTCGGAGGGGGCGTCTACGAGCTGAACGTGAACGTGCCGGAGGCCGGCCTCTACATGATCTTCGTCGAGAGCCGGACGGCGGGCGTCGCCTTCCGCGAGTTGCCGTACCTGATGCTGCACGCGTCCGCGCCCGCCGACGCCGCGAAGACCGCCGCGCCGGGGCGGGAATGAAAGGGCGGAGGTTGACCGACGTGAGAAACATTTATTCCAACGCCCTCGCCGCCCTCGCCGTCGCACTCCTGCTCTGCGCCGCCGCCCCCGCGACGCGCGCCCAGACGGCCGCGGCCGCGCGGCCGGGCGGCGGGACGCAGCCGGTCGTCTACGCCTGCCCGATGCACCCGGAGGTGAAGTCGAAGAGGAAGGGGAGCTGCCCGAAGTGCAAGATGGACTTGCGCCCGGTGAGCGCGGAGGCCGGGGACGCAGCGAAGGCGGGGGCGGCGCCCGCGCCCGCCGGTACGAGCACGGCGGACGCGCACGCGCCCCACGCGGCGTCGAAGATGACGATTCCTGATGTCGAGCTGTTAGATCAGGACGGCCGCAAGGTGCGCTTCTACACCGACCTCGTCAAGGGGCGGACGGTCGCCATCAACTTCGTCTTCACCACCTGCACGACCATCTGCCCGCCGTTGGGCGCGACCTTCGCGCGGCTTCAGCGCGAGCTGGGCGCGCGCGCGGGGGGCGACGTGCGGCTCATCTCGATCTCCGTTGACCCGGCGACCGACACGCCCGAGCGGCTCAAGGCTTGGGGCGCGAAGTTTAAAGCCGCCGAGGGGTGGACGCTCGTCACGGGCCCGAAACCGCAGGTTGACGAGCTGCTGCGCGCGCTCGGCGCCGCGACCGGCAGCCCCGCCGACCACACGCCCACGGTGCTCATCGGCAACGAGGCCGCCGGCCAGTGGACGCGCACCTACGGGCTGGCGCGCCCGGCCGTGCTCGTCAAGCTCATGGAGGACGCCGCCGCCGGGCGGCTCGACCCCGCCAACGATTCGACCCCGAAGGAGTCAGCACGATGATGAAAAGAACGGTTTTCGCACTCGCCATCTGCCTCGCCGCGGCCACGGCCGCCGCCGCGCAAAGCCCCGCGCCGGTGCAGGGCAAGCCGCGCCCGGCGGCGCCCCCCGCGCCCGCCGAAGTCAAAGACCCTCACGCCGGTCACAAGATGGGTCAGGAGCAGGCGCCGGAGCAGTCCGCCGCCGCGAAGTGGTTCTCGGATGTCGAGCTGTTAGATCAGGACGGCCGCAAGGTGCGCTTCTACACCGACATGCTCAAGGGCAAGACGGTCGTCATCAACGCCTTCTTCACCACCTGCACGTCGGTCTGCCCGCCGATGAACCGCAACATGGAGAAGATTCAGGAGGCGCTCGGCGACCGCCTCGGCCGCGAGGTCTTTCTCGTCTCCATCTCGGTCGATCCGACGACGGACACGCCGACGCGGCTGAAGGAGTACGCGCAGAAGTTCCACGCCAAGCCCGGCTGGGTCTTTCTGACCGGCAAGAAGGAGAACATCGACTGGGCGCTCTACAAGGTCGGCCAGTACGTCGAGAGCAAGGACGACCACACGACCGTCATCATCGTCGGCAACGAGGCGACCGGCCTCTGGAAAAAGATGTTCGGCATGGGTAAGCTGGCCGAGCTGATTCAGATCGTCGAGAGCGTCGCCAACGACAAGGGCGGGGCGGGCGGCGACAAGGGCGGGTCGAAGTAGCCGGGCGCGGGCGTGAGGTCTGATGAATAAGAAGCCCCATCTCTACGCGGTCTGCGCGCTGGCGCTCGCCGCCCTGTTCCTCTCGCCCGCGGGCGCGCAGGAGCAGAAGCCCGCGGCGCCGGACGGCGCGCGCTCTCTCACGCCGCAGGAGCGGCGCGGCCGCAGACTCTACCTCCGCGGCGAGAGCCCTTCGGGCAAAGAGATTCAGGCGCTCGTCGGCGAGTTGGACGTGCCCGCCTCGACCCTGACCTGCGCCGGCTGCCACGGCGCGCGCGGCGAGGGCAAGACCGAGGGCGGCGTCACCGCCGGCAACCTGACGTGGGCCAACCTCGTTAAGCCCTACGGCCACACGCACCCGACGGGGCGCAAACACGGGCCGTTCGACGAGGCGGCTTTCGTCCGCGCGGTGAGCGAGGGCGTTGACCCCTCGAAGAACGTGATGCTCGCGGCCATGCCGCGCTACAGGCTCTCGGCGGAAGACGCGGCCGACCTCGTCGCCTACCTCAAGCGCATCGAGGAAGACCGAGACCCCGGACTGACCGACGCGGCCGTGCGCGTCGGCACGCTCCTGCCGGCCGAAGGGCCGCTCGCCGGGACGGGCGCGGCGATGAGGGACGTGCTGACGGCCTTCTTCGCGGAACTCAACGCGGGCGGCGGCGTCTTCGGCCGGCGCGTCGAGCTACAGTCGGCCGCGACCGGCGCTCAGGCCGCCGCCACGGCCGCAAGCGCGCGGCGGCTCGTCGAGGAGGGGCAGGTCTTCGCCGTCGTCGGCGGCCTGAGCGCGGGCGCGGACGGCGAGATCGCCGCGCTGGCGCAGGAGTTGGAAGTCCCCTTCGTCGGCCCCGCGACGCTCCTGCCGCAGACGACTAACGGCGTGGGCCGCTACGTCTTCTACCTCATGCCCGGCCTCGGCGAGCAGGCGCGCGCGCTCGCCAACTTCCACGCGAAGCGCCAGCCGAAAGCGGAGCCGAAGGTCGCCGTCGTCTACACGGAGACGGAGGTCGGCGCGGCGGCCGCGACGGCCGTCGAAGACCAGTGTCGGAAGGCGAAGTGCGGCGCCGTGCGGAAGGTCGCTTACGCGCGCGGCAAGCTCGACGCGCCGGCGCTCGTCAGGGATTTGAAGGGCGCGGACGCGGTCTTCTTCTTCGGCGCGGGCGGCGAGGAGACGGCCTTCATCAGGGAGGCCGACGCCGCCGGGTGGCGCCCGGACATCTTTCTGCTCGGCGCGCTGACGGGGCGCGACCTGCTCGCGTCCGCCCCCGCGGGCTTCAAGGACAAAATCTTTCTGACCTTCCCGACCGTCCCGGCGGACGTGACCGAGGCGGGCGCGGGCGAGCTGCGCGCGCTCTCCGCCAAGTACAAGTTCGAGGTGCGCCACACGGCCGCGCAGCTCGCGGCGCTCGCCGCCGCGAAAGTCTTAACCGAGGGCCTGAAGCGCGGCGGCAGAGACATCAGTCGCGAGCGACTCGTCACCGCGCTCGAAGGTCTCTACGACTTCGAGACGGGGCTTACGCCGCACCTCACGTTCGGCCCCAACCGCCGCGTCGGCGCGGCGGGCGCCTACGTCATTCGGATAGACACGGAGCGCAAAGAGTTCGCCCCGGCGGGCGGCTGGGTTGACGCCTACTGACCACAACTTGATTGAAGAAGGTGATAAGAATGAAATTCAACATTAGAAAGAGCAGACTCACTCCCGCGCTGGCCCTGCTCGCGGCGCTCGCCGCGCCGGGCGCGTCGCTCGGCCAGACTCAGACGCCCGCGCCCGCGCAGACGGCGGCGCAGACCCAGACGGCGGCGGCCGACCCGGCCGCGGCCTGCGCCTGCGAAGGCAAGCCCCTGCCCGACGTGCTCGCCACCGTCAACGGCGTCCAGATCACGCGGCAGGACATCTCGCCCGACGTGCGGAAGCGCGTCGCCGACTTACAGCGGCAGGTCGTCGAGGCGCGCCGCCGCGAGCTGGACTTGCAGATCAACAGCGCGCTGCTGGAGGCGGAGGCGAAGAAGCGCGGCGTCTCAGCCGCGAAGCTGCTCGAAGCCGAGGTCATCGCCCGCGCGCCGGAGCCGACCGAGGCCGACGCGCAGAAGTTCTACGACGAGAACAAGGCGCGCATCGGCCGCGAGTTCAAGGACGTGAAGGACGACCTCGTCTCCTACCTGCGCGACCAGCGCCGGCGCGAGCAGGCCGTGAAGTTCTCCGACTCGCTGCGCGCCGGGGCGCAGGTGAAGCGGCTCGCCGCCGAGGCGACCCCGCCCGCGACCGACGCCGACCGCGCGCGCGTCCTCGCCACCGTCAACGGCAAGAACATCACCTCGGGCGATGTCGAGAACGCGCTGCTCCCGCTCGTCTTCAGCGTGCAGGAGCAGGTCTACAAACTGCGCTCGCAGGACGTGGAGTTGAAGGTCAACGACCTGCTGCTCGGGCAGGAGGCGCAGAAGCGCGGCGTGACGGCGCGGGCCATACTCGACGCCGAAGTCGCCTCTAAAATTCCGGCCGTCACCGAGGCCGACGCGCAGAAGTTCTACGACGAGAACAAGGAGCGCATCGGCGGCGACTTCGCCGGGACGAAGGGGCAGATCACCGATTACCTGCGCGAGGTCGCGGAGCGGAAGGCGCTGACGGATTTCGCCGCGCGGATGCGCGCCGGGGCGCAGGTGCGGACGTTCCTCGTCGCGCCCGCCGCGCCCGTCTACAAGATCGCCACCGACGGCCAGCCGTCGAAGGGCAACCCGGCCGCCGCGGTCACGGTCGTCGAGTTCACCGACTACCAGTGCCCGAGCTGCGCCGCGACGCAGCCCGTCCTCGAACGCATCGCCGCCGAGTACGGCGACCGCGTGCGGCTCGTCGTCCGCGACTACCCGCTCGCGCAGCACGCCGACGCGCAGAAGGCCGCCGAGGCCGCCGAGGCCGCGCGCGAGCAGGGCAAATACTGGGAGTACGCCACGCTGCTCTACCAGAATCAGGCGGCGCTCGGGGCCGACAAACTCAAGGAGTACGCCTCGCGCGTGGGGCTCGACCGCGCGAAGTTCGACGCGGCGCTCGACTCCGGCAAGTTCGCCGAGGCCGTGCGCCGCGACATGCTCGACGGTGAGCGCGCCGGCGTGGCCGGCACCCCGACCGTCTTCGTCAACGGCGTCCGCGTGGAGCGCGCCACCTACGACCTCCTCAAGACGGCCATCGAGACGGCGCTCAAGACGGCGCGCACGGAGTAAAACACAACTCCTAGCTGGGAGCGCGGGCATCCTGCCCGCCAAAGCGTGCGACAGCACGCTTAACAGAGAAGCGCCCCATCTCGACATTGAGATGGG
>DASVQX010000004.1:0-163291 GCA_036388915.1 Pyrinomonadaceae bacterium
CCCGCCGGCTCTGGCTGCGTCGGGCCGACCGGCCCCACGGGGCCGACGGGACTGAGAGGTGCGACCGGCGCGACCGGGCCGATAGGGCCGACCGGCCCCGCAGGCTCGATCAACATTAGACCCGACAACGTCGTGTCCATCCCCGGCCCTTTCAACGCAGGCTCCACGCGGGTCTCGCCCCAGTTTGAACACGGCATGACGGGCGCCCCTCTCTTCTCGGCGGTCATCATCGACCCGCTCCCCATCAACACCAGCGGGAGCGACCTGTTCCCCGGCGGGCTCAACTTCGCCGTCACGATCTACAACCCTAAGGATAAGCCGGAAACCATCCAGATCGCCGTCACGATGCTGTCGGCGACGCAGGCGCGCTTCGCCGGCGAGGTGGTCGTCCGCTGGGCGGCGGTCACCAAGTGAGCGCTAGACGCCGAAGGGAGATGAGATGAGCAGCACGGTCTCGCTGGCCATGATCGTCAGGGACGAGGAGCGGACGCTCGGGCGCTGTCTCGCGTCGGCCGCGGGCGCCTTCGACGAAATCGTCGTCGTGGACACCGGCTCGCGCGACGCGACGAAGGAGGTGGCGCGGCGCCACGGCGCGCACGTCTTCGACTTCGAGTGGGTGGACGACTTCGCCGCCGCGCGCCAGTTCGCCTTCGACCGCGCGACCTCCGACTGGGTCGTCTGGCTCGACGCCGACGACGTTCTAACGAACGCCGCGCACGTCCGCGAGGCGGTCGCCTCCGCCCCTTCGGACCTCGCGGGCTTCGAGTGGCGTTACGTCTCGGAGCGCGACGCGTGGGGCAACGCCCTGTGCGAGTTCTGGCGCGAGCGCTGCGTCCGCAACGACGGCACGTTCCGCTGGCAAGGGCGCGTCCACGAAGTGCTCGTCCCCGAGTCGCCGCGCACCCTCGCGCGCGACCACGCGGTCTTCGTCGAGCACCGCCCCGAGAAGTCGCGCGCCGCCGAGAAGAGTGGCCGCAATCTCCGCATCCTCGAAGCCGAGCGGCGCGCGGCCGGGCCGTCGGCCGACCCGCGCCTCCTCTTCTACCTCGGGAACGAGTACGCCACCGCCGGGCGGACGGGGCGCGCCATCGCCTGCTACCGCAAGTACCTGCGCGTCGCCACCTGGGACGACGAGCGCTATCAGGCGCAGACGCGGCTCGCCAACCTGCTGCGCGCCGCCGGCCGCTTCGACGAGTCGGTCGAGACGAACCTCCAATCGCTCAAGGTCTGCCCGCACTGGCCGGACGCCTACTTCGGGCTGGCCGAGACTTACTACCACCTGCGCGACTGGCACAAGGTCGTCCACTGGTGCGAGGTCGGCCGCGCGATGCCGCGCCCCGACACGCCGCTCTTCGTCAACCCGCTCGACCACAGCTTCAACTGGATCATCTTCTACACCAACGCGCTCTTCCACCTCGGCGAGACCGTGGAGGCGCTCGGCTGGACGAGGCGCGCGCTTGAACTGCGCCCCGACGACGCGTGGCACCGCGAGAACTTCCTCCTCTTCGCCGGCGCGCTCGGTTCGGCCGAGGCGGTCGGGGCGGCGGCGTGAGTTTAAGGGGAGCAGCCCGAGGAGTCCTTCGATGAGCAGCAGACAACTGTTAGAGCCGATCACAGACAGCGGCATCCAGAACGTCAACTTCTTCAACGGCCGTCTGCTGACCGCCGACGACCTGAGCGCCGTGCTCGACTCAAGCCGCGGGCACGACCGCCAGTTGGCGAAGGGCATCGGCGAGGGCGTCGTTCACGGGCTGGAGGTCGAGCTGGCCAACTCCTCCACGCAGGCGCAGCCGGTCGTGCGCGTCGGCGGCGGGCTGGCCCTGTGCCGCAGCGGCAACCCCGTCGCGCTCTCGGTGCCGACCGTGGACGTGGCGCTCGTCAAGTCGGCGCCGACCTTCGCGGCCGACGCCGGGCTGTTCGCCGAGTGCGCGGGCCCCGGCGCGTCCGACAACCTGAGCAAGCTCGGCGTCTACGTCTTCGTCGCCTCGCCCGCCTCGACCTACGAAGGCTCGGTGCCGATGCGCCACTCGGTCTCCGACTCAAGGTTCGACGGCTGCGGCCGCCGCTACGCGGTCGAGGGCGTCAAGTTCAGGATGGAGCGGATAGACTTCTCGACGCTCCCCGGCGTCAGCGACTCGACGCGCGCGCTCCTGAACACGCTGACGACCAAGAGCGACGCCGCCAGCGTCTCGGTGCTCCGCAACGTGGTCGCGCACCTCTGCTTCGACTCGGAGGAGAAGACCGGCGCGCGCCGCGACCCGTTCAGGCGGCCGGCGGGAGACACAAACTTCGTCAACTACGGCGCGCTCGCCGAGTTGCGCGCGGCGGGGCAGCTCTCCGACTGCGACGTGCCGCTCGCCGTCGTCTACTGGAGCCAGCAGGGCGTCCGCTTCGTGGACAACTGGGCCGCGCGCCGGCTCGCGCGCCGCCAGCTCGACTTCGACGTTGAGTCGCTGTTGAGGAGTTACGGCTACGAACGTCTGTTGCAGTTCCAGCGCCACCTCCGCGACCTCTTCGACGCGCTCGGCGCGCTGAGCGCCGTCCGGCTTCAGGACTACTTCGCCTTCGTCCCGCCGGCCGGCTACTTCCCCGTCACCGGCGGCAAGTCGCCGCGCGGCTTCAGCCCCGCGAACTTCTTCAAGCAGTTCACGACCGGGCAGCCGTCGAACGTCTCGGCCGACGGCTTCGGCTCGATACTGCGCGACTCGTTCGCGTGCCCCGACGTGTCGCTCGCCTCGAAGCCGGTCTTCACCGTCCTCCGGCTGAACGAGAACGCGGCGGCGGTCGCCGCCAGCACCCCCTCGTCGCAGCTCTACCACGCCTTCGTCAGCCGCACGCTCGACGGCCCGCTCGTCCACGACGGCGTCGCCGGCCGGCTCTACGACGCGTGGGAGGTTTACCGCGGCCTCGTCAAGAAGCGGCTCTTCATCATGCCGTTCAGCGGCGGCGGCTACTACGGCGGCTATTACGGCGGCGGCTACGGCTCCAACTACGGCAACGACTTCATCGGCGCCAACTTCGGCATCGTCGCCGCCATCAACGACGTGCTCTTCATCGCCAACCGCGGCTACGTGCTCGCCGCCGGCCGCCGCCTCGACACGCCCGAGGCGCTCAAAGTCTTCTCCGACATCCACCGCGTGCAGGACGACCTGGCGAAGTACCTTTTGACGGGCATCCCCTTCCCCGACCCGACGGGCGACCGCGCGCAGTTCGCCAAGCAGCTCGACAAGTTGCTCAACAAGGTCGGGCCGTCGGGCAAGCCGGCGCTGCTGCCCGCCATAGGCGCCAAAGACCTCCCGGCGGCGGTCGAGGCGCAGCAGGCCATCAACCTCTTCGTCGGCACGTGGAGCGGCCAGAGCGTCGCCATCGGCCCGTTCGGCTCGGTGTGGCAGGCGACCGGCTCGTCGGGCAAGAACCTCGTCCCGGGGCACGGGACGTTCAGCCACAACTTCCTCGTCAGCAACGGGACGGACAAGGACCTCCGCATCGACCTCGAATCCTTCGTCGCGGCCGCGCCGGGGCTGCCGCTCTCGGGCAACTGGGAGGGCACCACCTCGGTCGAGAGCGAGAACGGCGAGACGATCACCTTCATCGACATCCCCGTCGGCGGCAAGAAGACGGTCGTCGTCAAGGTCACGCCCCCGACCTCGGGCGTCACCTTCGACCAGACCGCGCGGCTCACGCTGCGCACCTCGGTCGCGCCGCCGACCAACCGCAGCCACGACGACTTCGTTGACCTCAAGGTCGCGCAGGGCGAGGCGCCGCCCGTCGCGCACGACGTGCACTTCACCGACGACGTCTCCGTCCCGACGAACAAGCCGGAGGCCGGCGCGAGCAACAAGACCTACACGTGGCAGTTCGGCGTCCTCTACACGGGCGGGCCGACCGTCGCGACCTTCCGCGTCGTCGTCAGCCTGACGGCCAACCTCAGCGAGGAGAGCTGGGACGTGACGATCAAGGACACCGTCAAGGCCAACACCAACGCCGTCGAGGATCAGCCCGGCGTCTTCGTCCGCGACATCCAGCTCACGGCCGGCCAGATGTTGATGCTCCCGGTCACCATCTGGACGCCCGCGACGAAGGCGACCACGCCGCGCACGGGGGCGTTCACCGTCGCCATCGAGTCGGTTGACAACAACCTCTCGCCCGCCGTCAAGGCGACCAAGCCCGGCACGTTCACGGTCAACGTCATCGCGAACACTTAGAGACGCGGGGCGCGCGCCCACACTCGGCGCGCCCCGCCCGAAAGGAGTAAGCACGATGCCCACCCAGCAGACCACGCGCGGCGGCGCGAACGTCGGCGGCGGCCTCCAGTTCGCCCTGACGCCCAACGCGGCGCTCGACACGATGTACAACTTCCACAACGTCTTTACGTCGGGATCGAACCTGAGGCACTCGACCGCGCAGGGCGGCGCGCGCTTCCGCTTCTGAATGCTCAAGGGGCAGACAACCATCGGGCGGTTCTCGGCGCGTTGCCCCGCGGGCACCGAGCCTATCGTGGCGCGCCTGCGCCTGGCGCGCCTGTTCGGCGGCGCGGATTTGGCGCCGCGCGGTTTCCCGCCCCGTGCCGTGCTCGTCATCCGCAGTCTGAAGTCGGGGCGCGGCGTCCCGCTCGGCGGGAGGCTGCTGCGACCGGAGTCGGAGCGCGAGATGCGCGAGCAGGTCTCACTGCTCTGGCGGCGCGCGGCGCGACCCGTCGGCGGTCGCGTCCCGGCGTGGGCCGAGGCGGTGCTGTTCGAGGACGAGGGCGAGTGGCTGGCCTCTCTGGGTCTCGCCGTCACGCGCGGCGAGGCCGCCGCCCACTGGTGCTTTCGCGCCGCGCTCGACACCGGGACGGTCGTCGCCGCGCGCGCGTCGCTCGTGCGTGCGTGGGCCGAGTCGCCGCGCTTCATCCCGGCCGCGCTCGTGCGGCTGGCGCGTTGGGGCGAGGCGGCGCGCTTCCTCTTCACGCTCGGCGACGAAGGCGCGGGCGCGCTTCTCTTCGCGCTCCGCACGGAGTTCGACCTGCCGCGCGCCGCACGTCCTGCGCCCGCGCGCGGCGTGCGCGAGACTTCAGCGCCCGAAGCGCCGGCCGTGACGACGCGGCGGGACGCGACGACGCAGGACGAGCAAGACGGCCACCGCCGCGCGCGGACTTCCGACGAGTCTGCCGTCGGACACGACGGCCGGCGCGACGAGCGAGCGGAGCGAGTTCGAGTCTCCGAAGCGCCGCGTGCGCCGTGGGGCCGCTGGCTCGCTTCGGCGGGCGGCGAGTGTGAGCGTCTGCCGCCGACGGCGCTGCACCTTCTCGCTTACGCGGCGGCGCTCTTTCATGCGTCCGCGCTCGCACGGCGCGCAGACTTCGCGGAGGAGGTGCGAGCCTTCTCTGACGCCGTCGCGCCGCGCCGCCGCGCCGCCGCCGATGACGCGCGCGGCGACACGCCGCGACCACGGCCGCGCGCGCGCATCGTCGAAGGGACTGATACACACGTGACGAAGGAGGCGCCGGCTTCAGTCGCGCCGCTTCCAGCGACCGATGCCAGCGCGGCCGTCGTCAGTCCCGAACCGGAGACGGCGGCGCGGCCGTCACGCTTCAGGCGCGACACCTCCGACGTGGGGGCGGCGGCGCGCGCGACGGCGGTAACGAACTTGACAGAGCCGCCCACGGAAATCGCGCCGGCCGAACTCGCAGACGAAGACGCGGCCGAGCCAAACGAGGACGCGAGGCCGTGGGCGAACCTCGAAGGGTGCGAGACGAGGCTGGGCGGCGCACTCTTCCTCCTCAACCTGCTCCGGGGCCTGCAACTCCCCGAGTGCTTCGACGAAGACTGCCGGCTCTCGGAGCACATCACGGGCTGGGGGCTGGCGGAGCTTCTGGCGCGCGCTCTGCTCGGGCGCGCGTGCGCGGAGTTTGAAGACGACCCGCTGTGGGGCGCGCTCGCGCACCTCGACGGCCGCGAGGCGGGCGAGCCGCCCGCGCCGGACTTACGCGTCGGCTCGACGTACCGCGCGCCGTCGCGTTGGCTCAAACTCTTCGCGCCGCGTGAGGGCGAAGAGGGCGAAGAGCCGGCGAGTCTTTCACTCGCCGCCGAACCCGCCGAGGCGTTCGAGGGCTTGCGCGCTTACGGCGGCGCGCCGCTCCCGGCGGACTTGCGCCGCTGGATGTCGTGGACTTTCCCTTTCCTCTCTTACGCGCTCCGCCGCTCGCTCGCCGGGCCGGGCGAAGGGCCGGGGGACGGAGAGGCCGTGCGGGAGCTTCTGGTCAGGCGCGGCCGTCTCTACTGCACGGCCACGCACGTCGATCTGGTGTTGGAGGCGTCGGCCGTCTCGTTCGCCGCGCGGCGCTCGGGCCTCGACGCGTCGCCCGGCTGGGTGCGCGACCTCGTCCGCGTGGTCGCCTTCCATTTCGAGTAGAGGAGCAGATGGCCGCGATGGAGACGCCGCACAGCGAGAACGCCTTCGAGAGTCTGCCGGCCGACGCCGGGTCGCACTTCCGGCTCTTCTACTACGCGGCCGTGCTGCGCCTGACCTCGCACCTGCGCCGGCTGGCGAAGGCCGAAGGCTCCTCCTACGAGTCGCTGCTGAACTCCTACAAATTTCTTAAGGGTTACGAGGACGAGTTGCGCGAGTGCGTGCCGCCGAACTTAGGCGAGGCGGAGTCGCGCGCGTGGTGGCGCGAGCAGACGCGCGCTTGGGAGCGCGGGGCGCGCGCTCGCCTCCCCTTGCGCGAGCTTGAGCTGCGGCTCGGCCTCACGCACGGCGAGCAGACCGCGCTCGTGCTCGCCGGCCTCGTCGAAGAGGACATACGCTTCGGCTCTCTCTTCGCCGCGCTGCAAGAGCCGCTGCCCGCGCGCCGCCCGTGTCTGGGCCTGCTCGGCGCGCTCGCCTTCGAGGGCGAAGAGGCGGCGGGCGCCGACTGGTGGGAATCCGCCCGGCGTCTGATCGAGCTGGGGCTGGTCGTCGCGGAGAACCAGACGGCGCCGCGCAGCGAGTGGGTCGTGCGCGTCCCGGCGCAGGTGTGGGACGCGCTGCGCGGCCGCCGCGTCGAGAACGTCGGCGAAGGCTGCCGACTTTATCCGCGCCGCGAGTTCGCGCCGCTCAAGCGTCTGGCGCTCGACGCGGAGCTTCGGCGCCGTTTGTCGGGGCTGCCCTCGGTCGTCGCGCGCGGACAACTTTCGGCGGTCGTGCTGCGCGGGATGGCCGACAGCGGGCGGCGCACGGTGATGGGTTCGCTCGCGCGTTCGATGCGGCGCGACCTGCTCTACTACGACCGCACCGCGACGCAAGGAGAAGACGTGTGGCACCTCGTCGGGCCGCTGGCGACCCTGACGGGCGCGCTGCCCGTCGTCGCCGTAGACCCGGCGCCGGGCGAGACGGTGGAGCTGCCCGCGCTCAAAGGTTACGAGGGCGCGGTCGGCGTCGTGATGCGGCGCGAGGGCGGCATCGCGGGGCCGCTGCTTGAGCGCGCCGTCACGCTCAACCTCCCCGCGCCCGAGGCCGCGCACCGCCGCGACGTGTGGGAGCACGCGCTCGAAGGCCGCGCGGGCGAAGACCTGCCGGCGATAGTCGAGCGCTTCCTGCTCCCGCTCGGTAACCTCGCGCGCGCGGCCGGCGTGGCGACCGGCTACGCGGCGTTGGAGCGGCGCGAGACGGTGACGGCCGAAGACGTTCAGCTCGCCTGCCGCTCGCTCAACCGTCAGAAGCTCGACACGCTCGCGCAGCGCCTCGAAGTCGGCGGCGGTTGGGGAGACATCGTCGTCAACGACGCGACCGCCTCCGAGCTGTCCGAGCTTGAGCTGCGCTGCCGCAACCGCGAGCGCCTGCTGGCGAACCTCGGCGCGGGCTTTCGCAACTCGATGAACTGCGGCGTGCGCGCGCTCTTCAACGGCCCTTCGGGGACGGGCAAGACGCTCGCCGCCAAAGTCCTCGCCGCCGTCCTCCAGTCGGACGTTTACCGCGTAGACCTCGCCTCGGTCGTCAACAAGTACATCGGCGAGACCGAGAAGAACCTGAGCCAACTGCTCGCGCGTGCGGAGGAGTTGGACGTGATCCTGCTCGTGGACGAAGGCGACTCGCTGATGACGGGGCGCACCGACGTGAAGTCGGCCAACGACCGTTACGCCAACCTTGAGACGAACTACCTGCTCCAGCGGCTTGAGACTTATCAGGGCGTCGTCGTCGTGACGACCAACGCGGGCAACCGCATCGACCAGGCGTTCAAACGACGGTTCGACTGCATCGTCGATTTCCAGCCGCCCGACCCGCGCGAGCGGCTCTCGATCTGGCGCCACCACCTGCCCGAAGGGCACGGCGTCTCGGACGCGTGGCTCGAAACCGTGTCGGGTCACTGCGCGCTGACGGGCGGGCAGATACGCAACGCCGCTCTGCACGCGTCGCTGCTCTCGGTCGAGGCGGGGCGCCGCGGTCGCGTGTTGGACGCGGACGTCGAGGCGGCGGTGCGGCGCGAGTACCGGAAGGCGGGCGCGTCGTGCCCGCTCCCTCTGGCGCGACACCGCAACGGCCACCGCGCGGCGCTCGAACAGTTGATGGGTGAGATTTACTGAACGCCCCGGCGGGCGAGAGTCAACGACATGGACGTGCGGGAGTCGTGTCCCCGTAGGCTGACGAGATTGGACGGCCGTGCCAGTCGGCGTATACAGAAGATCGAAGCGCAGGAGAGCGCCCGTCGCGGCGTCCGGGGAGGCCGCGACGCAACCCGCCGCGACTTCCGCCGAGGCGCAGCGCATGCCGAGCTACACGGCGGGCTTGGGCGCAAGGCCCGGCGTCTCCCTGCTCGGCGGCGCGGCGCGTGACGAGGGTCTCGCGGGCGCGCCGAAGGCTGACGAGCCTGCCGCCGCAGCGACGCCGGCCGCCGCCGCCGAGCAAGAACGCGTGCCGGCCCCGACGCCTACCGCGGAAGCGCCCCGCCCGACAACGGACGCCGAACAGACGCCCACCACGTCCGACCCGACGCCCGCCGCTTCAGAGACAACTCCCGACACGCCGACTCCCGCCGCGTCAGCAACTCCGACCGCGTCGGCAACTCCCGCCGCGTCGCCGGCGCCCGCCGCCACGCCCGCAAACGCGCCCGCCGAGAGCAAGACTGCCGCGCCTCAGACTAAGTCTCCCGCCGCGCCCGAGGCCGCCACGCCCGCCGCGAAGCCGTCGGCCGAGGCTCCGTCTCCGACTCCGACCACGGCTCCGGCTCCGACCGCCAAGCCCGGCGCGGAGGCACCGACTCCCACGGCGAAGCCCGCGACCGAACCCGCGACCGACGAAAAGCCCACCGGGGCGGCCGGCGCAGAAGGCGCGGCTCCCGAAACGGAGAAGAAGGAAGCCGGCGCGGAGGGCGGCGGCGGCGTGGGCGCGGAGGGCGGGGGTGCGGCCGTCGCCGGTGTCCCGGCCGGCGGAGAGGCCGCCGCGACGCCGACGCCGTTGACCGAAGTCGCGCCCGAGGTCTTGACGGTTCCCGAAGTCGACTCCGCGCCGGCGCCTTCGACGGAGCCGCAGCCGTCCAACTACAACGCGGCGAAGGCGCGCGCGCAGGTCGCCGACAGGGTCGCCACGATGCGCTCGGGCGCCGTCGAGCGCAAGGGGCGCGTCACCGAGGCGGCCGAAGACTTCAAGGTCAAGATCGCGCGCGAGGGGCTGGCGCGTCAGGATCAGGTGCGCGCCATCGTCGCCATCCGACTCGACGAGATGCGCGGCGAGATTGCCTCGGCGCGCATGGACATCGGGAGCGAGATCGAGACGCGCAAGCTGGAAGTCTCGGCCGCCGCCGCCGACGAGTTCAAAGCCGCCGAGACGCAGACCCAGACGCGCATCGCCGAGATTAAAGCCTCGGCCGAAGAGTACAAGGAGCGTGCGCGCACGGCCGTCACGACGCGGCAGGTGGCGGCGCGCGCCTTCGGCCTCGGGGAGGCGAAGCGCACGCGCGAGGCGCTCGAAGCCGACGCGGCCGAGGCGAGCGCGCGCGGCGCGGACAAGGCCGCCACCTATCCGGCGGGCGAGCGCGGACAGGTGCAGGCGCAGGCCGCCTCGGGCGTGGCCGACGGCTTGGCCGCGGACATCTCCGAGCAGATTCCCGACCTTGAGGAGAAGAACGTCGAGGCCGGCAACCAGATGGCCGACGGCATCGGCGCCGCCGCCGACAAGCTCATCTCCGGCATCGACTCGGAGACCGAGAAGCTGACGACGACGCTGGCCGAGCAACTCGAAACCCTCCGCCCCGAGTACGCGACGCTCGAAGCGCAGACGCACGAGGCGCTCGACCTCTTCGCCGGCGAACTCTACGGCCAGCTCGACCAGACCGAGGCGTCGGCCGAGTCAGAGCTGATGACGCTCGCCGACGACGCCGTCCTCCAGATCGGCGACTGGGTCTCGCAGTCGCAGGCGCTCGTCGAGGAGCACGCCGAGACGTGCCGCGTCGTCATCGACGACATCGCCGACGAGGCCGCCGCGCGCTCGCTCGCCAAGCGCGGCCCCGACGTGAAGCGCGAGCGGGCGCGCCTCTCCCGCGCCGAGTCCGCGATGGACAAGGCGGTCGGGAAGTTCACCGACCAGATGGCCGAGGCCGAGGCGTCGGGCGCGAGCACGCTGGCCGACGTGACGGCGCAACTCGACCTCGCGCTCGGCGACACGGTGGCGAGCGTGCAGGTGGCGATGGGCGAGACGGTCGTCAGCACCATCGACGGCTCGGCGGAGATAGCCGACAACGGCCGCCGGGCGATGGTCGCGATCAGCATCGAGTGGGACGACGCCGTCCTGAAGGCGAAGGCGGACGCCGAGCTGGCCTACGGCGACGCCATCACGAAGATGGAGGGCGAGCTGGACGCGAAGCTCGGCGAGACGAAGGCGGAGATCACGAAGGGCAACGACGACGCCGTCGCCAAGAGCGCCGAGCCGCTCGCCAAGCTCGACGGCGAGATGGAGAAGGCGGCGAGCAGGGCGCGCGCGGAGTACGACAAGCCGTGGTACGAGTCCGCGTTCGACTACGTGTGGGGCGCCGTCTCGTCGTTCGTGAAGGCGGCGCTGCGCGTGCTGGCCATCGTCGCGGTCTTCGTCGTCGGCGTCATCCTGCTCATCGCCGGCGCCGTCCTCCTCTTCTTCGGCAGCGTCGTGACCGGCATCATCCTGATCGTCGCGGGGCTGATCCTCGTCATCGCCGTGGTCGCCTACGCGCTCTACGGCATCGTCGCCAACATCATCGACCGCGTGCGCTCGGCCGACACGTGGTACGGCGCCATCTGGGGCTTCGTCGTCGGCGTCCTCGACCTGACGGGCATCCCGCGCATCATCGAGGGGCTCATCTTCCACGACATCGTCAACGGGCGAAAGCTGACGGCGAAGGAGGCGGGCGAGCGTCTGGGTCAAGGCATCCTCGACCTGCTGCTGGTGCTCATCCCGCTGAAGATGAAGATGCGCGGCAAGGGCGGCGGCGGCGGCGAGGGCGGCATGGGCGGCCGGGGCGGCAAGGGTGGTAAGGGCGGCGGAGGCGAAAGCGGAGGCGGCGGCGAAGGCGCCGGCGGTAAGAGCAGCAAAGGCGTTGGCGGCGGCGAGGGCGAAGGCGGCGCCGGCAAGGGCAAGGGCGACGCCGAAGTCGGCAAGGGCGAAGGCGAAGGCGCGGGTAAGGATGAAGGGACGCCCAAAGACGAGCCGGTCAAGGAAGAACCGCCCGGCGAGGAACCCGTTAAAGAGCCGACCGAAGAACCGGCCAAGGAAGAGCCGCCCACGGAGGAGCCGGTCAAGGACGAGCCAGTTAACGAGGAGCCGGTCAAGGACAAGCCCGTCACGGACGAGCCGGTTAAGGAAGAACCCGTTAAGGAGGAGCCGGTCAAGGAGGAAGGCGGCGACGAGAAGGGTCCGGCGGCCGGGAAGCCGGCGTGGTGGGACAGCGCCCCCTGCTTCGTGAGGGGCACGCCGGTCGAGACGCCGCGCGGCGTCGTGCCGATAGACGCGCTCGTCGCCGGCGACGAAGTCCTCGCCAAGCGGCCCGGCGAGGGCGAGCCGAGACCCTGCCGCGTCGCGGCCGTCCACCGCGGCGTGCGGGACAGGGGCGTCCGCGTCGCGCTCGGCGGCGGCGGCTCGCTGACCGCGACGCGCAACCACCCGTTCTACGTCGTCGGCCGTGGCTGGACGCCCGCGCGGCGCCTGCGCGCCGGCGACCTGCTCGAAGAGTTGGGCGGCGGCCACGTCGAGGTCTTCTCGGTCGAGCCGTTCCGCCCCGAAGCGCCCTTCGAGACCTTCAACCTCTCGGTCGAAGAATGCTCGACTTACTTCGTCCGCGCCGCGCGCGACTCGGTGCTCGTCCACAACGGCGACGGCGACGACGGGTGGCGGCGCACGCTCTACTGGCTCTTCGGTCCGAAGCCCGGCGTCAGGCCCGGCGACACGGACGGGCTGTCGGTCTGGAGGACGAACTCGCCGGAAGAAGTCCGCACCTTTATGTCATACCGAAAGGGGGCGATGAAGCGGGGCGCCGACAAACACGGCTACTACACACTCGAACAGTTGGCCGCCGCGGGTCTCGACGTGCCCCCGACGCCCGGCGACGGCGAGCTGTCCCAATACCTGCAACACCACAGCATCCGGCCGCAGGGGGCCGAGCCTTACCCGGCCCGGCTCACGGGCGGCAAGGACGCCGCCGACCCCAAGAAGCTGACGGGACAACTGGGCGAGTTGCAAGCGCAACTGGACGCGCTCCCCAAGCCTCAAGCGCAGGTACCGGATAAACTGAAATGTTAGGCCACTTCGACCGCACGAAATGTTAGGGGACTAGAGAGGGTATGCAGGAGAGCATCAAACGCAGCCGCGTCGGCCTCGCCGACCCGACAGTCAAATACGTGGCCCTCGGCGGCGACGCGCTGGCGCTCGTCGCGGGCGACGAGTTGAGGCTCGTCTCGCTCGCCGGCGCGGGCGACCCGCGCGTCGTCTCCGCGCATAGGCTCGGCTGGTCGCCGGGCGGCCTCTCGCTCTCGCCCTCGGGACGCTACGCGCTGCTGCGCGACGCCGACGAGAGCCGCCTCGCGCTCTACGACCCGGCGCGCGGCGCGACCGCCCTTGAGTTCTTCAGGACTTCCGAGAAGCCCTACCCCGTGCCCGGCGCGCTCGCCTCGGTCGGCGGCGAAGAGGTGCTGCTCGTCTCGCCGCGCCCGTACGAGCTCGAGGCTTACTATTTGAAGGACATGACGCGCGCCTTCCTCGCCCCGTGCAACTACCCGAAGTCGCCCCTGCCGTTCGTCTTCACGCACCTGCACACGCACGGCGCGGACGCCCGCACCGTCTTCGCGCTCGGCTACTTCCTCGCGGAGATGCTCGACTCGCTCGCCACTTTCTCTTTCGAGGAGTTGGCCGCCGACCCGTCGGCGGCGGCGCGTGAGCTGCGCGGGCGCGGGCGGATTAACGACCACGCAGACCGCCTCGCCGCCGGCCCGTGCGGGACGGACTGCGCCGTCTTCTTCCGCGACCCCGGCGATAACGAGACGCCGGACGAGGAGGACGACAGGGACGACGAGGAGGACGAGGAGGACGAGGAGCGCGGCGAGCTTTGGAACTTCCGCGGACTCTACGTCCGGCGCGTCTCGGACGGGAGTTTAGTCGAGCGCCTTGAGTACGACGCGCCCATCGCGACCGGCGCGCCCATCTTCGCCACCGAAAGATTCTTCGTCGTCGGCCGCGAGGACGGCGTCGAGCTTCTGCCGCGCGCCGCCGCCGAGGCTGTGGACGCGGCCGCAATGATTCCCGGTCGCGTCTACGGACTCGACCACGCGCGCCGTCGCTTCGCCGTGCTCGACGAGGCCGGCGACGTTGAAATTATCGAAGTGCCTTAGACGAATCGCCGACGAGAACAAGCTTTGAGCATGGCCGTCGCAAAATCGGAGAGCCGCAAACGCAGCCTCAAACAGGCCGCGTCGCGGACGGGCGCGCCCGCCGCGGAGGGCGGCGCGCTCACCAACGCCACCTCAGCAGATGCACAGCGCCAGCCGCGCTACACGGCCGGCGGCGACGCGGGCGCCCCGCCCGTCTCGCTGCGCGGCGCGAGAGGCGGCGGCGCAGGAGGACAGGGAGGACGCGACCGAGCCGAGCGCGCGCCCGGCGGACAGACGAACGCGGCGTCCGGCGCAGCCGGGGCGACGGAAGCTGCGCGCAAGCCCGAAGAGTCTGTGCGCCCCACGGGCGGGGCCGCGGCGCCCGCCGCGAGCGAGCGCGGTTTCGCCTCCGAAAGCGGAAACGGCTCACCCTCCGGCGAGCGTGACAAGCGCGGCGACGAGGCGACTAGCGGAGGCGAGGGCGGCGCGCAGTCCTTCGCATCGACCTCGCCGACCGAACTGCGTGAGCGCGCAGGCGCCGTCGGCGGCGGCGAGTACCAGCGCTCGGTCGAAGTCGTCCCCGAGTCACAGGGCGAGGCGGCCCAAGGCACGCCCGTCGCGGGCGCCCCCGCCGTCAAGCCCGACGAGTCGCCCGTCGCACAGCCCGGCGCGGCCGAATCGGCCGACGCGGCGCTCAAGGCTTCGGCCTCGTTCGACCCGGCGGCGCTCCAACTCCCGGCCGACGCGCTCGGCGCGCGACCCGGCGAAGAGGTCGCGGCGGCGGAAGACGTGAGCGCGGTCGCGCTCGAAGGCGAGGTGGGCGACGCCGTCTCGCCCGACGCGGTCGAGGGCGCGGTCGAAGAGTCGGGCGGCGAAGGCGGCGAGGGCGGCGAGGGCGCGGCCGGCGGCGGCGACGCGGCGGCCGGTGGCGAAGGCGGTGGCGGTGGCGGCGAAGACGCGGGCGGTGGCATCGGCAAAGAAGAAGCGGTCGCGCGCGCGGGCGAGGCCGTCGGCAAACTCGCCGACTCTTATTCGACCGTCGCCGCGCTGCGCGGCTCGACCGTCGGCTTCGCGCCGCACCGCGACGAGGCCGCGAAGGATCGCTCCGCCTCGCAGAGCGCGCGCCAGCAGCGGCTCGCCGCCGAGGCTCTCGCCAACGATTTTCTCGCCGCCAACGCCGACCGGGCGCAGACCATCCTCTCGGTCGCCGAGTCGATACCGACGCGCCTGCTCGCCGCCGCCGACGCGGCGAAGGCCGCCATCGACGCCGCCGTCGAAGAGAACCGCTCGACGCTCGCCGCGCAGATCGCGGCCGTCCGCGCCGGCGCCACGGCCGACGCCGACTCGGCGCGCGCAGAGGTGACGGTCGCCCACGCCTCGGCCGTCGCCGCCATCACGGCCGCCACGCTCGCCGCGCAGGAGCGCGTCACGGCCGCGCACACCTCGGCGCTCACCACGCTCGACACGCGCGAGGCCGCACAGGTCTCGCGCATCCACGAGCTCTACGGCGAGGGCGACCTCAAGTTCCGCGCGGCCGGGCCGGCGGCCGGCGACGCAGCCGTCGCGCGCGCGGCCGAGCGCCAGCGCACCTACCTCTCGCAGCGCAACGGCGAGAGCGATGTCCTCGACGGCCCCATCCACGACAACCGGCTCGAAGCCAGCGGCGACGCCGCCGTGCAGGTCGGCGACGGCTACAAGAAGTCGCTCATCGAGGAGGCGAACAAGCAGGCCGACGCTTCGCAGAAGGGCAAGCAGAAAGACCTCGACAACGTCTCGACGCAGGCCGCGAGCGCGCGCACCACGCTCGAACAGCAGTTGACCGCCTCGCAGGACGCGCTGACGCAGGCCGAGACGCAGGCGCTCGCGGGCGCCGACACGGCGCTCGACGGGATGATGCAGGGCATCGACTCGGGGCTGACGGGCGTGCTCGCCGCGCTCGACCAGCAGGAGTCTTCGCAGCTCGAAGCGCTCTCGCAGTTCGGCACGCGCCAGAAGGAGGCAATCGACCGCGACGCCTCGACCGCCGTCGCCTCGCTCCTGGACTCGGTCAACGCGGCGGCCGACACGCTCAACCAGTCGCTGCAAGACTTCGTCGCCGCCGCGCGCGGCTCGCAGCCGCCCGACACCGCGACGCTCCAGAAGTTCCTCGCGGGCGCGCAGGGCGACATCGACGCGCTCTCGGCCACGCTGCTCGACGGGCTGGAACAGGGCGTGACCGCCTCCGAGCAGGGCGTCGCCACCGGCGGCGAGACGAGCATCGACTCCGTCAACACGCTCGGCCAGTCGGGCGTCGATCAGGCGGTCACGGGCGGCGCGGGCTTCACCGCCTCGATGAGCGCGCTGGCGCAGCAGGCCGCGCAGACCTTCAGCGGCTTGCAGGAGGGCCACACGCAGACGGCCGACACCGGCGCGACGACCGCCGAGGAGGGCTTCACCGCGGTCACCGAGGGCATCCAGACGCTCTTCGACCAGATCAACACGGGGCTGGAGAGCGGCTTCACGCAGGCGGCGGCCGAGTTCGAGAAGGGTCTGCGCGGCTACGTCACGGAGAACATCGACGCGGCCATCGACGAGAAGGCGAAGGAGGCCGCCGCGGCGGTGCAGCCGCGCTGGAAGAGCGCGCTCAAGATTCTGCTCGTCATCGTCGTCGTGGTCGTCGTCGCGCTCGTCGTCGGGCCGGCGGTCATCGGCTTCGTCGGCGGCTTGGCGGCGAGCGCGCTCGGCGCGGGGACGGCCGCCACCGTCATCGGCGCGGCGGTCGGCGGCGCCATCGTCGGCGCGGCGTCGGGCGCGGTCATCCAGCTCGGCAACAACGTCATCGACGGCAAGGACAACCTGCTCGAAGGCGTCGGCAAGGCGGCGCTCGTCGGCGCCATCAGCGGCGCCATCGGCGGCTTCGGCGGCGCGTGGGCCGGGACGCTCTTCAAGGGCGTGGGCGCCGTCGGGCAGACGGTCGGGCGCGGCGGCGTCTCGCTCATCTTCGACACGGGCGGCGGCGTCCTCGGCGACCTCGCGGTCGGCAACCCCGTCACGCTCGAAGGCGTGCTGGTCGGCGCGGCCATCGGCATCGGCGTCTCGGCGGCGGCCTCTGGGCTCTCGAAGATCGGCCGCATCGGCGCCATCCAGCAGGGCGCGATGGCGGCGGGCGAGCGCGCCGGGATGGCCGTCGGCACCTCGGTCAAGGGCGCGGCCGGCGCGCACGTCTCCGCGCCCTCGGCCTCGGCCGCCGCCGACGTGAAGGTTCAGACCGAGCCGGAGGTCACGACCTCGAAACCGGGGGGCGCCCCCGAGGGCGCCGACGTGGCGCCGACCAAGACGGCCGCGCCCGAGACCGAGGTCGCGCCGCCCCGCACCGACACGCCCGAGCCGGACGCGCCCGCGCCGACCAAGGCCGACACGCCCGAGCCAGAGGCGCCGCAGCCCAAACCCGAAGGCCAGCCCGCGACCGAGCCGCCGCAGCAGAAGACCACGCACGAAGGCGAGCCGAAGGTCGAAGAAGGCGTCGTCGCCAAGGCTTCCGACCACGAAGGCCACGACGTGAAGGTGACCGAGGAGGGCAACGTCGTCCGCTGTAGCGAGTGCGACATCACGCAGGGCCGACCCGGCGCGAAGGAGAGTCCCGAGCTTCAGCAGAAGGCCAACGAGGTCGCCGCCGAGCCAGACCCGCACGCCAAGGCGCAGGAGGGCGCCGAACTCAACAACGACATCTCGAACAACGAGAAGGCGAATCAGGGCAACCCGCCCGAGACCGAGCCGTCCACCACCCCGAAGGACGACACCGGCGCGACCCCGTCGAAGGGTGACGCCGACGGCGAGGGCCTGCCCGGCCGCGGCGGCGATGTCGAAGAGCCCGCGCCCAAATCGGACGGCTCATCCGAAGGCACCGGCAAGCCCGCCGAGCCGGAAGGCACGCCCAAGACCAACGAGCCGGAGGGCACGCCGAAGGCCGACGAACCCGAGGGGACGCCTAAGACTAACGAACCTGAGGGGACGCCTAAGACTGACGAGCCGGAAGGCGGGGGCTTGGGTAAGACCGGCGAGCCGGAGGCCGGGCCGAAGCCGCCGGGCGCGGAGCCGGAGGGCGGGCCGAAGCCTCCCGAAGTGACCGAGCCGGCGGCGCCCAACAAGAACGTCAAGTACGTTAAAGAGAACGCCAAGATGTCGCCGGCGGCCGAGAAGTATCAGGCCGACGTGCCCGGCGCGAAAAAGGGCGAGGCTCCCGCGCTCGACTACACCAACGCGCAAGGGCAGAAGAAGACCCTGCGTCTCGACGGCGTCGAGGGCGATGTCGGAATTGACCGCAAGCTCGCCGTCCTGCACACGAAGAAGGCGCAGAAGCAGGCGGTGCGCCAGTCGAAGGCGTTCGCCGATAACGGGATGACTGGGCGTTGGGAGGTCCCGACCGATGCCGAGGCCCGGCGCGCCCGCCAACTCTTTGCGAAGGCCGGCGTGACCAACATTGACGTGAAGGTGGTGCCAAAATGAACCGAACACTGATGCGAGCAGTCCTCGACGCGGCCGCGTTCCTTGAGCTGGCCGACGACGAAACTTTAGACCCGGACACGGCCGTCGAGCAGATGGAGCAGTTGGCCGCGACGCTCGCCGAGCTGACGCCCGAAGAGCGCGCCGAGCTGCTGAGCTTCGCCGCCGAGTCGGCCGCGGGGGCGCGCGCCGCCGGCGATGAGGAGCGCGCCGAGTTTCTCGCCTCCTTCGGCGAGAGCTTCGGCCTCGACGGCGGCGAAGGCGAAGGCGACGACGATGATGAAGACGACGAAGAGGACGACGACTGAGCGGCGACCCGGCGCGGCGGCCGTGCGCGCGACGGGCGTGACTCAAGCGATGAAGACCCTTTCCTCATTCCGCGACAGACACCGGGGCGAGAGCGTCGTCGTGTGCGGGTGCGGCGAGTCTCTGAACGCGCTCGACGCGCCCGAGCGTTTCGTCACCGTCGGCGTCAACGACGTGGGGCGCCGCTTCACGCCGCGCTACCTCGTCGTCGTCAACCCGCGCAACCAGTTCACCGGCGACCGCTTCACGTACGTCGAAGGCTCACAGGCGGAGTACGTCTTCACGCAGTTCGACCTCAAGCTCAAGCGCGAAGGCGTCGTCAGGTTCCGGCTCGGCACCTACGGCGGGACGAATGTTGCGAAGCCCGACGCGCTCGACTACACGCAGAACTCGCCCTACGTCGCGCTCTGCCTCGCCGCGCACATGGGGGCGCGCCGCGTCGGACTCATCGGCGTTGACTTCACCGACCACCACTTCTTCGCGCGCACCGGCCGCCACTCGCTCACGCCGCGGCTCGCGACCATCGACGCGCAGTACCGACGGCTCGGCGAGGCGCTCCGAGCGCGCGGCATCGAGGTCTACAACCTGAGCGCCGCGAGCCGCCTCACGGCCTTCCCCAAAATGTCGGTCGAAGAGTTCGCCGCGCTGTCCGAAGTCGAAGCCGCGCCCGCGCCGCCCGTGCTCACGGGAGCTGAGACGGACGCGGCCGAGAACTTTTTTTCGGAAGGGGTCGAGCCTTTGCGCGTCGTCTCCTACGCGACGACGCCGGTGGCGGGCGTGCCGGCGATACTGGCGCGCTGCGTCGCGGCCCGCACGCCGCACGCGGCGCGCTGCGTGTGGGCGCGCGGCGACTACGGCAACGGCGTCCGCTTCGACGGCGACGTGGAGTGGACGGCCGACCCCGCGCGCGCCGAAGAGGAGTTGAGCCGCGCCGACCTCGTCGTCGTCCACAACGGCAAGGTCGAGCCGCGCCACCGACAGCTTCTCGCGGGCAAGGCCGTCGTCACGATGGCGCACAACTACATGTGGAACGTCGAGGACGCGTTCGTGCGCGATGGCTTCCCCGGCGTCGTCGTCGGTCAGTATCAGGCCGCGCTGCCGGAGTTCGGCGGCTGGTCGGCCGTCCCCAACCCCGTCCCTTTGTGGGAGCCGGAGCACCGGCCGGGCGCGAAGGGCGAGACGGTCACCATCTGCTACACGCCGTTCGGCAGGCACGAGCGTTACCCGGAGGGGCACAAGCTCTACTGGCACTCGAAGGGCTACGCGACGACGATGCGCGTGCTCGAACGTCTCGCGGCGCGCTTTGGGCTGCGGCTCGAAGTCATCAACGGCCGTCAGGTCTCGCACGCCGAGTCGTTGGCGATGAAGCGACGTTCCCACATCGTCATCGACGAGTGCGTCACGGGCAGCTATCACCGCAACAGCCTCGAAGGCTTGGCCGCCGGCTGCGTCGTCGTCAACGGCGTGGGCCTGCGCCCCGAGATCGAAGAGATCTTCCGGCGTTGCGCGCCCGGCTCTACGGGGACGCCGTTCGTGCGCGCGGGGTTGGAAGAGTTGGAAGACGTGCTCACGTCGCTCGTCGAGTTGGGCGCTGATGCTCTCGCCGAAGCGGGCGCGGCCAACCGCCGTTGGATGGAGGAGCACTGGGATTTCGCAAAGCAGTGGGAGCATTTCTGGGTGCCGGTCGTCGCGCGGGCGCTAGGGCGCGCCGGAAGGGCGACGGCGACACAGCGCACCCGGAATGGGGCCGGCCACAAGCCGGCCCCGCAGAAACCTCTCCCGGCGTCCCGCGAGACGACACAGGCGGCGACACTTGAGACAACTCAACCGACGGCGGACATGGTGACGCGCGCGCCGTTGCGACTCGTCGAGCGTCGCGCCACGCGCGCGTCGTCGGGCGAGGGCGTGAGCGTCGTCGTCCCGCACGGCGGGCCAGAGCGTCTGCCGCACCTTGAGCGGACGCTCGCGCGCCTGCGCGAGGTCGCGTGCGTGCTCGACGTGGCCGTCGTCGAGATGGACGAGCGGCCGCACGCGCTCGGCGTCGCGCGCCGGCTCGCCGACGCCTACGCCTTCGTCAAACGCGACGGCATCTTTCACAAGGCGCGCGCGATGAACGCGGGCGTCCCGCTCGCCGCGCGCGCGGGCGTCGTGCTCTGGCTCGACAACGACCTGCTGCTGCCCGAAGACTTTCTCCCGAAGGCGCTCGCCGAGATGCACCGGCGCCGGCTCGACTGTCTGGTGCCGTGGACTTCCGTCCGCTACCTCTCGCGCGAGGAGACGGCCGAGGTCTTCAAGGGGCGGCGCGCGGGGGTCGGCGACTGCGCGCACGTCAACGCCTACTACACGCGGCAGGGCGCGTGTGGCGGGGCGGTGCTGGTGCGGCGCGATTTCCTGCGGCGCGCGGGCGGGATGTGCGAGGGCTTCCGCGGCTGGGGCGGCGAAGACAACGCCTGGTTCTACCGCGCGCGCGTGCTCGGCGCGGCGGCCGTGACGCAGCGACCCGACCAACACCTCTACCACCTGCACCACGAGAACTCCGGCGGCTACGCCCCGACCAACCACGCCGCCAAGAACCCGAACTACGACTCGAACGTCGCGCTGCTCCACGCCACGCGGCGCGTCAGGAGCCGCGCCGAGATGCTCGCGCGCTTCCCCGCGCCGCGCCACTTCACCTGCCCCTGGGACGCCGCGCGACGCGTCGCCTTCGCCTTCGCCGACGGCGACGCGGAGGCGCGCGAGGCCGCCGGCTCGACCGCCGACGCGCTGCGCGAGCTTTACGGCTTTGAGGTCGAGCGCGTCTCTTGCGGCGACGGTCTGCCTTCAGACGGCGTGGCCGAGTCGCTCCGCGCGTGCGACGCGGTCGTCGTCTTCGGCGAACGGCTCGCGCTCACTTTGCTCGGCGACGAAAGGCTCGTCGGGACTCAGACGAGAATGGTCGTGTCTCACGTCGGCGGGCGCGTCGGCGCGTTCGACGGAGGCGAGCTCGAGGTGCTCGTTCGCGCGGGCGCCCACTTCTCTTTCGGCGGCGGGGCGGCGCACGCGCTCGAAGCGGCGGGGCTTGACTGTTGGCGCCCGCTGGGCGGCGAAGAGGCGTGCGGGGACGCTTCCGACGCGGCGCTCGGACTCGCGCAGCCGCTCTCGCTCGCCGTCGCGGGCGCGGCCGTCGCTTCGGTAGACGAAGAGCGCGCCGGCCTCGAACTTCACGCGGACGCGCGCGGCAACGTTGACACACAACACACGGACGGAGGGCCGATGGTGGACGCAGACTTCACGATTCCCGAGGCGATACCCGAGGCGGCGGCCGCGCGGGAGAGCGACCTCTCGCTCCCGGAGTACGCCGCCTTCAACCACGGGCGCGACTACCCGCGCATGAGGCGTTGGGAGCTGCCCTTCGCGCTCTTCAAGGCGCGGCTCGCCAGCACCTCCTCGGTGCTCGACTGCACGATCAACCCTCTGGACTTCGGCAAGCGACTGCAAAGCCTCTACCCGCACGCGCTCTACCGACACTGGAACCCCGTGCGCGGCGACCAGTTCGCGCTCCCGCTCGGCGTGCCCGACGAGGCGTTTGACCGCGTCGTCTGCGTCAACACGCTCGAACATCTTCTCTCGGAGCAGCGCGAGGCGCTGCTGGCGGAGATGGCGCGCAAGCTCAAACCCGGCGGCCTGCTCGTCCTCACCTGTGATTACTACTTCGACGACCTCTGGTCGCGCCCAGAGCTTCTGGCCGCGGGCGTCGTGCGCGAAGACGGCGCCGAAGTCTTCGGCGGCTTCAACCGCGTCGCGCCCGACGACTTACTCCGAACGTGCGCGCGCCACGGCCTCAGTCCCTTCGGCGAAGGCGCGTGGGCGGCGCCTTCGGAGACTGACGGCGGACTCTACCGCAACGCCGAGCCGCACCCGCACGCGACCGTCGGCGCGGTCTTCGTCAAGGGCGGCGCCGCGCCCACGCTACCCGCCGCGCGGCGGGTCGTGCTCGCGCTGCTCACGTGGAACACGCGCGACATCAGTCTCGAAGCCCTCGCCGCGCTCGCGCGCGAGGCGGGCGCGCTCCGGCGCCTCGACCAACGCCCCTTCATCTGCGTCTGCGACAACGGCTCGACCGACGGCACGCAGGAGGCTCTGCGCGAGGCTTCCGCACGGCTCGGCGTCGAGCACAAACTCATCCTCAACGCGGAGAACCGCGGCAGCTCGGTCGCGCGCAACCAGATCATCGACTACGCCGTCGGCGACTGCGACGCCGACTACCTGCTCTTCACCGACGGCGACATCGAGATTGTCCCCTTCTCCTCGTTCGCCATGCTCCGCCACATGGAGGACGCCGGTCACCTCCTCGGCTGCCTCGGCGCGCACATGTACGGCCAGTCGCCCGCGCGCGCCGAGACGACGCCGCGGCTCTTCTCGCTCGACGGGTTGGAGCTGCGCGACGAGGAGGTGGTGGCGTGGACGCAGTACGGCATGTTCCGCCGCGAGGTCTTCGACGCGGGCGTCCGCTTCGACGACGCCTACCCCTTCGACCGCGAGGGCTGGGGCTGCGAGGACAACGACCTCGCCTTCCAACTTTTGGTCAAGGGCTACCGCATCCGCTGCTTCAAGGGGATGACCTACCTGCACCGCAACATGCACTCGTCGATGCGCATCCTGCGCGCGCTCGGCCACGACCCGAAGTCGAGCTACGAGACGCGCAAGCGCTACGTCGTCGAGAAGTGGTCGGCGACGCCGGCCATCAGCGCCGGCCCGCTCCGCGCGGTGCGTATCGCGCGCGCGCCGGCCGGCTCCTGACCGGGGGATTCGATTTCCGAACAAGCTCTCTCAACACGCCGACGACGAGGAGGCTTCGACGCGCGATGATCGTCGCCAGACAAGACGACCTTGAACTAACCGAGTACGCCGCCTTCAACCACGGGCGCGACTACCCGCGCATGAGGCGTTGGGAGCTGCCCTTCGCGCTCCACGCCCTGCGCCCGCCCGCCACGGCTTCGGTGCTCGACTGCACGATCAACCCCTTGGACTTCGGCACGCGGCTGCAAAGCCTCTACGCTCACGTCACCTACAGGCATCACAATCCCGTCCAACGAGGGCGCTTCATCCCGCCGATGGACGTGCCCGACGAGGCGTTCGACCGCGTCGTCTGCGTCAACACGCTCGAACACCTTCTCGCCGACCAGCGCGAAACCCTCGTCGCCGAGATTGCGCGCAAGCTCAAACCCGGCGGCCTGCTCGTCCTCACCTGCGAATACTTCTTCGACTCCGCGTGGCGCGAGCCGGCGCTCATCGCCGGGGGTCTGCTGCGCCGCGACCGCGCCGAAGTCTTCGACGGCCTCAACCGCGTCTCGCCGCGCGACCTCAACGAACTCTGCGGGCGCCACGGCCTGCACGCGCTCGACGCGAGCAACGGCGTCGTCGCGCGCGCCGACGAGGAGCCGCGCGCGGACGACGCGCGGCTCTACCTCAACACGCCGCCTTTCAACAACGCGGTCGTGGCCGGCGTCTTCCGCAAGTCGGGCGCGGAGCCTACGTACGCGCCGCGCCGCCGCGTCGCGCTCGCGCTGCTCACTTGGAACATGCGCGACATTAGTCTCGAAGCGCTCGCCGCGCTCGCGCGCGAGGCCGAGACGCTCGGACGCCTCGGCCACGAGCCGCTCGTCGTCGTCTGCGACAACGGCTCGACCGACGGCTTGCGCGAGGCGCTCGCGGAGACGGACAAACGCCTCGCGGTCAACCACCGCTTCGTCTTCAACGCGGAGAACCGCGGCAGCTCGGTCGCGCGCAACCAGATCATCGGGGCGGCGCTCGAATGGGACGCCGACTATCTCGTGCTGCTCGACGGCGACATCGAGGTAGTCCCCTTCTCCACCTTCGCCATGCTCCGCCACATGGAGGACGCCGGGCGCGTGCTCGGCGCGCTCGGCGCGTACTCGTACGACAACACGAACGAACGTTCGCGCGCGACCCGTTTCCACTTCCACCTCGACCCGCGTCTGGTCAGGGAGAGCGGGTCGTTCGTGACGACCGGCTACGGCATGTTCCGCCGCGAGGTCTTCGAGGCGGGCGTCCGCTTCGACGTGTCGGGGCCGTTCGAGCGCCCCGGCTGGGGCTTCGAGGACAACGACCTCGCCTTCCAGATCGCCGACGCCGGGTTCGCCATCCGGCTCTTCCGGGGGATGCGCTTCCTCCACCGCAACGTGCGCTCGTCCATCCCGCTGCTGCGCCGCGACGGCCACGACCCGGCCGACGCCTTCGCGCGCCGCAAGCAGCACGTCCTCGACAAGTGGGCGGGCGTGCCGCGCATCAACGACGGCCCGCTCTCCGAGGTGCGTCAGGCGCGTTTGCCCCACATCCCGCGCACCGCCTGAGCGTCAGACCGCGTGGAAGGATTGAGACCCGATGACGGATGCTTTGCCCAACGTTGCGATTCACGCCGTGGACTTCAGCGCCGCGCTCCCCTTCTTCCGACCGCTCGCGCGCTTCGTCGAGCGCGCGGAGGAGGCCGACTTCTGTATCTCGATGAACTTCTGGGGCGACCTGGGCGAGGCGGTCGAGCGTCAACGCGAGGCGCGGCGCGCGGGCCGTCCCGTCGCCTTCTGGTGCGCCGAAGACCCGAACGACTTCGAGAAGTTTCTGCCGCAGGCGCGCGAGGCTGACGTGGTCTTCACGACCGACGAGGAGTGCGTCCCGCGCTACAAGTCGCGGCTCGGACACGGTCGCGTCCACTGGCTGCCGTGGGCCTGCGCGCCCGAAATCCACCGGCCGCTGCCGCTCCACGAAGACGCGCGCGCCTTCGTCCTGAGCGCCAACTGGTACGAGCGCTTCGAGGCGCGGCTGTGGTCTGTGAGGACGGTCGTTGACCCGCTCGTCGAGCGAGGTTATGGCATCAGCCTCTTCTGCCTTGAGGGCTGGACGATGTGGCCCGAGCGTTACCGAAAGTTCTGGCGCGGCGGCCCCGACTACCTGACCAGCTCCGAGCAGTACCGGCAGGGGCGCGTCGCGCTCGGGCTCAACAACCAGCGCAGCGGGATGGACGGCCACGGCAAGACCGTGATGACCAGCATGCGCACCTTCGAGGTGCTCGCCAGCGGCAAGCCGTTCCTCTCCTCGCACTCTGACGCCTACGAGCGGCTCGGCTTCGTCAACGGCGTCCACATGGCCTGGTCTTCGACGCCGGAAGAGACGCTCCACTGGGCCGAGCGCCTGTTGGGCCCGGACGGCGAGCGGGTCGCGCGCGCGGGGCGCGAGTTCGTGCTCGCACACCACACCTACGCGCACCGGCTGCGCCAGATCGTCGAGGCCGTCCTCGGTTGAAAGGATGCTGAAAGTCCTCTCCATCGTCGGCACGCGGCCTGAGGCCGTCAAGATGGCCCCGGTCATCCGCGAGCTTGCGCGCCACGCGGGGCGCGTCCACAGCCGCGTGTGCGCGACCGGGCAGCACCGCGAGATGTTGGATCAGGTGCTCTCGGTCTTCCGCGTCAAGCCCGACTACGACCTCGACCTGATGCGCGGCGCGCGCACGCCCGCGCAAATCGCCTCCGCCGCGCTCGCGCGACTCGAACCCGTGTTCGAGCGCGAGCGCCCCGACTGGGTTCTCGTCCAGGGCGACACGACGACCGTCATGGCGGCCGCGGTCGCCGCCTTCTACGCGCGCGTCCGCGTCGGCCACGTCGAGGCGGGGCTGCGCACGCACGACCCGCGACAGCCGTTCCCAGAGGAGGGCAACCGCCGCGTCGCCGGCTGTCTCGCCGACCTCCACTTCGCGCCGACCGAGGGCGCGCGCCTCAATCTCCTGCGCGAGAATGTCGCGCCCGAGCGCGTCGTCGTCACCGGCAACACGGTCGTTGACGCGCTGCGCGAGATGTCGGAGACGGCCGACGGCGCGTGCGACCCGCCGGCTCTTTCAGCTCTTGGCGACCTGCCGCCGGGCGCGCGCGTCGTGCTGGTGACGGCGCACCGGCGCGAGAACTTCGGCGCGCCGCTCGAAGCGGTCTGCCGCGCGCTGGCGGAGATCGCGCGGCGCTACGAGGGCGACGTGCGGGTCGTCTACCTCGTCCACCGCAACCCGCGCGTGTGGGAGACGGCGCACCGCCTGCTCGGGCGCGCGCCGGGCGTGACGCTCCTGCCGCCGGTCGATTACCTGACGCTCGTGCGCCTGCTCAAGCGGTGTCACATGGTCTTGACCGACTCCGGCGGGTTGCAGGAGGAGGCGCCGTGTCTCGGCAAGCCGCTGCTCGTGCTGCGCGACAAGACCGAGCGCCCCGAGGCGCTCGAAGCCGGCTGCGTCCGGCTCGTCGGCACCGACGCCGCGCGCATCGTCGCAGAGGCTTCGCGCCTGCTCGACTGCCGCGACTGCTACGCGCGCATGTCGCGCCCGACCTTCGTCTACGGCGACGGCCACGCCGCGCCCCGCATCGTGGACGCGCTCCTCTCTTACGCCTGCCCCGACTGATTGAAGCCGACCGCGTGGAGGAAGTAGTCGGCCGCCTCGGGGCCGATCTGTTTGAAGCGTTTGGCGAGCGCCTTGACCCGTTCGGCCTCGGTCAGCGGCCCCAGCGTCGAGAGGAAGGCGGCAAAGGAGCCGTACTCGGCGGCGATGGTCTCGAACTCGCGCGCGTTGTAGACGACGGCCTCGACCTTCCGCCGGTTCTTGATGACGCCGGGGCGCTCCATCAACTCGTCAGCGTCGGCGCGCGCCAGTTCTTCGACGCGGAAGCCGAGAAAGCCCTCGCGGTACTTCGGCCAGTGCTTTCTGATTGAGGCCCAGTTAAGCCCGGCCTGAATCAGACACAGGCACATGATCTCGAAGTACTGCTGGTCGGAGACGGGTCGGCCGCCCGCGCGGCACTCGCCCTCCTCCTCCTTCGACAGCACACAGTCCCAAGGCGCGCTGTGCGCCCTCCCGCCTCCCGCGACCGTTGACATAAAACGCCCCTTTCGTCTCGACTCCCGACACCTCTAACGGTTTTAATTAACGGAAATGCTTCGCGCTGGTGTAGATTTTTATTGCCGTCAAGAGTTGAGAGTAAAGGGGAGACGGGTTTGGATTCCGGCGTAGTCAAGGCGCACACGCGCGTCGCCATCATCGGCAGCGGCTTCGGGGGCTTAGGCGCGGCCATCCGGCTCAGTCAGCGCGGCGAGGACGACTTCCTCATCTTCGAGCGCGCCTCGGACGTGGGCGGGACGTGGCGCGACAACAGCTATCCGGGCTGCGCCTGCGACGTGCAGTCGCACCTCTACTCCTTCTCGTTTGCGCCCAACCCCGACTGGACGCGCAGCTACTCGCCGCAGCCCGAAATCTGGGACTACCTCCGCCGCTGCGCGCGCGACTTCGGCGTGCTCCCGCACGTCCGCTTCCGCCACACGGTGCGCGAAGCCGCGTGGGACGAGCAGTCTCAAGTTTGGCGCGTCGAGACTTCCCAAGGTCTCTACACCGCCGACGTGCTCGTCATGGCCTCGGGCGCGCTGAGCGAGCCGCGCCTGCCCGCGCTGCCCGGCTTCGAGAATTTTAAGGGGAAGTCTTTCCACTCGGCGCGCTGGGATCACTCGTACGACCTGACGGGCAAACGCGTCGCGGTCATCGGCACCGGCGCCTCGGCCGTCCAGTTCGTCCCCGAGATACAGCCCGCCGTCAAACGGCTCCACATCTTCCAGCGCACGCCGCCGTGGGTCATGCCGCGCACCGAGCGCGCCTTCACCGAGCGCGAGCGGCGCCTGTTCCGGCGCTTCCCCGTGCTCCAGCTCGGCGAGCGCGCGGCCATCTACGCCTTCCGCGAGCTGTTCGTCTTCGGCTTCCGACACCTTCGGATGTCGCGCCTCATCCGCCGCGTCGCGCTGCGCCACCTCAAACGCTCCGTCGCAGACCCCGTCTTACGCGCCCAGCTCACGCCCGCCTACGACATCGGCTGCAAGCGCATCCTCGTCTCGAACGACTACCTGCCGGCCGTCTCGCGCCCCAACGTCGAGTTGGTGACGGCGGGCGTCGCCGAGGTGCGCGAACATTCGATAGTGGACGACGCGGGCATCGAGCGCCCCGTGGACGCGATCATCTTCGGCACCGGCTTTCGCGTGACCGACCAGCCTTTCGCCGGCCACGTCCGCGGCCGCGCGGGCGCCACGCTCGAAGAGGTCTGGCGCGGCAGCCCGCGCGCGCACCTCGGCACGACCGTCGGCGGTTTCCCCAACCTCTTCATCCTGCTCGGGCCGAACACGGGGCTGGGTCACACCTCGGTCGTCTACATGATCGAGGCGCAGATCGAACACTTCCTCAACGCCCTGGATTTTATGAAGCGTCGCGGCGTCGCCGTCATCGAGCCGAGGCCGGAGGCGCAGGCCGCGTTCGTCGGCGAAGTCGAGCGGCGCATGGAGGGGACGGTCTGGGTCTCGGGCCGTTGCGCGAGCTGGTACCTCGACCGCACGGGGCGCAACTCGACGATCTGGCCCGACTTCACCTGGCGCTTCCGCCGCCGCGTCGCGCGCCTCGACCCGGCCGAGTACCTGACGCACGGCGCGGCCGACGGCGCCGCCCGGGAGAACGGAAAGCACGCAACCTCTTAACCCGACGGAACAGACACGCCATGCCCGAAACAGAGATCACGCTCACGCCCGCCGAACGCCTGCGGGGACTCGTCGGGCGCGCCATGGGCCGGCTGCCCGTGGCCGCGCAGCTCAAACTCTCCGGCCGCCCCGCCGTCGAACTCGACGGGCAGAGGCTCGACCCCTGCCTCCAACTCCTGCTGGCCGCCAACCGCAAGCGCGAGCGCTTCGGCCTCTGCGACCCCGACCCCGTGACGGCGCGCGAGCGCTTCCGCCGCGAGATATTCATCTACGGCGGGGCGAAGACGCGCGTCGGCCCCGTCCGCGACTTCGAGATTGACGGCGAGGCCGGGCCGCTGCGCGCGCGACACTACGCGCCGCCTCCGTCGGCCGGCGACTCGCGCGACCTGCTCGTCTACCTGCACGGCGGCGGCTTCGTCCTCGGCGACCTTGAGACGCACGACGAGCCGTGCCGCCTGCTCTGCCTGCACGCGCGGACGCATGTCCTCTCCGTCGAGTACCGCCTCGCGCCCGAGCACCCCTTCCCCGCCGGCTTGGGCGACGCGCTCGCGGCGCTCCGCTGGGCGCAAGCCAACGCCGCGCGGCTCGGCGCCGACCCCGCGCGCGTCTCGATCGGCGGCGACAGCGCGGGCGGCAACCTTGCGGCCGCCGCCTCACAGCTCGCCCCGCGCGACGAGGCGCCCGCCGCGCAACTGCTCATCTACCCCGCGACCGACGCCTCCGACCGCGAGCGCCGACGGTCGAAGGAGCTTTTCGGCCGCGGCTTCTTCCTCGCGCACACCGACTGCGACGCCTTCGCGCGATACTACGCCGAGGGCACGGACGCGCGCCCGGACGACCCGCGCGTCTCGCCGCTGTGCGCGCCCGACCTTTCGGGACTCGCGCCCGCGCTCGTCGTCACGGCCGGCTTCGACCTGCTGCGCGACGAGGGCGACGACTACGCGCGCGCGCTTGAGGCGGCGGGCAACGTCGTCGCGTGGCGGCGCTATCCGTCGCTCGGGCACGGCTTCATGCACCTGACCGGCGTCTGCCCGGCCGCGCGCTCGGCGCTCGTCGAGTTCGCGCGCGAGTGGCGCGCGCTGCTCGACCGCGCTGCCCCCGCGCCGCGCCCCGCGCTCGCAGAAGTTCTACATGAGGAGGTCGCCCCATGAAGTCGCCGTACCAAATCTCGGGCAAGGTCGTGCTCATCACGGGCCCGGCGCGCGGCATCGGCGCGGAGACGGCGCGGCTGCTCGCGGCGCGCGGCGCGCGCCTGTCGCTCGTCGGGCTTGAGCCGGAGCTTCTGGCCGCGCTCGCCTCGGAGCTTGGCGCGGGTCACGTCTGGTTCGAGTGCGACGTGACCGACCAGTCGGCGCTCGAACGCGCGGCCGCGGGCACGGCCGAGGCGCTGGGCGGCATCGACGTGGTCATCGCCAACGCCGGCGTCGTCAGCAACGGCACCGTCGCGGTCGGCCCCGTCGAGGCGCTCGTCCGCACCATCGACGTGAACCTGACGGGCGTCGTCCGCACCGTCAGCGCGACGCTCGCGCACGTCACCGAGCGCGAGGGCTACTACCTGCTCGTCTCGTCGGCGGCGGCGCTCGCGCCCTTCCCCGGCATCTCGACCTACGCGGCGGCCAAGAGCGGCGTCGAGCAGTTCGGCAACGTGCTCCGGCTTGAGCTGGCGCACAAGGGCGTCGCGGTCGGCGTCGCGCACCCTTCTTGGATCGACACCGACATGGTGCGCGACGCGCAGAACGACCTCGCGGGCTTCAGGGAGATGCTCGGGAAACTGCCCGGCCCCTTCGGCCGCGTCACGCCGCTGCGCGAGTGCGCCGAGGCGTTCGTCCACGCCGTCGAGCGGCGCAAGCGCAAGGTCTACGTCCCGCGCACGCTGGCGGCGGCGGCGGCCGTCCGCCAGTTCTTTATGAGTTCGCTCGCCGACTACATCATGGGCCGCCAGACGCGCAAGACGCTCCCGCAGGTCGAGGCCGAAGTCCGCGCGCTCGGCCGCTCGTTCGGCGCGCACAGCACCGGGCTCGGCGCGAAGCCGGGCGGCGGCGAGACGCGCGAGGGCTGAGTCGAAAAGTTTCGGAAGTCGAGACGAGGCGAAAGGTTTGGCAGTCGGGGCGAGGGGTTCATGATGTTGAAGACCGTGAGGGGGCTGCACGAGGCGACGCGCGCCGACATCGGCGAGCTGGTGACGTATCAGGCGCTGCCCGTCTCGACGCTGGCGGTCGGGCGCGTCGAGCCGTTCATCTTTCTCAACCACCACGGCCCGCAGGTCTACCCGCCGCGAAACGGCGGACTCCCCTTCGGCCCGCACCCGCACCGCGGTTTCGAGACCGTCACCTTCATCCTCGCGGGCGACCTCCTGCACAAGGACAGCGGCGGCTACGAGAGCCTCATCGGCGCGGCCGGCGTCCAGTGGATGACCGCCGGGCGCGGACTCATCCACGCCGAAGTCTCTTCCGAAGAGTTCAAGGCGCGGGGCGGCCCCGTCGAGATGCTACAGCTCTGGGTCAACCTCCCCGCGCGGCTCAAGATGACCGAGCCGCGTTACACGGGCTTGCAGCGCGAAGCGATTCCGGCGGTCGGCTTAGACGGCGGGCGCGTCCGTGTGAGCGTGGTGTCGGGAAACTGGGAGGGGACTGCCGGGCCGTTCGAGACGTTGACCGACGTGAGCCTGTCGGTCGTGCGCTTCGCGCCGGGCGGGAGGCTGAGCGCCGAAGTCGAAGCCGGCCGCAGCGTCCTCTTCTACGTCGTGGCGGGGACGCTCGCGGTCAACGGCCGCGAGGCCGGCGCGCGCCACGCGGTCGAGTTCGACGACGAGGGCGAAGGGATTGAAGTCGAGGCCGAGTCGGAAGCCGTCATCCTCTTCGGACACGCCGCGCGCAACCGCGAGCCGGTCGCCAGCTATGGCCCGTTCGTGATGAACACGCGCGAGGAGTTGGAGCAGGCGGTGCGCGACTACCGCGCGGGTCGCTTCGGCGTCTGGGAAGATTGACGAGAGGGCTTAGCCCGCGCTCGCGCGGCCGCTCACCCCGTAGCCTTCCGGGTGCGCTTCGTGCCACTCCCAGGCGGTGCGGACGATTGATTCAAGCTCGGGGTACCGAGTCTCCCAGCCCAGGACATCGCGCGCCTTCCGCGCGTCGGCGACGAGCCGCGCCGGGTCGCCCGCGCGCGCCGCCTCGACCCTCACCTCTATCTCGCGCCCGGTCACGCGCCGCGCCGCCTCGACGACCTCCATCACAGAGTAGCCGTGCCCGTTCCCTAGGTTGATGAACTCCGACGCGCCGCCGCCGCGCAGGTACGAGAGCGCCAGCGTGTGCGCCGAGCAGAGGTCTGTGACGTGGATGTAGTCGCGTACGCAGGTGCCGTCCGGCGTCGGGTAGTCGCCGCCGAAGACCGAGACGCGGGGGAGCCGGCCGGCGGCCGCCGCCAGCACGTTCGGGATGAGGTGCGTCTCGGGCTCGTGGTGCTCGCCGCGCTTGTTCGTCGCGCCCGCCGCGTTGAAGTAGCGGAGCGCGACGAAGCGCAGGCCGTAGGCGCGGTCGTAGGATTCGAGAATCCTCTCCATGAAGAACTTCGACCAGCCGTAAGGGTTGACCGGCCACTGCGGATGGCTCTCGTCGATGGGGACGCGCACCGGCTCGCCGTAGGTGGCGCAGGTCGAGGAGAAGACGAAGCGTTTGACTCCGGCCGCGAGCAGCCCGCCGAGAAGCCCCAGCCCTTCGGCGACGTTGTTCTCGAAGTAGAGCTGCGGGTCTGTGACCGACTCGCCGACGTTGGCGAGCGCGGCGAAGTGTATGCACGCCTCGACCGCGTGCTCGCGGCAGACGCGCTCGACCAGTTCACGGTCGCCGACGCGCCCCTCGTAGAAGGCCGCGCCCTCGGCGAGCGCGCCGTGGTGGCCGCGCGAAACGTCGTCGATGACGACCACACGCTCGCCCGCCTCGGCGAGCTGGTCAACCATCACACTCCCGATGTAGCCCGCGCCGCCCGTCACCAGTGTCGCCATCGTCTTCCCTGCCCCCTCTGATTCGTAAAATAACGACCGCCCGCCTTAGTGCATCTTGAAAGGGCCGCCGGGCGGCTCAGGCTCAAGCTCCGGGCGCGCCGAGTCCTGAACGACCTCGTGCATCTCCAAAACGTTCGCGCCCGAGAACGCCTCGCGCGGGAGCGTGCCCGACTGCGCGTGCCCGCGCACGAACTCGTCGGAGCGCACCCAGTTGAGAAAGTCCCGCCGGCTCTGCCAGACCGTGAAGACGACGTACGGGTCGCCCTCGTTGACGGGTCTGAGCACGAGGTTCGAGACGAAGCCGGGCATCTTGTCCACGAGCCCGGCGCGGTCGCGGAAGCGCGCCTCGAAAGCTTCGCCGAACTCCGGCTTTACGTAGATGCGGTTGGCGACGGTGATCATTTCGGTCTCTCCGTTCGGGGCTTGGGCGCTACTTCTCGAAGACGCGCGAGCGGTCGGCGAACGCCTTGAATTCGAGCGCGTTGCCGCTCGGGTCGAGGAAGAACATCGTGCGCTGCTCGCCCTTCTCGCCGCGGAAGCGGACGTAAGGCTCGATGACGAACCGGACGCCGGCGCGGCGCACGCGCTCGGCCAGCTCGTCGAACTGCGCGGGCGAGAGGATGGCGCCGAAGTGCGGCACGGGCACGTCGCGTCCGTCCACTGGGTTCTGCGACTCGACCCCGGCGCGGCCCGGTTGCAGGTGCGCCACGATCTGGTGGCCGAAGAGGTCAAAGTCAATCCAGATGTCCGAGCTGCGCCCCTCGGGGCAGCCGAGCACGCCGCCGTAGAAGTCGCGCGCGGCCCTGAGGTCGTGCACGGGGAACGCCAGGTGAAATATCGTGTCCGACTCAGTCCTCATCTCCATCACAGTCCTCCCCACTCCTCCTTTGGTGTGCCGAAGCCCAGCCGCTCCTCGGCCCGCTCTTCGGCGAGCGGGACGTAGAAGCTCTCCAACATCCTCGCCACCTGCTGCGCGTCGTAGCCGTGGCCGGCGAGCGCCGCTTCGACGGCCGCGAGGTCGCCGCCGCAGGACTCGAACATGCAGCGCGGGTGGCCGCACCAGCGCGGGTGCGTGAAGTGCGCGTAAGCGCCGCGCAGGCACTCGCCCGCCTCGTGCTCGTAGTCGTCGAAGTCTACCGAAAGCATTAAGTGCCGACCCGCCTCCGGCCGAGTCGGGTCGAGTTTACCGCGTCAAAGGCGCGCGCGCCTATCGGCCGGGGCGCCCGCCGGGCGGAAAAGCAGAAACCATCCCCGCCGCGCCGACGTAAGGGTGGCAGGAGCCGTGCGGCGCGGAGGATTTTCGTCGGATGAAGTGGGAAGAGATTTTCGGCTGGGTGTTTAGGGGCGGCCTGCGGCGCGGCGGGGGCGCGGGCTTCGGCGCCTCGTCGGCCGGGGCGGCGCAGGCGGGGCGCGACCTGCTCGCCGGCCAGGTCGCGCGCACGACCTTTCGCATCTTCAAGAACAACCTGCTGGCGCTCCCTTGGATCAGCGAGGGCGAGGAGCTGGGCGCGGCGCTCGACGGCGCACGCGCCGACCTCCTGCGCTCGCGCCACGCCTACCGCGAGAGCCTCAAGTCGCGCCGCTCCGCCCCGCGCGCCGAGGCCGACTGGCGGCGCGTCACCGAAGACTTCCGCCGCCAAATCGCCGACCTCAACCGCCGCATCGCCGCCTACAACCTCAAGGCGCCCTCCGCCGCCTTCCGCAAATCCCCCATCGACGCCGACCGCGAAATCAGCCGCATCCTCCGCGACGAATAACCGCCGCCGCCCCTCCCGCCCGCCTAAGTAGCCATTCAAATTCCGGGCGGCTATACTCTAGCCGGCGTCCGCCAACGTCAAACCCGAACAGCTTACGAAAGGCTGCACTCAATCGAGTGAGATTCGAGTGGGGCGACAAAAAGGCGGCCGCCAACCTGCGCAAGCACGGCGTCAGCTTCGAGGAAGCGGCGGAAGTCTTCAACGACCTAACCGCAGTCGGGGATTACGACCCCGAGCGCTCGGACGCCGGGAACAGGTTTTTCGTCATCGGCTTGTCTAGTCGGCGTCTACTTTATGTGGTTTACGCCGGGCGCGCGGAGGACATGTTGCGCATCATCTCGGCGCGGAGGACTGCCGGGTCGGAGCGTAAATTTTATGAGCGAGCAAGAACCCGCTAGGCCGTTCGTCTTTTCCGTGGTCGAGGACGACGGGGAAAACGTGACCATCGAAATCTCGGAAGAGGACTATCGGCGCGACATAGAGGCCGGGATGACGGAAGATGAGACGCTCAAGCCGGGGCACTACAAGCTGAAGCGCGGCGGCTTCCCCGAGCGCCACCCCGAGCTGAAAGACAACACAAGGGAGCGGGCGTGACGCGGAGGCGCGGAACATATTGCGCGGTGCCTGCGCAGGACTGAGAACGGAGGTTGAGGCGTTTGACGGACGAGCTTCTTGAGTGGCGGCGGGAGTTCCCGATTCTGGAGAGTGCGACGTACCTCATCTCGCACAGCCTCGGCGCGATGCCGCGGCGGGCGCAGGAGCGTTTGCAGGCTTACGCCGAGACGTGGGCGACGCGCGGCGTGCGGGCTTGGGCCGAAGGGTGGTGGGAGATGCCGCTCACGGTCGGCGACGAGGTGGCGCGCATCATCGGCGCCGACCCCGGCACGGTCGCCATGCACCAGAACGTCTCGGTCTGCCAGTCGCTCATCCTCTCCTGCTTCGACACCGCGCCCGACACGCGCCGCAACAAGATCGTCTACTCCGAGCTGGAGTTCCCCTCGGTGATGTACGTCTACGAGGCGCACGCGCGCGACGGCCGCTTCCGCATCCACAAGGTGAAGTCCGAGGACGGCATCACCGCCCCGCTCGAAGCGACGCTGGCGGCCATCGACGAGGAGACGCTGCTCGTCCCCGTCTCGCACGTCCTCTTCAAGAGCGCGTCGTTGCAGGACGCGCGCGCCATCACCCGCCGCGCGCACGAGGTCGGCGCGCTCGTCGTGCTCGACACCTACCAGTCGGCCGGCACCGTCCCCTTCTCGGTGAAAGATCTTGACGTGGACTTCTGCACGGGCGGCTCGGTCAAGTGGCTCTGCGGCGGCCCCGGCGCGGGCTACCTCTACGTCGCGCCGCGGCTGAGCGGGAGTCTTGAGCCGAAGGTGACGGGCTGGATGGCGCACGCCGCGCCCTTCGCCTTCGAGGACGGGCCGATCGAGTACGCGGAAGGGGCGGCGCGCTTCCTCCACGGCTCGCCCGCCGTCCCCGCGCTCTACGCGGCTGAGTCGGGCTACAAGATCATCAACGAGATCGGCGTCGAGAGGATTCGCGAGAAGAGCGTCCGGCAGACGCAGGGGCTGATCGAGCTGTGCGAGGAGGCGGGGCTGCGCGTGACAAGCCCGCGCGACCCCGCGAAGCGCGGCGGCACCATCACCGTCGCCGCCGACCACGCGGCCGCCGTCACGCGCGAGTTGATACGCCGCGAGTTCATCGTGGACTACCGCCCCGGCGCGGGCGTCCGCATCTCGCCACACTTCTACACGAAGGACGAGGAGCTTGAGCTGGTCGTCCGCGAGATGCGCAGCATCCTCGACACGCGCGCCTACGCCGCGCACGAGGCGGCCGGCGCGGCCTTTTGATTTCTTCCTTATGCCCAACGAATACGGCGGCAAGGCGCCGCTCTCTTACAACAAGTACCTGCGCGTGCGCGACCTGATCGAGTTGCAGGGGTGCCTGTCCGACCCCGCGCACCACGACGAGCTGCTCTTCATCACCATCCACCAGGCGTACGAGCTGTGGTTCAAGCAGGTACTCCACGAGGCGGACGCCGCCATCTCCGCGATGCGCGAAGACCGCGCGCCGTCGGCGGCGCGGGCGCTCGCGCGCGTCGTCGAGATCGAGAAGCTGCTCGTCACGCAGATACACGTCCTTGAGACGATGACGCCGATCAACTTCCTCGGCTTCCGCGACCAGCTCAACCCCGCGAGCGGGTTCCAGTCGATGCAGTTTCGCGAGATCGAGTTCGCCTCCGGCCTCAAGGATGACGCCGTCATGCGCGCCTTCGCCGACGACGAGTTCGCCGCCGAACGCCTGCGCGCGCGCGCGCAGGCGCCCACGCTCGGCGAGGAGTTCTTCGCGCTGCTCGCGCGGCGCGGGCTGGACGCCCCGCCCGACGACCCGCAAAGCTCGGAAGAAGAGCGGCGTAAACTCTACGACCGCCGCGTGCGCGCCGTGCTCGAAGTCATCACGCACTTCGAGACGCGCTACGAGGAGTTCCAACTCTCCGAGGTGCTCATCGCGCACGACGAGTTCTTCTCGCTCTGGCGCTACCACCACGTCAAGATGGTCGAGCGCATGCTCGGCACGAAGAAGGGCACCGGCGGCAGCGAGGGCGTCGGCTATCTCAGGACGACGCTCGACAAAAAGTTCTTCCCCGAACTCTGGGAGGCGCGCACGCACCTCGACTCGAAGCACGGCTCGGGCGGCTGCCCCTTCGCCGGCCACACCTGAAACGAAACCGTTCCCGCTTATGCCTAACGTCGAGTTCCCCGAGCGATTCAGGATGAGCGACTACTTCCTCTACCACAACGTGGAAGGGGCGGGGCGCGAGGGCAAGGTCTGCCTCTACTACGGCGACGAGACTTTCACGTACGCGGACGCGGCGCGTCTGTCGAACCGCGCGGGCGGCGCGCTGCGCGAGATGGGTTTGGGGGTCGAGGACAGGGTGCTCATCGCGCTGCCCGACTGCCCCGAGTTCGTGTGGACGTGGTTCGGCGCGAACCGCGCGGGCGGCGTCATCACGATGGTCAACCCGCTGCTGCCGGCCGAAGACTACCGCTACTACCTCGAATACACGCGCGCGCGCGTCGCCGTCATCCACGAGTCTCTGCTCGACAATTTCACGCAGGCCGCCCGTGACTCGAAGCACCTGCGGAGCGTTTTAGTCGTGGGCGGCGAGCGCGGACGCTTTCACTCCTTCTCGGAGGCCGCGGCCGCGCAAGGCGATGAGCTGACGCCCGCCGACATGCACCGCGACGACGTGGCCATCTGGCTCTTCACCTCTGGCTCGACGGGTCACCCGAAGGGCGCGGTGCACTTGCAGCACGACCTGCCTTACAACACCGAGTGCTACGCGAAGGGCGTGCTCGGCGTCGGCGAAGACGACCTGACCGTCTCCGTCCCCAAACTCTTCTTCGGCTACGCCACCGGCACCAACCTCCTCTTCCCGTTCGCGGTGGGCGGCGCGACCGCGCTCTTCCCAGAGCGCTCGACGCCCGAAAAACTCTTCGAGGTCATCGAACGCCACCGCCCGACCATCCTGACGAGCGTGCCGACGATGATCAACGGCATGCTCTCGGTCAACGGCGCGGCGCGGAAGGATTTGTCCTCGCTCCGCATGTGTCTTTCGGCGGGCGAGGCGCTGCCCGAGGAGTTGTACCGCCGCTGGGTCGAGACCTTCGGCGTGGAGATTTACGACGGCATCGGCTCGGCCGAGATGTTCCACATCTACATCACGAACCGACCCGGCGACGTGAAGCCCGGCAGCCTCGGCCGCGTCGTCCAAGGGTACGAGGCCGAGGTCGTGGACGCCGACGGCCGCGCGCTTCCGGCCGGCGAGATGGGCACACTCAGAATCAAAGGCGACTCGGCGGCGCTCTGCTACTGGCAGGCGCACGAGAAGTCGAAGCAGACCTTCGCGGGCGACCTGTGCACGACGGGCGACCAGTTCCACTTCGACGAGCAGGGATACTTCTGGTACCACGGGCGCACCGACGACATGCTCAAGGTCTCGGGCGTCTTCGTCGCGCCCGCCGAGATCGAGAACTGCCTGCTCCGGCACGAGGCCGTGCTCGAAGCGGCGGTCGTCGGCCACGACGCGGGCGACGACCTCGTCAAGCCCAAAGCCTTCCTCGTGCTGCGCGAAGGCCACGCCCCCGGCGACGAGCTGGCGCGGTCGATCAAGGAGTTCGTCAAATCCAACCTCGCGCTCTACAAGTACCCGCGCTGGGTCGAGTTCGTCCCCTCGCTCCCCAAGAACGACCGGGGGAAGATCGACAGGAAGCAGTTGAAAGACAGTAGACAGTAGTCAGTAGTCAGTAGCGCTCCGCGTTACGGTAGTTGATGCTAACATTTAAGCGTTAAGGCAATAACGAAGGTCTTTCTACTAACTACTCCCTTATGCCCTTCTCCGCTCTCCTCCCCGTCCGGTTCGGCGACTGCGACCCGGCGGGGCTTGTCTACTACCCCGTGCTGTTCCATTACTGCCACGCGGCGATGGAGGAGTTCTTCGCGGCGCGCTGCGGCGTGTCTTACGCGCGGCTGGTGGCCGACGGGCGCGTCGGGTTCCCGACGGTCAACGTGCGTGCGGAGTTTTTCGCGCCCTTCGTCTACGGCGACGTGGCGGAGGTCGAGGTCTGGGTCTCGTCCGTCGGACGCACGTCGGTCACCTTCGAGTACCGTCTGCGCCGCGCCTCCGACCGCGAGCTGTGCGCGACGGCGACGCACGTCCAGGTCTCGATGAGCCTCGACGAGCGCCGCGCCGTCCCCGTCCCCGAAGACCTCCGCCGCGCCTTCGAGCAAAGCCTCCCCGCCGACCCGCCCGCCTGAATCCGCCGGGCACGCCCATCACGTAAAAGAGAGAAAGATTGTGACGGCGTGCGGTGTTTCGCCCCCGCGTGTTTTTGGAAAAACGCCCGCACTACCTCTTTCGTTAAGCTGCTCTACTTCGCAGCCCGACGCCCGGCGGTTTGATAGGGTCGCGCCTTCGGCGTTTGACAGCCGCCGCGTTGTCGCTTAGGATGCGTGTTCTTCCTTCTAAAGCGATTCCCGCCGCGCGAGCCGCAGACCAGTCTTACGACGGAGCCGCCGGAATCAACTCGCAGACCCGACCCGCGTTAGAAATGCACGCATTCTTTTCGCCCTTAAAGTTACGGCGGGACACGCCGCAAGCCCGCCGCCGGGGTTTTACCCCGAAGAGTTAAGACGGCGGCGGGCACTTCCCCAACAGCCGGGCTGTAAGCCCGCTTGCCCCATCGATGAACACACTCAAGGAGAATCAATGAAGAGAGTTTCTATGTTCGCGGCACTGATCATCGCCGCCCTCGTCGGCAACGTCGGCCTCGGCGTCTCGGCGCGCGTCGCCTGCGTGACGACCGAAGTGACCGAGAGCGACGTCACGCGCCTGCCCGAGAACACCCCGCCCGCCCCCACGGACGACTGGGTGCTCTACACGCGTGCCGGCACGCCCCCGACCGCGGGCGCGTTCGTGACCGGGCCGGCCGGCGCGCCGCTCGGCGCCGGGAGCCTCCAGCTCACGACGGTGACCGGCGGGGAGAAGGTCTTCCTTTTCAACTACGAGCACGTCGGGAAGAAGATTTCCGAGGTCAACGCCATCGAGTACTCGACCTACCGCGCGGCTGGCAGCGCCCAGCAGGTGACGGCGCTCAACATGCAGATCGACTACAACGGCCCGGCCGCCGGCGGCTTCGCCACGCTCGTCTTCGAGCCGGTCTACAACACCGCCCAAGGGCCGGTCGTCAGCGGCCAGTGGCAGACGTGGAACGCCTTCGGGGGCGGCATCTGGTGGTCTACGCAGCCCATCAACGGCCAGTGCGCGGGCGCGACCGCCGCCTGTGACAAGACCTGGACGGAGATCGCCGCCAACAACCCCGACGCCGTCATCCTCGGCTTCGGCTTTAACCAGGGTTCGGGCAACCCCGGCCTCGTCACGAACGTTGACAAGCTCGTCCTCGGCTTTACGACGGCGGCCTGCCCGTTCGTCTACGACATGGAGCCGGACGCCGACGCCGACGGCGTGGGCGACGACAGTGACAACTGCCCGACGACCGCCAACGGCGACCAGGCCGACTTCGACGGTGACGGTCAGGGCGACGCCTGCGACCTCGACGACGACAACGACAACGTCAACGACGGCTCGGACGCCTGCCCCAACACCCCGGCCGGCACGACCGTCAACGGCTCGGGCTGCCCCGTGCCCGCGAGCAAGAACGCCTGCAAGAACGGCGGCTGGCAGACCCTCTACGGCTCCGGCGGCACGACCTTCAAGAATCAGGGCGACTGCATCCAGTACTTCAACACCGGCAAGTAGGCGACGCGGCCACGGCCGAGACGCACGGGGGCGGGGGCGAGAGCTCCCGCCCCCTCTTTTATGAACGACGGGCGGCGGAGGGCGTTTTTACATCGGTATTGGTGTGACTTATAATTCGAGCGCCCGCGGGGCCCCGCCTGAAGTCTTTCCCTTTTGAAAGTCTGGACAGCGCGGTCCGGCGCCGCAGGAGGTTTCGGCCGTGTCCAAAAGCAAGACTTCTTCACTTCTCTTCGCGCTCGTCGTCGCCGCGTCGCTGCTCGTGCCGCACGCGGCGCTCGGCAGTGGCTTCCCCGAGGGGCCGGCGCCCGCCGTGAGCGACGCCGTCGCCCCGACCGTCAAGCGCGCCGAAAGCGAGCCGGCCGACGGCGCCGCCGAAGCCGGCGGCGAAGTTGCGGACGAGACGCGGCCGCGGAAGCCTAAGGGCAACGCCTTCGCGCGAGTGCTCGGCGCGCCCTTCCGCGCGCTGGCGCGCCTGTTCGGCGGCGGCAAGTCGAAGTCCGAGACGGCGAAGAAGAGTCCCGCTCCCGCGCAGGAGACGGCCGCCTCGACACAGGGCGCAAAGGTTGTAGAGACCGCGCAGGGCGCCGCGCAGGAAGAGCCGAAGCCGGGCGAGGGTGACGCCGCGCCCGCTTCGCCCGGACAGACTGTGACGGCGGCTCAGCCCGAGCCGGTCGAAGCCGCGAGGGTCGAACCGATCACGACGGCGCCCGCGAACGTCGAAGCCCCGCGCGATTCTTCGGGCGCCGCGCGCGCGTCGGAAGGCGTGCGCGTCGTCCGACCGTCGGCGGGCGAGGTCGCGGGCGAGCTTCAGCCGCGGATGTGGATTCCGAAGATCGTCGGCGTCCCCTCCGACCCGGTCTCGCAGGGGCGCGCGCTGCTCCAGCACGGCTACGTGCAGGAGGCCGTCGCCGAGTTGCAGACCGCGACGGCGACGGGGCTGCCCGAGCAACTCGCCGAGGCGAACAATCTGCTCGGCCTCGCCTACGACCGACTCGGCTGGCACCGTCTGGCGGCCGACGCCTACGAGCGCGCGCTCTCCGCCGCGCCGAAGGACTATGTGGCGCTGACGAACCTCGGCTACTCGCTCTACCTCGCGGACGACTACAAGGGCGCGCTCAAGCGTCTCAAGCAGGCGGCCAAGCTCGCCCCGAACGAGCCGGTCATCTACAACAACCTCGGGGTCGTCCATGCGCGGCTCGGCCGCCACGACGACGCCTTCAAGAACTTCGCGCGCGGCTCCGGCGAGTACGAGGCGCACCTCAAGCTCGCAAGCATCCTCGAAGACCAGCGGCGTGATAAGGACGCGGTCAAACACTACGAGGCCGCGCTCCGCCTCCAACCCGGCGCCAGCGCCGTCCTCGAACGCCTCGTCGCTCTCTACGAGCGCACCGGCGACCGCGACAAGGCCGACACCGCCCGCCGCACCCTCGGCCAACCCAAGAACCCGCAGAAGACCGCCACCGGCGGCGGGGGATGAAAAATTAGTAGACAGTAGACAGTAGTCAGTAGTCAGTAGGGAAAACAGAGGCGGCGCGTCCCGGTCATCATCCGAGCGCGCCGCCTGTCTTTTCTACTGGCTACTGACTACTGTCTTTTGGTCAGGTTGTAGTCGCGCAGGCGGCGGTAGAGGGTGGAGGGGGAGATGCCGAGCATGTCGGCGGTCTTGCCGCGGTGCCAGCCGGTCTGTTCGAGCGCGGCGAGTATCTGCTGGCGCTCGACCTCACGCAGAGGCGGGGTGGCGCCCGGCGCGGCCGTCACGCCCTGCGCGCCCGAGGCGTCGGTTGACATGGCGGCGGCGGGGCGGAAGACCGAGACGGGGCTGACGATCTCGGGCGGCAGCTCAGAGGTCGTGATGCGGCCGTCGTTGGAGAGCAGCACCGCGCGTTCGAGCGTGTTGCGGAGCTGGCGGACGTTGCCCGGCCACGCGTATGACTTGAGCGCCGAGAGCGTCTCGGGCGACAGCTCGGGCGCGTTCGGGCCGGCGAGCTGTTTGAGCAGGTGTTGCGCGATCGGCTCCACGTCCTCGGGGCGCTCGCGCAGGGGCGGCAGGTTGATCTGGAAGCTGTTGATGCGGTAGAGCAGGTCGGCGCGGAAACGGCCGTCGGAGGTGACCTCGTTCACGTCGCGGTTCGTCGCCGCGACGACGCGGACGTTGACCTGAACCTTGCGCACCGCGCCGACGCGGTAGAACGAATTGGTCTCAATCGCGCGCAGCAGCTTCGACTGCAAAGGCGGCGGAAGCTCGGTCACCTCGTCGAGGAAGATCGTCCCGTTGTCTGCCAGCTCCCACAGCCCGAGCTTGCGACCCTTCGCCCCCGAGAACGCGCCCGCCTCGTAGCCGAACAGCTCCGACTCTAACAAAGACTCCTGAAACGCCGCGCAGTTCAAGTCGATGAACGACCCCTCGCTGCGCAGGGAGAGGCGGTGGATGGCGTTGGCGATCAGTTCCTTGCCCGTCCCCGACTCGCCGGTGATGAGCACCGACGCGTCGGACGGCGCGACGCGCTCGACCAGGCGCATCACCTCGCGCATCGCGTCGGAGACGAAGATGATCTCGGGCGTGGCCGAACGTCGCTCGACCAGCGTGCGCAGCCGCGCGTTGTCCACGCGCAGGCGCCGCTTCTCGGCCGCCTGCTTCACGAGCGCATCAAGCTCCGCGATGCGGTAGGGTTTGGAGAGGTAGTCGTAGGCGCCGAGCTTCATCGCCTCGATGGCCGACTCGACGGTGGCGTGCCCCGTCAGCATGATGACCTCGGGCGGGTTCGGCCGCTGGTGGACGCGGCGCAGCAGCTCCATGCCGTCCATGTGCGGCATCGAGATGTCGGAGAGCAGAACGTCCACGTTGCTCTCTTCCAAGAGCTTGAGCGCCGCCTCGCCGTCGGGCGCGACGCGCACGTCGTGCCCCATCCGCTGGAGTTCCTTCTGGAGGACGAGGCGGAGGTTGGCCTCGTCTTCGGCGACGAGTATGCGCGCTGGCTGTCGGTTTTCACTCAACAGGGTAGGTCTCCGTCAGGGTTTTAGCCGCCGGCAGCACGATGCGGAACGTGCTGCCGAGGCCCACGGCCGACTCCACGCCGATGCGACCGCCGTGCTCGGTAACAATACCATAACAGACGGCGAGTCCTAACCCGGTGCCGCGCCCGACCTCCTTCGTGGTGAAGAAGGGGTCGAAAATCCTCTCGCGTATCTCGACGGGGATGCCCTGTCCCGTGTCGCTCACCTCGATGACGACCGCCTCGGTCTCGTCTTCGCCCTCGCGCAGCGTGCGCATCGTGAGGGTGCCGCCCGACGGCATCGCGTCGATGGCGTTCTCGGCGAGGATGATGACCGCCTGCTGTAACTGCCCCATGTCGCCCGAGACGAGCGGCAGCCCCTCGGCGAGTTCGACGTCGATCTTAATCGACGCGCCGCGCTTCTGGTGCGCGAGCAGACGCGCGGCCGACTCGACCACCTCCGACACGTCAACCGGCGCCGGCTCGACGGCGCGCGCGCGGCTGAAGTCGAGCAGGCCGTTCGTAATCTGCTTGCAGCGGAACGCCTCGCCGCGGATGAGTTGCAGGTACTCGCGCAGGTCTTCGACCTCCGCGCCCGCGCCGTAGACGCCCTCGGCGACGCGCGACTCAAGGGCCTCGGCGCAGGCGGCGATGGTGGCGAGCGGGTTGTTGATTTCGTGGACGACGCCCGCCGCCAGACGGCCGACGGCCGCGAGCCGCTCGGTGCGCGCCACCGCGCGGTTCGCCTGGACGCGCGCCGTGATGTCCTCGCCGACGGTGATGACGTGCGAGACCTCCTCGCCGTCGATGCGCATCGGCACCTTGCTGACCAGCCAGTGGTGCGTCGAGCCGTCGCGGCCGCGCGACTCCTGCTCCAGGCGCTGAATCTCGCCGGTGCGGAAGGCGCTCTCGAACTCGCGCTGCATCGCCTCGCGCGGCTGGCGCTTCAAGACCTCGAAGATGTTGCGGCCGAGCACGTCGCGGCGCGGGATGCCCTGCCCGCCCAACTCGCGGTTGCGGTTCCACGCGACGACGCGGTAGTCGCGGTCTACGGCGTAGAGCGAGACGGGGAGGCTGTCGATGATCGCCTCGGTGAAGCGGCGCTGACTTTCGGCCTCGGCCGTGCGGCGCTCGACCTCGCGGGCGAGGTGGACGGAGGCCGAGCGCGCGGCCTCGTAGAGCGTGGAGATGCGCGCGGCCAGCGCCGCCTGCTGCGCGGCGGCCTCGACTAAGCGCTCCTCGGTCTGGCCGCAGGCGGCGCGGCGGTCGTAGCCGACGACGAGCGCGCCCAGCGCGCGCCCCTCGAAGCGGAGCGGGGCGGCGAACTCGACGACGTGCGCCTCGTCTTTGAGGAAGAAGTTTTCGCGGTCTTCGAAGCAGCCCGAAGTGGACGGCGCCGTGGCGAGCCACGCGCGCAGGCGCCCGATGTGGACGAGCGAGGCGTCATCCTCGGCGCTCCCCTCGCGGTCGAAGACGCAGACCGTCAGCCCCTCCGCGCCCGCAGAGCCGGCCCGCGGCTTCGCGCCGGCGTCGCGGATGAGCACCGCCGCCGAGAGCGAGGCGTCGGCGCCCTCGAAGGTCGCGCCGGCCACGCGGCGGACGACCTCGGCGGGCGAGAGCGCGTGGAGCAGCCCGCGCCCGAGGTCGGCGATGAAGGAGAGTTCGCGGTTGCTGCCGCGCAGCAGGCGCTCGCGCTCGGCGGCCTGGAGGTGCGCGCCGACGCGCGTCAAAAGCTCGCGCGTGGTCGCGCCCTTGACGACGAAGTCGTCGGCGCCGGCGGCGAACGCCTCGACCTTGTACTCCTCGCGGTCGTGCGACGAGACGATGATGACGGGCAGGCGCCGCGTCGCCGCCTGCGCGCGCAGCAGCCGGCAGAGCGCGAGGCCGCTGACGCCGGGCAGCTCCACGTCGAGGACGATGAGGTCGCAGCCCACGCGGTGCAGCTCCCTCAGCGCCTCGGCCGCGTCGCCGCAGGCGAGGACTTTGTGCCCCTCCGACTCGAAGGCGCGCGCGAGGCCCCCGCGCACGCGCTCGTCGTCCTCGACCACGAGGATGGTCGCGGCCTTCTGCGAAACCTGAGAAGAGACTGTCATCGTCTTGCTTCGACCGGAACTGTTGGCGCGGGGTCGGGGGGCGTTCACCCCGCGCGGTGCGGAAGCTCTGAGGCTGTGCTAACGGGGCGGCGGCGTCCCGACCCCTCTGGGCACGTCCGAGACCGGGCGCCTACATCGATTGAAAACGACCGGGCGGGGGAAAGTCAAGACGGCAGGTCGAAGGCGTTCCCGGCGCGGGCGCCCTGGAGTAGAATGTGGGCACGGGCCGCCAACCGTAGAGAGGAGTTCTGAAATGGAAACAGTCAGGAAATTCACTTCCGCCGACCTCGCGCTGATGCCGGACGACGGCCAGCGCTACGAGGTCATCGAAGGAGACCTCTACGTGTCTAAGCAGCCGAGCGCCGAACATCAATTCGCCTGCGCCGAGATCACTTGGTGCCTTGTCGGGTGGTGTAAAAAGAGTAAGACGGGTGTGGCGCTCATCGCGCCGGGGCTGGTCTTCGCCGACGGCGATGACGTGGCGCCGGACGTGGTCTGGGTCAGTCACGAACGCATGGCGGGCGCGCTCGATAAGGCGGGGCACTTCACCGAAGCGCCCGAGCTGGTCGTCGAGGTGCTCTCGCCCGGCAGGAGGAACGAATACCGCGACCGGGGGGCCAAGCTCAAGCTCTACTCGCGGCGCGGAGTCTCGGAGTATTGGATCGTGGATTGGATGCGGCGGCTGGTGGAGGTCTACCGGCGCGAGGGCGACGCGCTGAAGCCGGCGGCGACACTCCACGCCGACGAGGCGCTCGAATCCCCGATGCTGCCGGACTTCTCCTGCCGGGTGTCGAGCCTTTTCCTTTCATCACTCTCAACGTAAGAAAGCCGACGGCCGGAAGGCCGTGAGCCGTGGCGAGAGGAACGCTGATTCCTCTCGCCACGGCTCACGGCCTTCCGGCCGTCGGCTTTTAGTTAATCGCCGTCGAGGCTAAGTCCCCGGTCGCGACTTCCGCCGGGCGGGCGGATTTGTCGTCGGCCGGGCGCTGTTTGTGGAAGGACTTGGCCGAGTACATGGCCTCGTCGGCGGCGATGAGCAGTTGGTCGAGCGTCTCGCCGTGGACGCCGTAGGTGGCCGAGCCGACCGAGATGCCGACGCGCGCGTGCTTGTCGCCGCGGACGTGGAGCGAGAACTTCGAGACGGCGCGCTCGATGCGCTCGCGCAGCTCGATGGTCTGCTCGGCCGACAAGTCCTGCACGATGGCGACGAACTCGTCGCCCGCGTAGCGCGCGAGGAAGTCGTACTCGCGGAGCTGCGCCTGAAGTATCCGCCCCACCTCGCGCAGCATCCGGTCGCCGGTCTTGTGCCCGTAGGTGTCGTTGACTTGCTTGAAGTCGTCGAGGTCGAGCATCACGACCTGGAAGGGCCGCCCCGTCCGGCGCGCGCGCGCGGCCTCCTGCTCGTAGCGCACGTACATCGCCCGCGCGTTCGGGAGCAGGGTCAGCGTGTCGGTCAGCGCGTTCGACTCGGCCTGCGCGTGGCTCATCGCGTTCGAGAGCGCGTCCGACGCGAGCCGCGCGACGGTGTCGAGGAGCCGCAGGTGGTCGTCGGTGTAGCGGCGCGGCTCGGACGAGTAGACGGCGAGCGAGCCGACGAGCCGCTCGTCCTTGAGGAGCGGCAGCGCGACCATCGAGCGGAAGGCGCAGCCGTCGGGCAGCTCGACGCCTTGGAAGTCGAGCATCGGGTCGAGCAAATAGGACGAGCGACGGTTGGCGAGCACGAAGCCCACGACGCCCTCGCCCGGCGCGACCGCGCGGCCGCGCAAGACTTCGGCGTGACGCCCCGCGACGTGCGCGGCCGTGGCGTAGCCCTTGTCCTCGTCGTAAAGGTAGACGGCGCACAGGTCGAACGGCACGACGTGGCCGACCTTGTTGACGAGGACGGAGACCGTGTCCTCGATGTCCAGAGACGACCCGAAGGTGCGCGCGATCTCGTAGAGCGCGTAGACCTCGCGGTGCGCGTTCGTAATCTGGCTCAGGTAGTGCGGCGCGTCCGAGCGGTGGACGGCCGAAGGCGCGTGCTGAGAGTCGGCCGCCGGCTCCTCGCCGAGCAAGTCGCGGTGCTCCCACTCCTCGTTGGTCAGCCCGCGGTTGTCTAAGCCCTGCGCGGTAATCTCCTCCTCGAAGCGCGGCAGGTGGCGGAGGAAGACCTCGACGACGCGCGGGTCGAAGTGGCCGCCCGCGCCGCGCCCGAGCATCGCGCACGCCTCGTCCTGCGTCATGCCGCGACGGTAGGGGCGCTCCTCGCGCACCGAGTCGAAGCAATCGACGACCGACAGGATGCGCGCCGTCAAAGGTATCTCCTCGCCCTTCAACCCTTCGGGGTAGCCGCGCCCGTCCCACTGTTCGTGGTGGTAGAGGACGATGGGGACGACCGGGTACGGGAAGCCGACGCGTTCGAGTATCTGCGCGCCGACCGTCGTGTGCACCTTCATCCGCTCGAACTCGGCCTCGGTCAGCTTGCCGGGCTTGTTGAGGATGTGGTCGGGGACGGCGAGCTTGCCGATGTCGTGGAGGAGCGCGCCGGCCTTGAGGGCTTTAATCTCGGCGGCGGCAAGCCCCATCAGCTCGCCCATCCGCTCGCAGTAGACCTGCACGCGGCGGACGTGGAAGTGCGTCGTCTGGTCTTTGGCGTCGATGGCGGTGGCGAGCGCCTCGACCGTGGCGAGGTGAAGGCGCGAGACCTCGGCGGCCTCGCGCGTCTTCTCGGCGAAGCGCTCGAAGTAGGCGCGGTAGGTGGCGATGGTGGCGGCGACGACGGGCACGCTCAGGATGACGTAGAGCAGCCCGAACCGCATGATGGCGACGTAGACGAGGCCGGCCGCGAACGCGCCCGCGAAGAACGTCCACGAGCTTTGCAGGTAGTTGTCGCGCCAGCAGCGCCAGACCGGCCGGCGGCTCTTCAAGGCGAGCAGACCCGCGACCAGCGAGCTGTTGACCGTGTACTGGACGAGCGACATCAGGACGAGCGGGAGGACGAGCTGTTCGAGCGAGAGTTGCTGGCCGACGCCCAAGGGGCGGCGCGTGATGCCCGAGTGCGCTTCGAGCGCGAGGTAGAAGGCGTGGCCGGCGACGAAGACGGTGACGGCCATGCACGCGGGCATGGCGATCCAGCTCGCGGCGCGCTTCGAGCTGCCGAGCGCGCCGGTCAGGAGGTCGAGCGCGCCGAGGACGATGCCGGCCGGCACCCCGAGGAAGATCACGCCGAGGAAGACGAAGCAGTCGCCGGCCGTGACGACGGCCTTCGTGCCGGGGATGCGCGCCGGCAGCATCCCCGAGATGACGACGAGGCTCGCGAGGACGAGCAGTTGCGCCCACTGCATGAAGCTGTACGTGAGGCACGCGTAGGCGCCCCACCCCAGCGCCAGCGCCCCCGCCGACACCAGCGCGGCCCAGTAGCCGCCGGCCGCGCGGCTGTAGTCAGACATGTCGATGCGAATCACTCGCGCCCTCCTCGGAAGGATGAAGGATGAAGGATGAGGGATGAGGGAGAGACGGTCCGAACTTCATCCCTCATCCTTGATTCCTTTCCTCAAAACTGTCCGTCGCCGGGAGCGAGTGCCGGGAGCAAATCGGCACTCGCCTCCGGCGACGGGCTTGGGGGCAAACGGCGGGTCTACACAGTGGCACTGCCCCGCCGGGTTGGGTGAGAAATGTGGGAGGCGTCTTCGTTGACCTCGACTCTTGCTGTCGCCTCCTCTTTCAAAGCGGGCGCTTCCACGCGCCCGAGAATTGGTGCGGCTCTTCGTCCTCCGTGCGGTGAGTCCGAGGGGAGCGCGTGCAGCGTTCCCGTGAGCCGCGCCCTTCCTTTAACAACCCGCGTGCCGCTCGGCTCTCCGCGTTTTCAGCCGCAAAAAGCGAGGTTTCACAGACTCGGGCGGACGCGCCCTCCGGCCGCGGTCAACGTGACCCGGTCAGCCTGAAGCGCACAGGTCGGAATGAAAGTGTTCCGCGTTTGACAAGCCGCGCGGCGCTCGCGCACTCTCGTCGGCAACGTTTACAGGAAGGCGCGGCGGTGTAGTTTGGAGGAGACGGCGAGCGACGAGAGTGCGCGGGGCGCGGAGCCGGCCGCGGCGGCGGGCGGCTACATGGCGCTGCTGCGCGGCAACCGCGACTTCCGCCAACTGTGGCTCGGGCAGGTCGTCAGCCAGCTCGGCGACTGGTTCGACACCATCGCGCTCTTCACGCTGGTGCTGCGCCTGACGGGGTCGGGGCGCGCGGTCGGGCTCGTGCTCGTCGCGCGCTTCTTGCCGAGCGTCGTGTTGGGGCCGCTCTCGGGCGTCCTCGCCGACCGCTTCGACCGTCGCCACATCATGATCGCCTCGGACGTGGCGCGCGCGCTCGTCGTCCTCGGCTTCCTCTTCATCCGCGACCCCGAGCAAATCTGGCTCGTCTACGTCCTGACCGTCCTCCAGCTCGCCTTCTCCGCCTTCTTCGAGCCGGCGCGGTCGGCCGCGCTCCCCTCGGTCGTCGCGCCGCGCGACCTCGTCACGGCCAACGCCATCTCGTCCGTGACGTGGTCGGCGATGCTCACGCTCGGCGCGGCCGTCGGCGGCCCCGTCACCGACTGGTTCGGCACCGACGCCGCCTTCGTCATCGACTCGCTCACTTACCTGCTCTCGGCCGTGCTCGTCTGGAGCGTGCGACTCCCGCGCCGCGAGCCGCGCCCGAAACGGAAGCTCACGCTGGCGAAGTCGCTCGGCGTCACGGACACGCTCGAAGGCTTGCGCTACGTGCGGCGTCGGCCGCGCGTGATGGCGCTGCTTTTGGTCAAGCCGGCGTGGGGCATCGGCGGCGGGATTCTCACGCTGCTCCCTGTCTTCGGCGAGAAGGTCTTCCGGCTCTCGCTCGGCGCCGTGGGCGGCGCGGCGCTCGGGATGAGCGTGCTCTACGCGGCGCGCGGCGTGGGCACCGCGGTCGGGCCCGTCCTGATGCGCCGCTTCTACGGCGAGACGCGCGAGCAGATGCAGCGCACCATCGGCGTCTCGTTCGTCGTCGCGGGCGCGTTCTACGTCCTGTTCGGCGTCGCGGAGAACTTCCCGCTCGCGCTCCTGTGGCTCGCGGTCGCGCACATGGGTGGCAGCGTCCTCTGGGTCTTCTCGACCGTGCTGCTGCAATCGACCGTCGAGGACGAGTTCCGCGGCCGCGTCTTCGCCGCCGAGCTGATGCTGATGACGCTGGCGATGGCCGCGTCGAACTACGCCACCGGCGAGGCGCTCGACCGCTTCCAAATCTCACCGCGCGTCGTCACCGTCGCCATCGGCGTCTTCTTCGTCCTCCCCGGCCTGCTCTGGCACCTCACGCGCCACTGGTGGGACAAGTCCCCCGACCCCCGATAGACTCTCGAAGGGCGGCCGCCGAGCCGCCCTCGCCGGCCGGGCGGCTCACTTTCAACCGGCGGCCTTTTCCTTTATCATCTCCGCACAGTTCACCAAATCGTCGCCGCGCCGGCCCTCAGCCGGCGCCCGTATCAACAGAAGAGAACGGAGAGTTCAATGAGACTGAGGAGCACCTTCCTGTTCGCCGTCGCGCTCGCCTTCATGCTCGCGCCGGTGCAAGCGCGGCAGAAAGACCGCCTGACGGTTGACCTGTTTCTCGACTGGGAGATGGTCGCGGCGCCGAGGATTTCGCCCGACGGGAAGCAGATCGTCTACACGCGGCGCTGGGCCGACAAGGTCAACGACAAGTACGAGGACGAGGTCTGGATCATGGACTTCGACGGCGGGCGCAACCGCTTCCTCGTCAAAGGCTCGCAGGCCGCGTGGTCGCCCGACTCGCGGCGCATCGCCTACGTCGCGCAGGGGCAGCCCGCGGGCGCGCAGGTCTTCGTCCGCTGGATAGACGCGCCGGGCGAGACGCAGCTCACGCGGCTTGAGCGCGCGCCCTCGAACCTCGCGTGGTCGCCCGACGGGCAGCACCTCGCCTTCAACATGCTCGTCCCCGGCAACCCCGGCCTCTCGGTGAAGATGCCCTCGCGGCCGGCGGGCGCGAAGTGGATCGACGCGCCGCGCGTCGTTGACCGCCTGAACTACCGCAGCGACGGCTCGGGCTGGCGACCCGAGGGCTTCACACACGTCTTCGTCATCTCGGACGAGGGCGGCGCGGCGCGCCAGTTGACCGACGGCGACTACCAGCACGGCGCGCCCGAGTGGGCGGCCGACTCGCGCTCGATCTTCTTCAGCGCCGTGCGCAAGGACGAGGCCGAGTACCTGCGCGGCGACTCGGAGATTTACGTCGTGGGTTTGCAGGGGGGCGCGATACGCCCGCTGACCGACCGCAAAGGGCCGGACAACAACCCGCAGGTCTCGAACGACGGCAAGCTCATCGCCTACACGGGCAACGACCAGAACGACAACACCTACAACGTCCCGCGCCTCTACGTGATGAACGCGGACGGGACGAACCGGCGCGCGCTCACGCCGACCTTCGACCGCTCGCCGTCGAACGTCTTCTGGGCCGAGGACAACGCGGGCCTCTACTTCACGGCGGAAGACCGCGGCTCGCAGAACGTCTGGTTCGTCCCCCTCGCGGGCGGCACGCCCCGGCAGATGACGAACGAGCGGCAGGTTCTCAACATCACTTCCATCACTTACAGCCCGCGCACCGGCGCCGTCGCGCTGGTCGGCACGCGCTCAACTTCCCAAAGCCCGGCGGACGTGTTCGCGGTGGGCTTTATCCGCGACAAGGACGTGCGCGGCTACCGCGTCAACGCCTCGGGCGGGATGCAGTTGACCGACGTGAACCGCGACCTGCTCGAAGGCCGCAAGCTAGGCGAGGTGGAGGAGATTTGGTACGACTCGGTGGGCCTGGGCGGGCCACAGCCCTGCACGGCCGCCGACTCTTCGCCCGCCGAGCCGAAGGTCGCGGACTGCTCGAAGACGCGCGTGCAGGGCTGGATTGTGAAGCCGCCCGACTTCGACCCGTCGAAGAAGTACCCGCTGCTGCTCTACATTCACGGCGGGCCGCACTCGATGTACAACTCGGGCTTCAACTTCGAGTTTCAGAACCACGCGGCAGAAGGCTACGTCGTGCTCTACACCAACCCGCGCGGCTCGACCGGCTACGGGCAGGCTTTCGGCAACGCCATCAACAACGCCTATCCGGGTCAGGACTACGACGACCTGATGCGCGGCGTGGACGAGGTCGTCCGGCGCGGCTACATCGACGAGCGCAACCTCTTCGTGACGGGCGGGTCGGGCGGCGGCGTTTTGACGACGTGGATCGTCGGCCACACCGACCGTTTCGCGGCGGCGGTGGCGATGAAGCCGGTGGTCAACTGGTACTCGTTCGTCGGCACGACCGACGGCGCGGACTGGTACTACAACTTCAAGCGTCTGCCGTGGGAGGACGCCGAGGAACACATGCGCCGCTCGCCCATCACCTACGTCGGCAACGTCAAGACGCCGACGATGATCCTCACGGGCGACCTCGACCTGCGCACGCCCCTTGAGCAGACCGAGCAGTTCTACCGCGCGCTCAAGATGCTGAAAGTCCCGACCGCCATGGTGCGCCTCGCCGACGAGTACCACGGCTTCAACGCCGACTTCTCCCTGCGCCACCCCTCCAACCGCGTCGCCCAAATGCTCTTCCTCCGCGCCTGGTTCGACAAGTATCGGAGGAAGTAGGTGGTAGACGGTAGACAGTAGTCAGCAGGTAAAAACCAAGCGGCGCGTCTCAGCCATCAGCCGGGACGCGCCGCCTTTTTTTCTACTGACTACTGTCTACCGTCTACTCTCCACTACGGCGTCGTGACGTTCTGCCAACTGTAGGTGAACTCGTCGGCGCGGCGCGTCTTGGTGTAGTTGGCGGCGCGGCGGCCGGAGCCGTCCGCGGCGACGACGAAGATGTCCACCCAGCCGTCCGCGTTTGCGTTGTGGAAGCCGACCTTCGAGCCGTCGGGCGACCAGAAGACGTTCCCGCTCGACGCGGGCTCGTCGCTCACGCTGACCAGCCCCGAGGCGTTGGCGTTGACGACGCAGACGTTGCCGCCCGCCGTCAGAGAGCGGAACGCGAGGCGCGCGCCGTCGGGAGACCACTCCGCGCCGCCGAACGAGCCGACCGCGCCGGAGACGAGCGTCTCGGTGCCCGTCCCGTCGGCCGGGGTCACGTAGATGCCGCGCCCGCCGCGGTCGCCCTCGTAGGCGATGAGGTTGCCGGCCGGCGACCAGCGCGGGTCGGAGTCGAAGCCGGGGCCGGTGCTGAGCTGGATGCGGCCGCCGCCGTCCGCCGAGTTGACGACGTGGAGGTCGGAGCAGCCGCCGCAGGCCGCGGAGTTGCTGACGACGAGCTGGCCGCCGTTGGGAGACCAGCTCGGCCGGCTGTCCGACGACTCGGCCGGCTTGTTGACCGAGACGTTCACCGGCGCGTCGGCGCCGCCGACCGCGACCACGTAGATGTTGCCGCCGTCGGCGTACGCCAGCCGCGTCCCGTCGGGCGACCACACGAAGGCCGGGGTGTAGACGGGGCTCGCGTCGCGCAGCGGGAGCTGGTCGCTGCCGTCGGCCTTCATCACGTAAATCTCGTAGCCGACGCCGCGGCGGTCGGAGAGGAACGCGATCCGGTTGCCCTGCGGCGACCAGACGGCGTTCGTGTCGTCGCCCGCGTCGTCGGTCAGACGCGTCTGGTGTCTACCGTCGGCGTCCATCGCGTAGATGTCGTTGGTGAAGCCCTCGCCTCCCTGCGTGCTCTGGAAGACGATCTTGCCGTTGGGCGACTGCGGCTTCGAGGGCGCGCTCTGCGCCGCGTGCTTCAGGGGGAGCGCGGCGGCGAGGGCGGCGAGGGTCAGCGTGGCGAGCAGCCTAACGCTCGCTCGGCGGGGGTCTGTCATGGTAATTCTCCTCAAGTCAGTTCGGGGTTTTATAGCTGCGCCGGGATCATCCCCGCGTGGCTTTAACGCGCGCACGCGGGGCGAAGTCCGGCCCCCTCAGGCGCGCGCCTCTGCTGATGAGAGCGGCGCCGTCTGGCGGGACGGCAGAGCTGTCCGGTGCGGTGAGTCGGGATGCTTTACGGGTGTTCAGCCTGTAAGCGCTGAAACGGTCGGGTGAGCCGGGGCGGGTGCACCCGCGGCCTCCCTTCGGCCTGTTAAACGCGGCACAGATTATGTCTTATTGGTGCCACTGTCAAGTTCGCCCGAAGCCTTACAAGTAAACTGGAAATGGGCGCGCGTTTCCGGTTTTGCTTCGCGCGGCGGAAAGTGTTATTGCTTCCGCTCGATGAAGACGAAAGTCGGCGTGATGGGTTCGGCGGGCGGCGAGTTGGGCGGCGACGGCGCCGACGCGCTGCGCGCCAAGGCGGAGACGCTGGGGCGCGCGGTCGCGGCGCGCGGGTGCGTGCTGTTGAGCGGCGGGACGACGGGCCTGCCGCACGCGGCCGGCGCGGCGGCGCACGCGGCCGGCGGCACACACGTCGGCGTCTCGCCCGCGTCCGACGCGCGCGAGCACGCCGGACGTTACGGACTCCCGCTCGAAGGCACGGACGTGCTCGTCTACACCGGCTTCGGGCTGAAGGGGCGCAACGTCGTGCTGGTGCGCTCGTGCGACGTGGTGCTCGTCTTTCGCGGCGGCATGGGGACGCTCAACGAGTTGACCATCGCCGTTGACGAGGGGCGCGTCGTCGGCTGCCTGACCGGCACGGGCGGCGTCGCCGACGAGGCCGCGCGGCTCGTCGAACTGCTGCCGAAGAAGACGGCCGGCACCGTCGTCCTCTTCGACGAAGACCCGGAGCGCCTGCTCGAACGCTGTCTCACGGCGCTGAAAGAGCAGGGCGGCGAGGTGGCTTGAGATGGACTTAGGATTAAAGGGGCGCGTCGCTCTGGTGGCGGCGGCGAGCGGCGGCATCGGCTACGCGTCGGCGCTTGAGTTGGCGCGTGAGGGCGCGCGCGTCTTCGTCTGCTCGCGCGACGCGACGCGGGTCGAAGCCGCGGCCGAGAGGATTCGCGCGGAGACGGGCGCCGAAGTGTCGGGCGTCGCGGCCGACGTGACGAGCGACGAGGACGCGGCGGCGTTCGTCGGGGCGGCGCTCGCGGCGCACGGGCGCGTGGACGTGCTGGTCACGAACGCGGGCGGCTCTCCCGGTTCCGTCGCGGCGGAGACGGGGCTTGAGATGTACCGCCGCGCGTTCGAGCTGAACGCGCTGTCGGCCGTGCGGCTCGCGGCGCTGGTCGTGCCGGGGATGCGCGAGCGGCGCTGGGGTCGCGTCGTCAACGTCACCTCGATCTCGGTCAAGCAGCCCATCGAGGGTCTGCTGCTCTCGAACACGGTGCGCGCGGGTCTGACGGGCTGGGCCAAGACGCTCTCGAACGAGGTGGCGGCCGACGGCGTGACGGTCAACAACGTCGCGCCAGGCTGGACGCTCACCGCGCGGCAGGAGGGCCACGCCGTCGAGCGCGGGCGCGCGCTCGGCCGGACGAAGGAGGAGATGATCGAGTCGTGGGCGGGCGAGGTGCCGATGCGCCGGATGGCGCGCCCCGAGGAGATCGCGGCGGCGGTCGCCTTCCTCGCCTCCGAGCGCGCCTCCTACGTCACGGGGCAGACCATCGTCGTGGACGGCGGCTGGGTCAAGGGACTATTCTGAGGCTTGCAATGGTGGCGAGAGGCTACGAGCTGACCAACATCGTCGAGGCGCTGCGCGCGGGGAACGGGGTGGCGGCCGACGACTTCGAGAACGCGGCGTGGTCGCGCGCGCGCGCGGCGCACATCGCGCGCTACTGGTCGGGCGAGGACGCGCCCGCCGGGCGTCGCGCCGAGGCGCGCGTCGTGTGGGACGCCGAAGGGTTCGCCGTCCGCTTCGACTGCCGGCAGGCCGAGCCGCTCGTCGTCTCGGCGTCGCCGAGGCTCGACCGCAAAACGATGCAGCTCTGGGACAGGGACGTGTGCGAAATCTTCATCACGCCCGACGCCGGCCCCGTCAAACGCTACTTCGAGTTCGAGGTGGCGCCCACGGGCGAGTGGATCGACATCGCTATCACGCCGCGTCCCGAGGGGCGCGAGAGCGATTGGGACTACCGCTCGGGGATGACGGCCGCCGCGCGCGTCCGCCAAGGCTCCGTCACGACGGCGCTGCGCGTCCCCTGGAAGGCGCTCCCGCGCGCCCCGCGCCCCGGCGAGCGCTGGCGCTGCAACCTCTTCCGCTGCGTCGGCCGCGACCCGGACCGCGGCTACCTCGCCTGGCAGCCCACACACACGCCCGAACCATCCTTCCACGTCCCGGAGAAATTCGGCTGGATAGTTTTTAAGTGAGAGTAGACGGTAGACGGTAGACGGTAGTCAGTAGACAAAAAACGGGCGGCGCGTCTCGGTCGATGCTGAGACGCGCCGCTTTTGGTTTTCCTACCGGCTACTGTCTACCGTCTACTTCTTCAGCCCCATGAGGTATTCGGTCAGGAGCGCGCGGTCGCCGTCGGCGTTGAGGCGGATGCCGACGAGGAAGCCGGGGTCGCTGCGGCTATCTTCGCCGCCTTCGAGGCGCTCGTAGCGGACGGGCGTGCCGTAGAGGCGCGCGCTCGCGTCGGGGAGCTTGAGCGTGAGCCGCAGCGTGACGCCGTCGCCGACGAGGTAGCGGTCGCCGACGCGTATGCCGGGGAGGACGAGGCCCAGCCCGCCCTCGCTCGCGTCGCGCGTGTGGCCGGCGACGCCGGCCGGCGCCGCGCCCGTCGCGCTGTCGAGCAGCGAGACGAAGACCGGGAGTCGCACCGCGCGGCGCGGCGCACGCCGGCGGTTCCCCACCAGCTCGCGCAGTCGGCTCGCGATTGTGCGTATTAGCTCCGGCATCGGCTCCTCACTTCTCGGGCACGACCATCTCCCACTCCTTCGTCTCGCCGGCGCGCAGGCTGACGAGCGGCGACGCGGCGGCGCGCCGCCTGACCTCCGCCTCGATTCCCTCGCGCGCGGGTCGGCGCGACAGCGCGACGACGCGGTAGTCGCCCGGCGGCGCGCTCAGCGTGCACGAGCCCTCGTTGGCCGTCCAGCACGACAACTGCGCCGAGTAGGGCGACCACTCGGCGGGGTCGGCCGGCATGAGGAAGACGAGGGCGTTGAGCGCGGGCTTGCGGTCGCCGGCGCGCACGGCCTTCACGCGCAGCGACGCGGGGTTGCGCGCGTAGACGATTCGGACGCCCTCGGCCGTCGCGCCCTCGGCCAGCTCCAGAGGCTCGCGCATGAGGTCTCTGCCGTTCCACGTCACCGACTTGACGTAGAGCGCAGGCTCTTCGTTGTACGTGCTCGGCTGGACGAAGTAGCGGCCCGCGGGCAGCCCGTCGAAGCTGAAGCGACCGCCTTCGAGCTGTGCGCTGTGCAGGTCGGGGGGCGCGGCCGGGCCGGCCTCGGCGGCGGCGGGGACGCGCACCAAGTTAACGCGCGCGTACTCGACCGTCGCGCCGCCCTCGGCCGCGACGCTGCCCGCGACGCGCGCGCCGTCGCCCACCTCGACCGTCAAGTCCGAGATGTCGCCCGCGACCTCCACGTCGCGCCGCGTGGGCGCGTGGCCGCGCTTGCGCCGGGGCGGGCGGTAATCGACCCCGTTCCTATTCGCCGCCGAGAGGTCGCGGTTGTCGGCGGGCGCGGGGCTGTTCATGTTGGTCGAGGCGGAGCCCGGCTCGTACTCCTCGGCCGGCCTGACGTTGATCGTGTACGGCCCGTCGGGAATCTCGGTGAACTGCCAGCGCCCCTCGGCGTCGGTCGTCGTGCCGCTCAGCGAAGACTCGCCCGAGTCGTACGGGAGCGGCGACGCGGCCGCGCCGAGCGGGTCGTCCCTGCGCGCGATGGAGACGCGCGCGCCGGCCAGCGGGCGCCCCTCGCGCCGCGAGACGACGACCCCGGCGACCGTGCGCAGCTCGCGCTCGGGGATGCGCACGTCAACGTCGGCGCGCTCCTCGCCGGCCGCGACCTTGACGACGGCGGCCTCCTTCACGCTCGCCGCGGAAGGGTGGAAGGTCATCAAAAGCTGCTGCCCCGTCAACGATTCGAGCAGGCCGCCCACGTCGTCGGAGCGGTGGCGCCCGCCTTCGGCGGTGTGCGCGGCCGGCTCGGAGACGCCGACGACGTACTCGCCCGGCGGCAGCCCAGTCACGCGGAACGCGCCCCGGTCGTCCGTCCGCAGCGCCGACACCGAGGCGATGCCGATGCCGGTCAGGTACTTTTGCAGCCGCCCGGCCGCGTCGCGCCGCAGGAGGTTGATATTGACGTTGACGGCCGGGTCGCCGTCGGCGTAGGTGACGCGCCCCGAGAGCGTCGCGCCGCGGCGCGCGCGGATGGTGACGGTCACGTCCTCCTTGCCGTCCACCTCGACGTAGTCGAAGAGGGCGCGCCCCTCGCCGAGGTCGGGCATCCCGCCCCCGCCCCCGCCGCGAAGCTCGGACAGGCTGATGAAGGAGACCGGCGAGAGCACGCCCGGCACGTCCACGAAGGCGACGTACCTGCCCGCGAGCACGCCCACGACGCGGAACTCGCCGCGCGCGTTCGTCAGCGCGCCGTACTCGCCGGGGCCGCCGCCCTCGGCCACGAGGATGACGCGCCCGCGGCGCACCGGCCTGTCCGTGTCGTCGTAGAGGACGCGGCCGCGCACGTCCGAGCGGGCCTCCGGCTCGCGCGGCGGCCGCTCGCGAATCTGCGCCGGGCGCCGCGCCTCGGCCGGCGCGAACAGCGCGCACGCCAGCGCGAAGAGCGCCGCCGAGGGCAGCAGCCAGCGTGCGAGCTTGAGTGCGCGGTTCGTCGTCTGCACCTCCCGACTATTTAGACTTGGGGGGCGAGAGCGGCTTGCCGCCCGCGTCCTTCCTCTGGATGCCCGAGCCGTCCATGTAGAACGAGAGTCGGCCCGAGTGGCCGTAGCGCGCCGGCTCGGCGCGAGCGGCGTACGTCTTGCCGTCGGTGTTGACGGTGAAGCGGTAGCCGGTCGTCTCGGTGCCGAGGATGTCCTGCGGGACGTAGCCGGCGCGGACGAGCGCCTGAAGGTCGGCGAAGCGTCCGCCGTTCTGGAGCGAGTAGGCGAGCTGCGCGGCCTGTATCCGCTTGAGCATGTCCTCGGCCTCGGACTCGTGCGTGGCGATGCGCTGCTCGAAGAAGAACTTCTTGCCCAGCTTCTTCACCTCGGCGGCGCCCTCGCGGTCGCCGACGACCCACGCGCCGCGGTCGCGGATGAGGTTGACCGGGTCGATCTTCAGCTCCTTGCCCTCGCCCGTCCTGACGAAGACCGTGGCCTCCTCGCCGCTCAACTGCTCGCCCGTGATCTCGAAGTCGGCGGGCGCCGTCGCCGCCAGCCGCGCGAAGTCGGTCTCGAAGTCCTTCAACTCCTCGGCGCCGAGCGACTCGACGGCGGGGCGGAGGATGGACATCATCATGGCGTCGCGGACGCGCGACTCCTTGAGCGCGTTGTAGTAGGCGCGCACCACCTCGGTCGGCGTGGACGGCTGCGCAGCGGCGGCGGCCGGCTTCGGCTGCGAGGCCGTCTGCGAAGTCGCCTGCGCGGAGGCGCGCGCGGCCGTCGCGGCGAAGGCGAGGAGGCAGAGTGCGAGCGCGTAAGTCTTGAGCTTCGTGCGTCTGTTCATCGTGGATAAATCTTTCGGCAAGGCGGATACGGGGAGGAGGGCGACCGAGAGCCGGCGACTTTAAAGTCCGGCGTTAAAGAGAACGGCTGACCGTGGGGTGTCTCAAAGCCCACGGCCAGCCATTTTTCCACCCGCGCGCTCGCGCGGTCAAGCAGCCGCCCCGCTTAACGCTCCGAGGGGTCTACCGCGCGCCGCCCCGCGAGCAGCCACTCGCGCCCGACGGCGTAGAGCAGGACGGCCAGGATGATGAACGGGATGACGCCGAGCGCGTCCGACCACGGCCCGGCGTTGAACGGGTTCGTCTCGCCCCACGCCGTCATGCCCTTGTTGAAGCCCGTGAACCACGGGACGCCCGCGAGGAACGCGATGATGATGCCCGCGATGGCGCCGCCCGCGATGTAGCCCGAGGCCATCAGCACGCCCGGACTCTTGTCGCCCTCGGCGACCAGCTCGTCCTCGGTCATGTTGCGCCCCGCCAGACGACGGCGCAGGTGCTTGTCCACCAGCCAGCGCACCATCCCGCCGACGAAGATCGGCGACGAGGAGGAGAGCGGCAGGTAGACGCCCACCGCGAAGGCGAGCGAAGGTATCCCCGCCATCTCCAGCACGACCGCGATCATCACGCCGAGCAGGACGAGCCCCCACGGCAGCTCGCGGTTGAGGATGCCCTTGATGATGTAGCTCATCAGCGTCGCCTTCGGCGCGCCGAACTTCTCCACCTCGCGCCCGCCCTCGGTCGCCTTGTGCGTGCCGTTGATGCCGGGGTCAACGAAGTAGACGGGGACGCCCGCGTCGTCTACCAGATACTTGCCCGCCTTCGCGTCCTTCTCGTCAACCTTGAACCACGCGCGGTACTGCCGGGTGTCGCCGATGCCCTGATCGCCGGGGACGGTCTCGGTCGCCGGCCCGAGCTGCGACACGTCGGCGCGCACCTGCGCCGGCAGTTGGAGCTTCGACGCGGGCACGTAGACGGTCGCCGCGCCGTTCAGGCTGATGAGAATCGGCCCGAGTATCAAGGCGGAGGCGCCCGCGCCGACGAGGATGGCGATCTGCTGCCGCCAAGGCGTCGCGCCGACGAGGAAGCCGGTCTTCAAGTCCTGCGAGGTCGTGCCGCCGTTCGACGCCGCGATGCAGACGATGGCGCCGATGGAGAGCGCCGTCACGTAGTAGCCCGGCCCCGTCCAGCCGATGACGAGGAAGATGAAACAGGTCAGGAGCAACGTCGCCACCGTCATGCCCGAAATCGGGTTCGACGAGGAGCCGATCTCGCCCGTCAGCCGCGACGAGACCGTGACGAAGAGGAAGCCGAAGGCGACGATGAGAATCGCGCCGAGCAGGTTGAACTGGAGGTGCAACTGCGGGATGAGCATGATCGCCGCGATCAGCACGACGATGCCGCCCAGCACGAACTTCATCGACAAATCCTGATCGGTGCGCGGGTTCGCGGCGGTCGCCGCCTGCCCGCCGCGCAAGTCTGCCAGCCCGCCCTTCAATCCGTGCCAGATGGTCGGAAGGCTGCGCACGAGGCTGATGATGCCGCCGGCGGCGACCGCGCCCGCGCCGATGTAGAGCACGTAGGCGTTGCGCACCGCGTCCGGGTCCATCTCGGAGATGGGCGTCGTCCCCGGCGGGACGACCGTGTCCCCGAGGAAGCGTCCGAAGAACGAGATCATCGGGATGAGCACGAGGTAGGCGAGCACGCCGCCCGCCGCCATGATCGAGGCGATGCGCGGCCCGATGATGTAGCCGACGCCGAGGAGCGCCGGGCTCGACTCGACCGAGACGGACGCGTTGGCGAACGGGTCGCCGAAGACTTTGGTCGGGTACTCCTTCCAGGTGTAGAACGCCTTCATCAGCGTCGTGTAGGCCAGCCCGATGCCGAAGCCGGCGAAGATGGTCTTGGCGCCGGTGTTCGACGCGTCGCCCGCGCCCGAGCGCTCCATCTCGGCGCGCGCCGCGTCCGACGCCATCGCGCGCGACTCGTCCGACGCGCCCGCCTTCAAGACCTCGGCGCACGCCGTCCCCTCGGGGTACTTCAGAAACCCGTGCTGCTGGACGATGAGCGCGCGCCGCAAGGGGATCATCATCAGGATGCCGAGCAGCCCGCCGAGCGCGGCGACCAGGATGGGTCGCGTCAGCTCAAGGTCGAAGCCGAGGATCATGATGGCCGGCATCGTGACGCCGACGCCGAAGGCGATGCTCTCGCCCGCCGACCCGGCCGTCTGCACGATGTTGTTCTCAAGGATGGTGGCGTTGCGCCCGCCCATCTTCGAGAGGATGCGAAAGAGCGTGATCGAGATGACGGCGACGGGGATCGAGGCGCTCACGGTGAGGCCGACCTTCAGCACGAGGTAGAGCGACGACGCGCCGAAGACCATGCCGAGGAGGGTGCCGACGACGACGGCGCGCACCGTCAACTCGGGCATGTCGGTCTCGGGCGCGATGTAGGGCCGGTAGGCGACCGCGGCGTGCGGGTCGTCGGGCTTGAAGCCGACGACATCCGGGTACTCGTTCGTCACGGCGATCTGGTGCTTGGAAGGGTCGAGTGCTTCAGACGACATCAGAAGTGACCTCCGACAGATTCTTTTTCGGGCGACAACGGGAAGAGCCTTAAGGGGACAGTGGCGCTACTCTACACTCGCGCGCCGCGCCGAGGCAAGAACGGAGGCCGTGGGCGGTCGCGGTCACGGCTTGCAGACGTGGCAGGGGCGGAAGCGCGCGGCGCGCGCCGCGTCGGGCGAGTCGAAGTCGGCGCGCTGCTTCGGCGTAATCTTGGCGACCCAGGCGCAGTCGGGCAGGTGGAAAATGCCGAGGCTGCTGTTGCCGACGACGGGGCGCGAGCCGGCCGCGTACCGTGACGCGGCCGGCGCTGGCGTGGGCGTCGGCGTGGTAGCCGGCGTGGGCGTCGGCATGGAAGTCTGGGTTCGGGTCGTGGCTCGCGTCGGCGTCGGGGCCGGCGTCGGACCGAAGAGCGAGGCGGGGGCGGGCGTGCCGAGCGGGCTCGCGGCGCGCGCGGAGCTGAAGACGTTCGGCGCGCCTGCGCCGGCGACCGCCCGTGTGTTCGACGCCGTCTGCGCCTCCTTGAGCGCGCGCAGGAAGCCGTAAATCAGGAGCAGCGTGGCGAGGACGAAGAAGGTGAGGATCATTCCCGCCACGGTGTCGCCCGCGCCGAAGGCCACCCAGACGTGGCGCAGCGCGAAGTTGTGCAGCGGTATCCACCAGATGTAGCCGTAAGAGTTGCCGAAGACGCTCTTGGCGTGGTGGAGCGTGTTGCCGGCCACGTCCGACGGGTCGCGCACGACGGGGGCGGGGGCGGCGGCCGCGAACGCGCCGCCCGGCCCGGAGTTGAAAAGCCCCTGGAAGCCCGCGGCGGCGGGCGTGTTGGGCGTCGCGCGCTGCTGGTGCCTTGTGGCCCAGAGCCTCTCCGGCTCGGACTGCGGGACGGAGGCGCGCGCCACCTCGCGCGTGCGGCTGTGCACCTCGACCTCGGCCGGCGCGGTCATCCACGTCGGCAGCGTGCCCGTCGGGACGGCGACGAGGTCTGTCAGCGGCGGCGTCTCCGACGGGTGCGCGCGGCAGGCGTCTTTCAGGACGCCCGCGAGCCGCGCGTGCTCGCCGCCCATCGCCTCGACCTTCGCGAAGAGCGCGGAGGCGTCGGGGTCTGCGAAGTCGGCGCGCGTGAAGATGAGGTTCTCGTCGTGGTGCTCGCGCCAGAGTTCGGGCCGCTCGGCCAGCGCGGAGAGCGAGAGGTAGACGACGAGCGCGGAGAAGTTGTCGGTGTCGGACGAGAAGTGCGCGGGGTCGCGCGCCGGGTGCTGGTAGTGCTGGTGGCCGACCTCACTCGCCCGGAAGCCTTCGAGCGCGGGGACGTACATGCCGTCGAGGTCTACGAGGCGGAGGCGCCCGCCGCGCTCGACGATGATGTTGCCGTGCTGGAGGTCGCCGTGCGCGATGCCGGCCTCGCGCAGCGCGGCGACGAGGCTCACCCACTCGTCGGCGAGGTGGAGCAGAGCCTCGCGGCGGCCGACGGCCTCGTCGAGGTAAACGTCGAGCGTCGGCCCCTCGACCCACTCCATAAGGAGGACGGGGTAGCGGCGCCCCGCGACGAGGACGCCGTCGCGCAGGTACTGGAAGCGCGGGAGCGCCGGGATGTGGTGCGCGGCGAGGTGCTCGTCGAGCGCGCGGTAGCGCTCGCCGCGGTCGCCGAGGAAGCCGCGGAAGCAGCGCACCGCCAGCGACTCGCCCGCCGACGCCGGGTTGAGCTTGAAGACGTAGGCGAACTGCCCCGAGGTGACGAGCGGCATCCCCAGCCGGTCAACGGCCGGCATCAACACCTTCAGCGAAGGCTCCGCGAAGCAGACGGCCGGGCACTGCACGGCCTCCGCGTAGTGCCGCGCCGTCGGCCAGAAGTTTGTCGTCGAGCCGTGCATAAAACCGAAGTAGCCGGTAGCCAGTATAAAAACTTTCTTATGACGAATCAGCCGGGTGCCACCGTCAACGTCCGTCAAGCGGAGCCTACCGACTACTCACTACTGTCTACTGTCTGCTGATTAAAATCCTCACCGCCGCCACGTCGTCGTCCCTCATCCTCGCGGCGGCGCGCTCGCGGCGGACGAGCGCGGCGAGCGATTCATTGTCCGACGCGGCGAGCAGAGAATCAAATTCTTGGGCGGCCTCGGGCCGGCGGGCGAGCGCCTCGAAGTACCACGCGGAGAGCGCGTCGGTGGCGAGCAGGAAGGTGTCGCCCGGCTCGGCGCGCCCCTCGGCCTCGACTACGCGCGAGAGCGCCGCCGCGCGCAGAGACTCGCGCGAAGGGACGAGCGGCGGCGTCGAGCCGAACTCCTCGGGACTCTTCAAGGGCACGGACGCGACCGTCTCGCCGCCGCGCCGCTGCACGAGGCACGAGTCGCCGAGCGCCAGCGCGCGCCACCCCGCGCGCCCCTGCGAGGCTTCGAGCCGCAGCCCGACGAAGGCCGCGAACGAGCCCGCGCGCCGCTTCTCCTCCGCGTACCACGCAAGCTTCCGCCCCTCCCAAGAGGCGTGGAGCCACTCGGCCTGCTCGCCGAGCCACGCGCCGAACTCCCCGGCCGTCAGCGGCGCGCGCACGGCGCCGACCCACTCCCGCGCCAGCCTCTCCGCCCAGCGCCGCGCGTCGAACGCCTCGGTCGCCCCGTCGGCCACGGCGAACCTCAGCGCCCCGGCGTCGAACGCCAGCGCGTCCTCACACTCCTCGTCCGTGCTCCCCTCCTTGGGGAGGACGAAGTGCCGTGTCTCGACGCGACAGCCTTTGGTCATTTAGAAAAGCAGGGAGTCGGGGGAAGGGTGAAGGATGAAGTGAAGACGATGTTTCTTTCATCCTTTCACCCTTCATCCTTCATCCTTCCTACCCCTCTTCCATCCAGATGTGCGGGGCCATGCCGGTGAGCGACGTGCCGATCTCGTAGAACTGCACGACCGAGGAGGGGTCGGCGTTGAAGACGAAGCCGCGCGAGCCGTCGGCGGCCGGGACGCCGAGCTGCTGCGCGGCGTCGAGGAAGTTTTTGGGGAGCGTCGAGGAGATGCGGAAGAGCGTGCGCGCGAAGCCGTCGGGGCACTGCGACTCTTCCGAAGGGTACTCGACCTTGCGCGCGCGGCTCGCCGAGACGTGGCAGTTGAAGAGGAGCACGCGGCCGTCGTCGGTGCCGAGCGACATCACGGCGTCGCCGGCCTCGGCCGGGTCGCCGTCGCTCGACTCGCCGTCGGTCAGGTGGAGCACGGTCGGCGGGAAGCCGCGCGGGTGCGCCGCGAGCCACCCCTCGATTATCTCGCGCACGCGCCCGAGCGCGCGGCACATCGGCGTGCCGCCCTCGGCCTGCGGGTGCACCCAGACGGGGAAGCGCACCGGCATCTCGACGAAGCCGCCCGCGCCGTCGGGCACGCGGCGGTAGCCCGACTCGATGCGCGCCGGGTTGTCGGCGACGGCCGACACCGGCGCCACGCCGAAGCCCGCGAGCGCGCCGCTCAAGCCGACGCTCACCGCGCGGCCGTAGCCGACGACGGCGACGTGGTAGTAGTCGCGCACCTCCTCGGTCTTGGTGCAGCGGATGACGAGGTCGTGGAGCGCGTGGTTGACGGCGCGCGCGACGAAGTCGGCCTTGCGCGCCCCCTGCTCGCCGCCGAACGGGTCGGCCATCGAGCCAGACTGGTCGAGCAGGAAGACGATGAGCGTCGGGTTCGCGCGCGTGATCTGTGCCGTGTATGCCATCGGAGAAGTGTCGGGCGCGGGTCCCCTTCAGCGCGCGGCCGCCGCCGGCCCCGGCGTGAAGGCGTTGGTCGAGAAGCCCTGCCGGTGCTCGTTGAGGAGGCCGAGGAAGATGTAGACCGTCAGGACGAACATCGAAGAGTTGAGTATCCCGCCGACGAGCATCTGGACGAGCAACTGGACGAGCGAGTGCTCGGGGACGCCGCCGTCGCCGCTGAAGTAGAAGCTCCAGGTCGTGACCAGATTGAGGAGGATGATGACCACCCACCAGAGGAAGTAAGTCAGGAAGATGAGACCCTTGTGCCCCTTCGTCAGCTCGGCGCTGCGCGTCATCGACTCGATGACGCCGCGGTTCTCGATGGCGGCGGCGGGGACGGCCATCGAGAACGTCAGCACCAGCACGATCCACGGCAGCAGCATCAGCAGGAAGACGATGAGCACGACGGGGCCGAGCGCGGCGGCCGCCACCCCCAGCAGCAGCGCCGGCAGTCCGTAGATGAGCAGGTAGCTGATGAGCGTGACGGCGACGACCTTAGCCATCTTCCGCAGACCCCAGACGAGGCTCTCGCCCGCGCGCGCCGCGCCCGTCCGCTGTATCTGGACGACGGCGTAGGCGAGCGCGCCCGAGAGCACGGCGTAGCCCAGCATCGTCAGCAGCCAGTAGAGAATCGTGCTCCCCATGAAGCCGCCGCCCGCGACCACGCTCACGCCGCCCGACCCGTCGCCGGACTCTAACTCGCTGGAGTTGATGGCGGCGTAGAGCGTGTACTGGAGGAAGACGAGCGGCAGCGTCGTCACGACGACGAGCAGGCCGACGAGCGGGAAGTGCTTCCGGTAGACTTCGAGCGTCGGCGAGATGACATCGCCCGCGCCCTTGAACTGCGGCGAGGGGATGTCGGTCGGAAGCGAGCCGTCGCGCCGCGCGCCGCCCGCCGCGCCGTAGCCCTCGCCCGCCGCGCCGTAGCCGGCGTATCCGGAGCCGGACGATGCGCCGGAAGTCTCACGGAAATTCTCGCCGTATGTCTCGCCGGCATTCTCGCCGAAGGTCTCGCGCGACGGGTCGGCGTCGCCCGCGCCCGCGGGGGCGTCGAGGCGCGTGTCGCACATCTCGCAGGCGACGGCGCCGACGCGGTTGACGTGGCCGCAGACGGTGCACCAGTGGTTGTTCATGAGGATGCTCCTTAAGTCTGAAAAGCTGACGGCGGGGCGCTCGAAGGTTCCCGTGGCCGGGCCCGCCGACCGGGGCGCGCGGACAATATCCAACGACGCGAAGTTCCCTGTCAAACACTAGGCCGGGGCCGCCCGCGCCTTTGTGCTAAACTCGCCGCTCCCGAACCTTTTCGCACGCTCTTCAAACCCGAAACCGAGACGCCCGAACGCCCATGCCGAAGCACCTTCTCTCCTGCGCGCTGCTGCTGCTCTCGCTCATTCTGCTCGTCCCGCACGCCGACGCGGGGCGCGGGCCGCAGGCCCAAAGGGGCGCGCGCCCCGGCGTCGCCGTGACGGCCGTGCCCGCGCCCGAAGACGTGCTCGGCTTCCGCCCCGGCGACGACCGCAAGCTCGCCTCGTGGGCGCAGACCGTCGAGTACTTCCGCCGCCTTGACGCCGCCAGCCCGCGAGTGAAGTTTGAGGAGTTGGGCAAGACGACGCTCGGCGCGCCCTTCGTGCTCGCCACCGTCAGCGCGCCCGAGAACCTCGCGCGGCTCGACGAGTTGAAGGAGATACAGCGACGGCTCGCCGACCCGCGCACGCTCGGCCGCGCGCCCGACCGCAAGGCCGAAGACCTCATCCGGCGCGGCCTGAGCGTCGTGCTCATCACCTGCGGCGTCCACTCGACCGAGGTCGGCTCGTACCTCTCGGGGATGCTCATCGCGCACCGGCTCGCCTCGTCGGACGAGCCGGAGGTGCGGGAGATTCTGCGCAACACCGTCGTTCTCATCGTCCCCTCGCTCAACCCCGACGGCGTGGACATCGTCAAGCGCTGGTACGACCGCACGCTCGGCACGCCCTTCGAGGGGACGAACCCGCCCGAGCTTTACCACCACTACGTCGGCCACGACGACAACCGCGACTGGTACGCCTTCACGCAGGTCGAGACGCAGTTGACCGTCGATAAGGTTCACAACGCGTGGCACCCGCAGATCGTTCACGACATACACCAGCAGGGCGCCCACGGCTCGCGCCTCTTCCTCCCGCCCTACATGAAGCCGGTCGAGCCGAACGTCCCGCCGCAACTCGTCGAGGGCTACACCGAGCTCGGCCGCTTCATGGCGGACAACATGCTCAAGGCCGGCTTCAAGGGCATCACGTGGGACTCGACCTACGACGCCTGGACGCCGGCGCGCGCCTACTCGCACTACCACGGCGGCGTGCGGATACTTTCCGAGACGGCCTCGGTCAACATCGCCTCGCCCGTCACGGTCAGGCCCGAACAGCTCCGCGCCGGCGAGGGCTACGACGCGCGTAAGGCCAGCCCGAACTTCCCGGTCGTCTGGCCCGGCGGCGAGTGGCACCTGCGCGACATCACGAACTACATGACGACCGCGGCGTTCGAGCTGCTCCGCCACGCCGCGCAGAACCGCGAGTCGTGGCTCCGCCGCTTCTACTCAATCGGCAAAGAGGCCGTGCGCCCGCGGCGGCCGGGCGAGCTGTACGGCTTTAAAATCCCCTCGGCGAATGACGATCAGGAGTTGCTGCTCATCCTGCAAAGGGCGGGGGTCGAGTTCAAGGCGCTGCCGGCGGCCGCCGCCCCGCCGCGGGGGCACGACCGCCGCGCCACCGGCGTCTTCGTCCCGATGGCGCAGCCCTACGGCGCCTTCGCCAAGGCGCTGCTCGAAGCGCAACGCTACCCCGACCTCCGCGACGAGTCGGGTCACCCGGTCGCGCCTTACGACGTGACGGCGCACACGCTCTCGCTGCTGATGGGCGTGCCGGCCGAGCCGGTCTACAGGCCGCTCAGGGCGGGCGGCATCGTCCTGGTCGCGCGGGGCGTGGAGCCCGTCTACGGGCGGCCGAATACCCGCCCGGGCGAGCGCGTGGCGCTCTACAAGTCGCACGTCCCTTCGATGGACGAGGGCTGGACGCGCTGGGTTTTCGAGAACCAGGGCGTCGGCTACGCCTCGGTCGGGGACGCAGAGATCAGGGGCGGGAACCTGCGCGCGAAGTACGACGCCATCGTCATCCCCGACCAATCGCCGCGCTCGATTCTCGAAGGCTACCGGAAAGGCTCGATGCCGGAGGAGCTGACGGGGGGACTCGGGAAGGAAGGGGTGAAGGCGCTGCGCGAGTTCGTCGAGCAGGGCGGGACGCTCGTCGCGCTGAACGCGGCGTCGAACTTCGCCATCGAGCAGTTAGGACTCCCCGTCCGCGACGTGACGGCGGGACTCAAGCGCACAGAGTTCTACTGCCCCGGCTCGATCCTGCGCACCCACCTCGACACCGCGCACCCGCTGGCGAAAGGGATGCCGCGCGAGTCGGTCGCGTGGGTCGAGGACTCGCCGGTGTTTGAAATCAAGAGCGACCCGCTCGCGCTCGTCCGCGTGAAGATCGTCGCGCGCTATCCCGACTCGGGGACGCCGCTGCTGTCGGGCTGGCTGCTCGGTGGGGAGAAGATTCGCGGCAAGGCGGCGCTCGTCGAGGTCGGCTTGGGCGAGGGGCGCGTCTACCTCTTCGGCTTCCGCCCGCAGTACCGCGCGCAGTCGCTCGCCACCTACCCGCTCCTCTTCAACGCGCTCGCCCGGCGTCCTACCTGAAGAGGACGGAGGTGAGGGCGGCGACCATGGCGATCACGTAGGTGCCCACGTAGATGATGAAGTAGCCGACGAAGACGACGAGCGCGCGCACGGCCGCCAGCGCGGGCGAGCCTCGGTAGAAGACGCGCAGCGCCACGAACAGGTAGAAGACGTCAACGGCGAACTTCGCCAGCGCGATCACCGTGTTCAGCAGCGTCGGCTTGATGCCGATGACGTAGTAGACCGGCCACAGCAGCGTCGTCGTCAGGATCGCGAACGAGAGGAAGTGCATCGAGAAGACGAGGTGCTCGACGAGGTAGCGGCGCGAGAAGAAGTAGACGACTTGCAGCAGCACGGCGAGCAGGATGATCTGCGCCGGCTGGATGAGCGAGACGTTGCGCTGCCAGCGGTCGCTGACCGCGTCCTGGAGCGCCTCGCTCGTGACGCCCTTTTTCGCGGCCACGCGCTCGAAGAGGCGGCCGAGCGCCCCGCCGCTCTTGAGGTGCCACTGCTCGGCCATCTCGCGGTCGTTTTGGATGATGAGCCCGATGTCGAACATCGAGACCTGCTTGGAGGCCGTGAAGGCGAAGAGGCTGACGGCGAAGATGCCGAGGCACAGGTTGAGCGGCTTGAGGTAGCGCACGCGGCGCCCCGCCACCCACTCGCAGGTGAGTCTGCCGGGGCGGAAGAGGAGCGTGAGCAGCGTCCGCGTGAGCTTCGAGTCGAGGCTCGTCACCTCCTGCGCGGCGTCCTTGACGAAGTGTCGCACCGAGAGGTCACGCGCCTCGGGGCGCTTCTCGCCGCAGCGGTGACAGAACTCTCCGACGAGCGCCTGCTCGCACTCGGGGCAGACGCCCGGCGCGGCGCGTACGTCTTCTCCAGACGCCGCCGCCGCGCTCACGACCGCGCCGCCCGACGCGGTCGCGCCCGCCTGGACGACCTCGGCCAAACTCTCAGCCCTCCCCCTCGCGCCGGCCCGCGCCGACCGAGCCGGCGATCTTCTTGCGCGTCGTCTCGCCGGTTTCGAGGACGGGGATGCCCTCGTCCACCTCGGCGTGCGGGCGCGGGATGACGTGCGTGGCGACGACCTCGCCGACGCGGCGCGCGGCGGCCGCCCCCGCGTCCACGGCCGCGCGCACCGCCCCGACCTCGCCGCGCACGATGGCCGTCACCAGCCCCGCGTCGATCTTCTCGTAGCCCACCAGCCGCACGTTCGCGGCCTTGACCATCGCGTCGGCGGCCTCGATCATCGCCACCAGGCCACGGCATTCGACCATCCCAAGCGCCTCCATCCTCTAGCCCTCCCGAATCCGTCTTCTGTAAGCGCGCGCCCCGCTCAGGACGCGCGGCGGTAGACCAGCCTGATCTCCTGCACGCCCGTCTGCGCGCTGCTCATGACGGTCGTGTTCGTCAGCGTCTTCCCGTCCGAGGAGACCTGCCACCTCTGCGTCACGTCCAACTCGGCGCCGGCCGCGCCGTCGCGCCCCGGCCACGTCAGCTTCGAGTGCGCCGCGACCTTGTCGCCCTCCCACTTCGTCTTCGACTTGACCTCGCCCGCGCCGATGGTCGCCGGGTTCGTCTCGCCGCGCCCGTCGGTGTAGTAGGAGAACTGCTTCGCCTCCTGCTGCCCGTTGAGCTTGAGCGTGCGCTCGATCTTCAGCTCCGGGTCGCGGTGCGTGACGACGAGCGTCGAGTCGGCCTTCGAGAGCGGGCGGTCGCGGAAGAGGCCGAAGTCGCTCTTCGCCCTGTCCAGCTCCCAAGTCCCCGACAAGTCGGGCTTCGCCTTCTTGTCGTCGCGCGCCGACGCCGCGCCCACGCCCGCCGCGCACGCCGCCAGCAGGCACAGTGTTAAAAGTGTCGCCTTCATCTTCTCTTCCTCCGCGCCTCAGCGGTAGTAGGTGATGGTGTAGTAGGAGACGGACGACGGCTCGTAGCCGTTCGTCTCCTCGTTCCAGACGTAGTTCGTAATCTTGCTCAGGTTCCTCCGCGCGTCGAACTCGCGCGTCTCGCGCGTCTTGCGCGGGCCCGGGTTGAAGCGGTCGTTGTCGGCGACGATGTCCATCCCCGCGTTGCTGGCGGCGGTCTCCGAGACCCTGCGGCCGAAGACCGTGCCGTCCGGGTTGTACGTCTGGTAGACCGTGCGCCGCGCCCCGCCGACGCCGTTCTCGACGCTCCTCTTCAAAGTCCCGTCGGGCTTGTAGGTCTTCATGACGGACACGCCGCCTTCCCTCATGAGCACCGACCGCTCCTTGAGCGCGCCGCCCCCGTCGTACACCATCTCCTCGGTGCCGTCGGACGTTCTGACCTCGACCCTGCGCTCACGCAGGCTCCCGTCGCCGTTGTACGTCAGTTTCTCGCCCGCCGCCGGGTGCCGGACGACCTTCATTTTCAGGTTGCCGCCGCCGTCGAGGACCGACACCTCGATCTCGCTCCCCGCGTTGTCGTAAACGCGGACGTACTTACCACGCGGCGTCCCGTCGGGCGCGTACCCCTCGGACTCGCTCCGCTTCCCGTCCGGCGTGTAAGAGACGGCGACGGAGAGGCGCCGCGGCCCTTCGACCAGCACTCCGTCCACCCTGCTGTAGGTCGCGTGCTCGATGCGCGCGCTCTTGACGGGGCCGCGGAAGGCGTCGCCCTGACGGGACTCGACCGGCTTTTGTCGGGCGGCGGCCGTCGCCGCGAGACCGGCGAGCAGGAGTGACGCCGCGAGCAGACTTCTCAACTTCATCCGACACCTCCCTGTGAGGCGGCGAGCGCCGCCTCAGTTCCGCAGCGAGTGGATGGGCGCGGGGATGCGTCCGCCGCGCCGTATGAAGACGCCGGGGGAGAATTGGTTGACCGGCATCACGGGCGCGCTCCCCAGCAGCCCGCCGAACTCGACCACGTCGCCGACCACGCGGCCCGGCGCGGGGATGATGCGCACGGCGGTCGTCTTGTTGTTCATCACGCCGATGGCCATCTCGTCGGCGATGACGGCGGCGATGGTCTCGGCCGTAGTGTCGCCGGGCACCGCCACCATGTCGAGCCCCACAGAGCACACGCTCGTCATCGCTTCGAGTTTCTCTATAGTGAGCGCGCCCACCTGCGCCGCCTCGATCATCGCCGCGTCCTCCGAGACGGGGATGAAGGCGCCGCTCATCCCGCCCACCGCCGACGAAGCCATCGCGCCGCCCTTCTTGACCGCGTCGGTCAGGAGCGCCAGCGCGGCGGTCGTCCCCGGCGCGCCCGCGCGCTCGAACCCGAGCGCTTCGAGAATCTCGCCGACCGAGTCGCCCGGCGTCGGCGTCGGCGCCAGAGAGAGGTCGATGATGTTGAAGCGCAGGCCCAAGCGCCGCGCGGCCTCGCGCCCGACCAGCTCGCCCGCGCGCGCCAGCTTGAAGGAGAGCTTCTTGATGAGTTCGGCCATCTCGTCGAGCGGCATGTCCTGCGGCGCGTGGCGGACGGCGTGGTTGACGACGCCGGGGCCGGAGACGCCGACGTTGATGACCGCCTCCGGCTCGCCGACGCCGTGGAACGCGCCCGCCATGAACGGGTTGTCCTCGACCGCGTTGGCGAAGCAGACGAACTTGGCGCAGGCCAGCCCCCCGCGCTCGCGCGTCCGCTCGGCCATCTCCTTGATGAGTTCGCCCGTGCGCCGCACCGCGTCCATGTTGATGCCGGCGCGCGTCGTCGCCACGTTCAGAGACGAGCACAGGCGCTCGGTCGCGGCGAGCGCCTCGGGGATCGAGTCCATGAAGACCGACTCGCCGCGCGTCGCGCCCTTGTGGACGAGCGCGGAGTAGCCGCCGATGAAGTCCACGCGGACGCGCTTGGCGGCCTCGTCGATGGCGCGCGCGAGCGGCAGGAGCTCGGCGGTCGAGCGCGCGCGGTCGGCGACCATCGAGGCCGGCGTAATCGAGATGCGCTTGTTGGCGATGCGCAGTCCCAACTCTTCGCCGATCTCGTCAACGGTGGGGACGAGGCGCGCGGCCGTCCTCTCGATCTTCTCGCGCACGACCTCGGCCGTCTCCTCGACGGTCGCGCGGACGCAGTCGCGCAAAGAGAGGCCGAGCGTGACGGTGCGCACGTCCAGGTGCTCCATCTCGGTCATGCGCACGGTCTGAAGGATTTCGGCCTGTGTGTATTCCATGCCCGTCGGGTTCTAACGCAGTACGGTGGTGCTCAGGAAAAGGAGGATGATGAAGACGACGAAGAGCGCGGCGGCCGCGACGACGAAGCGCAGCCCCGAGTCGTCGGGCGTCTCTTCGAGCACGACGATGGCCTCTTCGCGCATCCGCCCGACGCGCGCCCGGCCCGCCTCGCGCACGCGCGCCACGCGCCCGCGCGCCTCCGCGCCGACGGCCGACGCGCCGACGCCGTCTGCGCCCTCGCCCGCCGGAGTCTCTTCCGCGGGCGACGTTTCGTTGACGACGTACGACGGCGCGCCCGCCGTCTCGGCCACGGTCTCGGCCGTCTGCTCGGCCCGCGTCCCCGCGCCCGACTCCGCCGCCGTCTCGCCTGCGCCCGTCTGCGCGCCCGCGCCTGTACCCGTGACGCCGAGCGCCTGCGTGAAGGCGGCGTACTCCTTCGTCGGCGGCGTCCAATCGTCAGGCGGCTCGACCTCTCCCAACAACTCGACTTCTCGCGCCGGCTCGGCTTCGCGCGTCTCGGGCGCGGGCGTCGCGGTCGCCGCCTCTTCGCCCATCAACTGACCGCACTGCGGGCAGAAACGCGCCCCCGCGCGCACCGCCGCGCCGCACGAACGACACCTGCGAGAGATTTCGGGAAGCATGAACTCAATTAAAGTCTGGAGTCTTGAGCGGGAAAGAAGACCGAGTTTGAGAGCCGTCTTGTATCGACTCAAGACTCCAGACTTCAGACTCCAGACTTCAAATCCTGTGCATCGCGTTGAAGAGGTCTTCGCGCTGGGCGTAGATGTGGACGCCGAGGCGCTCGCCCTCGCCGCGGAAGCGCTCCTTGAGCGCGGTGACCGACCCGCCGGCGCGCGAGATGTCGGCGACGATGACCATCGCGAACTTGCTCTGCACGACCGTCTGGTTGATGTCGATGATGCTGCAACGCGCCTCGGCCAGAATCTGCGAGACGGCCGCGACGATGCCGGGGTGGTCTACGCCGAAGACCGACACGATCAGACGGTCGGCGCGTCCCTCGGCCGCGCCCGCCGCGCCGCCGCTGTCATCGTCGCCGCCGCGCGCCGCGCGCCCGCCGCCGCCTTCGCCGACGACCGGCTCGACGGCGCGGTACACGTCCATCACCAGCGCCTCGACCGTCCGCTCGTCGGCCTGCGCGCCCAGACGCCCGTAGACCGCGCGCGTGATCCTGTAGATGAGTTCCTCGTCAGCCATTGAAAGTTAGACGCCGCCCGTCGCTCACCGTCCGCCGCGCAGCTCGCGCGAGGTCTCGACCAGCTCGTCGGAGCGCGCGAGGTCGGCCTGCACGTCCACGCGGTCAACGATGCCGACGACCGCCGCCTCTATCGACATCTCCTGGTCGCCGACGGCCGTGCGCGCGGCCTTCCCGTAGGCGCACATCACGACCTCGCCGACGCCCGCGCCCAGACGGTCGGCGACGACGACGATGTTCTTCGTCGGCTCCTTATCCAAATCTATCGGGTGGACGACCAAAAATCTGACGCCCTCAAGGTCGGGCGTCTTCTTCGTTGACCACACCGTGCCGACTACTTTGCCTAGAAACATAACAGCAGTAAACAGTAGACAGTAATCAGTACCCAGTAGAAAGACTGTCGGTAGCTAACCGTCGGGGTGTCGGCGTCACCGACCGAAACGCGGGGCGCTACTGAGTACTGCCTACTGTCTACTAAGCTTTCGCAAAGACCTCCGCGGACTCGCCCATGTCGCGGGCGGCCGGGGTGATGATGGTGCGCGCGTTGGTGTAAATCTTCTCGCCCTTCTGGATGGCGCGGCGCACGTCGTCTTCGCAGACGAAGTCCACGGCGCGCCTGCCGTTCGAGGCCGCCGCGGGCGAGGGCGTCTTCGGCGCCTGCGCGTGGCCGCCGTCGCCGGGGGACGGCGCGGCCGGCGCGGGCGCGTGCGACGCCTGCGCGTGGCCGAGACTGGCGCCGTTGCCGCCGCCGTTCGGCGCCTGCGCGGTCGGCGCGGCCTCCGGGTGCGGCGCGGCGCCGCCCGAGTGCGCGGCGCGCTGCGGCTCCACGTCCACGTCCTGCTGCACGTAGGCGTGCGGCTGCGCGACGGGGAGCGGCTGCGCGGGCGTCGGCGAAGGCTGACGTTGAGAAAGGAAGCGGTCAACTATCTGCGCGATGTCGTCGCGGCTGATGCTGCCGCCCGCCGCGACCGGCGCGGGTTGCAGCGGCGACGCGGCGGCGGAAGTCTGCGCGGCGGAGCGCGCGGGGCGCTTCGACGGGACGGCGCGCGTCTCGAAGGCGACGCGCTTGATGTCCATCAGGTGCCAGGGCGAGACGTTGTCCGAGGTGACGTTTCCGCCCCACGAGCCGCAGCCCAGAGTCATCGAAGGCGGCAGCGCGGTCGAGAAGCCGATGGCGCCGTGCGTCGTCGGCGAGTTGACGATGATGCGCGAGGCGGGCATCTCGACGCCGAAAGCCTTCGCCGCCTCGCGCGAGCGCGTGTGGATGCCGGCGGTGTGACCCATCCCGCCGTAACTCAGAATCTCGAAACAGCGCGCCGCGCCGCGCTCCAACCCGTCCTCGACGTAAAAGGCGAGGATCGGCGACAGCTTCTCCATCGAGAGCGGGTGCTCGCGCCCGACGCCGCCCACGTCCGCCATCAGGCAGCGCGTCCCCTGCGGGACGCTCAGGCCCGCCATCTTCGCGATCGTCTCGACCGAGCGGCCGACGATCTGCGGGTTCAGGGCGCGCTTCTCGGTCGCGACGACCTTGGCGAGTTGGTCGGCCTCGGCCGGCGAGAGGAAGTGGCCGCCCTGCGCGGCGAACTCTTCCCTCACCTGTTTCGCGACGGCCGCGTCGGCGACGACCGCCTGCTCGGAGGCGCAGATCGTCCCGTTATCAAAAGTCTTCCCCGTCAGGATGTTCTGCACGGCGACGGGCACGTCGGCACTTCTCTCGACGAAGACGGGGACGTTCCCCGGCCCGACGCCGAACGCGGGCTTGCCCGACGAGTAGGCCGCGCGCACGAGCCCGATGCCGCCGGTGGCGAGGATGACCGCCGTCTGCCGGTGCTTCATCAGGGCCTCGGTGCCTTCGAGCGACGTGCTCGTCATGCACCCGACGGCCTCGGCCGGGAGTCCTTCTTTGACGCCGGCCTCGCGCATGACGCGCGCCGTCTCGTTGATGCAGCGCGCGGCCGAAGGGTGCGGCGAGAGCACGATGGCGTTGCGGGACTTGACGGCGATGAGGATTTTGAAGATGGCGGTCGAGGTCGGGTTGGTCGAGGGGATGATGCCGGCGACGACGCCGCGTGGGCTGGCGATCTCAAGCACGTCCTTCGACTCGTTGATGACGCCGACCGTGCGCAGCCCCCGGAAGTAGTTCCACACGTCCTCGGCGGCGAAGCGGTTCTTCTCGCGCTTGTCGTCGGGGATGCCGTAGCCGGTCTCCTCGGTCGCCATCGCGCCGAGCCGGGCCGCGTCGCGCAGCGCCGCCCGCGCCATCGCCTCGCAGACGCGGTCGATCTTCGCCTGGTCGAAGCGCGCGAGCTGCGCCTGCGCGCGGTGCGCCGCCTCGACGAGGTCGCGCGCCTGCTGCACGGATACTAAATCTTTATCCGCCATAGCTCACTCCGTCCGCCGTAAGCCGTGACAGTAACCCGCGACCAGAAGGAAAGGCTTTCATCCCGCCGCGGTTTACGGTTCGCGGCTTACGATTTACTTCTCTCCTTGCTGTTGTCGCGCTGGCCGGCGGGGAGCGAGCGCCCCTGGTCGCCTTCGCCGAGCGAGCCGGCCGAGCCGCCGCCGCCGATGGCGCGCTCGTCGGGGCTGTGGCCGGTGCGGCCGCTGCGCGGGAGCACGCGCTCGACCTCGCCGTGCGGGCGCGGGATGACGTGGACGCTGACCAGCTCGCCGACCCGGCGCGCGGCGGCCGCACCGGCGTCGGTCGCGGCCTTGACCGCGCCCACGTCGCCGCGGACGAAGATCGTCACGTAGCCGGCGCCGATGTACTCCTTGCCGATGAGCTGTACGTTGGCCGCCTTGACCATCGCGTCCGCGGCCTCGACCGCGCCCACGAAGCCCTTGGTCTCGACCATTCCGAGTGCTTCCAGAGGCATTCTCTTATGTCCTCGCTTCTTAGTTGTGTAAGTTAAAACTGGTTCTTTCGCCCGGTGTAGAGCAACCGTAGCACCGCGCGCCGCAAAGTTCAAGACGCGCGCTAACTTCGTCTGCGGGCGAAGTTTGACACGCCTCGGAGACGCACATTATATTGGGGTTGAAGGCGCGGCGCACACAGCTTACGGCGGCCGCCGACGGTGTTGAAGCGCGGCCGACGCGCCACTTCCCGATAGACTCGCGAGCAGTGAATCCAAGAGACTCCGAACAGGCTCCCGAGGCCGGCGGTCGCGCCGCGGGCGCCGAAGGCTCCCTCGGCGAGCAACTCCGCCGCGCGCGCACCGAGCGCGGCGTGGGGCTGCGCGAAGTCTCCGAGCAGACGCGCATCACCATGCGCCACCTCGAAGCCATCGAGGCCGACGACTACAAGGCCCTGCCGGGCGGCATCTTCAACAAGTCCTTCGTCAAATCCTACGCGCGCGCGGTCGGCTTCCCCGAGGCGCGCGCGCTCGAACTCTACGAGCGCACCTCGCGCGAGCGCGGCTTTCAGGACGAAGAGCCGGCCACCTCGCCGCAGCGCTCGCGCGTCTACATGGGCGACACCTCGCGCTCGCCGCTGATGACCTACGGGCTGAGCGTCCTCATCGTCGGCCTGCTGGCGCTCGTCGTCTACGCCGGGCTGCACTACTACCGCCGCGCCGAGGGAGAGCCGGCGGCCGGCGCGGCCGCGACCCCGACGCCCGCCGCCGCCGCGCAGCAGCAGGCGGCCGCACAGCCTGCGCCGCCCCCGGCCGCCGCGGAGGGCTTCCACGTCAAGGTCGGCGCGTCGCGCGCCTTCTGGCTGACATCGTGGCAGGACGACGACAAGAGGAAGCGCGGGCGCTTCCTGAAGCCCGACGCGCCCGAGGAGTTCGAGCCGGCGGCGGCGCTCAACCTGCACTACGACCAGGTCTCGGCCGACGCGCTCCAGGTCACGGTCAACGGCCGCGCCTTAAAGACGCCGGCCGACACCACGACGTGGACGATCACCAAGGATAACTACACGCAGTTCGCTCAGTGATGTCTCTTCAATCGAAAGGCCCGCACCCGGAAGCGCCCCTCGCGGGAGAGTTTCGGGGTGCGGGCCTCGAACTTTTTAATCAGGAACCGGAGTTTTAAAGATGATAACGAACGACCTGCAAGAGGGGTTGACCTTCGACGACGTGCTGCTCGTGCCGGCGCGCTCCGAGGTGCTGCCCGCCGAGACCGACACCTCGACGCAGTTCACGCGCGGCATACGCCTGCGCATCCCGCTCTGCTCGGCCGCGATGGACACCGTCACCGAGAGCCGGCTCGCCATCGCCATCGCGCAGCAGGGCGGCATCGGCGTCGTCCACAAGAACTTCCCCATCGAGCGCCAGGCCGAGGAGGTTGACCGCGTCAAGCGCTCGGAGTCCGGCATGATCGTTGACCCCGTCACCATCCGGCCCGACCGCCCCGTGCGCGAGGCTTTGGCCGTGATGGAGCGCTACAAGATTTCGGGCGTCCCCGTCGTTGACGAGGACGGCCACCTCGTCGGCATCATCACCAACCGCGACCTCCGCTTCGAGACGCGCTTCGACATCCCGGTCTCCGAGGTGATGACGCCGCAGCCGCTCGTCACCGTCCCCGTCGGCACCACGCTCGAAGAGGCCAAGGGCGTCTTACAGAAGCACCGCATCGAGAAGCTGCTCGTCGTTGACACCGACAAGCACCTCAAGGGTCTCATCACGGTCAAGGACATCCAGAAGGCCATCCGGTATCCGTCGGCCGCGAAGGACGACCTCGGCCGCCTGCGCGTCGCCGCCGCCATCGGCGCCACGGGCGACTTCAAAGAGCGGGCGGACGAACTCGTCCGCGCGCGCGTGGACTGCCTCGTCATCGACACCGCGCACGGTCACTCGTCGCGCGTCATCGAGGCGGTGCGCGAGGTCAAGCGCCGGCACCCCGACACGCAGGTCATCGCCGGCAACGTCGCCACGGCCGAGGGCACGCGCGAACTCATCAACGCGGGCGTGGACGCGGTCAAGTGCGGCATCGGCCCCGGCTCCATCTGCACGACGCGCGTCGTGACGGGCGCGGGCGTCCCGCAGATTACGGCCATCAACAACTGCGTCGGGGCGGCGAAAGGCTCGGGCGTCCCCGTCATCGCCGACGGCGGCGTCAAGTTCTCGGGCGACGTGGCGAAGGCCATCGCGGCCGGCGCCGACGTGGTGATGATCGGCTCGCTCTTCGCCGGGACGGAAGAGTCGCCGGGCGAGCTGATACTTTTTCAGGGTCGCTCGTTCAAGGCGTACCGCGGCATGGGCAGCATCGGCGCGATGCGCGAAGGCTCGCGCGACCGCTACGCGCAGGAGTTGACCGAGGTCGAGTCGAAGCTCGTCCCCGAAGGCATCGAGGGGCGCGTCCCCTACAAGGGCACGCTCGCCGACATGGTCACGCAGCTCGTCGGCGGACTTCGCGCCGGCATGGGCTACACCGGCTGCCGCGACATCCGCGAGTTTCAGGAGAACACGCGCTTCATCCGCATCAGCTCGGCCGGCCTCAAAGAGTCGCACGTCCACGACGTGATCATCACCAAGGAGGCGCCCAACTACCGGCTCGAATAGGCGGCGGGCGGCGGCGGCAAAAATGTTGGCCGGGCGGGCGGGCGGCTGTATGCTCCCGCCCGTTCGCTTTTCCGCACGGCTTCGGGACGGACACGCAAGGCACCTCGCTCCAACCCACACGACGGCACACGCCCGGAGCCGACGGCCGCCGCCATTCACTCCCCGCTCGGCGGCGCGTCTATAACCGACCGACTCACTGAAAGGAATACCAATGCTCACGACCACTCTCAGACTGTCGCTCGTCCTCGCCTTCGCGGCGCTACTCGCGCTCGCCGGGATGACGCGGCCCCGCGCCGCCAACGCACAGGCCACCACCACCACGACCCACGTGCTATTCCCGTTCACGCCCGCCCTCCCCGTCCCCTGCGCCAACGGCGGCGCGGGAGAGCTCGTCCAGTTCTCGGGCGAGGTTCTGGTGGTCAACCACTTCACGTTCAACGACAACCACACGACCATAGTGTCACGCGTCCAGCCACAGGGCATCAGCGGCGTGGGGCTGACGACCGGCGACACGTACCACATCAACGGCGGGTCGCGGCTAACCACCACTTTCCAGTCCGACGGCACCGGCAGCACGTTAGCGCTGCTCAACATCACACGCCTCGTCGGGCCGGGCCCGGACAACAACCTCCTGCTTCTTCAGCACATCCAGATGACCTTCAACAACGACGGAGAGTTGACCTCGTCCCAAGCCAGCTTCAGCTCCGACTGCAAGTAGGCACGCGACGGAAGGCGTCGCTTCAGAAAACCGTAGGGGCGCGTCCCGCCCCGCCCGATCTTGCGAGAAAGACGCGGGCTGTGGCGGGACGCGCCCTTTATTCGTTCCCGCCGCGCGGGCGGGGCACGAAACGCCCGACACGTGTCCGCGCCGGCCTGCGCCCGCGGGCGAGACGGCGCGGCGTCCGGGCGTTTAAAGTAGGGGCGGGAGGGCGACGGCACCAAGCTTGCAGAGCGTGAGTGTGGCTTTTGATCTCAAGTCGCACGCGACGCGACGGCTCGGGAGGTGGTTTTAATGTTTCTCGCCGTGTGTTTCGACGCGAGCATGCTCGTCGGCTTCCTGTTCTTCGTGCTGATCACCGGCGCCCTCATCCTGACGTCCGTCATCTTCGGCCTGACGGCGCTGGCGAGGTGGGCCGACGCGCGGCAGAAGAGGCTGGCCGTGGAAGACCTCCGCTAACGCCTGATGGATTTTTACCACCGTCTGTAACGACCGGACGCGATGGACGCGCGCAAGGCAGTCTTAATCTACAACCCGACGGCCGGGCGCGGCGCCGACCCGGCGCGCCCCGTGGAGAAGTTCCGCGAGCGAGCGAGCGCCGCTGGCGTCGGGGTCGAGGTCTGGCCGACGAAGGGGCCGGACGACGCGGCGCTGCTGGCGCGCGAGGCCGTGGCCGGGGGCGCGACCGACGTGGTCGTGCGCGGCGGCGACGGGACTGTGCATGAGGCGATACAGGGCTTGGTGGGCGCGCGCGCGCGCGTGCTGGTGTGGCCGGCGGGGACGGCGAACGTGCTGGCGCGTCAGTTGGAACTGCCGCGCGGCGCGGAGGCGGCGGCCGATGTACTGGCGCGCGGGCGCTCGCGGCGCATCACGCTGGGCGCGGCGACGAGCGAGCGGACGGGCGCGCGCCGCTACTTCTTCATGCTGGCGGGCGTGGGGCTGGACGCGTCGGTCGTCCGCAACGTCCGCCCGCGTCTGAAGCGGCGCGTGGGCGAGGTGGCCTTCTGGTACGCGGGGCTGGCGCACCTCGCGCACTGGGTGCCGCGCGAGTTCACGGTCGAGGTCGGGGGCGAGCGTCTGCGCGCGACCTACGCGGCGGTCGGCAAGGCGCCGTGGTACGGCGGCGGTCTCGCCATCACGCCGCGCGCGCGGCTCGACTCCGAGGAGTTCGAGGTCTGCGTCATCGACACGCGCAGCCGCCTGCGCTACCTGCGCCTGCTCGGGCACGCGCTGCGCGGCGGCGCGCCCGAGGAGGGCACGCCCGGCCTCTCCTTCCGCCGCGCCTCGCGCCTGCGCTGCGAAGGCGACGGCGTTCAGGTGCAGGCCGACGGCGAGTTGATCGGCGAGTTGCCGATGACCTTCGAGGTCGTCCGCGAGGGCGTCGAGTTGATAGTGCCGTGAGGCTTCAGCCCTCGCGCTCGCGCGTCCAGAGCATGGCGGCGGCGGAGGCGACGGCGACGGCGACGACCATCAGGAGCGCGCCGGCGATCATCCACCCGTCGCCGGGGTCGCCGCCGAACTGCGCGGCGAGCGGGTTGGAGACCTGCGAGGGCGCGGCCGCCGCGGTCACGCGCGAGCCGACGTAGAGACTTGTGATCGAACAGAGCGTCAGGAAGGCCGAGGCCGCGAGCAGTTTCTTGATCGTTCTATACATTTTACCGGAGACCTTTTCTTTCTCCCGGTGCCGTCACGTTTAGACGCGGCGCCACTGAAAAGGTTCCGAGCAGTAGACGGTAGAAAACAGAGGCGGCGCGTCTTGGCCTTCGGGCCGGGCGCGCCGCTTCTTATTCCTACTGGCTACTGACTACCGACTACCGTCTACTGTCTACTTCCCCTTGAGCCAACGCTCGCGGAGGGCGCGCGCATCCGCGGAAGCCTTGTCGTCCTTCTCGATGCGGAAGTTTGTGCGCGCGCCCTCGGGCGTGCGGACGAGCCGCAGGCCGGCGTAGCCGAACGCCTCGTCGTAGGGCGGCGGCTGCACGTCGTGCGCGTGGCGGCGGAAGAAGTCCGAGAGGTCAACGCCGGTCGCCTCCGACGCGAGCTGCTCGAACTCCTCGACGGTGTAGGCGCGACCCTTGAGGTAGTAGCTGTCGTTCGGGCTCTTCAAATAGAACTCCTCGTAGGCGCGGCGCATCACCGTTTCGAGCGAGGCGCGCCCCTTCGAGCGGCCGCGGATGAGGAGGTCGAGCGCGACGGCGAGCGTCTCGCCCTTCGCGTAGTAGGTGACGACCGTGTTCTCGATGTTGGAGAGCTGCGAGGTCGGGGCGCGGTCGATGAAGGGCGCGAGGATGCTCGCCTCGACGGCGCTCGTCAGCTTGTTGCCGCCCTTGTTCTCGACGAAGTCGATGGCGCGGGCGTAGGAGTGGAGCACCTGCTCGTCGTCCCACAGGCCGGCGCGCCGCTGCGCGAGCTTGCCGAAGTAGTTCGTAAACCCCTCGGCTATCCACAGCCCGCGCGTGACGACGGGGCGCGTGAAGTCCCACGGCCCGAGACCCCGCGGGCGGAGCCGCTTGACGTTCCAGACGTGGAAGAACTCGTGCGCGGCGGTATCGACCGCGCCCTCGAAGCCGCCGTCGGCCAGCGCGTCGGTCTCGACGATCTGGGTCGAGTTGAGGTGCTCCATCCCGTCGCCGGAACGCTCCCGCGCGGCGAAGTGGAAGATGAAGGTGTACTGCTCGAAGTCCGGCTCGGGCATCATCGCCACCTCGGCGCGCACGGCGCGCTCGACCGCCTTGGCCAAGTCGCCGCGCCGCCCGCCTTCGTCGCCGAGCGAGTGCGTGACGACGCGGTAGGTCTTGCCCGCGACCTCGAAGGTCTGGACGTTGAAGTCGGGCGACACCTCGGTCGGCGTGTCGATGAGCACATCGTAGTTCGGGAAGCGAAACTCGGTCTGCTCAGTCCCCTTCGAGTACCCGTTGATGACCTTCCACCCGGCCGGCGCCCCGACCTTCAGCGTGACGGGGTCGTGCTTGTGGCCGACGACGTAGACGAAGACCGACGCGCCGTTGAAGTTGGCGTGGTGCTCGTCGAGCTGCGAGAAGGTGCCCGAGAGGTCGTTGGCGTAGACGTTGTAGGAGAAGGTAATCTTCGGCAGCTCGCGCGTGCCCACGCGCCACGTCTGCGTGTCGAGCCGCTCGACGGGGTAGTCCGTGAAACCGCAGCGCTCCCTCGGCATGCACGGCCCCATCGCCTTCGCGCCGGAGACGTTCTTGGCGAACTCGAAGACGGCGTAGCGCCCCGGCGACCAGCGCGGCATCTGGAAATCGACGTGCCCGTCCCCCTTCAAACCCTCCACCTCCACCTCCACGCGGAAGACGTGCGAGGCCGGGTCGGTCATCGAGATGGTGTAAGCGATTTTGTAGGCGGGCGCGCCGGTGTCCTGCGCGCCCGCCGAGACGTGCGCGAGCGCGAGGAGCGCGAGAAGCCAGAAGGCGCGCGTGGCGCGTGCGGGGACTTTCATTCGTCTTGTTGACTCCGTCGGAATTTGAGAGTGCCGTCGAACGGGAGACCGCGGCGAGATTATCGGCGCGCGGCGCGCGGGCTGTCAAAAGTGTCGCTTGACGCGGGCGCCGGGCGTCGGCTATCTACAAACACACATGACGACCGAACGCCTCTACTACACAGACTCGCATCTCCTTGAGTTCGACGCGCGCGTCGTCGGGGTCTCCGCGGCCGACGGCGGGCGTGCGGCCGTCGTGCTCGACCGCACGGCCTTCTACCCGACGGGCGGCGGGCAGCCGACGGACACGGGCGCGCTCGGCGGCGCGCGCGTCGTCGAGTGCGTCGAGGCGGAGGACGGCCGCGTGCTCCACCTCGTCGAGGGCGAGCCGCCCGCCGTCGGCTCCTCCTTGCGCGGGAGCGTGGACTGGCCGCGCCGGCTCGACCACATCCAGCAGCACACGGGTCAACACATCCTCTCGCAGGCGTTCGTCGAACTCTACGCCGCGCAGACGCGCAGCTTCCGCATGATGGAGGAGGTCTGCGAGATAGACGTGGAGCTGCCCGACCCCTCGGACGAGCGCGTCGAGCGCGCCGTAGACCGCGCCAACGAAATCGTCTGGGGCGACCTGGCGGTGCGCGTCCATCAGGTCACGACCGAGGAGGCCGGGCGTCTGCCGCTCAGGAAGGACTCGGAGCGCGAGGGGCTTTTGCGCGTCGTCGAGATCGAGGGCTTCGACTTCAGCCCGTGCGGCGGCACGCACGCTCGCTCGACGGGCGAGGTCGGCGTCATCGCGGCGCGCCAGTGGGAGCGCGCCAAGGGGCTCGTGCGCGTGACCTTCGCGGCGGGCGCGCGCGCGCTCGCAGACTACCGGCGAGCCAACCGCGGGGCGCGTGCGACGGCCGCGCTCTTCAGCGTCGCGCGCGACGAGGCGGCCGGGGCCGCCGCGCGGCTTCAGGAGGAGCACAAGACGCTGCTCCGCCGCCTGCGCGCCGCCGAGGAGACGGCCGCCGTGGCCGAAGCGCGTGGGCTTTACGAGGAAGAGGCGCGCGCGTCGGACGCGGGCGAGCCGGTCGTCGTGACGCGGCTCTTCGAGGGGCGCGACGCCGAGAGTCTGCGCAGGCTCGGGTCGGCCGTCGCCGCGCACGCGCGCGCCGTGGCGCTGCTCGGGGCAATCGAGTGGGGCGAAGGGGGCGCGGGCGGCGCGGCGCGACTCGTCTTCGCGCGAGCGTCGGACGCGCCGGGCGACATGAACGCGCTCATGCGCGCGGCCTGTCAGACGCTCGAAGGGCGCGGCGGCGGCCGACCCGACCTCGCTCAGGGCGGCGGCCAGCGCGTCGAACGCCTCGCCGGGGCGCTCGACGCGGCGGCCGTACAGCTTCGTACTAAAAATGGTTGAAAGCCGTTGACCATCCCGCGGGAATCGTGTTAGCTTTCCCTCCGAAACTTCTCACCAAGCTTTAAGCTCCGACGTTATTTTCGCCCCTCGCGAGCGCCTCGGACGGCCCGGGAACGGGTCTTTTTGTGTGTTTTTTTGCTGATTTGAGCCTTATGTCCCTTTCACTCCCGCGCGCCGCTGGCGCGCAGGCCCTAATAAGCCCTGGCACCCCGCAGTTAAGCCGGGCCCGACAAACTTTAACGGCACCGAGAGTGCACGACAGGAGAGCTTTCAAGATGCGCAACTCCCTAAAACGTCCATCCTTTCTCTTCTCCGCCGTGATGCTGGCGGTCTTCGTCTGCGCCGGCGCGACGGAGACGGCCGCCCAGCTCATCATCAGCGAGTTCCGCGTCCGCGGCCCCAACGGCGCCAACGACGAGTTCATCGAGATTTACAACAACAGCGGCGCCGACCACACGGTCGCGGGCGGCGGCACGGGCTACGCCGTCGCCGCCTCGAACGGCGTGGCGCGCTGCGTCATCCCGAACGGCACCGTCATCCCGAACCGCGGCCACTACCTCTGCGTCAACTCGGTCGGCTACTCGCTGGCGAGCTACCCGGCCGGCAACGGCACGACCGCCACCGGCGACGCCACCTACACCACCGACATCCCCGACAACGCCGGCATCGCCATCTTCAACACCACGGTCGTGGGCAATTTCGTCCTCGCGAACCGGATGGACGCGGTCGGCTCGACGAGCGAGGCGAACACGGTCTACAAGGAGGGGACGGGCTACCCGGCGCTGACGCCCTTCTCCATCGACTACTCCTTCTACCGCGACAACTGCGGCAAGTCCGGCTCGATCACGACCTTCGGCCCGTGCCCGATTTCGACGCCGAAGGACACGAACAACAACGCGGCGGACTTCATCTTCGTTGACACCAACGGCACCAGCGCCGGGGCCGGCCAGCGGCTCGGAGCGCCGGGGCCCGAGAACCTTTCGAGTCCCATCCAGCGCAACGCCTCGTTCGGCTTTAACAACCTCGACCCGTGCGTGAGCGCCTCCGACCCGCCGAACCGCGTCCGCGACTTCACGTCCGACCCGGCCAACAACTCGACCTTCGGGACGCTCGACCTCCGCAAGACCGTGACGAACAACACGGGCGCCAACGTCACGCGGCTGCGCTGGCGCGTCATCGACCTGACGACCTTCCCCGCGCCCTCGGGCATCGCCGACCTGCGGCCGCGCACCTCGACGGCCGTCGTCGTGACCGTAGACCGCGCGCCGTGCGGCGCGGGCACCTCGAACGTGACCGCGCAGGGGACGACGCTGGAGCAGCCGCCCGCGCAGCCCAACGGCGGCGGCTTCAACTCGTCGCTCTCGTCGGGGACGGTCACGCTCGCCACGCCGCTCGCCAACGGCGCGAGCCTCGACCTGCGGTTCCTGCTCGGCATCCAGCAGACCGGCTCGTTCAAGTTCTACATCAACATCGAGGCGCTGCCGTAAAAGAGTAGACAGTAGACGGTAGTTACTAGAAAAACTTCGGCGGGCGTTGCGGGTTAAAAACCCGACGCCCGCCGAAGTCGTTTTCACTACTGCCTACTGTCTACTCTCGTCACTGCGTGAAGCAGTTCTTCTCCTCGACGAAGCGCGCGTTGTCGAGCGGCAGGTTGTGTTTGACCTCGCTGAGCGTGATGGTCGCGAACTCGTCGCGGATGCGGAACGGGAGTTTGACGCCGTCCACCTCGCGGAAGTCTTCGTAGTAGGTCTTGTCGCGGCGCACGAGCAGCCCCGTCCGCGCGTCGAAGTAGAGCCTGACGGTCGCGCCCCCGCGCGTCGTCGCCTCGACGACCAGCGCCTCAGCGCCGCCGACCTCCTCCTTCCCTCCCGGCTTCATCGACGCGAAGAGTCGCCGCGGGTCTTCGCCCCAGCCCGTGTGCGCGTCGAGCCGCAGCTCGGCCAGCTCGGCGCCCGCGACCTTGCGGAAGCCGAACATCGGCATCTGCACGTAGCCGTACTCGCCCGTGTAGCCGCGCCGGACGACGCCGAGGCCGCTCACGTCAACGAGCGCGACGTACCTGTCGGGCGACTTCTCAAACACCTCGACCGTGCCGCTCACGCGCATCCCCGCGTACGCGCCCTCGACGCGCCCCTTCGAGACGCGCGTCGAGAGTTTCTCGAACGCGGCGCGACCGCCGACCGCCTCCACGTACTTTTTAAGAATCGGCTCGACCTCGGGCGCAACGCCCGCATCGGCCTTCCCGGCTCCTTCGTCCGAAACGCCGGCGCCCGCGCCCCCGGCCTCCGCCCCGCGCGAGTCCTCGCCGCCGCCCGCGCGCGCGACGACCGTGACGGGCGCGGCGCCGACCGCCCCGACCATTTCGAGCGCGGATTGGAGCTGCGGGTCGCGTCCGGCGAGAAGTGGGCGGCGGCTGAGCGCGACGTGGAAGTTCGGCGTGACGCCCTGCCCCTCGATGAGCGTGCCGTTGGCCGTGACGAAGTCGGCGAAGGCGTACTGGAAGATGGCGCCGGTCGGCAACTCCTTCGCCGCCGACGGGAGCGTCGCGCCGGCGCTGCGCTGGCCGACGACGAGGGCGCGCCCCGAAGCCTGCAACCCGCCCGCGAGGATTTCGCCCGCCGACTGCGTCTCGGCGTCGATGAGGATGACGACGGCGCCGCGGTAGCCGCTCGGCTGCGGCGTGACGAGCATGTCGTGCCAGCCGGCGCGCGTCCGCATCACGCCGAACGAGACCGGCCGCGTCTCCAAAAGCCCGCCCATCCCGTAGACAAGCCCGAGCAGCCCGCCGCGGTTGCCGCGCAGGTCGATGACGACGCCGGGCGCCTCTCTCATCGAGCGCAGCGCCGCGCAGAACTTGTCCAGCACGGGCGCGACGAACAGGTTGAAGCGTATGTAACCGACGCCTCCGCGCAGACGCCTCGACTCGAACTCGACGAACTGCGCGGGGAGCGACTGGAAGGTCGGCGTCAGCTCTCCCTTCAGACGCTCGCGCGGGACGGAGGCGCGGCGCAGGCGGTTGCGGCCGTCGAGGAACGAGAGCCGCACGCTCGTCCCCGGCGAGCCGTTGACGTAGCCGACCAGAATCTCGGCCGGAATCTGGTTGCGCGCCGCCGGCTCGTAGACGGCCGCGAGCCGCAGCGTGCGCAGGATGGTAGAGACGGGCAGGCCGTCCACGCTCCGCAGCGCGTAGCCGGTGCGCAGGCCCGCGCGCTCGGCCGACGACCCCGGCTCGACGCGCGTGACGAGCACCGCGCCCGACACGACGCGCAGGTCGATGCCGATGCCGTAGGTCAGGTGCTCGGCCGCGTAGAGGCTGCCCTTCGGTCGCGGCCTCTCCGCATCGCCCACGCCTTCGCCGCCCTCGGCCGCGTCCGCGCCGTCATCCGCGTCGTCCGAGTCGGTCGAAGGGATGGCCTCGGGCGGGATGATGTTGAAGTGCGACTGGCCGAGGCGGTTGAGCATCTGCTGGAGGAGCGAGTGCAGCTCGCGGTCGGTGCGCGCGGCCGCGACGCGCGGCGCGAACTCCGCACGCACGGCGTCCCAGTTGACGCCGCCGAAGCTCGGGTCGAAGTGATTGTCCTTAACCGTCTGCCAGACGATCTCGAAGGCGTCCGCGCGCCGCTCGGCCTCGGTGCGCGGCGCGGCGGTGGCGGGCGCGGCGGCGACCGCCGTCGTCGTCTCGCCGCGCGGCGGCGGCTGTTGCCGCGGCTGCTGCCGGCCGTGTGCGACGGGTTGCAGGGCGAAGATGATGAGGAGGAGAGAGCTGAGCGGCCCGAACCTTATCATTAGGCTCCTCGCAAGCTCGCCTGTTGACGTGCCCGCGTCTCGGACTCGAAGGGCGCGGCACTTGGGAAGACGTGTGGGAGGGCCGCGCGGGGCTATTAAAGCACCCGGCGGGCGGTGCGTGTCAAACATTTAACGACTCGGCGCGCGCTTGAGCGTGGACGCGCCACTGGTGCGGCGTCCTGATTCGCCATCGTCCCGCAATCAAACTGAAAGCAGCGTCCCCTTTTAGGCCGGTCTGTAGTCTGGAGAGAGATATTTTGATTCGCTTTCCACCGAGGCGCCTCGCCCGCCGTCGGGCGGCGGCACGCGGGTTAGACGGCGAAAGTGTTGAGGTCGAACGCTTTACCCGTGAGGACGCGCCTGCGGACCGCCTGCGGCATGAGGGTTGTTATTAGACTTGGCAGGTGCTTGGGAGTTCAAAAATAGTGAGTGCGTAACACAGGAGGAAAGTGAACATGCTTTGGACAATTCTGGTGATTCTGTTGGTTCTCTGGCTTCTGGGTCTTATCGGCGGCATCGGCGGCGGCCTGATCCACCTGCTGCTCGTCGTGGCGCTCGTGATCTTCGTCATCAACCTTTTGACCGGACGCCGCCCCGTCGTCTAAAGACGGCGGACATCACGGGATAGAACGCCTGGCCGCAGCGCGGCCGGCTTCTTGAGACGCCCTGGCGCCACGGCGTCAGAGCATCGTCCACAGCACAGCGCCCTCCCTCTTAGTTGAGGGAGGGCGCTGCTGCTGTCTCTACCCGGCCCCTACTTGACAGCCCCCGCACCGCCCCCTAATATTTCCCTCACGTGGGGCAGTAGCTCAGTTTGGCAGAGCGCCGCGTTCGCAATGCGGAGGTCAGGGGTTCGATCCCCCTCTGCTCCACCAAAAAATTCAACGACTTACGGCTACAGTGATGTAGCCGTTTTCGTTTGTGGACACTTTCGTGGACACATTCACGCCTCAACGTGTCTCAACGTGTCGGAATCAAATAACAAACCGCTTCCCCGTCAGCCCGTTCTCGACCGCGAACGAACGAAAAATGTTTCGCCGCCGTCTAGGTGAGCACGACCGCAAAGCGGCCTTGACAACAATCCTAGTTCAAACTAATATTACCTCAGAATCTTTTGTGGCGCAAGGATTTGTCAAGTATTTTTATGACGGGGAAGAAAAAAACATCCAAGAAGTCGGAGAGGCCTCGTACCGAGCGGGAGGATTCTGTAATGGGTTTTACTCTGCAGAGTCTCGCCTCGAAGATAGGCTTGAATACCGAACTGATTACCGTCGCACAGGCCGCCCAGATTCGCGGGACGACGGAGGTATCCGTACTGGAACTTATTAAGCGCGGCAGGCTGCAAGCCCACAAGCTGGGCGGGCGGCTCCACCTAGATCGTAAGGAGGTAGAAGCATTCGACCCGCAGACGTGGAAGCGGAGGTTCGAGGAGGAAGCTGAGGGTTGGTTCGATCCTGAATAGGTTTGCCCATAGGGGCAGCTTTTAAGAGTCAGGCCGAGACGGCTAGACCTAATAGAAGCGGATGAAGGACAGGCCGAGCGCCTACCTTTCATCCGCTTCAGTTGTCTAAGGGCGCTCTTACCGAGTGAAAGATAACTATTGAATTTCTTCGGAAGCCGTCTAGCCTACGCGAATGGGTGGTAGACAATAAAATGAAAGCCGCGACGCTGGAACGTCACGGCTACTAACCAGCCGACATTGTGGGTCGGCGAAGGAGTTCTTGTTTTAACCATGGGAAGTTTAGCTTATTTCTACAACTATAACAACTTCTACAATTCAAACGGCAACGACCGTTGGGATGTGCAGGACGTTATTCGCCAGCTAAAAGGCGTGAGGCAGTCATCTGCGAATCAGTGGTCAGCGCGCTGCCCTGCACACGACGATCAGCGTAACAGTCTGAGCGTCCAAGCAACTTATGACGGCAAGGTGCTTTTCCATTGCCACGCGGGTTGTTCCTACGAAGAAATTGTAGGTTCACTGTACTTCCTGCCCTTCACGAGCAGCGTTTCCGAGACGACGTGGACGAATAAGGCGGGCGACATCGTTGCGACTTACGACTACTGTGATGAGAACGGCAAGAGGCTATATCAGGTCGTCCGCTACGAGGGAAAGGGTTTTAGACAGCGTCGCCCTGACAGCGGCGGCGGGTGGATTTGGAATCTAAAGGACGTGCGGCGCGTGCCGTACCGCCTGCCAGAATTGCTTGAGGCCGATCCCGCGATAAATGTCCACGTCGTTGAGGGCGAGAAGGACGCCGACCGCCTTTGGGACTTGGGACTTGTGGCAACCACGAATTCTGGCGGCGCGGGCAAGTGGTCAAACGAAGACAGTGAACACCTGCGCGGTCGGCCCGTAGTCATTCTGCCAGACAACGACGAGGCGGGTCGAAACCACGCCGAGCAGGTCGCGCGTTCGCTTCAGGGTGTGGCGGCAAGCGTCCGCATCGTTCCCCTACCCGACCTGAATGTAAAAGGCGATGTGAGTGACTGGATGGACGCGGGTGGAACCGTCGAACGGCTTCACGAAATAGTGAATCGCGCACAGTCTTCTGCGCCCGTCCAGCGGAACGATGGACGCGTCCTGAGTGCCGCCGACCTGCTGGCGCAGCACTTCCCCGAACCAAGGTACGCGGTCGAGGGCGTCCTGCCCGAAGGCGTGACAGTCTTCGCGGGCAGGCCCAAGCTTGGCAAAAGCTGGTGCGCGCTTGGAATCGCCGTCGCAGTTGCGTGTGGTGGCCATGCGCTGGGAACGATCCCCGTCGAGCGCGGCGACGTACTGTACCTTGCGTTGGAGGATGGCGCGCGCCGTCTGCAAAAACGACTACGGAAGATGCTGGCGGGCGGTTCTACGCCAAGCAATCTGGACTTCGCCACTGAGTGGCGGAGGCTTGACGCTGGCGGTCTGGACGACCTTGAAGACTGGTTGAGGTCGCACCGCGAAGCGCGTCTGGTCGTGATTGACACCCTGAAGCGCGTACGTCCAGCGGAGCGCAGAGCAGGTCGGCTGTACGATGGTGATTACGAGGCGGTAGCACCGATTGGCGACCTTGCCAGAAAGTACGGGGTCGCCGTAGTCGTCGTCCATCACACGCGGAAGGCCGATGGAGAAGACCCCCTTGACCTTGTGTCTGGCACGACGGGGCTTACTGGGGCGGCGGACGGCGTGATGGTGCTGAAGCGTTCGCGCGGTCAGGCGGATGCCGAGCTTCACGCGACTGGCCGCGACTTCGAGGACAAACAGTTAGCGCTGCGATGGGATGTTCCGACCTGCCAGTGGGTAGTAGTCGGCAGCGTCGAGGAGTTCCAACTGAGCCGCGAGCGGCGGGAGGTCGTTGATCTTCTGAAAAAGGTCGGCAGCATGCTGCCGAAGGAAATTGCCGAAGCCCTGAACAAGAAGGGCGGCACGGTCAGGAAGCTGCTGAGCGATATGCTACAGGATTGGCAGGTCTGCAGGGACGAGGCGGGACGCTACAGCGTGTCGCAGAATAACGGTAACACTGGTAACGGTAGTAACACGCTATTTGACGGGGGCAATGGCGGCGTTACCGCTGTTACCGCTGTTACCGCTGACTTCGAGGATTGGGGCTTCTAGCTGGAAGCCATTGAGGGGACGCCTGTCACGGGCTTCAGGCGTCCCCTTCGTGCCCTTACACGGGCAATGCGAGCACGAGCGCGCGCTTTAATGAAGCGGCGAATTATTAACACTCGATTTTGTGAAAAAGCTTTGGAGTCCCTGAATAATTACCAACCGTTGGCCTAAATTTTGGGCGACGCAAAAATTCTGAGGTGGTTAATACAGGGTTAATAATCTACAGGACTATCTGGACTCATTTAACCCCCAAAGAGGGTGTTTCACTCTCGTCACCGCTGAGTTTCTACCAAACATGGATAAAGGGGTTGTCGTGCCCCCATTCACTTGATGTATGACTTCGCCTACTTTTTTCGGCATGCTCCGATCATTCTCCGCCGTTTTAATGACGTGCAGGACGTAATCTTCTGGAAGTATCTGACAACGGACAACGTGGTAATGTGAAGGAACAATGTAGAGGTCTACTGAAAGCTTATTTTGACGAATCACCCGTGTCGCTTGAATTCGTAAATTCGGCAGTTATGCCTACGATACTTCCATTAGGTGATTTATCTAAGGCTTTATCATACTGTCCCGAACTTACTCTCCAAACTGATATTGATGGGTAATGCAAAATAGATATTAGCAAACAACACAATGAAAAGATTTTTGGGCCAAATGGAATAAGGATAGGTCTTCCAACTCTTGAGATTCCGTAAATTAGAGACTCTAAGTCTGTAAAACATTCAAAGGGTCTATTGACTGAATAGTTAACTATATGATCTGTCGGGAGAACCTCAAAAAATGCCTTATTAGCTCTTTTCACCTCAGCATCATATCGTTCATCTACACCATAAGGCATGAATGCCCAAACTTCACCTGGCTCTATGTATTCTACGATTCCAACAGCTTTATCTCGCTCATACCCAAGGCCGATAATTACAACTGGTGGATCGTTGGGCTCATTCGTCCAACCAGCGAATGTTTCCATAACTGGTTTTGCAAATGTTATTGGCCCTTCTTCAAGGTTAGGTGAAGAATACTCAGCAGGAGCATATAGAAAATCAACGCAAATTGACTTACTGCTTTCATTCTCGAATAACGCCGCAACCAGGGCTGCAATTCTGTAGCGAGACATGCTTGAGATGTCAACGCATACATTTATTCTATTATCAGAGCCTAAGACGATTTCATTTATGACTTTTTGGCACCAGTCTTTGTAGGACTGGTCAGAGATCTCTTCTATATAAGAATCCTGTTCTTTGAACCATTCGTAATTATTGTTGTAAGAATAAACTTTCCGTTCATCAAAAGCGCAAGCATATAATTTCTTGACTTGCCTGACTACCTTGCTTGCAATATAGCTTGCTCGCTTCTCATAACCAACGACACCTATAAATGCGTCATATAGTATTGCTTGGCCAACGCTCGCCTGCCATGGCTTAGTAACGAGTTTTCGGTTTAGTTTATTCATTGAATAATACATCTTGCTCTATTGGTGATGAACCATCTTTCTCAGCATACATTATTGAACTCAGTGAAGTTGAACGCCCAAGGATAAGAGGTAAACCATAGTGTGGAGCAAGAAGATAAGAGAGTCTAAACCGCTTACCCCTAAGACTTCTTAGAATCATATCGCTATCTTTATCATGAATATATACAATAGCCCCTGCGTTCAAAGCTCGCCCCAAGCTCTCCAGCAATTGATCGTCGGAACGGGAATCGACAGTAAATGACAATGGAGGATCGGGGCTGAAACTTTGAACAACTATTGCTCTATGAAAAAAGTGTCCTATTAAATCAATTATTGATAAGACGCCTCTAGGCTGCTGATTTTTTTTGAGCACAGAACTCGGAATTGTTCTAAGGAATGCGCGAAATCGGTGCACAGCCTTAGACACCTCTATTGCTTGTTTTGCTGGCTGTACTCTTCGCTGTGTGGTTGCGTACTCATCTACCAAATCACCTATAATACCTATAAACCATCTTGGATTGCCTTCCACCATCGCAAACAGTGAAAGCGCTCCTCGGTAAAGCTTCGGATTCTTTCTACTACGTCGCTGCTGTTTTGAGCTAAGCAATGTACCCTCTGGACTACGGAAGGCTGCACGGACGGCAACTAAAGACCTAACTTTACGCACCCCAGCTGCTCGCTCATCTTCACTGAGGAGATCAATGTTTTCAAGGTCAACTCCTTTGCGCTCAAGGAACAAACTAAAAGACGAATCCCGCTCAGCCAACGCCGCAAACTTTTGTTGAAGGATGGATTTGTCTCTATATGCACTTGAATTTGTGGAATACTCTTCGCGCAGTGTTTCGAACTCAGAACTACCAAAAACCCGTACTGGAGATGTTTCTGGCAATCCCCTTTCCTTCAGCATAGACGTAAATAAATCTCTACAGAATTTATAGCCTTCTTCTTTGTGTGCGTACCACAATGCCACTTGATTATAGTCATTACCATAAGTGGCAGACATAGCATCGTGAAGCAGGCTTGCATCCTCGCTATATGGACTCATTGAGAGCTTAAAGATCAACTGGCTATTAACGCTCCTAAGAGCCAAAATCAGCTCCTCACGTATCCACTTTGGTGCAAGTTCTAATTCATCAAATAATAACCCCCATTTACCTCGGCCATGGTCTGCAAGGTCATCAAATAATTCCACAGCGCTCCCAACGGAGTGCCTGAAGTTAAGTAATAAGAAAGGTATATTCGCTAACCTCTCATTACGTCCTTCTTCGCCAAGTAAAATTTCCTTAACACTAACTTCCCATATATTAGAAAGCCTCGTCGTAAGAGCGTGTTTAAGCGATAGTAGACTTGGAATTGCTGGTTTGACATACCACTGCGGAGCAATTGCCATAACAAAGGCGGCCTCATCATTACGGCTTAATTGCACCCTACGATGCGGAGTCAAAGCTGAGTCAACTGGAGGATGCACTCTGTAATGCATAGCTTCGACTAATGCTCGTAAAACGTGCGTCGTGAAAGCTGCTATCCCGAATAGTCTCTGCTCTGCTTCATTCAACTTTCCTTCGCCTAGCGCGTTTATTTGCTCACTCCAACTCTTATCCGCTGGTATAAACACTCCCGTGAAATCTATACGGGAGCGGTACTGTTCAGCTGAGGGGCCGATCCACGCCTCAAGGGCAGGTGGTTGCAGCATTTTCAAAATGGTAGTTTTGCCGCTACCACGTGGCCCAATAATTAACGTGTGAGCGCGCTTCAATACATCGTTATAATGATCTGGAGGAATAAAGGTTTTTGCGACCTGCTCAGGTTCGAGGGCGCGTGCATTAAAGGACTCAAAAATAGATGGCGCTAGCACTTTTGAACTCATACGGGTTGTCCGATCTGCGCAGGGAAGCCATCACTGTCCCGTGTCACCTTGAGGCCATGGCGTACCTCTAGTCTTTTGAGAACTAGCTCAAGATTATTAGGTAGTAAATACTTGATCGTAGGGAGAGCACCGCTTATTTCCTCCCAGGGAAGCCAAAATTCTGTTCTTGACGCAAAGTAGGTAGCGATGGAAGTCGCCACCGAGTCAACGTTTTCTCTATTGCCGAATCCGCCTATAGATGGTAGACCTGACCTATCACTAGCTCTTAACCATCCTTTGCCTTTTGACCAATCCCATGCCCTGAATGTACCTGCCAAGCCCAAACCTAATTCAGCTAATTTAGATAGAGGGAATTCTATGATGTAGAACTGATTTCTAACACCTTGTGAGGCGAGGTCTGGATATAGCGTTGCGCTAAAACTACCCGCTGAGAAAATAACAGGGGCGCCTGAGCCACCTGCTGCGTAACAAATCCTTGGGTGATGTTTATGGCCATGAATTACAATCCAGTTCCCATATTCCCCAGACTCTAATAACTGCAATAGCTTATGCGCGCCCTCCATAGTGCTGTAATCATCGTCCTCTATATCCATATGCTTATGAGGATGATGATGACAAAGGAGTATGTTTACACTTTTAGGATGGTCGCGCTCCATCACCTCTAACTCAAGCTTTAGCGCCTCTACAGTCTTCGGGGAAATTCGTCCATGCTCGAATTCACCATCCCTGTGGCCATGATAAGCACTGCTATTAAGAATAACTATCCTGTAGTCGTCTTTAGTTAAAGCTACATAATTACGTGCCCAGTATTTATTGCTCTGAGCTAAATCATCGAGTGGAAACGGAGGCACCAGCGATTGCAATAGACCTTTGGCATCGTATTCGGTGTATTGAAATCTAGAATCAACATCATGATTGCCAGCGGTGACAGCTAATAGATCGGCTCCAAGCTTTGCCTTGATGATCTGAAGTTTATCCCAAACGTATTTAATACCTGCTGGTCGGGCCTTATCACCCATATCACCACAGCACATTAAAATATCGGCTTGCAACCCGTCCGCATCAATTAAGTTCAAAAGACTTGCTACGGGATGGTGATACACCTGATCCTCTACATCGGTCGTGCAGAGGCTTGATGGCGGCATAGGAGCATCACCTAGATGGTCATATGCATGTAAGTCGCTTAAGACAGCGACTCTTAGATATTCGGGCGAGGCTGTCAACTTAGGCGAGGAATTATCGTCGGTCATGTGAGGAACCTATTAGTGTTTATTGGAAACCAAAACTTCTGTGACGCTTGCCCGATATTCTGCAAACCCTGCAACGTGTCTCTTAACATTTATTCTGTTTAGCGACCAAGTTGAAGGTAATAACCTTAACAACTCTGGAGTATCAATATACGAGAGTAAGAACGTGGCTTTTTTACTGTCTATTTTCTTCAAGCAGTTAATTAACCGTTCGATGTCGTCACTTGAAAATGAGTTATATCCATATTCCCCTGACCTGCGCTGATCAGAAGTTGCATATGGAGGATCTAAGTAAACAAAATCACCTTGCCGAACGTCTTCTAGACAGACATCGAAATCTACAGCACGTAATGTCGCTCCTCTCAAAGCAAAAGAGCACCTGTAAAACGCAGCCTCCTCTGGGATGCTGCCTGTCCGTGTTCCTCTTGGAACATTAAACTCACCTTTCTGATTAGTACGGTATACCCCGTTGAAGCAGTAACGATTTAGATAAACAAACCGTGCTGCCCGATCTGTTGGACTTAAAGTGTTTGGCGAGGAACTTCGCAAAGCATAGTATTGTCTCGCAGAGTTCCTATAACTCTTTACTGCGCGCGCTACTAAACGCGGGTGAGAACGTATCACCTCATAAGTGTTCAGTAGTTCTACATTTATATCTCCAAGAATGGCACGTTCAGGTTTCAGCGCAAAGAATAAGCAGGCAGAACCAGCAAAAGGCTCTATATATCTATCAAATGCACGAGGTGCAAAGTTAACAAGAGCTGGTAAAAGTTTCTTCTTACTACCAGCCCAACGCAACAAAGGTGTAGCCCATGGCTGCCATGTCTTTATGTTCTCCATGCTAATTTTAACAATTTAACATTTGCTCTTAGTAAAAATGAGCTGAACAAATAACTGACCTAAGAAAAGACGATGCAACAGAGCATAGGGTGCCGATCCGAAGTATTCCCACCTTACTCTTCGATTAAAACATTAGCAGTTAAGTTTCTTGCAGATAGGCAGAACGTGAGTACCTACTCTTGTAAGGCGTGAACTTAACACACTTGCATATTTTGTGTAAATGAAGTTTGGAATAGTCCTGCATAGTGAAACGGCACTGTTTAAATACATTCTCCAACGTATATTCAGAACCCTTATGAGAGCGGCTTGCTTGGAGTACCTATGCTAGTGTGGTTGTATTGCGTACTGTTATGAATACTCTGAACGCATTTAACATATATGGACAGATGCGGGACGAACCGCCGTGACCATTCTTGGTAACTTATGATTTGACGGTACTCCTTAGATATTTCATACGTATAGGTCAATAAGAACAACTCTCTAATTGCCTTCCAATATCTTCCATCCTGGGGCTCATAACAAAGATTCCATTTGAACAACCCCCTTTGCAGCATGAAGAACGTTGCCAGTTGTTCAAGCGGTGCGATGTTCCATCCTCCGCCTTCAAAGTAAGTGTTCAGCGCGCTGTTATAGTCAAAGCCCGTTCCCTCGCAATACTTATAACCATCGAACCGAAGTGCGCACGCCGTCAGAATCTCTTCCTCGTCGCATCTCAAATCTTGATCTTCAATCATCTCGTTTCTCTTTCCCTGTCGCCATCAGTTGCAGGAGCCTGCTCAGTCAGCGATCCTTGGCTTCTTAAGCCTGCAATTCCCCCACGTTAGAACCAGTGTCGTAGGTGCCAAAAGACCACCTATAAAGAATGGCCCTTTTGCACCTTTCGGCGATTATTGAACTACTTCCGCTTCTACCACTTCCCCGCCCCTCGTTGGCCTAGCTGCCTGGAGGGCTTCCATAATCGCAGCCGCCTGCGCGACCGTTTCAGCGTCAGCGGACAGATACCTGTATGTGGTCTGCGGTTGGGAGTGACCAAGGATACGCCCTACCATCTGAAGGGACATCTGGCCCTTCACGAGCCATGTGGCGGCCGTGTGCCTCAGCGAGTGTATCGTCAGGCCGTCAACGCCGCCGTGCTGGACGCGCGCAATCTTGCAAGCCGACTTGAAAGAGTTACGGAAGTTATCCTTTATTCCGAAGACCAAGCTCTCTGGGTCTTTGTCCGACCTCTCATACATTTTCGCTAACTCCTCACGCATCCTCTCCGTGATGGCTACATGCCTCGGCTTCAGAGTCTTGGTGGTCATGCCCTCGATAGTTATAATTCGAGTAGGGAAGCAGACAGACTTCCAACGCAACTTAAGCATCTCGCCCTTACGCGCACCCGTATCGAGCAAACAAATGAGGAGAGAACGAAGGTGTCTTCTTTGGGGATGCTCACAAGCCTCCAGAAGTCTCCGCTCCTCGTCTAGCGTGAGTATCCTTTCGCGGCGACGCTCGTCCGCCACGGATATTAGCGAGTCTCCGCAGCCGAAAGGGTTCCTTATAATCCAACCTTCGCGGGCGGCGATGTTCAGCATCCGACGCAAGACTGATAGTTCCCTGTTAACGTCTGCGATGCTTCTGACACGGTTGTACCTGACGGTCGGAGTTCTGAGTCTGAGGGCGCGATAGGAATAAATATCGCCGTAGGTTATCTCTCTCAGCTTTCTTTTACCAAAATACTTTCTGAAGTGGGCGACGCACAGTCTCGGCCTGTCAACAGAGCGAAGTCCAGCCACCTTCCTGCCGTCTACGTACTGGGCGTCTATCAGGTAGTGCTTTTCATAGTAGTCGGCGAGGTCGTTGAAAGTAAGTCGCGAAAAGTCAACCGACTTGGCCCCCTCCTCTTCGATCTGCCGAAGCAGAATTTTTAGTAACTCCTTAGCCTCTGCTTTGCTGTTTGCGCGCTTCTTGACGTTGCGCCGTCTTCCGTCTACGCCTTTTACCGTCGTCCGCGCGAACCAGTTACCCTGCTTGTCCTGAAAAACGTAACCGCTCCTGTCCCTAGCCATCCTTTTGTGTCTCCGTTTTCCGAGGACACATTGGTGGACACATTAAAGGGTTAAATGTTACTTACGAAGGTGAGCCTTATCTTTCGGGATGCTGAACCACCCTTAAAACCCGCATCCAAGGGGGCAGTAGCTTGGTTTGGCCGAAGCGTAGCGGTTCGCAATGCGGAGGCCAGGGGTTCGAGCCCCCTCTGCTCCACCAAAAAGATTCAACGACTTACGGCGGGACCGCTCCCGCCGTTTTCGTTTTCGTTGCCAATACGTTGCCAAGCCGCACCGAAAGCGAGTCCAGACTGCGTACCGCCTGCTTCATGTTCGCGTTCGTCGCGTGCGTGTAACGCATCGCCATCCGAATATCCGACCACCCGAAAATGTAGGCCAGCGTGAACCGGTCTTCGCCTGGAAATTAATCTTTGCAACGCATCCCTCGCGCGTCACTTCCGGCTAACCTTTTGACCTGACCTTTCCTAATTATGTTTACCGCTTCGATTGCCTTCGTTGTCGGACGTGCTCCTGAAGCAGTCGCCTTTTGAGAAGCGCCCGCCCCCCATCAGAGGGGCGGGCGCGTCCGGGTCAGTAGCTGACTTTAAGCTGATAGTTTGCGCGCGCCACCGAGGCGCTGCGGAAGACGAGGACGTAGACGTTGGTCGCCGAGGCACCCGTGTTCGTCCACGACGCCTGGTCGGGAGTCGTGCCGCCGTTATACGAGGACCCAACCCAATTTCCTGCCGCGTCGTAAATCTCAAGGTCGTAGTCTACGGTGAGGCCGTTGAGCAGCGCCGTCACCGTCTTCCCGGCCGGGAGGCTCAGGCGGAAATAATCGTACTGCTCCACCTGCGCGTTCGCGTCGTTGAGGAACGTCCCAGAGATTTGGTTGCAGCCCCCGGAGATGGCCTGCGGCGCGCTCATGCTGTTGTTCGGCTCAACGTCCGAGATGGAATTGCAGGTCGGGGTCGAGCTCGCCGGGTAGCTGATCTTCAGCTGATAGTTTGCGCGCGCCACCGAGGCGCTGCGGAAGACGAGGACGTAGACGTTGGTCGCCGAAGCGCCCGTGTTGGTCCATGATGCTTGGTCCGCGGTCGTGCCGCCGTTATACGAGGACCCCACATAGTTCCCGGCTGTATCGTAAATTTCGAGGTCGTAGTCCACCGTCAGGCCGTTGAGCAGCGCCGTCACCGTCTGGCCCGCCGGCAAGCTCAGGCGGAAGTAGTCGTACTGTTCTACCTGCGCGTTCGCGTCGTTGAGGAACGTGCCCGAAATCTGGTTACAGGCACCGGAGATGGCCTGCGGCGCGGTCATGCTGTTGTTCGGCTCAACGTCCGAGATGGAGTTGCAGGTCGGGGCCGGGGTCGGAGTTGGGGTCGGGGTCGGGGTCGGTCCCGGCGGGTTGCCCGCGGACGGCTCCGGCTTGATCGCCAGCGATGGCGTCCACCCCGGGTTCACGCCGTCGCCCGAGTAGGCACCCCGGTAGGTCGTGATCCGCGACCGACTGTTGAAATCACGATCCCAGTCCACGAAGCCGGTGAAGGCTGAGTAGTCGATTGCCGTGCCCTGTAGCTGGCCGGTCTTCGGGTAGAGGTCAAGGCCCGCTCCCAAAGCGGCCATCGGGTTGTTGAGGTAAGTCGAGGCCGCGGCGTAGGTGCCAGTCACGTTGTTGCTCTGCTGGCCGCCGCTCAGGGGCGTGCCGGCGAAGACGGCGTTGCCGACGACGCGCTGCGGGTAAGAGGTGTCAGCGCCCGTAATGTAGATTCCGGTGCCGGTGGCGAGCACGGTGTTGTTGAAGATTTCGATCCGCCTCGGCACGTGGTTGTGCGGCTGGATGCGCACCGCCCCGCCCGTGCGTTGCACCAGCAGGTTGTCGTGGAAGGCGAGGTTGCCCTCGCCCTGGAAAAGACTTTCGTTGGGGTTCTGGTAGATGACGTTCCCGTAAATCTGGTAGATGTCCGAGGAGCCCGGGCCGGAGATCGGCCAGTGGCCCACGAGGAGGTTCGGCCGCGCGTCGGCGCCGGAGATCGAGCCCGTCTCCATGCTGAAGACGTTGTGGCGGATGATCGTCGTGCCCGACGCCGGGACGCCGATTGAGGTGTTGCGGCTGAGCTGGTGCTTGAACTGGGCGTTGTATTCTATCGTGTTGTGGACGAGGTTGTACTCGACCAGGAAGTTGGTGTGCTCGAACTCGCCGGAGGAGCCGCCGATGTACATCCCCGTGCCCGTGCTGGTGATCGTGTTGCGGCGGATGACCCAGTTCCAGGCGGGGCACTTGGTGCTGATGCCCACCCGCAGCCCGTTCGGGTTGAAGTTCTTGAAGTTCAGCCCCTCGATCAGGATGTGGTGAACGTACGAGGAACCCGCCTCGGCCTTGACGCCGTCGCCCGCCTTCATCTGGCCGTCGAGCGACAGGTTGCGCACGGCGATGTAGCTGGAGTCGCTGAAGCTCACGATGTTCCAGCTATTGCTCCCCGTGAAGATGGCGGGCGAGCCGCTCGCGGGCCCCTCGATGACGATGCACTTGCCGGGCTCGCCGTTCTTGTACCAGAGGTTGAGCCCTTCGGTGTAGGTGCCGGCGGCGAGTTGAAGCCGGTCGCCCGGGATCAGCCCCGGGATCAGCGACTTGTAGTTGGAGGGGTTCGCCTGGATGGTTCTGAGGGGGGCCGCGCCGTTGCAGCCGCTCAGGGTCTGATCGAGAGTCTGGGCTTGGGTCGCCATTCCCCCGGAGAGGAACAGCACGGACAGGATGAACGCGAGCAGTAAACTTCTGATTTTCATGTGAACCCTCCTGGACTGTGTGAGTCTCCGCGAAACAGAGAGGCAGCCGGAATGCTGCGGGACGTTACGGGGGTGATTGGGGGCTACCTTCATATCAAATCATGGCTTTGCCTAACGATTCCGTTTTGCCCAACGATTCAGAGGGGCAAGGCTGAATCCCGCCCCTCCCCCTCTCCAACATGTGCGAGTGCCGCTTACGGTACTTCCCCCGCTGGAAATAGGTGTCTGCCGGAAAAGTCGGAGCCTAGCCATTAGCCGTACCGGGGCTGACGGCGATGCATTCGTGGCCTCCCGAGGTGGAAATGTTTTAACTTTCATCTCGCGACGCGGAGTGTAGTGATAAAGGCGGATGAAAGTCTTGAAAATCAGGTTTGAAATGACGTGAAATTTTCCTGAAAGGATTATTAAAGGATTTATTGAAATACGGCGGCGTCGCTCAAGACGCGTCGCACTCCGCTCGTGCTGATTAACGGATAGGGACGAGAAGGCAAATGAAATGAGAGGCGAGAAATCCTTACCGGAATTTCTCGCCTCTCAACACTTCCCGTCATGAGGTGACGGGCGCCGTCATTTGGGGTCCACGGGAAGCCCCGCGCCCTGCCACGCGTCGAGCCCGCCGTAGAGTGGGTGAACATTCTTCCAGCCCTGCCGCATCAGTTGGAGCGCCACACTGGCGCTCGACCCTTCGTGCGGTCAAGTGCAGTAGGTGATGACGGCGCGGTCGCGCGGTATCTCGTCGAGGTGCTGCTCCAACTCGTCGGCGGGCACGCGGACCGCGCCCGGCAGCTTCACGTCTGAAGAGCCCCACGCCTGCGGGTTGCGGGTGTCCACGAAGGCGAACTGCTCGCCCCTGTCCATGCGCTCTTTCACTTCGTCTACTGTGACTCTCGTCGCTTCCACGGCCGTCACCTCCCCTCCCCGTGTTTGTGCTCGCTCTCGGTCGGGAGTCCCGCCTCGACCCAGTCCGACTTTCCGCCGGCGTAGTCCACGACGTTCGCGTAACCCATCGCCGCCAGTTCACGGGCGGCGTTCTCCGAGGCGTGTCAGGTGGGGCTCGAACAGTAGACTATTATCTCCGCCCCTTTGTCGGGCAAAAGCCCCGGCGCGAGTTCGCGCACGCGGTCGGGCGGAAGGTTGATGGCGCCGGGCAGGTGCTCGTGCCTGTAGGCGACCTCCGCAAGCGTCTCGACCAGGGTGAACGCCTCGCCCCGATCCATCTTCCCTTTCAGTTCTTCTCGCGAAACTGTTTCCACGGCAATCCTCCTACGCCCCTGAATACGGGCGCTCGTCGATGCATAACGCGGGGGTTGTTTCTGATAATTCTACACCCGAGGGCGGGCGGGGCGTTATGGTGAGAAGTCATCGACGGACGGACAGTGTCCCGAAGCGTAAGGGCGAAGACACGGCGGGGTGGAGTACGTCGCCGTCAAACGGGAGGGTAGATAGATGAAGAGAAGCTCCGCGGCAGCGCCGCTGCTCGTCGGGCTGTCGCTGTGCGGCCTGACCTGTCAGAAGTCCGGGCCGACGCCCGGCGAAAATACGAGCGCCAACGTCACCAACTCGGCGGGCGGCGCGCGGCAGGCTTCAGGTGCTCCTGTTGAAGAAGGCGCGAGTCCCGAGACCGTAGCCACGGTCGTACCGTTTGCCACCTTCGCTAACGCCGCTTCCGCCCCGCGGAGTTGCCGCCCGCCTTCTTCGCCACTTCCTTCCGCGTCGCCTGCTTACTCCCCTGTCGGGCAGACTCCTTAGCCGCCTTCTTCGCCGGCTCCTTCTTCGAAGCTTTCCCGGCCGCGGCCTTCACTTCCCTCTCTTGCTCTTTCGCGGGGTGCCCCGCGGGCACTGACTCCTGACGCGGGGTGGCCGAGGTCTGATGGCCGAGTGACTCCGCGATCAGGTCTTCGGAGGGGCGCCGGCCGTCTATGAAGGCGAAGACGTGGAAGTGGTCGCGGTTCTCCCTGAGCGCCTCGACGCGCCCCTCGTCGCGCAGCCGCGCGATGTCGGCCATGACGAACTCCTGCTCCTCGGCCGTCATGTAGCGGTAGAGGATGTCGAAGGCGAGCCCCGTCGAGTGCGGCGGCGTCTCGATGCGCGTGGCGTTGGAGTTCGACTTGCTCAGACGGTACTGGTACTCGTCCGGGCGCACGAGCGAGGTGATGGGCAGCGGGCGGCCGAACCTCCCGAGGTAGGATGCGGCCAGCTCCTTCATCACCGCGAGCGCTTCGGGTCGCAGGTGTGCGAGCATACGCACCTTCATCTCCCTCCGCGAGCGCTCGTCGGCGAGGTCGTATTCGCGCCCGTGGAAGTCGGCGGCCAGAGACGTGAGGGACTCGCCTTCGGCGAAGAGGTCGCCCCGCCTGCCGGCATCACCATAGAAGGAGTCGAGCAGTTCCGCCCGCTCCCGCTCGGCCTTGAGCGCCTTCTCTTTCTTCGCGACCTGCGAACGCAGCGAGGCGCGGCGCGAGCGCTCACCCTTGGCGAGGGCGTCCGCCTCCGCCTTCAAAGCGTCTATCTCGGCGCGGACGCGCGCCGAGGACTCCGCGAGGCGGGCGCGTTCGCTCCCGAGTTCCGCCTCGCCCAGTATCACGACGCTCTCGCGCGCCGATTTGTCGTAGTGGGTGAAAGGCTCGGGGCCTGCGAGCGCGCCGACGCCGTAGAGGACATGACTCTCGGTCGCGGCGGGCACCTCGACCAGTTCGCCCCCGCGGATCATCCCGGCTAGGCCGGCGTAGTCGTGCGGGGTCTCGACTCGATGCTCCTTCCACTCGGCCACCTGGATGGCGAGGAAGCGTCTGGTGTCGTCGTAGTGCTTGAGCTGAGAGGGCGTCTCGACCTTCGCCTGCCTCCCCATGGGCTCGCCGCGGTCTTCCGCCACCCTCTTCGCCGCCAAGCCCCAGGACGTGCTCTCCGCGGCGGCCGACGAGGCAGGGACCGGGTCTAAGGCCGAAGGCGCCCACATCCGGCGCGGCGCCCTCGGGCCGCCCAGCAGCATCACGGTCGCGGCGACGGCGCCCACCGCAAAGGCGGTCAGCGCGACTCTCCGCGTTCTTATTCCTTCTTTCACGCGATGCCCCCTTGAATATGAAAAGGGCTCGGCGGGCGGGCGGCGGGAGCGCCCGGCTCGTCAAGCCTTGGGAGCGATTTTGATGTCGCGCGGGCGCGGAAAGTACGCCGCACCTTGATAAATGATTCAAAGAATTCGGCGACTCAGCGAACCACTTGGATGTCGCGTTCGCCTGTAATCCTCCACTCCCGTTTGTCCGCCCTGGTTCTCGACCATCGAAGCTCCTGCACGACTTCCCCGTTGCGCCGCTTCCCGCCCGACTCGATGACGTATCTCTTCCTGAAGGTCATCACCGCCGTGAGCCCGTCGCGGCCGAATTCCACCGTGGGGTCGCCCACCGTGACCGAGACGCGGTCAGCCCGGCCGACGGTACTTCTCTTTTCGTCCCGGACGGCGTCGCGCGCGACGTTGCGCGAGAGGTAGAAGACCTCCAGGCGCGGGGCGTAGTAGGAGAGCTGACGTTTGAGGTCGCGTGAGTTCGTGGCGGCGACCCACCCGGCGAGCGCCGACTGTAAAGCCTTCTTATCCGCCTCGGGCGCGCGGGCCGCGTCCTTCTTCTCCGGCGTCGGGGTGGGGGTGGGCGAGACTTCGGCCATGGGTTGTGTGCCGGCGGCAACCCGCTCCTCCACGGTCGGGGCGGGGCTCGGCGCCGCCGCCGGCGGGGCGCCCGTGTTAGGCGCTGCCGGCGGGGGTTGGCCGCGCCACGTCAGGAAGAGGGCGGCGCCGGCGGCCGAAGCGAAGAACAGAGCAGTCGCCGCTAAAGCGAGAAAAATTCTCCCACGCCACCTCGAGCGGGGACTGCTCTCAAGCAAGCCTTCCTCGACTTGAGGCGGGGCGTCTTCCGCCCGTGGAGTAGAGGCGGATCGTGAAGGCGACTCTCCGGCACGACCGGAAGATAAAGGGCCCGACTGTTCTTCGGCCGCGCGCAATGCGCGGGAGAACTCGGCGGCCGTCTGCGGCCTGTCCGCGGGCTTCTTTGCCAGAGCCCACATCACGAGACGCGCGAGCGCGTCGGGCACGTCGGGCCGCGCCTCTGCCAGAGGGGGCGGCGGCTCCTTGATGTGTTTCAGGGCGAGCGCCGGCGCGGAGGGGTCATCGAACGGCGCGCGCCCCGCCAGCATCTCGTAAAGAATCACCCCGAGGCTGTAGACGTCCGAGCGCGCGTCAACCTCGTAGCCCGCGCACTGCTCGGGAGACATGTAGCGCGGCGTGCCGACGATTGTGCCGGCGTGGGTGATGTCGAGTCGTCCCGTCGTCTGCCCTTTCAACTTCGCCACCCCGAAGTCTAAGACCTTGACGAACGGCGCGCCGTGGTGGTCGCGCGAGACGACGATGTTCGAGGGCTTGAGGTCGCGGTGTACGACCCCGCCGCGGTGCGCGCTCTCGACTCCGTCGGCGATCTGGCGCGCGATGAGTACCGCCTCGCGGAGCGGGAGCGCGCCCGCGGCCGCGAGGCGCTCGCCCAGCGTCTCGCCTTCGACGAGTTCCATGACGATGTACGACTCGCCGCCGGGAAGCGTCCCGAAGTCGTAGACGCCCGCGACGTTCGGGTGATTAAGGCGGGCGGCGGCGCGCGCCTCGCGCTTAAAGCGCTCCAGCGCGCGCGGGTCGCTGACGAGGTCGGGGAGGAGCGTCTTGATCGCCGCCGGGCGTTCGAGTTCGACGTGCGCCCCGGCGTAGACGGCCCCCATCGCGCCGCGGCCGAGCAGCCTGTCGAGCCGGTATCTGCCGTCAACGAGACGCGAGCCGGGGCGGGAGGGCACAAGGTCGCCGTGCCCCGCCCGCACGCATGCCGCGTCGGCGTCCTCGTAACAGGTTTGACAGGTGGGACAAATCTTCATCAGGCCGCGCGCCCCGAAGGGACGTGTTTAAAGTACCCGCACCGCTCCCGCGATTAAATGTTTGCCCTCATTCTACCCGATCAGGTTCCGGCCCCTTCACATAATTGCCCTTTAAACGTCAAACCGGGCAGCACCACGTCTTATAGACGAACTGCTGTACCGGTTTCTTACAACGCCTGTTGGCGAGGGCAAGCGGGTAAGGGGTGAATGTACTTTAAATATTGGGAAAGTGCTCGACACGCGGGCCCGTCAAGTCGGGTATGGATATTGCTAAAGGTAGATTTTTAAATCTCTCCCGTTGAGAAAGGAGCGTGATGAGCGAGAAGACGGCGAGGACTTTAGTCCTGACTGACAAAGACGGACTGCGCGGCTTTATCGACGAACAGGACGCCGGGTGGGACGACAAGCGCGGCCGGGTGCTCGTCCGCCTCGAAGACGGCAGGCAGGCGTTGGTGCCGGCCGACGAGCTGCGCCACGACGGCGACGGCAATCTGTATCTGCCGTTCAGCCTTGCCGAACTGACGCAGGTGTCCGCGAGGGCGGCCGGGGCGCCGAAGGCCGGCGGCGAAAGAGGCGACGGCTCCGTCGTCGTGCCCATAGTCGCCGAGCAGCTTGAGGTGCAGAAGCGCAAGGTCGAGGCGGGCGGCGTGCGCATCCGCAAGACCGTCAGCGAGCGTGAGGAGGTCGTCGATGAGCCGCTCATGCGCGAGGAGGTGCAGGTCAAGCGCGTGCCCGTCAACAAGGTGGTTGACGGACCCGTCCCCGTGCGCCATGTCGGCGACACGATGATCGTCTCGCTGCTCGAAGAGGTGCTGGTCGTCGAGAAGCGTCTGATGATCAAGGAGGAGCTGCACATCACGAAGGAGCAGGTCGAGTCCTACAGGCCGCAGCGCGTACGCCTGCGCACGGAGGAAGCCGTCATCGAGCGCGTCGAGGACGGACGCGGCGGCTACGTCGAAGAGGGCGCGGACGAGGCCGGACGGCCGTCATGAACTTTTTAGTCCCCCGGCGGATGATTCAGGTGAAGGGAGAAAGCTGAGCGATGGCTAAGACAGTTGTCGGTCTATTCGATGACCGGGCGGCGGCGCAGAACGCGGTGAGGGAGCTGACGGCGGAGGGGTTCAGGGGTGACGAGGTGAGCCTCGTCTCGAAGAAGCCGGACGGCAAGGGCGTCGAGGTCGAGTACGTCGAGGAGGACGGCCGCGAGCAGATAGAGGACATGGCGAAGGGCGCCGGGACGGGGGCCGCCATCGGGGCCGGCGCCGCGCTCCTGCTGAGCCTGACGGCGCTCTCCATCCCGGGCATCGGCCCCGTGCTCGCCGCCGGGCCGCTCGCCGCGCTCATCGCGGGCGCGGGAGTCGGGGCGGCCGCCGGCGGCCTCGTCAAAGGGCTCACGCGCCTCGGGGTGGAGGACGACGACGCGCACACCTACGCGGAGGGGCTCAAGCGGGGCGGCACGCTCGTCACCGTCAACACGGACAACGACCGCGCCGACCGCGCCGTCGGCGTGATGCGGCGCGTGGGCGCCGTCGAGATCGACAAGCGCGCGGCCGAGTGGCGCGAGGGCGGCTGGCGCGGCTTCGCGGAGACCGAAACGCTTAGGCCACACGTCACGCCCGAGACGGACGAGGAGGCCACCCGCCGCATCGACCGCGGCACGGAGATCACCGCCGAGCACGAGCCCGTGCGCGCGCAAGCACTCGCGGGCACGCCGGCCGCCGACGACGAGTTCGCCGTGCCGCCGCCGGAGGTCGCCATCCCCGTCGTCACGGAGGAGTTGGAGGTCGGTAAGCGCGAGGTGAACCGCGGGGGCGTCCGCGTGCAGAAGCGTGTCAGCGAAATTCCCGTCGAGGAGGATGTCACGCTGCGCGAGGAGCACGTCAACGTCAACCGCCGTCCCGCCGACTACACCTTCCACGGCTCGGACGCGGAAGCCTTCCAGGAGTCGGTCGTCGAGATCAGGGAGGCGTACGAGGAGTTGATCCTCAATAAGAAGGCGCGCGTCGTCGAAGAGGTCGTCATCAACAAGGACGTGGACGAGCGCACCGAGACCGTGCGCGAGACGCTGCGCAAGACCGAGGTTGACGTCGAGCAGCTGGAGCCGGGGCGCGCGCGGGGCGCGGCCTCCGCCGGCCGCGACTCCGACTTCGCGCAGGACTCCAAGCGCGACGGCGACGAGCGGTAAGCCGCGGGTCGAGTTTTGCCGCCGGCACATGCAAGGCCGGCGGGTGTACGACACTTTCAAGGGAGCGACAGGAGAAACTTGATGATGAGAGACCAGAAACTGACGGCGGCGGTCCGGGCTATCGCGCTCGGCTTCACCCTGCTCGCCTTCGCGTCGGCGCCGGCCTCCGCACAGTCGAACAACAACAACGCGGCGGGCGGTAGTAACAACAACGCGACGACGAACCGTGAAGAGCGCAGGGAGGACCGGCGCGACGACCGCAGGGAATACCGCGGCGACCGCGACGACGACCGCGACTGGGGCTGGCTCGGGCTGCTCGGCCTTGGCGGGCTGCTCGGGCTGATGCCGCGCAAGCGCGTGCCCGTCGTCCACGAGACCAGGGATGTCCCCGGCCGCGACGCCGGGGACGTTCGCGACCGTGACCCCAGGGATCGCAGGTAACACACCGCGCTGGCGTGGGCGCACGCTCTCACCTGCGGGAGCGTGCGCCCACGCCATCACAACTAAAACGTCTCGCGGTATACGCGACGGATGCGCTGCAAAGATTATTTTCAAGCGAGTGGTGCTTCAAGCGCCTCTCGCTAAGCGGCGACCCCGAACAGACTCCGTCGCGGGACTGTTCGGAGTCGCCGTATAATGAGAGCCGCCACCAAGCCCCTTCTCGCCTCGCGTCAAGGTTTGCAACACCGCCGCCGTAGGCGCCCGTCACTCGGGGACGAGCGCGACGCGAAAGCCTGCCAGCGCCCACTCCTCTTCCCCCTCAACCGCGCGGACGTATGAGAAGTCGCCCGGCGAATTCGAGCCGACGGCGTAGCAGGTGGCGTTGCCCTGCTCGTCGCTGTAGAAGCCGAGTTCGAGCGTCTCGGTCTCGGACCACTCCGGGTGGAAGAGCGTGCCGACGAGATTGAAGACCGCGGGCGGGCAGATGGTCGCGCGGTAGCCGCCCGGCATGAGCCCGCGCGCGCGCCAGTCGTCGTTGACGACGCTGACGAATTCGCGCAGGGAGAGGTAGTTGTGCGCGTAGCGCGTGCCGTTGACCATCCCGGCCCGCCCAAGGTACGGCGCGAAGGGGTCGGCCGCGGGGTCGTGGCCGTAGGGCGTGCCGTAGAACTGCTTATTACCGGGGAGGTAGCGCGGCTTCCGCGTCGCCTCGACGCCGACGACGCGCCCCTGGTGCCGCGCGTGCCCGCGGAAAAGCTGTTCCCGGTAGCTGCCGCCGTGCTCGCGCGACTTCGTAAAGTCACGCGACGCCTTCGGGTAGAGCCGCGCCGCGTAGTCGTCGTCGAGGGGCAGGGCTTCGGCCGAAGGAACCACGTGCCACTCTATCCGGAAGTGACTTAAGCCCCCCGCCGACTCGGGCGGCGGCTCGAAGCCGCGCGACTCCGGGGCGAGCAGTTCCGCGTCCGCCGCCAGGCCGAAGAAGTCTCGTAGCCTCCCCGCCCTCTCATCGCTCCAAACGGCCATACGGTCCCCCTTTCTGTGACACCTTCGACACTCTAATACATTTCAATCACTAATTTCTTGTGACGAAGGCCGGCGAAAGAGCGAATAGATTTACCCGTCAAACTCTCGCACCTCCGGCCGCCCTGCGCGGGGCCTAAGCTGTAACCGAACACGGCGGCGCGGCGTCTATCATTAGACAGCATCGGGCACAATTGTTGTTTATGACTTCTTGGAATTTTCATCACGCGCTTCGTATCACGGCACTGGTCTGCCTGACGGCCTCACTCGGGCTCACGGTGGCCGGCTGCGGCCGCTCCGAGTCGTCGGCCGCCGCCGCCAAAGAGGGCCGGAAAGGCGGGGCGGGCGCGGGCGAGACGGCGGAAGCCGCGCCCCCCGTCGCCGTCACCACGGCGAGGGCGGAGGCGCGCGACGTCCCCTCGTACGTCCAGGCCACCGGGAGTCTGGTCGCCGAGGAGACTTCGGACGTGGCGACGCAGGCTTCGGGGCAGGTCGTATCCACCCCTGTCAACGTCGGCGCCTTCGTCCGCCAGGGCGACGTGATCGCACGTCTGAACGACCGCGACGCGCGGCTGCGCCTGCAACAGGCGCAGGCCGGCGTGCAGCAGTCGATAGCCGCCGTCCGGCAGGCGGAGGCGCGTCTGGGCTTGACGCCGGGCGGGAATTTCCAGGCCAGCGCCATCCCCGAGGTGCGCGCCTCCGGCTCGAACCTCGAACAGGCGCAGGCGCAGCTCCGGCTCGCCGAGGCGAACGAGCGCCGCTACCGCACGCTGGTCGAGACGGGCGACGTGGCGATGAGCACCTACGACCAGTACCGCACGGCGCGCGACACGGCGCTCGCTCAGGTCAACGCCGCCCGCCAGCAGCTCGAAGTCGCCATCAACACCGCGCGCCAGAGCAACCAGGCCGTGCAGAGCGCCCAGGCCGCGGTCGAGTCCTCGCGCGCGGCGGTCGCCATCGCCCAGGAGGCCGTGGCCAACACCGTCGTCCGCGCCCCGTACGCCGGCTACGTCAGCAGCCGCCCCGTCGCCGTCGGCGAGTACGTCACCCCGGCCTCGGTCGTGGCGACCGTGCTCAGGACGAACCCCATCAAGTTGCAGTTGCTCGTCCCCGAGGGGGACGCGCCGCACCTCACGCCCGGCATGGGCGTCTCGCTCGAAGTGGACGCCTTCCGCGACCGGAAGTTCTCCGGGAGCGTGTCGGCCGTCAACCCGGCCATCGACCCGGCGTCGCGCTCGGCGACCGTCGAGGCGATCGTGCAGAACCCCGACAACGCGCTCCGCTCCGGCATGTTCGCCACCGCGCGCATCGCGCGCCAGGGCGGCGGCGCGCGCGCCGTCTACGTCCCGCGCGCCGCCGTCCTCGCCGACCAGAACACGCAGTCCTACCGCGTCTTCGTCATCCAGGGCGACACGGCCCGCTTGCGCGTCGTGCAGATAGGGGGCGAGGAGGGCGATGCGATTCAAATCCTCTCGGGCGTCGAGCCGGACGAGACGGTCGCGACCGGCAACCTCCAACAGCTCTTCGAGGGCGCACGCGTCCGCGCCGAGTAGTGAGCGGTCTAAGATATGCAGAAGTTAGCTGAGATTTGCGTCCGGCGGCCCGTCTTCGCCACCGTCATCGTCCTGCTGCTGACGGTCATCGGCGGCTTCGCCTTCTTCACGCTCGGCGTGGATCGGTTCCCCAAGATCGACCTGCCGACCGTGACGGTCTCGACCACGCTCCAGGGCGCCGCGCCCGAGGAGATGGAGACCGAGGTGACCGACATCGTCGAGGGCGTCGTCAACACCGTCCCCGGCATCGACGAGATGCGCTCGACCTCGTCGCAGGGGCGCTCGCAGGTCACCATCACCTTCAACCTCGAAAAAGACCCGGACATCGCCACCCAGGAGGTGCGCGACAAGGTCTCGACGGTCATCAACCGCCTGCCCGAGACGGCCGACGTGCCCGTCGTCACCAAGGCCGACCCCGACTCGCAGCCGGTCATCCAGTACGCCATCAGCGCCCCGCGCTCCTCCATCGAGCTGACCGACCTCGTCCAGAACGAGATTCAGGAGCGGATGGAGTCGGTGGACGGCGTCGGCGAAGTGGTCGTCTACGGCGGGCGCCAGCGCCAGATTAAGGTCTACCTCAACCCCGAGCGCCTGCGCGCCTACAACCTCTCGACGACCGACGTGGTCAACGCGCTGCGCGCGCAGAACCTCGAACTGCCCGGCGGCAACCTCCAGGAGGGTTCCAAGGTCGTCTCGCTGCGCACGATGTCGCGCATCCACGACGTGGAGGGGTTCAACCAGGTCGTCGTCACGACGCGCAACAAGTACCCGGTCAAGGTCAGCGACGTGGGGCGCGTCGAGGACACGGGCGCCGACCCGACTTCGGCCGCCTCGCTCAACGGCACGCCGTCGGTCTCGCTCGCCGTGCGCAAGCAGTCGGGTTCGAACACCGTCGCCGTCATCAGCAACATCAAGGCGCGCATGGCCGAGGTTCAGCCGCTGCTCCCCCCGGACGTGAAGATCGCGGTCACGCGCGACCAGTCGGAGTTCATCGAGACTTCGCTGCACGCGATTGAGGAGCACCTGATCGTCGGCGGCCTGCTCGCGGCGGTCATCGTCTTCCTCTTCCTGTGGAACTTCCGCTCGACGGTCATCGCCGCGCTCGCCATCCCGACCTCGATCATCTCGGCCTTCGCGGTCATCGCCTGGCTCGGCTACTCGCTCAACCAGATGACGATGCTCTCCCTGACGCTGATGGTCGGCATCGTCATCGACGACGCCATCGTCGTCCTTGAGAACATCTACCGCTTCGTCGAGGAGAAGGGGCTCCACCCCTTCCAGGCGGCCATCGAGGGGACGCGCGAGATCGGCCTCGCCGTCATGGCGACGACGCTCTCGCTGCTCGCCGTCTTCATCCCGGTCGGCTTCATGACCGGCATCGTCGGCCGCTTCATGTCCTCTTTCGGGCTGACTTCGGCGGCGGCCATCGCCGTCTCGCTCATCGTCTCGTTCACGCTGACGCCGATGCTCGCCGCGCGGTGGATCAAGCCGCGTAAGGAGGAACTGACGCCCGAGGGGATGCCGATGGCGAACGTGGACGCGGCGGGCGCGGGCGGCGGCGAGGCTCACAACCACCACGTCGTCCCCGACCGCGCGAACCCGAATGTGGAGTTCGAGGAGGACGAGGCGCACGGCGCCCCTCAAAAGCATTCCTCGAAGGAGGGGCGCTTCTACAAGCCCATCGACCGCGCCTACACGTGGATGCTCAAGCTGTCGATGGCGCACCGCTGGGCGGTCGTCGCCATCTGCGTCGTGGTGGTCGCCTCCATCGTGCCGCTCTACAACTGGGTCGGCTACAACTTCCTGCCCGACGAGGACGAGTCGGCCTTCCAGGTAAGCTTGCGCATGCCGCAGGGGACGAGCCTCCCGGCGACGCAGTCCGTCCTCGACCGCATCGCGCGCGACATACGCGAGCAGATACCGGGCGTCCAGAACACGCTCGCGCTCGCGGGCTTCGGCCGCGGCGGCGGGCCCAACGGCGGCAACATCAACGTCAGCCTCAAGCCGGTCGGGGAGCGCGACGCCTCTCAGGCCGAACTCATCAACCGCACGCGCCAGATGATCCAGAAGCGGAAGTACCCGAAGGACTTTCAGATCGGCGTCTCCGGCACCTCCTCCATCGGCGCGAGCATCGGGCTGGGGCGCGGCGGCTCTTCGGTCGGCTTCTACATCTCCGGCCCCGACATGCAGAAGCTCGACGAATACTCGAAGAAGCTGGTTGACCACATCAAGGAGGACGACAAGAACTTCCGCGACGCCGACCGTTCGCTGACGCTCGGCAACCCCGAGGTGCGCGTTAACATCGACCGTCGGCGCGCGGCCGACCTCGGCGTGGAGGCCGGCGACGTGTCGCAGGCGCTCAACGTCCTCGCGGCGGGGCAGCGCGTCACGACGTTTAGCGAGGGCTCCGAGCAGTACGACGTGGTCGTGCAGGCCGAGGAGGAGTACCGCCGCTCGCGCGAGAGCCTGAAGGACTTCACCGTCGGCTCATCGACCGCGGGCGCGGTCAGCCTCGACCGCCTCGTCGAGCTTGAGTCGGGGACGAGCCCGGCCTCCATCGACCGCCTCAACCGGCAGCGGCAGGTGACGGTCTCGGCGGGGGTCTCGCCCGCCGCCTCGGAGTCGGAGGCCGTCGAGGCCATCCAGCGCTACGCGCAGGAGTTGAAGATGGAGCCCGGCTACCGCACGGGCGTCACGGGACAGTCGAGGGAGTTGGCGCGCGCGAACCGGTCGTTCATGCTCGCGTTCCTGCTCTCGTTCATCTTCATGTACCTGATCCTGGCGGCGCAGTTCGAGTCGTTCATCCACCCGGTCACGATTCTCCTGACGCTCCCGCTCTCGGTGCCGTTCGCCTTGCTCTCGACGCTCATCGCCGGGCAGCGGCTCAACATCTTCTCGGCGCTCGGCATCCTGCTCCTGTTCGGCATCGTCAAGAAGAACGCGATCCTCCAGATCGACCACACGAATGAGCTGCGCGCGCACGGCATGGAGCGCTACAGCGCCATCATCCAGGCGAACCGCGACCGCCTGCGCCCCATCCTGATGACGACCATCGCGCTCGTCGCGGGCATGATCCCGCTCATCCTCGGCTCGGGCGCGGGCGCCGCCACGAACCGCTCCATCGGCGTGCTCGTTGTCGGCGGCCAGAGCCTGTGCCTGCTGCTGACGCTGCTCGCCGTGCCGGTCTTCTACTCGCTCTTCGAGGACGCGAAGGAGTCGAGCGCGTGGGGGCGCGTCGGCGCGGGCTTCAACAACTTCGGCGGGGGCTTGCGACGCCGCGCGGGCGAAGCCTACGCGTCGGTCAAGGCCGGACTCTCGCGCAAGACCAAGCCGACGACCGGCGCGCTCCGCCGGCAAGACAACAAGGACAGGTATGCAGACCAGGCATCGGGGGACTGAGGCGGCGCAGGTGTTGCGCCGTGTGGTTAAGAGTTTGAGGCCGCGCGCGGGCTTCGCCGCCGTGCTCGTCGCGGCGTCGATGCTCACGGCGACGCCGATTGGGGCGGCGGCGCAGAACCAGACGCAGACGCCGCCGCCTTCGACGACGCGGCAGCCCGCGCCGCCGGCGGGCACGACGCCGCAGCAGCAGAACCCCGGCTCGCCGCCGCCGTCCACCACGCAACTGCCGCCCAACTCTTCGTCCGCGCCCATCCGCCCGGACAACGAGGCGCAGCAGTCCACGCAGCCGCAGACCGGCCCCGAGCAGGAGCGGCAGCAGACGACCCCGAACACGCAGGGGCCGCGCCCGCCTTCGCCGCAGACGCCGGGGCAGCAGCCGCCCGCGGGGACGACCCCGCAGACCTCGACGCCCGCCGGAACTACCGCGCCGCAGACGGGGACGAATCCGGGCGGCGCGCAGACCACGAACCCGGGCGGGGTTCCGCAGACGCCGGGTCAGAACGTCGGCACGGCGGGCGTCGCGCCAGCGGAGCTGCCGACCGAGCCGCCGCCGGTCGCGCCGAACTTCGAGGCGCCGCCCCGGCCGCTCCCCTCGGCCGAGCGCGTCGGCGTGGACATGACGAACCAGGAGCCGCTCTCCTTGAACGACGCCATCGCGCTCGCGCTCCAGAACAACAACGACATCGACGCCTCGCGCATCGACGTGCAGGTCGCCGAGTTCAACCTGACGGCGGCGCGCGGCGTCTACGACCCGGTCTTCTCCTCCGAGAGCTACTACGAGAGCCGGACGACGCCGACCAGCTCGACCATCGCGGGCGGCCTCAACGGCTCGGTGACGCAGAAGGACGTGACCGGCGCCGTGCGCTTCGGCGGCTTCTCGCCGTGGGGGGGCGGCGCCTACCAGCTCGACTTCTCCGGGACGCGCCTCCAGACCAACAACCAGAACGTCACGCTCAACCCGCAGTACCCTTCCGCGCTCACGTTCACCTACACGCAGCCGCTCCTGCGCGGCCTGCGCTTCGACCAGAACCGGCGCGCCATCGAGATAGCGAAGAAGAACCTTTCGCTCACCGACGCGCAGTTCCGCCAGCGCGCCATCGAGACCATCACGCAGGTCGAGCAGGCGTACTGGGACCTCGTCTTCTCGCTCCGCAACCTACAGGTGCAGATCGACGCCGTCAGGCAGGCGCGCACGCAGGTCGAGAGCAACCAGCGGCTCGTCCGCGAGGGCGTCATCGCCCCCATCGACATCGTCGCCGCCAACACGCAGGTGACGACCTTCGAGCAGAACGTCTACACGGCGCAGGAGGCCGTCACGCGCGCCGAGAACATCCTGAAGACGTTAATACTGCCCGACCGCAGCGCGCCGCTCTGGTCGAAGCCCATCACGCCCGTCACGCCCGTCAGCCTTGAGCCGCCGCGCGTGCCCGTGGAGCAGGCGACCGCGGCCGCGCTCAGGAGCCGCCCGGAGCTCTCGCAGCTCCAGACCAGCGCCGAAATCAACCAGATAGACGCGCGCTACTTCCGCGACCTGACGCGCCCGCAGCTCGACCTCGTCGGCACCTACACCTCGGCCGGACTCGCCGGCGCGCAGGTGACGCCCTCCGGCAACTCGAACACCGGCGCGACGGCGCTCCTGCGCACGCGCGTCAACGAGCTGTCGGCCATCGCGGGGCTCGAACCCCTCCCGACGACGACGGGCACGGGCGGCACGGTTAACGAGAACCTCGTCGGCGGCCTGCCGAAGTCGCTCTCGAACCTCGCGCAGCAGGACTACCCGACCTACCGCGTCGGCGTCCGCGTCGAGTTGCCCTTCCGCAACCGCACGGCGCAGGCCAACTACGGGCGCACGCTCGCCGAGGGGCGTCGCATCCAGAACCAGCGAGCGCAGCAGGAGCAGTTGATCGAGGCCGACGTGCGCAACGCCGTGCAGGCGCTGCGCTCGTCGGAGGCCCGGCTGGCGTCGGCCGCCGCGTCGCGCGGCTCGGCCGAGTTGCAGTACACGAGCGAGCAGCGGCAATTCCGCGCGGGCACGTCAACCATCTTCCTCGTCCTGCAAAGGCAGAACGAGTTGCTGGCGGCGCGCGGCCGAGAGTTACAGGCCCAGACCGACCTCAACAAGGCCATCGCCGAGTTCCAGCGCGCCACCGGCTCCACGCTCGAAGCCAACAACGTCGCCGTCCGCACCGACGGCCCCGTGCGCGAGCTCGAACTCCGCCCCGCGCAGGGCTCGCCCGTCGGCTTGATGGGCTTCAGGCAGTAATGAGAAGTAGCCTTCAATTCGCAAATGAGCGCGATGGCTGCCGGGTCAGAACCACCCGCGGTAGCGGGTGGGCCATTGCGACACGGCTCGTTGGGTTGGCAAAGGCCCACCCGCTACCGCGGGTGGTTCTGACCTGTCTGCTCGTCGCCTCGGCGGCGTGCGGGACGCGTGAGAGCGGGAGTGGCGGCGAGACGCCGGGCGTCGTCGTCGTCAACTCGCCCGCGGCCGGGGAGGTGCGGCGAGTGCTGGTGAAGGAGGGCGTCCGGCTCAGGAAGGGCGACGCGCTCGTAGAGATCGTCGCCCGCGCCGAAGGCCAGGCCGCGCCGACGCCGCGCGGCGAAGACCCGGTGGCCGCGGCGGGGCGCAACATCACGTCGGCGCAGGCCGAGGTCGAGGCGACGCGCGCCGAGGTCGTCCGCGCGGAGGTGGAGGTGGCACGCCTGACGCCGCTCGTCGCCGGGGGGCAGGCTTCGCAGGGCGAGTTGGACGGCGCGCGCGCCCTTTACGAGCGAGCACAGCAGCGCCTCTCACGCGCTCAGTCCGCGGCGCAGGGCGCGCAGTCCGGGATCATCGCGGCCCGTCAACCGAACAGAGCTTTCACCCCCGCCCCCGCGCCCCCCGAGCAGGTCGTCTACGCGACGGCCACTTCCGACGGCACGGTGAGCGCCGTCAGCGTGCGCGCGGGCGCGCGCGTCACACAGGGGCAGCCGCTCGCGACGCTGCGCGCCGGGCAGTAGACATGGACAACACGACGCCGGAGGAGGCCAACATCGGCCCGCGTGAGCGGCGCAAGCGGCGGCTGTTGGGCATCGTCTCTTTGACCGTCGCCGTCGGCGTCGCCTTCGTGCTGGTGGCCTTCGGCGCGCCGCGCTGGTGGAGGCTCGCCGTCTTCTTTCCCCTGTGGATGGCAGGGCTCGGCCTGCTACAGGCGCGCGAGAAGACTTGAATCGCCCTCGCCGCGCGCGGGGCGCGCAACATGGATGCGGGCGAAGAGCCGGTCGCCGACCGCGCGCTGGCCGGCCGACTGCGCGACAAGGCGGCGACCGTCCACAGGCGTGCCCTCCTCGTCGCCGCAGCCATCACGTTCGTCGTGCTGGTCTTTCCCGACTTAGAATCCTGAATGAGGTGAGGCTTATGAACTACGGCACGCGCCGCATGCACACGTCCCGCCGGCCTTTCGTCCTGGCGCTCCTCGCGGCGGCCGCCGCCCTATACGCCGGGAGCCCGACGGGCGGCGCGGGTGAGGCGGCGACGGCCGCGCCGCAGGATACGATGCGTCTGGAGAGCAGGCTCGGCCAACTCGAACAGCGCCTCAACACCATTGAGTCGAGCATCCGCGGCCTCGAACAGCAGTCCCGGTTCTCGGCCACCGCGCCGAGGGCGACGGGCGCGCGTGACCCCGAGGTCGGCCTGCTGCGGGCTGAAGTTGAGGCGTTGCGGGGACGTCTCGCGGAGGTCGAGTGCGGCCTGACGAAGGTAGACGAGCGGACGCTGACGCCTGCGGCGAGGGGGGCGCGGCGCAAGTCCGCCGCCGGAACCCCGGACCCTTGCCGCCTCGGCGCGGAGACCCCGGTGAGGCTCACCGCCCGTCCCTGATAAGTCGGTCCGGCTCACCCTTGTGGCGGCGCCCGGGGCCGACGGTTGTGTTCAGCCTCTTAACCTGCCACTTCCTCATCACATGTAGAGCCTCGATGCCTGCGCCGGCGCTTACACCCTCTTGCGCGACATCTTCCGGGCAGTCTTGCGTTTTGCTGTCTTGACACCGCGGCGTTTTGGGCGGCGCGGCGCAGCCTTCGGCGAGGCATCGACGCGCCCCTTGCGGCTGCCCAAGATGCCGGCGTCGGGGTTGAAGGGCGGAGTCGGCAGAGTGACCCGGCCGACTCTGCGCCCCTGCCTGCCGCGATAGATGCCGACGCCCTGGCCTCGCGCCGGCGCGGGCGACACCAGGAGTAAGACGCACAGCATGACGAACGCCGCAGCCACCCTGTTGAGCCGTCTATACCTGCTCGCCTCGGCCGACCCGACTCTCGTCTCGCTCACGCCGCCGCCCGCGTCTAGATGTTTCTCTTTGTCCCCCACGACGTCCGCCTATCTTGCCGAGGCCGCCCGCGCCGGAATGCCCGCCAGCTCGCCGATCCTCTCCCGCACGGCGGCGGTGAGTATCCGCACTTCGTCGGGCGTGTAGTTGGCCGCGCGGAAGGCGTCGCTAATTTGCCGCTCGCTGAGCTTCGAGAGCAGGCCCGCGATCCAGCGCGCCTCCTCGACCCTGATGTCGTCGAACAGGTCTTGCCGCTTCCCCTTGTAGAAGAGGTAGACCTGCCCGCCCTTCACGTCTTCGAGGAACGCGTCCTTCGCGTAGTCCTCCGGGTCGTTACGATTCCGCCGGATGCGCCACAACCCCGGCACGTCGAGCTTGACCCGCCCGAAGGTCGCGCCGAGGTCGCTCACGATGTATTGCAGCTCGCTGCGTCCGCCGGCCGCGCCCGGCACGTAGATGACCTTGTTGTTCGTGTCCTTGATGTCCCAGTTGTTGAGCAGAGACATCATCACGACCAGGCCCTTCAGCTCCTTCGTATTGACGAAGGGGTTCTCCGACCACTTCCACTCGTCGAGCCGATCTACGTTCTCCGGTCTGGCCTCGAAGCGGACGTTGCTGAAGCCGCCGCCCTGACACCGCTCGAACCCCTTGCCGGGTTCGGGCGCGCCCTCTATCGTCACGCACGGCGCGAGGTAGTTGATCTCGGTCATGTAGCCGACCGCCCAGACGAGGCGCACGGCAGCCGTCTCGGCCTGCGCCTCCTTGCCGATCTTCGCGACCCACTCGCGCCCCTTCGCGTCGCGCACGCGGAACTTCTTCGAGAAGCCGCCCGTCTCCTCCTTCAGGAAGGTGACGCGGGCGAGGTCGGGCCGCATCCCGGCGCCTCCCGGCCCCAGGAAGAGGTCACGCGACGGCAGGTCGTCGGGCGCGCGCCACAGGACGGGCAGTCCGACCGGAGCGGGCTTCTTCTCCTTCTTCTTGTCCTGTGCCGAGGCGGACGCGAACAGGCCGAAGAGCGACAGCGCCGCCGCGGCCAACATCAGGGTCTTTCCGTGGTTGAACATGACTTCTGCAACTTCCTCTTAAAAGCAGGTGCCGGCCGACAGCACGGCGGCGCCCCAACGCCGCCGCCGCCGCCGGCCGGCATCCTTCTTTGTTCTGGCCCTCGACCTTTCGGCTTGCCCGCAGTCCCTCCCCGGACTACGGCGTCCGGGCAGGCGGACGGGCCACCCTGTGCCGGCTTAGTAGTTGCGGCGGTGGCGGCGCCTGTACTGGCGCTTCTTGTGGACGTGGTAGGCGGTGCCGCCCGCGGCCCCCGCGCCCGCCCCGATGAGCGCGCCCTTCTTGCCGTTGATGAGCGCGCCGGCCCCCGCGCCGATGGCCGTGCCGATGCCGATGCGCTTGGCGGCCTTGGCCTTCCCCGCCTGCGGGTTGCGCCTACGCCTCTGCGCCGACGCGCTGTCCACCATCATCCCCAACAGGAGAAAGACGGCCAGCACGATTGAGACCGGCCTGAACCTCTTCAACGAATGTGTCATCATCACCCCTCCACGTCGATTAAACGTTGGGCGGCCCGCATGGCCGCCCTTGTCTGAATAAGCCTCTTCCGGCGTCGAAGCCGGTTTGCGTGAAAAGCAGGCGCCGGCCGTTGGCCCCGTGACGCTCCCACATCACAAGCACCGCCAGCCGGCGACCATCCTCAAGTCCTCAGTCGTCGAAAGGACGTTCGTGACCTCAACCCGGATGCGTCTCGGGCCGCGTTACGGCCTGCCGAAGATACCGCCGAGGATGTTACCGATGCCGCTGCCGGTGTTCCTGCGGTAGCCGCCGTTGTTGGAGCCCGCGTACTGCCGGTAGCCTTGGTCGTAGCCCTGCATGAAGCCTTCGCGGAAAGCCTGCGAAGAGGCGTCCTTGTAGTAGTGCGACCTCTGCGGGTTGTAGCTCTGCCCGCGCTGGGCATCGCTCGCGCCGGTGTTCAGGCCGTTCTGGTAGCCCTGATTCAGGGCCGCCTGATTGTAGCCGCCGTTGTTGCCGTACCCGCCGTAACGTCCGTTGTTGCCGTAGCCGCCGTAGCCGTTGTTGCGCTGCTGCTGCTGGCGGCGGATGGCCTGGTCGCGCCGGTCGTAGTCGCCGTCGCCGTCGCGGTCGCGGCGGTCGTAACGACGGTCACGGCGGTAGCGGTCGTCCCGGCGCTCCTGACGGACGCGACCGTCCGGGTACTGTCGGTACTGAGCTTGGGCCGTGGAGCCCGCGGTCAGAAAGATGCCCGCCAACATCAGGAGCGTCATGAATGCTCCGCCCATTCGATTAAAAGATTTCTTCATCTTGGTGCTTACCCTCCGTGACGTCATGCTGGGCAACCTTCGTGCCACCCACGACCGAAGAGAAAAGCCCGATAATGTACACACCGATGAGCAGCCAAGCTATTCCTGCGTCACCATTTCGTGCACGCTAATACAGATTTTGTCGCCGGCGAGCACGTCGCAACGGCAGTCTTCCCCACCGACGCGGACCTACTTTCATGCCCCGTTTGGCGAAGACACGGGGGCGAAAATGGGCGCGTAAATGATGCACCCCTGTTCTAATTTCTTAAAATGCCGGCGGACGCGACGGGCAGGCCGTAAGAACCCATCCGACCGTATTCTTTAGCAAAATCAAGTCTGCCCTCGCCCCTTCCCTCCCGGCATAACAATTGCGAGTTAAGCGAACCGTGTCATTCTGTTCAACTCTCTCCGACGGCGGACGGCGGCCGTCATCTATAAATGCCGTTAATCTAAATTTGGCTACGGAGGGAAAGGTCGAAGTATGAAAAAGTTTCTTCTCTTGTGCGCACTCTGCATGACCTTCGGGTTGGCGTCGGACGCGCTCGGGCAAGGCCGTAACTACGGCGGCGAGCGCCGTGGGATCAGGCGCGGCGTCCGCTCCGGTCAACTCACACGCGACGAGGCGCGCGCGTTGCGCCTGCGCCAGAGGCAGATACGGCAGGAGCGGCGTACATACCGCTCCGACGGCACGCTGTCGCGCGACGAACGGCGCGACCTGCGCAGGGACAGGCGCGAGCTGGGCCGCAACATACGCCGCGAGCGGCGTGACGACGACCGCCGCGACCGCAGGCGCGGCAACGGCTACTACCGCCGCGGGGCGGGCTCAACGAGCCACCCGGTCTTCGGACGGCGCAACCGCTACTAGACGGCTGACCCCGCTGGCCCGGCCTGTGCCGTGCGGGTGATGCCGGCGACGTTCAGGCAGTCGGTGAATCCTTCTGCCCCTCGGTTGCCGGGGTGAGGACAGTGACCGAACGTGGACGGGGATGCCGCCCTTGGGGGCGGCGTCCCCGTCTTTCATTCCGGCCGAAGCGATTCGGGAGGGGTTGCGATGGCGTTGAGACGGCGAACGGGTGAGCACCGCGCGGTCGGCCTCATGAGCAAGGTGCCGCAGGTGACCCTCATGTTCTGGGTCATCAAGATTCTCGCGACGACCTTCGGCGAGACGGGCGGCGACGCGGTGACCATGACGTGGGAGTTGGGCTACGCCGTCGGCAGCCTGATCTTCCTCGGGTTCTTCGCCGTCACGCTCGCCGCGCAGGTCGCGTCGAAGCGTTACCGTCCGTTCGTCTACTGGGCGGTCGTCGTCGCGACGACGACCGTCGGGACGACACTGTCGGACTACTTCGACCGCACGCTCGGGCTCGGCTACGTGAAGTCGTCGGCCATCCTCTTCGTCGGCGTCATCGCCGTCCTCGTCGTCTGGCGGCTCGTGATGGGGAGAATCGAGTACGAGGACATCAGCGACAGGAAGGACGAGGTCTTCTACTGGCTGACCATCCTCGTGTCGAACACGCTCGGCACGGCGCTCGGCGATTTCACGGCGGACGACCTCGGGCTCGGGTTCGGGTTGGGCGCGCTCGTCTTCGCCGGCCTGATCGCGCTCGTGGCGGCGGCGCACTACTTCACGGACATCTCCGACAGCGTGCTCTTCTGGGCGGCCTACGTGCTGACGCGCCCGCTCGGGGCAACGCTCGGCGACACGCTGACCAAGCCCCACGAAGAAGGCGGCTTCGAGTTAAGCCGCGTCGCCTCCTCGCTCGTGATAGCGGCCGTGATGATACTGTTGATTATCCTGACGTACAGGAGTGCCACACGGCCGCCCGACTCCTTCGACGGCGAACATGCGTAGGTCGCCCGAGTGTCGGCTTTCGCCATGGCGGCGCCAACGCCGGAGGACGTGAAGCGCACTGAAAACATGGCTTGTCTTGTTTGCGACCCGCCGCGCCGCCTGGCAGAAGAACGGGGTGGGTAAAAGAGTAGAGGCCGCTTACGATCAAGCGGCCTCTACTCTTTTCATCGCTTACTGCGGTACCCGTCAGTGCCGGCCGGCGAAAATGCTCTCAGCCGAGCCAGCGTGCCCCGCGACCGCCTTGACCGCGGGCGCGGCCGGCGCAGTGTGGCGCGCCTGCATCTGCCTGTCGTAGTCCTGCACAAAGGTCTTAAAGTCGCCGTGCCCCCAAGAGGTGTAGAAGTCGAACTGCTTCATCTCGGCGTAGACCTGCTCGTAGTTCCAGCCGTACTTCTCGAAGCGATAGACCGCGCCCATCGACCCCGTGCGGTGACGGCCGCCCGCGCAGTGGACGAAGAACTTGCCCGTCGCGGGGTCGTCAACCGCCTTCATGAAGGCCGCGACCCACTCGGGGCGGGGGTAAGCCTTATCCACCATCGGGATGTTGACGTAGCGCATACCCAACGACTCGACCCAGCCGCGCTCGGCGGGCTCGGGCTTCGCCTGAAGGTCGATGACGGTGTGGATGCCGAGACGCTTGAGCGACTGAATGTCTTCCAAGCCTTTGGGCTCGGCGCCGCGGTAGAAGCGCTCGTCCATCTGCCCGAAGTTCTTGATGTGTACGTCGGGGAATGCCTGGCTCTGCTCGCCCTTGGCGTAGGCGGCGGCCGAAAGGAGGAGGACGGCGCAAAAGGTGACGACGACCCGGCGCAGAGGATTACGGCTAAAATTCATCATCAACCCTCCTAAGGCTGTGGGCGAATAACAGTTTGTCGGGTGTATCAAATGAAGGGGGATTCGACGCGGCCGGCTCGTCTTTCACGAACCTCGTCTGCCGGAATATTTGATTCGCGAAGGCACCCCGCAGTTGCATCGCCGAGGGGAACGTACGGCCGCAAGTGACGTCACCAAGCCCTTTCTTGTCTCATAGTATTTCTCGCAACACCGCCCCGCTTAGAGCTATGATTTAGACACCCCCCGGAAATAAAGTATGTTGTTACGAACCGGCGCGTCATGTATGATGTGCCGGTTCAAAATCGGGCGTTTGAGTCATACCTCACGGGGCTCAGTTTTAGCACAACCCGATTTTAGACTCTTTGCTGTGTCCCGACTCCGGGGGCGCGCCCTATCACCCCTTAGGCTCACAACCCTTCTGTCCACCAGCGGAAAGGAGACTCTCATGAAGCAAACCATTCACGAGTTGCTGCAAGTCGAGATTAAAGACGTCAACTGGCTCAAGACCGCCCTGCAATCCGCCGTCGAACTGGAGTTTTCCACCATCCCGCCCTACCTGACCGCCATGTGGTCTATCAAAGACCAGACCAACGACTGCTACGCCATCATCAACAGCATCGTGATTCAGGAGATGTTGCACATGGGGTTGGCCTGCAACATGCTGGCGACCCTCGGCGTCACCCCGCAGATAGACACCCCGGAGTTCATCCCGACGTACCCCTGTCAAGGTCTCCCGGGGAACGTCATGCCGGACATCACGGTCTCTTTGCAGGGCTTCTCGGCGGACGTTGTGGAGACCACGTTCATGGCGATTGAGACGCCGGAGCAGCCGCTCGCCGTCGTGCCGCAGGGGCAGGACACGGCGCTCGCCGCCGGCGCGGAGTCGGGCGGCAGAAGGCGGATGATACTCTTGAAGCCGGAGCAGGCGCGCGCCCGCGCCGCGGCCGCCCCCGCCCCGGAGCAGAGCTACGCCACCATCGGCGCTTTCTACGACGCAATCCTCCTGGCTTTTCAAGGGCTATCGCCCTCGGATTTCACGGGCCAGAATCAGGTCGTCATCGCGGGGTGGGGACTCATCGCGATTAACAACCTCCAGGATGCCACGAACGCCATCAACACCATCAAGGAGCAGGGCGAAGGCACCTCCACGAACCCGTACGACTTGCCCGACACGACCGACCCCGAAGACCTCGCCCACTATTACAAGTTCGGGGAGACTGCTTACGGCTTCACCTTCGAGAACGACAACGGGACGTGGGGCTGGACGGGGGCGGCGATCACGGGGCCGGGAGACGTCTACCCGGTGGGCACAGTCCCCGCCGGAGGCTACCCGGACAATCAGGCGGTGCAGGCTTTCGACCAGACGTTCTCGCAGTTGCTTGTCCAGCTTCAGGCGGCCTGGAACACCGGCAGCGTAGACACCTTGAACGACGCCATCGGCATGATGGGCGACCTCACGACCCAGGCGGTGAAGATCATGAGTACTCAGATACCCGACAGCAACCCGGCGCAGAATTACGCGCCCGACTTTAAGTACATCGCCCAGTCACAGTAGCGCCCGCCTCGCGCGCTGCCGTTTCACTCCGAGGACGCCGCACTAAAACCCCTTCGCGAGAGTCGGCAGCGGCATTTGACTGGAGACCCGTCTGAGGGAATGGGCTACCTGAACGCAGAGTCAGCGGCGGAAAACCGCGCGCGCTACTTCAAGGATTTCGCGCGGCTGGTGTGCCGCGGGTCTTCGCCGCTCTACGAGCGGTTGGCGCGCGGCGTGGCCGGCGACGAGAAGCTGCTTGAGTTGGCGTCGCACCTGCGGCCGGATCAGCCGCCGAACCTCTTCTTCTCCGCCGTGCACTTCCTTTTGCTCAAGGGCGCGCGCCACCCCCTCGCAAACTTCTACGAGAGCGTGGGCGGGACCGCGAGCGCGGAGGACGCAGACCCCCTGCCCGCCTTCCGCGACTTCTGCCGCGAGCGGCGCGAGACGTTGATCGGCCTCATCTCGACACGCATCGTCCAGACGAACGAGATCGGCCGGTACGCTTGCCTCGTCCCCGCCTTCGGGATCGTGTCGCGCATGGCGGCGGGCCGCCCGCTGGCGACGGTCGAGGTGGGCGCGAGCGCGGGACTCGGGCTGCTGTGGGACAAGTACGGCTACGACTACGGCGCGGGAGGGCGCTGCGGCGACGACGACTCGCCCGTCCAGAACTTCTGCGAGTCGCGCGGCCCGCTGCCGCCGCCCGTCCCCCGCACGCTGCCCCCCGTCGCCTCGCGCGTCGGGCTGGACCTCAACCCGCTCGACGTGCGCGACCGGGAGGCGGCGCTCTGGCTGCACGCGCTCGTCTTCCCCGAGCACAGGGGTCGCGCCGAGCGGCTGAGCCGCGCCCTCGAACTGGCGCGGCGCGACCCGCCGCGCGTGCTCGCGGGCGACGCGGCGGAACTGCTCGCCTCGGCGCTGCACGAAGTCCCGGAGGGCGCGCCCGTCTGCGTCTTCAACAGCTTCACGCTCACGCAGTTGCCCGACGCGGCGCGCGGGCTGCTCCTCCGAACGCTCGCCGAGTTCGGCTCACGCCGCGAGCTTTACCACGTCTCGCTCGAATGGTTCGGGGGCGAGCACCCGCTGCTCGAACTCTCGCTCTACGACGGCCGCGCGCGCGCGCGGAAGCTGACCCTCGCCTCCTGCGACGCGCACGGCGGATGGCTCCACTGGCTCGACCCCTCGCAGGCCGCCCCGCGCGCCGGGCGCGCACGCGCACACGTCAGGGCGGCCGACGGTAGTCGCCCCTTCTCCACCCCTTCAAAAGCAGACTTCACAGCAAGTCCCGAGACATGAAAAAAAACGAAATCACCACCGACGCGATGGAAAACAACGACGGCGGCCCGGCGGCCCCGCTCCACACAATCGCGCGCGTCGCGCGCGCGCGGAAGGAGGCGCGGCAGGTCGGAGAGAAGCGCAAGCAGCGCGGCATAGGCTTCCCCTCGGCGGGCGTGCAGTCGAACCTCCTGATCGTCAGACTCAGCCTCTCGTCGGACGACGTGCCCACTGTGCGCGAGGGGCTGAGGCGTCTGTGCGGCCTGTTCGAGCGCATAGACACGGGCGAGAAGAGGATAGACGTGCTGGCGGGCGGCACGGTGGAGCGCGTTCCGCTCGGCGCGTTCCACTTCTCGGCGACCGTCGGCTTCGGCATGGGCTTCTTCCAGACCCTCAACACCCCGGCCGAGAAGCGCCCCGCCAAGCTGAAGCTGATGCCCGACAACACAGTGCTGCTCGACCCCGCCCCCTACGTCCTCGGCCAGACCGACCTGATCATCCAGCTCGGGTCGTCGCAGGACTTCATCAACCGCTGGGTCTTCGAGAACGCCCTTGAGCCGCACGAACTGGGGCGGGAGGAGTCCGCCGCCCGGCCGGCCGCCGAAGTGCCGGACGACATCGTCACGGCCATCCGCGGCTGGGCCGTCGTCTCGGACGTGCACGCGGGGTTCCAGCGTGTGGACGGCCGGAACCTGATGGGCTTCAACGACGGCGTCTCGAACCCACGCCGCCTCTCCCCGCTCTTCGACCAGACGGTCTGGACGACGCAGGCCGACGAGGGCGACCGCCCCGACTTCATAGACGGAACCTACATGGTCTTCCAGAAGATCGTGCACGACCTCGACCAGTGGCGCGCGCTCGACCGCCCGACGCAGGAGGCTTGGGTCGGGCGCAGCAAGGGGACGGGACTGCTGCTCGGCACAATACCGCCCGACGAGGACACGGCGCTCGCCCTCGCCTTGCGCTCGAACGACCCGGCGGTGCGCGACCCGGCCGTGGAGAAGTGGGAGTCGCTCTTCAAGCCGCAGACAGACCCGACCACGCCCTTTTACAACCACGTCGGCGGCGACCAGCACCCCTACGAGGGCGAGCCTGTCTACGGCGACATCCCGAACCAGTGTCCCATGTGGTCGCACGTGCGCAAGGCCAACCAGCGGCAGGAGGACGACCAGTACACGGCGCACTACGTCTTCCGCCGCGGCTACCCCTACATGGAGAACGGCCCCGACAACACGATCTCGGCCGGCCTCCTCTTCGTCTGCTTCCAGCACGACCTCGCAGAGAGCTTCGAGTTCGTCAAGACCATCTGGCTCAACAGCTCGGGCTTCCCCGTCCCGCTCCACGACGCGCAGTTCATCGTAGACGGCCATCAGGTCGTCCCGCGCGTCTTCACCCAGGAGGAGCTACGCTTCCGGCACTCGCGCGGGCGCTTCACCGCCGACGAGCTGAAGGCCCTGACGCCCGACCAGCGCCAACTGCTCGGCTACGCGGACGACAAGGCGTACCGGGCCGCCATAGCTCAGGCGACCAACGACCCGCGGACGCAGGAGACGGGACGCGAGGGCCTGAGCGGCCCCTCGCTCAACGGCGTCAACGTGGACGGCGAGCAGGTTTCGACCGTCGCCCTCGGCGGCGGCTACTACTTCGTCCCCCCCATACCCGATCAGAACATCGCCGAGATAGGGCAGCAGTTCTTCAGCTAAGCACACTTCTCACAGGGAGCCCGACCGGAGGAAACACTGACGGCGTCCGACCAAGTTCCGCTTCGGCGACGGGGCCGCCTACGGACGATACGTGGGGGAGTGGAGCCGGCCGGCGGGAGAAACTTTCCTCGACTGGCTCGCCCCCGAAGTCAGGTCTGCGGTGGCTCGACGTAGGCTGCGGCAACGGCGCCGTTACCCAACTGCTCGTCGAGCGGTGTGCGCCGGACGGTAGCGCTGCAAAAAAATATTTTGGCTGCAATTAGCAGTGTCGTTCGGTAACGAACGTGGCTGGTGTAAGGTTTACAACACTGACTCGGCTGGCGTCCGCCCTTTTTCCGCCCACTCACCGGTCTTGAATTGACTGCCCATTTAACAGGTTGTTAGACTCCTGCCCGCGCGGTGGCACCTTCAGAAACGCATCCCGCCCGCAGCGCCTATTCTTTTCAAAGACATCCCTTCCGAAAGCGCCCTGGACCAACCCTTGACCCAGACAGACTCAACGCACAAGGCCAGCCGCCCGGAGTCGCATGAGGCTCAGGTCTCTCTCGTCGTGCCCGTCCGGCGCTCGCGTTGGTTGAGTTTCTGGGTGGGAGTCGCGGCCGCTCTCTTATCCCTGCTGTCGGCGGCCGTCCTCGCGGGCCTGTTGCTGCTGCTGCCGACCGTCGTCAACGGGGCGTGGGTCGTCATCGCCTTCGGCGTCTGCTGGTTCGGCCTCTTCTTCCTCAGCCTCCCCGGGCAGAGACGGTACGCGCGCTCCCGGGACTTGCGCCGGCCGGGCGCTCGCTTGGACGGCGCGGTGCTGACCGTCCCCCTGGAGGACGACACCGCGCTCAGTTTCGACCTCGGCGAGCCGCACGAGTTGAACTTCGGCTGGTACGAGGTCGTGACCAAAAGCTCCGGCGGGCCGACGACCAACACGCGCGGCCTGATGACCTACGCGCTCCTTTCGCAGGCCGGACGAGAGTTGTTACTGCGGGCGGAAGAATCGACCCGGGAGGCGCAGTCCTCCGGCTGGCCGAACAGGACGATGCCGACCTGGCCCGACCGTCGCGTGCGCCTCTGGGCGGGTGACCTCGTGACACTGATCGAGGCCGTGCGCTCACACGCCACGCCCGCCGCGTCAGCACCGCAGAAAATCATGCCGCAGACCGACGCCCCGGGCGCCCGCGAAGAACTGATCAGGGAGTGGCCCGAAAAACCTCTGCCGGCACGCAACCGCCACGAGGCCTCGCTCTTCCTCGACTGGCTGAAAGTCGAGCTGATCTCTCGCACACTCGCCGAAGGCGGCGAGGTGTGCGTGGGGCGCGTGCGCGGCGCAGACCCCGCGGCCCCGCCAGACACCTACCGGTTCGTCTTCACCTTCCTCGGACCCGACCCCGAGGACGAGAACGACTTCGGCGACGGCGTCAGCAAAATCTTCGACCCGGCCGAACTCATGCTCCTGCTGTCGAGGATGGAGCGCGACGGACTTCTCAACGTCGGCGCCCGCGACCTGCGGAATGACGCGGCGCACGTCCTGACCCACCGGACGACCCGCGAGATAGAAGCGCTCAGGCGGGCGAACGAGCGCGGCGTCTCGCTGATCGAGCAGGTGTTGCGCTTCGCGCATCCGGACGGGCATCTGGCCGAGGAGTCCGTCGCGGGCTCCGTGAAGCGCATGTGGTTCCGCGGCGCGCGGGAGAGGCTGGAAGTGGACGCCCTGAAGGCCAGGCAGCGTGAGCTGAGGGAGAATCTTGAATTCTTAAAACTGCCGGTCACACACCCGGAGGCCGCGCGCAGGCAGGCCGCGCTCGTGCGCGAACTGCGCGGGCGTTGCCCCGAATATCTCGAAGGGCTCCGGCGCGCGGGCTTCGAGGGCGACCACGTCCTGCACCCTTTTTTCTCACATGGTTTCCATTTAACGCGCTTCGCGGCCAGCGCTCTCAAAGACGGGGAGACGGCGAAAGCCCGCGCGGCCTTCGACGCGTGGTCGGCGGCCGAGCCTTCCGAGGTGCTCTTCCCCACCCGCGAATTCGCGGACGCGGTCTACGAGTTGACGTTGGAACCGGCGACGGCGGAGTCCCTCATCCCGCCCGGCAACCGACACTACTTCTACAGCCACTACGGCACGCTCATCGACCCCGGATATAACCCCTGGTCGTACTGACGAAGCCCGTGCAAGTCAGCAACGAAAGTATAGCCGTCTTCTCCGCGGCCCCCTCCTGACCCCGAACTGTTGTTCGACGCTAACTCACGCGGTCGGCGTACCAGTGCAATGGACGCCATCCGCAGCAGGAGCTTGTCGGCGCGACCGCCCTTCACCGAGAAGGTCAGCCGGACGGCGTCCGGGTCGTTAGTGTTGCAAAAATTATTTTGGCTATAATTAGTAGCGTCGAAGAATGTGCCACCACCTCAATATCTGGTGTAGATAGAAATTTTTTGCAACACTACCCGTGTCGGTGTCGAGAAACAGTCTCATCAATACCCGAGAAGGCGTGACCGCTTCGACTTTCCTGAGCAACGCGCGGCCTGTAAGCCTTACGGGGTATTGATGAGGGTTCCTCCCAGACAAAGTTTGAATAAGAGGGGACATGTTCACTGACCTGTCGAGTTCAAAAGTCACTCCCGCCGTCAGCATTGTGCTTCCGACTTACAATCGCGCCGCGCTGCTTGGCCGCTCTATTCAGAGCGTTTTAAGACAGAGCTACAGGGATTTTGAATTGATCGTGGTTGACGACGGCTCGACCGACGAGACGTCCGACGTTGTGGCCGACTTCCGCGACCGCCGCATCAGGTACGTCCCGCTACCGCGCAACGTGGGCGCCGGCGCGGCCCGAAACGTCGGCATCCGGGTGGCGAAGAGTAAGTTTTTGGCCTTTCAGGATTCAGACGATGAATGGCTGCCGTCGAAACTGGCCAAGCAAATGTCCGCCTTCGAGCGTGGGCCGGTCAGGTTGGGAATGGTCTATTCGGACATGCAAAGGATTTTGAGTGACGGGACCACAACCTACTTCGAGGCCCCCACCGTGGCGACGGGACGCCTGATCAACCCCGCCATTAATTTCTATCAGGTATGCAACCTCGGAGTTCAGTCAACCGTCATCAAGCGGGAATGGCTGGAGGCCGTAGGCTGTTTCAATGAAGAGCTGCCGGCTCTCGAAGACCTGGAAATGTTTATTCGGCTCTCAAGGCGATGTAACTTTCATCACCTCCCCGAGCCGCTCGTGAAGTACTACGACACGCAAGGCATTTCTAAAGACGTGTACGCCCGCTGGGTCAGCAGGAAAATAATGCTGAAGCTTTACTACAAGGAGCTTCTGACCCACAATCCTTCTTTCCTGATCAATGAGGCGCTCTGGCTCTGCACGACTCAGCGCGAGGCGGGGAGGGCGAGACGCGTGAGCCTTTCGTGGGGGGGGGCGGGGAAGATTTCGGCCGCCGCGCGCGACCCGGAATAAACGACCCCCGGCGCCCCTTTCACGTCAACACCCCGTGGGAGTAGCCCTGAATATGCAGAGAGTCCTGGCCATCGGCCTAGACGGATACGAGGAGTCGCTCGAGCGCCAACTCATCATGGCGGGTGAGCTGCCGGCCCTGGCGCGCCTGCGAGAGAAAAGTGCCAGGTACCTTCTGGAGCACGGTCCGGCACAACGCTCGGGCCTCGCGTGGGAACACGTCAGCACAGGGCTCTCGCCGGAGCGCGCCGGGCGTTGGGCCGCCGTACACTTCGACCCCGAGACGTATTCCGTATGGCAGGAGGGGACGCGGCTCGTTCCTTTTGCGACGCGGCTCAAGTCTCGCACCGTCGTTTTCGACGCTCCCTATTTCGACCTCGCGCAGGCCCCGCACGTGCGAGGTGTGGTCGGCTGGGGCGCACACGACCCGGGGATTCCATGCGCGGCGCGCCCCGACGACCTGCTCCCCGAGTTCGAGTCGCGCTTCGGCAAGTACCCGGCAGAGGAATGGATCTATGGCGTCGTGTGGGCATCGGCCCGGCGCGCGCGGGAGATGGGGGAAGCGCTCGCGCTGGGCCTTCAACGGCGCGCGCAGGCGGCGCGCTGGCTGCTCGGTGAACGCCTCCCGGACTGGGACCTCGCGTTGGTCGTCGTCAGCGAGCCCCACTCGGCGATCGAGGCCCTCTGGCACGGCGTAGACCCGACCCACCCACTTCATCAAATGCCGTCCGCGGGGCCGGCCCGCGAAGGGCTGCTCGCTGTGTACCGGGGCGTAGACCGATTCGTCGGAGAACTCGCGGCCGCCTTCCCCGACGCGGCGCAAGTCGTGTTCTCCATGGGCGGCATGGGTCCCAACCACTCTGACACGGCGAGCATGGTGTTGCTGCCGGAGCTAATGTACCGGCACGCCTTCGGACGATCACTCCTCCGTCAGCCGGACGCCTGGGCAGACCCCGCCGCGGTACCGTTGCTGAGCGAGGAGCAGGACTGGGTGTCGGCCGTCCACGCGAACTTCCCCGCGGACACGCTGCAAAGTGCACAGCGCCTTGCCTCGCCACCGTCTCCGGGGCGCATCCGAAGGGTCCTACGGCGTTACGTCCGGCGGCCCGAACTGCCGTGCGAGTCGTATCTTCGACGCCCGGTCGGCTGGATCCCCGCCACCCTCTACCAGCCGCATTGGAACTCAATGCCGGCGTTCGCCCTGCCCTCCTTCTACGACGGGCGCATCCGCATCAACCTGAAGGGGCGTGAGTCCGGGGGGTGCGTGCCGCTCTCGGAGTACGAGGCGCGGTGCGACGAGATTGAGGCAATATTGGACGCGTGCCGTGATCCGATGACGGGCGAAGAGGTCGTCAAGTGCGTCGAACGCGTGGGGAGGCGCGACCCACTTGCGTTAGGACCCACAGAGTCCGACATGGTCGTCGTGTGGAAGGGGACATTCTGCACGCTCGACAGCCCGACGCACGGTCGCGTCGGTCCCGTCCCTTTCCGGCGCCCGGGCGGCCACACGGGGCCTTTCGGGATGGCCTACGTCAGCAACGCCGGGTTGGAGGCCGGCGACAGGGGGGTGCGGAGCTCGTTTGATGTGGTGCCGACGCTAATCGGGTTGTTGGGCGAGCCACTGCCGGACGGGCTGAGCGGGGCAAACTTGTTGCCATGAGATTCACCGTCGCCATCTGCACCTGGAATAGGGCCCGGCTGCTCTCCACGGTTCTAGAGCGGCTGACGCGCGTGCGGTACACGCGGGGCGCGTGGGAAGTCTTGGTCGTCAACAACAACAGCACCGACGGCACGGAGCGCGTCCTTGACGCGTTCGCGGAACGGCTACCCCTGCGCCCCGCTTTCGAGCCGCGGCTCGGTCTCTCTCACGCGCGAAATACCGCAGTCGGGCACGCCAGGGGCGACTACGTCGTCTGGACCGACGACGACGCATTGGTGGACGCGAACTGGCTCGCGGCCTACGACCGTGCGGCCGCACGGCACCCCGAAGCTGCGATCTTCGGCGGCCCCGTGCGGCCGCACTTTGAGGGCACGCCGCCCCTCTGGTTGTCGGCCGCCTGGGAAGACGTCGGTGCGGCGTTCGCGGCCCGCGACTTGGGCAGTGAGCCGTTTGAGTTCGGCATTGGTGAGTTGCCCTACGGCGCGAACTTCGTCATTCGCACCCGAGAGCAGAAGCTGTTTGCATACGACCCGGCGCTCGGCAGGAAGGGGGATGGCGGTGCGCTCGGCGAGGAGACGGCCGTCATCCGCGCCATTCTGGAAGCGGGGGGCACCGGCTGGTGGGTGCCGGATGCCTCGGTCGAGCACTGGATTCCGAAAGAGCGGCAAACGATCAGATACCTGCGAAGATATTACGCCCTTCAAGGCAGAACATTTCACAAGTGGGATGGAGACGGCAGGCGGCTGTTTGGGGGGCGCCCCCTCTGGCTCTGGCGCAGCATTTTACGCGCTGAACTGGCTTACACCCTCGGGCGTTTGAGCGGAGACCCGAGCCGCTGGCTCAAACCCCTCATCCAGGCGTCGCTGCTGCGGGGCGCAACCCAGAGATAGCTGCATCGTCGGCGATTTCAGGCGTAAGCGCGGCCAGGGCGGCGCTGCTCAAACCCTCCCCGCCTCACGACACGGCCATGGAGGGGCTCCGATGGGTGGCGCAGGCCGTGGAAGTGGATGTAGCGCTTGATCCAATGGAGCAACCAGATGCAGCGTCAAGCAATGTGGTCTCATTTAGCATTGCCGGGGATGGAGCACTTTCGCATAGTTATAAGTCCGGGCGAAATTGTGGCTGACGGCATCGTACTGGGCATCGAGAACGACCTCGCCTTCCGCCTGCGCTACGAAGTTCGCTGTGACCCTCAGTGGAGAGTGCGTCGGGTGGAGGTCAACCTTTTGAGCGATGGCCGGAACTTAAGCCTATCGACAAACGGCGAAGGGCGCTGGTTCGATGAATCCGGCAGGGTCGCCCCCGCGCTCGACGGCTGCCTGGATGTAGACATCACGGCGACGCCTTTTACCAACACGCTGCCGATCCGCCGGCTCGCACTGAAGCGAGGTGAATCGGCTGACATAAAGGTCGCCTACGTCACGATTCCTGAGCTGCGGGTCACGCTTGACGAGCAGCGCTACACCTACGTGGAAGCCGTTGATACGTGTCGCAGATACCGGTTCGAGCAGAGGGGCAGCGGGTTTAAGGCGACACTAGAGGTTGATGCTGAAGGTTTAGTTAAAGAATACCCTGCGTTGTTCAGACGTGTGTGGGCGAGCTCGCAGCTCCCGCCGAGGCCGGCCGGATAACAACGGCATGCACCCGGCGCCGCATCACGGAGTCTCTCATGGTAGTTGAATAGCGGCGCGGGCGATGCCGGCCGCCAGGTCGCTTTACGGCGTAGCCGAGCGCTGAAGGTTGGGGGTATGCTACTAGCCGCTGATGAGTGAAACTCTCGTCCGGCGGGCTCCCGGCTTGCGGCGGGGGACTGGGGGTGTTTCAAAGCGATGCCGCGTGGCCGTCGAGTGCCGTCGGGGGATCGTTTCCCGGGAAACGATCCCCTCCTGATACCGGCTCCGCTGCCCCGCCCGAGGGCTACGACCCCTGGCACTCTTCCTTCAGCTGGGACTGAACACCAGTTATTTCGCCGTTGGCGTTGATGGTCGCATGGAAAAGCGCCCTGATGTGCAGTTGCGGGACATCCGGGTCATTGTTGTTGAGATTGGAATGTATCACGAAGGTCTGCGTGACCGGGAAGCCGTCGCTCGCGTCAACCGTAATGGTCTCCTGCAGCTGCTGGTTCATCACGTGCCGGGTGCCGTCGGCACTTATACCTTGGAGGTTCTGATCGAGGTGAGAGACGACTGTGGCATGACTGCTGTCACTAATCGTCGTGTGCGTCACGATGTGAACCTCGCCGGTAATCGTCACGGGATTACCCGCACAATCGAAAACCGTCCCCGAGATCGGGACTCTCTCGCTATCCGTAAAAGTCTCCGCCTGCGCGATGACCGCCCTCGGCGTCAACAAGCTGGAAATAAGCAGCACTGACACGAGAGTAAAGAGCACCGGGAGTTCATGTTTTTTTCCGACCATGGTAGTGCCTCCTTCGGCTAGGGGTCTCAGAGAATGCACCGGGTTAGCGAGGTGCTGAAGCGGAAAGCTATATACAGCAACAACGCGGTAATGCGCAAGGAGTGAATTGCGGCGGCGGCGCAATAATGACACACCCTACACGGTGCCCTTACGGCACCTATTACCGTCAACACCCCACACCTCCGCTAATATTCCTTCCCCGCACATTTCTGGTTCCCACGTCGGCTACAAGGGGTTGGTGCAGCGGGGCGGGCGGTGCCGGCGTTAGCGTCACGTATTTGAACCTTGAGGACGCGATGATCTACCGGACCTGAGCCGACCTCGTCTTGGTGACACATTTCGCCTTCGCCGTCTTTACCGTACTCGGGGGCTTGCTCGCCTTACGCCGGCGGCCCCTGTTATGGGTACACCTTACCTCCCTCCTCCGGGGTGGCCGCGAAGGGCAATAGCAGCTAGGCAACAGAGACACGCCGCGCACGGGCGCCCTCAATCGTGTGGGCCGACAAAGACGCCGCTCCCCCAGGACACCCGCGGCGGCCCGGCCTTCGGGTGATCGCGCCAGAGTGAACGCCTCCCACGCCCCAGCGCGTTTAGGGCCATGTCATCCAGAGAAGTCTCCTGCTGAATCAAGCCATCGGCTTCGGCCTCCGTAATCGGCATGAGTGTCCAGTACTGCGGATCATTGCCACCCCCCCAGTCAATCATCTCGGTGAAGATCGAGACGTACCGCTGATCACAGCGGGGGCAGACGAGAATCGCGACGATGAAATGGGACTCGTCAATCAGCTCTTTCAGACGAGTAAGGCCGTCGCGAGCCGCCCACGCCGCGTGCGCGTCGGCGGGCCAGCAAAGGCCACACCCGAACTCCTGTGTCTGCATACGCTCTGCCTCTCCAGCCTCGTCCGCCGGTGTTCTCAATAAGCCGCCCAACGCCCTGCATCACCCGCCGCCCCGTGTCTGAAGGTATTTGACAAGCGGCGTGTCGGCGGTCGGGTGCATGCCGTTGTTGGGCGGCGCGTTATCAAACCAAGGATTTCGTGTACTTGCAATGTGGGTAACCCGAATTCATTACTCGTAGCGCACAGTGTAGGTATGGACCGCAATGTGGTCTGAAAGCGAGCGCCGAGAAGCCTTGACTGTGCACTCCGGCCAAAGGCATAGTCACGAACCCTCCGGGGTCTGACATTCGAGCTTAGGGTAATCCAAGGAGGCGTCTAAATAATTTCGGTAGCAAATCTATCAAGAACAGGAGACCAAAACCATGCAAACGACTGCCAACATCATCATCTACCTTCAGGCGTTGGGAGGTAAATTCCTGGGCCCTAACGCTTACAACACCGACGGCATCAAACTTTCCATAACGCTACAGGGCAGTGCCCTTCCCATTACTTACCGGTTAAAGGATAAAGTCAACGATGGGGCGATAGGACCCGACTTCCTTAGCAGCCTTCCTTCAATTAAAGGAGTATCTTCCTTCCTGCCCATACTCACCCCGACGCCTGCTACCGGGAGCGATCCGGCAGTCAACTACCTTACGCCAAACAATCTCACGATTTGTGGAACTGTTGCCGTTCCCCTTCCCCAACCAACCATACCGGGCACCGTGAGCGTGAGCATCCCGAGACCGCAGGGAGATGACCTGGTATTCACACAAAGCATTGTACTTAATCAGATGCAGGCAGACTACAGGGTGATAGTGGTGGTGCCGGGGCTTCTGCTGGAAGAGCCCCCGGCGTCCGCAATGCCCGACGTGTCCGACGGCATCTTTGTCTACGTTAAGATGATGTGCGGGTGCCCCATCACGACAGGAATACCCGAGTCCTACTGGGCACAAAATGACTTCCTGGTGTCCGCAGAGGTCATTTATAAAGACGGAGGGAGCGACAGCCGGAGCCTTACCTTTACGTCCGATGCGACGCCATCACTTTTTCATGCGGCCGTAAATGACGTCGCAAAAATCAAGCGGGTGAATTTCACAGCAAGACAAAAGAGCACGGGCAATGTCGGTTATCTTTCAGTCGATTACCCCGGTTGATAATATGCTCGGGGAGTATTGTCAGATTAATAATCGATAGACGCCGTACGCCGCGCATCGTGTCGCGCGGGGCGTACATGTCGGGTAGCCGCCGCCGAATCTCCATCAGCCCGGCCGCGGCAAAAGAAGGGCACGGAGCGCGCCCGCGTGCTCACTTGATGCCCGCCCAGTCGATGGCGCCGCCGAGGAGTTCGCCCACCTCAGCGCGGATGAACTCCTTCACCCCCTCGCGCCCGGTCAGCCGGAGCCAGAAGGGGCCGCCCTCCGGCTCGACCTCAACCGCGAAGCCGAGGAAGGGGCAACAGAGCCGCTCCAGGGAGATGAACTCGGCCGCGTCGCGGAGCGCGCCCGACTCGTTCGGCAGGCGGAAGGCATAGCCGTCCGGGAGTTCTCTGATCTCTGCGGCGGCGCGGAACACCCGCCCGCCCGTGGCGACGTGCGCCGCCCTCAGGCCCGCCCCGATGGCGCTCATGTCGCAGGCTATGGGCGACTCTCTCGCCGCCCGCGTCTCGTCCGTCATCCTCTCCTCCTCCACCGACGCGGCTCAGGCGGTGATGTCGGCTGGGCGCGGCGCGCCCTGAAGTTGTACCGGCGGTCGGGGCGCGCAGCAGACCTTCGCCGGCTTCCCTCATTCCCGCTGCGTCTCCGGGTCGCGCGAGCCACGCGCGCACGCGAAATGTTTTTCGCGACTAGAACCCTGTCAGCCATGCCTGCTAAAACTCGATCACAACTTTGCCGAAGTGCTTTCCGCTTTCGAGTCGGGCGAGGGCCGCGCGGGCTTCGTCGAAGCCGAAAGTCCTGTCGATCACCGGCCTCAGACCGTGGGCTTCGATGAAGCCGTTCATCTCCTCGAACATCTCCCGCGACCCGGTCTCGATGCCGTGGAGCCTCACGTTCTTGGCGACGAACTGGAAGGTGTTGACGGGGGCGCTCAGGCCCGCCAGCAGGCCGATGAAGCTGATCGTGCCGCTCAACTTCACGGCGTTCAGGGAGCGGTTCAGGTTTTCGCCGCCCGCCACCTCGATCACATGATCGACGCCCTCGCCGCCGGTCAACTCCAGAGCCTGCTCATCCCAGGCCGGGAACCTCTTGTAGTTGATCGTGCCCCAGGCGCCCAACTTCCCCGCCGCTTCGAGCTTCTCGTCGCTGCTCGAAATGACCAGGGGACGCCCGCCGAGCGCGCTGGCGAATTGTAGCGCGAAGAGTGAGACGCCGCCCGTCCCCTGAATCAGTACCGTCTCGCCCCGCCCCACCCTGCTGCGGCGCGCCACCGCGTGCCAGGCGGTCAGCGCCGCGACGGGCAGCGACGCCGCCTCTGCGTCCGCAAGGCCGTCCGGGGTTCTGACGACCGCCTGCTCGTCGAAGGTGACGTACTCGGCCAGCACCCCGTCGGCCGCCGCCCCGCCGAGCGGCGAGGCATCCTTCTCCGCCGTCAACTCGCCGTCCAGCCACTTCGGCATGAAGACTCCGGTCACCCGGTCGCCGACCCTCCACCGCGAGACCCGCGTGCCAACGGCGGCCACGAAGCCAGCGCCGTCCGAGAGGGGGACGCGCGGCGTCGAAGGCTTCCACCGCCCGACCCCTTTGACGACCAGCAGGTCTCGGTAGTTGAGCGAAGCCGCCCCCACCTTGACTAAGACCTCGCCGGCCTTCGGCTCGGGCACGGGCCGTTCCGCCTGCCTGAGCTTATCAATCCCGTCGCCGAGAGTCGTGTATGCCCTCATGATTCGTCTCCGTTTAATGGCCGCGCCCGTTCGGGCTGGCGACGTCTCCGTCTCCCCCGGACACGTCTGGGCCGGTGAGGCACGCCTCACCGGCCCAGACGTCAACCCGGCGTCTCAGGCCGCGACGGTGCTCCCGACGCTCTCGACGTCGTGGCCGGTGCCCCTCCACTCCTCCAGCCCTCCCTCGTAGGCGCGGACGTTCGTGTAGCCGAGCGCCTGGAACTTTTCGGCGGCCATGCCGCTCTGCGGGCACTTCGGGCCGGCGCAGTAGACGATGACCTCCGCGTCCTTCGGCAGGCCCGCCTGACGCGCCTCGCGGCCCACGGCGTCGAGCGGCACGCGGCGCGAGCCGGGGATCATCTCGCCGTGGAAGTACTCGTCCGTCAGCACGTTCCAGAACTCGAACGGCCCGCCGGCCCGTAGCCGTTCTTCGAGTTCCGTTGTCGAGATCGTCTTGATGTCAGCCATTGTCAGTTCCTCCTCCGTTGCTGCTTGTTGGGACAGTCCTTGCAAGGACTATCCAGTCAAAATTTTTTGGGCGACCCTTTCATCCGACGCCACTTGCGCTAGGGCCGGCCCCACACGTTAACGCGAAGTTCGGCGGCCACGCGGATCACGCTTCGCTATCGGCCGCCGGTTCGGGGTGTCAGGCATTCCCGGACACGGGTGTCGCCCCCTTCGGCGCTCCCGCCCGACCCCGCCATCTTGCCGCCCTCAGGCCGAGCGCGTTCTTTGCACGCCTGTGCCTTACGAGCGAGTCTACGCTCCACTCGAATGAGGGCTGTGCGGCGAGCAGAAAGGCGGCGGCCGCCGCGGTAAAGACTGAGTAGTTGAGTGGCGCTTTGACGCCCAGTGCGAGGGTCATCGCCGCGGCGAAGAGGAGCAGCAGCAGCCCGCTCAGCAACGCCGAGGCGCGCGTGTAGAGGCCGAGAATCAGACTCACCCCGAGCGCCACCTCCACGATGGTGGCTGTCCAGGCGAGTAACGGGATCAGCCCCCCGGGCATGAACCAGTTGAGCACCGCCGTGTAGGCGGTGAAGCGTTCGAAGTCACCCCACGAGACGCCCGGCGCCCCGTGCGCTCCCCAAAGCCCGAAGCGGTCTGCGACCGCCGAGAGGAAAGCGACCCCGAGCGCGAGTCGTAACAGAACAGTCGCGTAGATGCCCAGCCTTCTCATCGTGTCCTCCTTTCGGGAGGGCGGCGCCCCGAGTCCCGCCCCGCCCTTTAGGGCTTGCGGTCAGGTGTTTGCCCCGGCCTTGTAAGTGCCGGGCACGGAGCGGAAGCTGATCGCCAGCCTGTTCCAGCCGTTGATGGCGACGACCGCCATCGTCAGGTTCACCAGTTCGGCCTCGTTGAACTGCTCGCGCGCCCGCGCGTAAACGTCGTCGGGCACGTGCCCGTCGGCGACGAGCGTCACGGCCTCCGTCCATTCGAGGGCGGCGCGCTCACGCTCCGTGTAGAAGGGCGCCTCCCGCCAGGCGCCGAGGAGGTAAAGCCGCTGCTCGGTCTCGCCCGCGGCCCGCGCGTCCTTCGTGTGCATGTCGAGGCAGAAGGCGCAGCCGTTGATCTGCGAGGCGCGGAGCTTGACCAGTTCGAGCAGCGACGGTTCGAGCCCCGAGCGCCGCACGTAAGCCTCCAGCCCGTACATCGCTTTCAACGCCCCCGGGGCGACCTTGTCGTATTCGATTCGTGGCTCCATCTTCACCCACCTTTCGGGATGTAACGCCCTCGGACAGTCCTTGCAAGGAGCATCCGGGCAAATTTTTTTACGACGCTTTTTCGCGCGCCGCCCCCAACAAGGAGTTCAGGTTCTTGAGCCGGCGCTCGCCGAGGTGCCCGAGCAACCCGGCGGTCAACTCCAGCACGGGGCGGTCAATCTCTGCCAGCGTCTTCAGCGCCTCGTCGGTGATGCGGATGACTATCACGCGCCTGTCCTTCTCCTGGCGCTCGCGCGTCACCAAGCCGCGCCCCTCCAGCCGGTCAATCAGTTTAGTAACGTCGGGGTCGCGCGCGATCATGCGCTCGCCGATCTCGCGGCAGATTAGCCCGTCGGGCACGGCCCCGCGCAGTATCCGCAGCACGTTATACTGCGAGGGGGTCAGTTCGTACGGCTTGAGGAGTTCCGCCTCCTTGCGCAGAAAGTCATCCGCCGTCTTGAGCACGTTGACGAAGACCTCGTCTTCGAGGGTGGCGAACGGCTTCTTCTGACCGAGTTCCTCCAGGAGTTTACTCATAACGGGACGGAAGATACTCCTTGCAAGGAATATCTGTCAAGGGTTTTTTATCGCCCTTGCTCTCCGTCACTCCGACGCCGTGTCGAGCCCTCGGCCCTGTGCCCGCCCCCGTTACTGACGACCCTCGCGGTACTCGGTCGTCAGCATCCCTGCGAAGCCCCAGTTCTCCGGCTCCACCTCGTCGATGATGACGTGTATGTGCTCCGGCCTTTTGCCGAGGACGTTGACGAGCGTCCGCGTTATCTCCTCGACCACCTGCCGCTTCTGCTCGACGGTCACGCCGTCCTTCGTGATCCTGACGCTCACGTAGGGCACTGCCCCCTCCTCTCACCTTCAGGCGGCGGCCTCATCGCGACTCCCGCCGAGAATCTCGCGCATCGCCGCCGACAGGTCTTGGAGCGCCCGCTCGCCGTCGCCGACGAAGGTCGAGCCGTGCATCAGGGCGAGCGTCTTCGGCCTGAGCGCGGCCAGCCGGCGCAAGGTCTCTCCGGTCTGCGGCGTGTAGGGGTAAGCCCCGGCGAGCGGCCCGGTCAGGTCTGCAATCAGCCCCTCGGCGAAAGGCCCGACCACGTCCGACTCGGTCAGCGGCGCGACGTCGCCCGTGTGCGTGAAGAGGTCGGAGCAGAGCAGCGTCCCCTCGGTCTCCTCGAACATGAGCCCCGCCTCCCAGCAGTGCGGCACGTGCGGCGTCTGGAGGAAGCGGAAGCGGCGCCTGCCCGTGGCGAGCACCTCGCCGTCGGCCAGCGCCCGCGCCGGCCGCAGCGAAAAGTCGTTGACGCTCACGAGCGCGCCGACGACGCTGCACACCGGCTCGGCGCGCGGCGCGACTCCGAGCCAGTCGTTGAGCGCGCCGCACTCGTCCGACTCGAAGTGGCTAAAGCCGACCCAGCGCAGCCGCGACGGGTCGATGACGCGCGACACCTCCTCCAGCACCCGCGGGAAGAGCCCGCGCATCCCCGTGTGGTAGAGGAGCGGCTCCTCGTCCGCGACGAGGAACTGGTTGAACTGTAAGTTAATCTCCAGCACGTAGGTCGAGATGCGGTACGTGTCCGGCGCGACTTCATTGATGGCCATGACGTTCCCCCTTCATGTAAACGCGGGGCGTGGCGGGCGGGCTCATGGCCGTCCACCTCGCGCCTCTTGACTGACGCCGCCCGGCCCCGGTCAGTACCCGACCGAGGGGTAGAAGCTCCCGCGCGGCTCGTGGTACTCGCCCAAAGCCATCAGCGTCATCGGCTTGACGACGCGCAGGCCGCTACCCAGACACCAGCGGAAGAGCGCAGCCTGCCGCGCCGGCAGGAGCAGCGAGAGCGGCGCGCCGGTGGCGGCCGCCGCGCCCGTGAGCAGCGCCTTCATGTCTTCGTCGCTCTCGGCGACGGCGTGGTTGAGCGGCCAGAAGCCCGGGGCCGAGGCGTAGGCCGTGACGCGCCCCCCGCGCACGGCGACGAAGGGGTCGAGCAGCGGGGCCAAACTCTTCAACTCGCCCGTGCGCTCGAACCCGTGAACCTTTAGTCCCAGCTCCGCGGCTGCGCCGAGGTCTTCGTCACGCATCGGGCGCACCTCGTACCCGGCGGCGGGCTCGCCCGCGGGCGTGCCCTCAATGAGGGCCAGCGGCTCCTTGACCTCGAAGCCGAGCGCAGCGTAGAGCGACAGCGACGCCGTATTAAACGAGTCCTGCACGAGACGGATGCCCGCGGCCCCGTGCCCGCGCTCGACGACCGCCTCCATCAGGCGGCGGCCCGCCCCGCGCGCCTGGAGCCCCGGCTCCACCGTGATCGGCCCGACCGAGCGCACGGCGTCCCACTCCGAAAGAAAGTTAGAGCCGACGACGCGGCCGCCACTCTCGGCGACCACCCCGTAGACCGCGGGGTCGTTAATGAAGTGGTGCGCCAGCCGCGAGGCGGCGTCGGCCGACGGGAAGTCGGGGCGGAAGTTGTGCCGCTCGGCTATCCCGCGGAAAGCCTCGTAGATGATGCGCCCGCACGCCTCAGTGTCCTCCGGCCGGGCGGGACGGATTTTCACCTCCATACTCTCTTTCACCTCCGACCGTTAACGCGTAAGAGCCGGGGCGGGTGGATCACGCGTCGTCCGCGGTACGGCCTGCCGGTCGCCCAGCTGAGTTCGCCGAGGCCGGTCCCGGCCGCCTGACGAGCAGCCCAGCAGGGCGCGTGTGGCGTGCTCAAGACCGGCGAGCCGTTAGCCCCGGAGTGGGCCGAAACTGCCTATCGCGGAAGTGCTCAAAGCCTTCCTGGTTGCGGAAGGGGAATCGCTCCCCCGTAAGGGGGCATCGACATCTAAGCCGACCGCGGCGACGGCGAGCGTCGCGGCTCGGTGTAAAAAGCGAAGAGGCTGCCCCGCAGGCAGCCTCTTCCTTTTGCGAATGGCGTCGCCGGGCGGTTTTAGGAGACGGAGAAGTTGGCGGACTTCTCGTCCTTCTTCTCGCCGCCCTCGTTGAGCATGATGACCTCGACCTTGTACTTGCCCTTCGGCCAGCCCGAGGGCGGGGGGGAGAAGGTGTAGGTGGCCGTGCCGCTGCCCGGCAGGTCGAGCGTCTTTTCGAGACCCGGCACGGGGCCGCTGTCCTCGCCCTCGACCGAGTCGATGACCAGCCGCCCCGTGACCTTGACCGCGCCCGGCGCGTTCGAGACGGTCGCGACCGCGTAGACCGTGTCGGTCGCGGCGAAGGTGCTCGTCTCGGCGGTGACCGCCTGATCCTTCCCGAGCTAGAGGCCGCTGATGTTGGCCGTCGAAGCGCTGAAGTTGCAGGCCAGCCTGGCGAATATCAGGAGCCCCAGCCCGAGCGCGAGGTCCCATCTTTTGTTGCGCATAAACACTCCTCTGCTTTTACAAACGAGTTAGGAAGAACTTTGACCGCCGCCGTCGCCCGGTGGTAAGGACGCCGGGAACGCGGGACATACTAACACTAACCCCCGGCTTGTAAAGCTTGACGGGTGCGGCGCCGAGACCTTCTTGACCGCCGGATGAAACTGGCATACTCTCCCGCCGCTCGCACGCAAGGGGTTCGCATCTTCCACGCCAGTCCAATCCACTTATTCGCGGGGGCGCGCCGCCCGGCCCTCGGGAGGAGATTTCTGTATGAGCATCAGCTTCGCGCGCGCACGCCTGCCTCTGCTCGCGCTCGCCCTGTCGTTGGCGACGACCGCCTGCCCCGGCCCGCAAGGCCCGCCGGGACCCGCCGGGCCGCCGGGCGGCGCGGGCGGCGGGCCGCCTTACGTCTGGGTCTGCACGCCCGCGCACTACCCGAACACGGCCAGCGTCACGGGCGCAGACCTCTACGTCTTCAACGGGGGCGCGGCGCCCGCCAACGTCGCGGTCAACATTCTCAACAGCGCCGGCGTCAACCTCGCGGGACAGCCCATCCCCGGGACCAGCCCGTCGATCAACTATCCGGGGCAGGTCGGGGGCGCCACCGTCTCGGTCGCGCCGGGAGGCACGCTGGGCGTCGCGTGGCAGACGCCGCAGGTCGGCGGCTCTCCCGTGCCCGACCCGGCCCGCATCTCCTGGAGCGTCAGAGTGACATCCGACCAGCCTATCGTCGTCGGCTCCGACTTCCAGTTCAGCGGGTTCCACCCCGTCCCTTGCGGCTACCTGCCCAAGTGAAGGCGGCGCGGGCCGCAAAATATCGGCGCACGTCTGATCTCCCCTCCCACGTTCTTCCGCGTTAGGAGTTGAAGGGCGGTGGCTCCGTCCCGTGCGGGGCCGCCGCCGCGGACGTTTCGCGGTTTGAGGGAGGGGTGGATTGATGAGTGCGCCAGTGATTGAAGCGACCACTGAGACGACGGCGGCGTTGCCACAGACGGTGACGCCGGATTACATCATGCAACTGGGGTTGGGCTTCTGGGCCTCGAAGACGCTTTTGAGCGCCGTCGAGCTCGACCTCTTCACGGAGCTGGCGAAGGGGCCGGCGACGGCCGAGGGCGTCGGCGAGAGTCTGGGATTGCACCCGCGCGGCGCGCGCGACTTTCTCGACGCGCTCGTCTCGCTCAGGGTGCTCGAACGCGACGCGGCCGGGCGCTACTACAACGCGCCCGAGGCGGCGACGTTCTTAGACCGCGCGCGGCCGTCCTACATGGGGGGCATGTTGGAGATGGCGAACGCGCGGCTCTACCCCTTCTGGGGCTCCCTGACCGAGGCGCTGCGGACGGGGCGGCCGCAGAACGAGGCGCGGGGCGGCGGCGGCGACTTCTTCGGCGCGCTCTACGCCGACCCGCAGAGGCTCGAAGGCTTCCTGAGCGCGATGTCGGGCCTGAGTCTCGGCGCGGCGCGCGCCATCGCGCGCCAGTTCCCCTGGGGCGACTACAAGACGTTCGCCGACGTGGGCGGCGCGCAGGGCGGGCTGCCCGTCCAGATCGCGCTGGCGCACGAGCACCTGACGGGCGTCAACTTCGACCTGCCGCAAGTCCGCCCGGTCTACGAGAAGTACGTCGCCGCGCACGGGCTGTCCGCGCGGCTCGGCTTCGCGCCCGGCGACTTCTTCAAAGACCCGATGCCGCGCGCCGACGTGATCGTGATGGGTCACATCCTCCACGACTGGGACTTGGAGCAGAAGCGCGTCCTGCTGGCGAAGGCGTACGAGGCGCTCCCCGCGGGCGGCGCGCTCGTCGTCTACGAGGCGCTCATCGACGACGAGCGGCGCGAGAACACGCTCGGGCTTTTGATGAGCCTCAACATGCTCATCGAGACGCCGGGCGGGTTCGACTACACCGGCGCGGACTGCCGACGCTGGATGCGCGAGGCCGGCTTCCGCGAGACCCGCGTCGAGCACCTCGTCGGCCCCGACTCGATGGTCGTCGCCGTCAAGTAAGTCACCCGCGGAAGTGCGCGAAAGGGGCGCGGGCCAGAGGCCCGCGCCCCTTTTGTTTAAGCCCGCGCCCGAGGCCGGACGCGAACGGGCAACCCTCGCGTCGCGCAGGCCATCAATCGCTGCTGTGAGCCTGTCTTTCTCCCGCTTGCAAAGCGCGTCTCTCTCTGTTTTCATGTGGCTTCGTCCGTGAGCCTAGCGTTCCCTCGGGGAGGAGTTATGAAAGTTCTGAAAGTCGCGCGCCCGCTGGCCGCGTTCGCCCTCGTCTTCGCGCTGGTCGCGCCCGCGCTCGCCGACACGATCCGCATGAAGGACGGACAGGTCATCCGCGGCCAGATCGTCGCCTTCCGCGACCAGCAGTTCACCGTCCTCATCGGCTCGGGCGCGCGCGGCGGCCGCCGCAGCCGCGTCACGCTCTACATGGAGGATGTCGAGTCCATCGAGTTCGACTCGGCGGGCGCCGCCGAGACTTCCGCCGCCGCCGACGACAACACCCCGACCGCACCGGCCGAGACCGGCCGCGCCCAGCCCGCGCCGCAGCCCACCCCGCGCCGCGAAGAAGCCCGGCAGACCGGCGGCCAGCGCCCGCCCACGCTCGGCAACGACTCGGCCCCCAGCACCGTCAACAACGGGCGCGCCGACACCGGCACGGCGCCTTTGGGCACGCAGACGCCCGCCCGCGGCGGCGGCGCCGGCTCGCCCTTCTTCCCCGTCCGCGTCCGCGTCAGCGCGGGCAGCGCCGCCAACGGCTGGACGGACTCGGGGCTGATGGTGAGGCGCGGCCAACGCCTGCGCATCTCGGCCACGGGGCGCGTCTCGCTCGGCGAGGGTCGCTTCTCGACGCCGACGGGGCTGCCGCGCGTCGTGGACACCGAGAAGCTGATGCGCAACGAGCCGACCGGGACGCTCATCGCCGTCATCGGCGACGACAACGACGAGTTCATCGCCATCGGCGCCAACCGCGAGTTCTACGCGCCGCGCGACGGCCGCCTCTTCCTCGGCGTCAACGAGGGCAAGCTCGACGACAACACCGGCAGCTACGACGCGCTCATCGAGGTCGAGCCGGTGACGAGCGGCGGCGGCCGCTAGGCTCAGGAATTTTCGCCACGGAGAGACGGGGACGCGGCTTTTAGACCAGAAGCCGCGTCCCCGTCTCTCCGTCGTTTAATCCTCCCCCGGCGGGCCGGCGCGTAAACCATTTGACGCCCCGCGTCATCAAAAGACTCTGGCCTTAAGTTTATTTGACCGTGCCCGCGGGCGCGCCTTATATTCGGGGCCGCCGAACCCGAAAACAATTCACGGCCCTTCAACAGAGGTTTTACCGAGCATGAACACCCGCTCCACACGCCGCGCCGCCGCCTTCGCCCTCGCGTTCCTCGTCGCGTTCGGGGCCGTCGGCCTCCCGGCGCTCGCGCAGTCGAGGCGCACGCCGCCGCAGGCGCCGCAGAAGAAGAACCCGCGCCCCGACGAGCGGCAACCGACGACCGACAAACAGGAGGAGCAGCAGGAGCCCGTCCCGCCCGACGCGCTCAAGGAGCAGGAGGTCGTCAAGGTCGCCTCCAACATCGTCCAGGTCGAGGCCGTCGTCTACCACAAGAAGACGGGCCAGGTCGCGATGAACCTCAAGAAGGAGAACTTCGCCATCTTCGAGGACGGCATCCAGCGCGACGTGACGAACTTCTCGACGCCCGAGGCGCCCATCACGGTCGCGGTCGTCCTCGAATACAGCAAGCTCGGCCAGCAGCTCGGCTACGGCCAGACCGGCGGGATGGAGCCGGGGCAGTACGAGGTGCTGCGGCCGATGGCGATGTTCCTCCAGCAGTTCATCAAGCCGCCGAACGACTACGTCTCGGTCATCGCCTACGACATGCGGCCGACGCCGCTGACCGACTTCACCAACGACCCCGGCCGCATCGGGCAGGTCATCAACCTGCTGCTCCGCAACCAGCCGGCCTTCAGGGAGACGAACCTCTTCGACGCGCTCAAGCTGACGCTGGCCGGGGGCAAGGCCGACTCGGTCGTGCTGGAGAACTCGGAGAAGCGGACGCAGGAGTACGCGGGGATGCAGGACATCCAGGGGCGCCGCAAGGCCGTCTTCCTCATCAGCAGCGGCATCGACACCTTCTCGAAGATCAACTACGACCAGGCGCGCAAGATCGCGCAGAACGCCGGCGTCCCGATCTACATCATCGGCACGGGCGAGATGTACTTCAAACGCTACGGCGACTTCATGGGCGCGCAGGACGGCATCGCCGGCTCCATCGACCCCGGCCGGATGACCTTCCTTCAGGCGAAGAACACGCTGCGCACCCTCGCCAACGAGACCGGCGGCACCTACATCCCCGTCACCTTCGAGGGCGAGATTCCCGCGGCGCTCCAGACCATCAACGCGATGATGCGCAACCAGTACAGCCTCGCCTACAGCGCGGGCGACCGCCGCGACGGCAAGCGCCACAAGATCGTCGTCAAGGTGGACGTGGACGGCGACGGCAAGTACGACGAGAAGGACTTCGTCGTCCAGGCGCGCCAGTTCTACAACTCGCCGAAGAGCTAGTGAAGTAGTCAGTAGTCAGTAGATAAAAAAGGCGGCGCGTCTCAGCATCAACCGAGACGCGCCGCTTTTAATCTTTCTACTGGCTACTGACTACTGTCTACTGTCTGCCACTTTCATCCCCCGTAGAGCCGGACGCGGAACTCGTCGTTGACGGCGTGGAGGTCGGACTTGCGCCCCGAGAAGAGGCGCGACTCGCGCAGCAGCATCGGGAGGCCGCCCGTCGGGAGCCGCAGGCCGTAGGCGGGGCTTGAGAAGACCGAGGCCGTCTGCGGGTTGAGCCGCTGCTGGATGCCGTAGCGGATGGCGCGCTGCATGGCGGGCGCGAAGCCGGCGGTGCGGCGCGGGTTGGTGACCTCGACCGAGTTGTCGAAGACGTTGACGCGCGTCTTCACCCCTGCGAGCGCGAGGTCGCGGTGCGCGAGCGCGTTGGCGAGCGCTTCGAGCAGAGCCGCGCGGTGGTAGTTGGCGCGCGGCACGACGGGCGACTCGGCGACCGTCTCGTCGGCGCGCGCGCGCGGCGGGCGCTTGTCCCAGAGGTCGCAGTAACGCTCGACGAAGCGCAGGCAGGACTCGAAGAGCGTGTGGAGGTTGCCGCTCAGCTCGACCGACTCGACCTTCGGCGACTGCGTCGTGTCGCCCGCGTAGCGCGAGGCCAGCACCGAGGAGCGCGGGAGCAGTTCGGCCACGCGCTCGTCGCGGCCGAAGAGCAGAAGCCCGGCGACCGTCGGCGCCACGCGCTCTGTGAGCGAACCGGCGGCGGCCGGGACGGCGAGCAGCAGGTCGCGCTCAAGGACTTCGGCGGTCGGGTAGGCCGCGGCCGCGCGCGGCGGCGCGTAGGCGTCCGGCTCGAACTCGCGGACGAAGCTCCAGAGGTGCGCCTCGTCAACGTCCGCGACCTCGGCGCCGAGCGCCGCGACGTTCTCGTAAGCGAGGGGGCGCGTCTCGTCTAAGAGCGCCGACAGTTCCTCGCGCGTCGCCTCGCGCTTCTCGGCCCCGACGCGCAGGAAGTAGCGCCCGTCGGTCGTGCGGTACGGCCGTCGCTTCCCCTCGATGTCGAGCGCGACGACGCGCACGCCGGAGTCGAACGAGATGATGTCGATGAACGGGAAGAGCGCCGGCTGCACGTCCTCGCGGCAGATGCGGACGAGTTCGTCGCGGACGGCGTCGGCGTCGTCCAAGCCCTCGACGCGCAGGTTGTCGTTGACGCCGAAGACGATGACTCCGCCCGCCGTGTTGGCGAGCGCGACGATGCCCTGCGCGATGCGCTCCGGGTTCGAGAGCTTGACCTTGAGTTCGAGGAAGGTGTCTTCGCCGCCGCGGACGAGCGTCATCAGCTCTGACCGCGAGGTCTGAGGCGCGGGCGTCGTCAGGTAGTCCTGGAAAGAGCGCGCCGAGGTGGGCTCGTGGCGCTGCTGGTGTCGGAATTTTCTGCGAGCCATTTGTGTAAGGGCGGGGCTCTCAACCGGCCCGCCCGGACGCCCGCCGGCGGCGTCACTGGATTATGACCGTCAACCTATGATCTGTCCGTCCTCGCCGCCGTCGCGGCCGGTGACGGCTTCGAGTATCGCAAGCTCGCGCCGCTCAAGCGAGCGCCCCTGGAGCGGGAGCACGAGCGCGTAAAAGGCGACGGAAACGAGCGCGAACGCGGCGAGTATAACATACTTGACGGCGTGGCTTGCGGCGAAGTGCCCGGCCGCGACCGCCGCGCCCGCCGGCACGAGCATCAGGACGAAGACCGGCACCAGCATCAGCCCCGCCACCCCCGAGCGGTTCATCCGCTTGCCGAACTGCACGCGCTTCGGGAACTGCAACGAGAGCCAGTTGCCGACGGGCGCGAACAGCGCCGCCGTCGTCACGAAGGCGAGCAGCGCGAAGAGGAGCGTGCGCGGCGTCAGGTCGCCGATGATGAGCCCGCCGACCAGCACGCCGGCCGCGACGAGCAGCAGCGCGACGAGCGTCACCGCCGCGTTCTTCGCCAGAAGCATCGTCCGCCGGCTCACCGGCGAGAGCACGAGCGCGCGCATCCCCGAGCCGTCGTAGCCGAAGAGGTTGGTCGAGAGCGGCGAGACGAGCATGAAGATGTAGACGACGCTGAAGACCGCGCCCGCCCCCTCGGCGTACGGCGTGAGCTTCGCGCCCCAGAGTCCGCCGCGCCCCGTCATCCCGGCCGGCCCCAGCCTCAACACCACCGTCAGCCCGACCGCCATCACCGCGATGACGCGGAGCTGCGCGTTCCTTAAGGCGTAGCGCACCTCCTTCTCGAAGAGCGCCGAGAACTGCGGCGACGCCAGCGGCAACTGCCAGCCCGCGTAAGCCTCCGCGCGCTCGGGCACCCGCGCGACCGTCTTCTTCTTCTTCGCGCCGCCCAACCCGAGCGCCGTCCGGCGCGCGACGCGGTAGGCGAGCAGGACGCAGACGGCCGTGTAAGCCGCGAGCGTCAGCAGCGAGACGGCGAGCGCGCCTCCGCCCTCGGGGAAGAGCCCGCGCGCCAGCCCGTAGGCGGCCGCGCCCGGCGGCGTCCAGCGCGCGAACCCGAGCCGCGCCGAGTTGCGTTCGAGCAAGGGCATCAACTGCCCCATCAGCACGCCCATCATGCCGGTCGCCGCGCCGAGCAGAGCCAGCACCGTCTCGCCGCGCGTCCGCCGCGCGCGCATCAGCGCGCCGACGCCGACCGAAAGGAGTTTCGAGAGCGAAAGCCCGAACGCGACCGCGAGCACCGACACCGCCAGCCCCGCCCACGGCCTCCCCAAGCCCAGTCCCGCGCCCGCGCCCAGCGCCACGAGCGACGGCGCGACGAAGAGGAACGTGAGGCTCGTCAGGTCGCTCAGGAAGTCGAAGGCGAAGAGCTTGCCGAGCGAGACCGGGTAGAGCAGCATCCGCGACGGCTCGAAACGGCTGCCGCCGCCGAGCGCGAGCGGCATCATGGCCCAGATGATGAAGGCGAGCGTGAACAGAAAAAGCAGCACGACGTAGGCCGCCGCCGTCGCCCTCCCCTCGACCGCCGGCATCCGCGCCGCGCTCGCCGAGAGGAAGTAGGCGCCCGCGCCCACGGCCGTCGCCACTGTCAGCGAGAGCGCGAGGCCCGCCAGCAGCCCGAGCAGCGCCGCCAAGCGTCCCGCCACGGCCCTGCGCGAGCGCAGAGAGTTGCGCAGGAGCGTCCACTTCAACCACACCAGCGCGAAGAGTTGTGCCATAAGTCTCCCCTGCCCGGTTCGCCTTCCCGGCGTTATAATACGCCACCGCGTCGATTGCGTGTCATGCCTTTGAACTCAAAACATCGGACGAGGGCGGCGGCCGTGTTCACGTCGCTGCTGACGCTCTGCCTGCTCGCGCCGCCCGCGACGCGCGGGGCGCAGGGCGGGCGCACGCTCTGGCCCGGCTCGCGCTTTACGGCCGCCGAACGCGCGCGCGCCGTGCGTCGCGGCCTCGACTTCATCTACCTGACGGCGCGCGACCCGGCGAACTTTGAGGTTTACGGGAGCGACTATCTCTGGTGCTTCTACACGGTCGGCGAGAGCGTGAGCGACCCGGCGGTGCGCGCGGCGGCGCGGCGCATGGGGCTTGAGCGCGCGCGCCACTGGCGGCGCACGCACCGCTCGCTCCCCGAGGACGCCGACGCGCACGCCGTCATCGACTACGCCTTCGGCGCCGACGCCGCCGACAGCCTCGGCCTCAAAGACCCAAAGCTCAAAATTCAGATACGCCGCGCCGCCGCGCGCTTCGGCGCACATGACTTTCTGCTCTTCGACCCGCGCGCCGAAGCGCCGCCGCGGGACGTGCCCGCCGAGTGCGAGACCGACCGCGCCTGGAACCCGCGCGGCGCGAAGGTCTGCCGCCGCTGCGGACGCGCCTTGAAGATGCGGACGCCGCAGGACGTTTGGTACGACGCGCTCATCACGGCCTACGTCGGCGAGCGTTACGGCGTCAACCTCGGCGCCTCCTACGGCGAGGTGCTCGGCTGGCTCCCATCCTTGCGCCCGCACCCCGGCGCCGGCTCGCCCGAGTTCTACGACGCGGTCTACGCCGTGACGCACGTCGTCTACACGCTCAACGACTACGGGCAGCGGCGCGTCCCCGCGCGTCTCCTGCCGGAAGAGTTCGCGTTCCTCAAGGCGAACCTGTGCGCGGCCGTCGCCGCCGGAGACGCCGACATGCTCGGCGAGTTCATGGACACGCTGCGCGCCTTCGGCCTGACCGACGCCGACGCCGAGATCAGAGAAGGGGTGGAGTACCTGCTCGCGCACCAGAACCCGGACGGGAGTTGGGGCGACCCCGGCGAGAAGGACATCTACCTGCGCTACCACCCGACGTGGAACGCCGTGGCGGCGCTCAGCAACTACGCGTGGCGCGGCCAAGAGCCGGACGCGCGCAGGCTCCGACTGCTGCGCCGACTTGAGGCGGTGACGGCCGGGGCCGCGAAGCGTTAGAATCCCCGCCACGAAACACTGGGACGAAGGAGGTCGAAGATGACAGACTCGCTCGCCGAGCATTATTTAGAGGACGCCGTGAAGGTCTTCCGCACGCAGAAGAAACTCGCCGACGGCGCGGCCGTGCAGCTCTCGGACGAAGAGTTCTTCCGCGCCATCGACGCGGAGTCGAACAGCGTCGCCCTCATCATGAAGCACATGGCCGGCAACATGCGTTCGCGCTGGACGGACTTCCTGACGAGCGACGGCGAGAAGCCCGACCGCCACCGCGATTCCGAATTCCTCGTCGAAGGCGAAGACCGCGCGGCCGTCCTCGAACGCTGGGAGGCCGGCTGGCGCACGCTCTTCGACACGCTCGCGTCGCTCAAGGGCGTTGACCCGCTGCGCACCGTCACCATCCGCGGCGAAGCCCACACCGTCGTCATGGCCATCAACCGCCAGCTCTCGCACTACGGCCAGCACGCGGGCCAGATCGTCTTCCTCGCCAAGCACCTCCGCTCGTCCGAGTGGAAGACGCTCAGCATCGCGCGCGGCGAGTCCGAGACTTTTAACAAGAAGATGAACGAGGGGCGGCGTTAGGTGTCGCGCGTGCCGGGAGAGGAGTCCCTTCGCGCGTACGTCGGGATGGGCTCGAACCTCGGCGACCGCGCGGGGAACCTCCTGCTCGGCGTGCGCGGGATGCTGGCGGCGGGCCTGCGTGTGGCGCGCCTCTCGTCCGTCTACGAGACCGAGCCGGTCGGCGTCGAAGACGAGCAGCCCGCCTTCCTCAACATGGTGGCGGAACTGCGCGCGCCGCTCCCGCCGCCGGGGGAACTCCTGCGCCTCCTGCTCGGCGTCGAGCGCGACGCGGGGCGGAGGCGTCCGCGTCCGCTCGCGCCGCGCACGCTCGACCTCGACCTGCTGCTCTACGGCGACGAACTGTCGGAGACGGACGCGCTCACGCTCCCGCACCCGCGCCTCCAACGCCGCCGCTTCGTCCTCGCCCCGCTCGCCGAACTCGCGCCCGGCGCGCGCCACCCCTTGCTCGGCAAGACCGCCGCCGAACTTCTCGCCGCGACCGACGACGACTCCCGCGTCGAACTCTGGAAGGCGGAAGGAAGGATGAGGGATGAAGGATGAAGGATGAAGGATGCTGTGACGGCTGTACGGCTCTTACTTCATCCTTCCGCTTTCCCCTTGCCCCGCCGCGCGGGGCTGCTATAATTTGGCGCTCTCAAATTTGCCGACTCAGTAGCGCGAGCGTACACTATCGCCAACATGCGCCGCCGAACACTTCTGCTGGCACCCGAACTCCTCGTCGCACCGGTCTGCACCGACTGACCCGCCCGAAAGCCAGAGGGAACAATCACGTCATGGTCTATCTCAAACAGCAGCGCCCCGAGAAAGTCACCGTGCCCGCCGTCCGCGCCAGCAAGGAGCGCGGCGAGAAGCTGGTCTGCCTGACCGCCTACGACTACCCGACCGCGCGCATCGTGGACGAGGCCGGCACCGACATCATTCTCGTCGGCGACTCGCTCGGCAACGTCGTGCTCGGCTACGACTCGACGGTGCCCGTCACGCTCGAAGAGATGCTCCACCACACGCGCGCCGTCCGGCGCGGCGTCGAGCGAGCGCTCTTAGTCGCCGACATGCCCTACGGCACCTACCACACGGGCGCCGACGACGCCGTCCGCGCCGCGCTCCGGCTGGTGAAGGAGGGCGGCGCCGAGGCCGTCAAGCTCGAAGGCGGGCGCAACCGCGTCGAGACGATCCGCCGGCTCGTCGCCGAAGAGATTCCCGTGATGGGGCACGTCGGGCTGACGCCGCAGTCCCTGCACAAGCTCGGCAGCTACCGCCTTCAGGCGAAGACGGCCGACGCGGCGCGCGCGCTCGTCGAGGACGCGCGGATGCTCGAAGAGGCGGGCGCCTTCGCCGTCGTCTTAGAGGTCGTCCCGCGCGAGATCGCGCGCGAGGTGACGGCGGCGCTCCACGTCCCGACCATCGGCATCGGCGCGGGCGCCGACTGCGACGCGCAGATTCTCGTCACGCACGACCTGCTCGGCCTCTCGTTCAGCAAGACCAGCCCGCGCTTCGTCCGCCGGTACGCCGACGTGCGCGAGGCGATGGGCGGGGCCATCCAGGCTTACGCCGACGACGTGCGCTCGGGCGCCTTCCCTTCCGAGCAGGAGTCCTACCCGCTCCCCGCCGACGCGGCGGCCGAACTCGGCCTCAAGCGCGAGGCGGACGACAAGGAGACGAAGAAGTCGTAAACCGCGAACCGTCAACCGTGACAAGAGCGGGCGGCCTTGTCTTGTCACGGTTGACGGTTCGCGGTTTACGGTTTAGCCACTTATGGAAATCATCAACCGCCGACAGCGGATGGCCAGCGTCTCGCGCAAGCTCAGGCGCGAGGAGGACAAGACCATCGGGCTGGTGCCGACGATGGGCGCGCTCCACGACGGCCACCTCTCCCTTGTGCGCGAGGCGCGCCGGATGTGCGACGTGGTCATCGTCTCGGTCTTCGTCAACCCGACCCAGTTCGGCGCGGGCGAGGACTTCGAGCGCTACCCGCGCGACCTGACCGGCGACACGACCAAGCTCGCCGACTACAACGTCGATTACATCTTCGCCCCGCCGGTCGAGGAGGTCTACCCCAAGGGCTTCGCCACCTACATCAACGTCGAAGGGCTGTCGGAGACGATGGAGGGCGCCGCGCGCCCCGGCCACTTCCGCGGCGTCGCCACCATCCTCACCGTGCTCTTCAACACCATCCGCCCCGACTTCGCCTTCTTCGGCCAGAAGGACGCGCAGCAGACGCTCGTCGTCAAAAGGCTCGTGCGCGACCTCGCCTTCGACCTCGAAGTCGTCGTCCTCCCCACGGTGCGCGAGCAGACGGGGCTGGCGCTCTCGTCCCGCAACGCCTACCTCACCGACGAGCAGCGCAAGGCGGCGTCCGTGCTCTACCGCGCGCTGGCGCAGGCGCGCGAGGTCTACAACGAGGGCGAGCGCAACGCGAAGCGCCTCGCCGAGGCCGTCCGCGCGCAGGTGGACGCCGAGCCGCTCGCCCGGCTCGAATACGTGGGCGTCGTGGACGCCGAGACGATGGAGAAGTACGACCGCATCCCCGACGGCCGCCCCGTCCTCATCGCGCTCGCCGCGCAGGTCGGCCGCACGCGCCTCATCGACAACATCACCATCCAGCCCCCGCGCCCGAAGACGCGCGCCACCTCCGAGTCTTAAAAGGTGACGGTCGTCCGCACGCTCGAATACACCTTCAGGCTCGACTGAGCCGCGCCCCGCGGCGCGCGGTTCGGGAGTCCGCGGGGGATTCGACTTATATTTAAGTTTCCGCGAGGGTGGAACTTGCCGTCGCGCGGCTTTGTTGTATAATCTGCCGCCGCGGCCATGAGGCAGGACGAGACGAACCCCGACGCCGTCAGTCTGACCCTCGCCTTTTGAGCGCAGAGTCACAGCCGGCTTTTCAAGCGGACGCTTTACCCGCCTGCGGTAAAACCTTGAAACAATACAATCGTAGATCGGTGGTTCGCACGCCCCGCGCGCCGCAAGCGTGCCGGGCGCCCCGCAGACTCCGCGCGTGAGCCGCGCCGCGCCCTTTTCACGCGTTATCTATCGGCACCAGTGAAGACCGCCGCCGTCCCCGTCAAAAACGCCCGACGCCGCCGACACCGGAGGGAGAGGTGTTCGGGCCGCCGGGGAGGCCGGCCCGGTCGCGAGAGACCGTCCAGAGTTAGACCCTGAAGGAGACACCCAGAATGGAACGCATCGTTCTCAAGCACCTCAGCGGCTCGAAGGCCAATCAGGTGGAAGAGTTCCCGCTCGCCCACGTGAAGGAGATCGTCCTCGGGCGCGACCCGTCGTCCACGGTCAAGTACGACCCCGACCGCGACGACCTCGTCGGGCGCCAGCACGCCAAGATCGCGCAGGACCCCAACGACCCCTCGCAGTTCATCGTCTCTGACCTGAACAGCCGCAACGGGACGTTTGTGAACAGGCAGCGCCTGACGGGCACGACCCGCATCAACCCCGGCGACGTCGTCCAGCTCGGCCCCGGCGGCCCCGAGTTCGTCTTCGAGATCGAGCCGCGCCCCGCCGGCGCCACCAAGGCCACGCGCGTCGCGCAGGCCGCCCCGACCGCGCCCTCGACCCGCGTCGCGCCCACGGGCGCGCCGGCGCCGCAGCCGCCGCCCGGCTTCCAGCCGACGGCCCCCGCGCCCTCGGGCGGCGTCGGCAAGGCCACGGTCGAGCGCATCGTCGCGCAGAACGTCCAGCAGGCCAAGAAGAGCCAGGGGCGCACCTTCATGGCCGTCGGCGCGGCCGTCATCGTCCTCGTCGTCGTCGCCGTCGGCGGCGTCGCCGGCTACTTCTTCTTCCGTGACAAGTCGCGTTCGACCGAGATCGGGACGCTCAAGAAGGGGCTCGACGAGGCGAAGGAGGCGAAGACGGCCGAGACGGCCGCCGCGCCGATGAAGGCTTCCGAAGTGGTCAACAACTACGGCAAGGCCGTCGTCAAGATCGACGTGGCGTGGAAGCTTGTCTCGCAGCAGGGCAACGGCTTGGTCTACCACCAGTACACCGTCTACAACGGCCGCCCCGCCGCGCTCTACGTCAAGGTCGCCGACGGCTCGATCGAGCCGTACCTGACCTACAACTCGAACAGCCTGAACGTCGGCATCGGCGGCCGTCACACCGGCTCGGGCTTCGCGGTCTCCTCGGACGGCTTCATCCTGACGAACCGCCACGTCGCCGCCGCGTGGGAGTCGGCCTACCAGTTCCCGCCGTCGGCCGACAACGGCATCCTCGTCACGCAAGGCCCCGACGGCAAGATGGTGCCGGTCGCGGCCGTGCCGGCGGCGCCCGCCAACTGGATTCCGTCGCAGTCGAAGCAGGACGGCGTCGCCTACGACGGCCGCAACGACCACCTCGACGTGCTCTTCGCCAAGTCGGAGCGCAAGCTCTCGGCCAAGCTCTCGGCCGTCAGCCCGCGCCACGACGTGGCGCTGATCAAGGTGGACAGCCCCGGCACCGTCCCGGCCGTCGAGATCAACGACAACTACGACTCGATTCAGGCGGGCGAGACGGCCGTCGTGCTCGGCTACCCGGCCATCTCGGCGCCGGTCTACGGCATCGTCAAGTCCTTGGACCCGATGAACACCGAGACGAAGGGCGTCGAGATTCCCGACCCGACGGTGACGGTCGGCAACATCGGCCGCATCTACCGCAGCACCGAGGGCGCGGCCGGCGCCGAGAAGGCGGCCTCGACGACCGTCTCGGTCATCGGCGACTCGTACCAGTTGCAGATCAACACGACCGGCGGGGGCAACTCGGGCGGCCCCGTCTTCGACGACCACGGCCGCGTGATCGCCATCTTCTACGCCGGACTCTCCGACGGCCGCACCGCCGTCACCTTCGCCGTGCCCATCCGTTACGGGCGCGAGCTGATGGGCAAGTAGGTGAGGAAGTAGACAGTAGTCAGTAGACGGTAGGCTCCGCCTCGGCGGAAGTCGCCTGCTAAAGAATGACTCGCCGGCCGGGCTGGTCTTCCTACCGGCTACTGACTACTGTCTACCGGCTACTCGTTTTATGTCCCGAGCTTTCGACACCAACCAGTCGGTCGGCGAGTACCGCGTCGTGGACTTCCTCGGCGCGGGCGGGATGGGCGAGGTCTACCGCGCGATGCACCAGAAGATCGGGCGCGTCGCCGCGGTCAAGGTGCTGACGCAGGCGACGCAAAGCAGCGGCTTCGTCGAGCGCTTCTTCAACGAGGCGCGCATCCAGGCCAGCCTCCAGCACCCGAACGTCGCCACGCTCTACGACTTCTGCGAGGTGCAGGGCCAGCCCTGCATCATCATGGAGTACGTGGACGGCCAGACCATC
>DASVQX010000005.1:0-54091 GCA_036388915.1 Pyrinomonadaceae bacterium
AGATGGGGCGCTTCTCTTATTCGCGCTGACGCGCTCATGGCGGGCAGGGATGCCCACGCTCCCAGCTTTTAGGGGCGGTACATTCAGTCCCCGCCGTCAGCGCCCGCGAGCCACACGCCGCCCTGCGCGACGTAGGCGACGTTGAGCCGGCCGGCGCGGAATGCCGCCGCGGCCGACTCGCCGCCGGCGACGGGCGACGCGCCCCCCGCGTCGCCCCCCGCCTCGCCCAGCCGCGCCCGCCAGAGGCCGTTCGAGCCGGACTCGCCCGCGCCCTCGAAGACCGCGAACAGCCCGCCGCGCCCGTCGCCGAGCAGCATCGGCGTCCCGCGCAGGTTCCCGTCCTTGACCAGCCGGCGCGGCGCGAAGGTGCGGCCGCCGTCGTCCGACTCGGAACTGTAAAGCCCCGGCCGCCCGGCCTCGCCCGCCGTGTACCAGAGGACGCGCAAGCTTCCGCCGTCGCCGGCCGCGAGCGCGGGGCCAGAGACGGGGCAGCCGCGCAGCTCCCAGCGGTCGTCGCTCACGACCACGGCCGCGCCGAAGGTCGCGCCGCCGTCCGCCGAGGAGGCGACCGCGATGTGGCGAAAGTCGCCGGGCAGAACCTGCCGCCACCCCAGATGAACCCGCCCGTCCGGCGACACCGCCAGCGCGGTCTTGCAACACGGGCAGGCTTCGGACGCCACCCGCCGGTTCGGCGAGAACGTCCGGCCGCCGTCGGCCGAGGCCGCGAAGAAGACCTCGCGGTTCTGCTCGCCGTGCACGCCGGCGCTCGCCTTCTTCGCGCCCGACGAGTCGCCGCCCTTCGCCGCGCCGCCGTGGTTCTTATGCGCGTCGTGCCGCACGACGTTGCGCTCGTCGAGCCACGCGAGGTAGACGCGCCCGCCGCGCCCCACGGCCAACGAGTGCATCCCGTGCACACAGGCCCCCGCGTCGTCGTTGACCTTGACCGGCGGGTCGAAGCTCCGGCCGCCGTCGCGCGAGGCCGAAAGGTAGAGCGTCGTCGCGTGCCCCGTCTCGGCCGCGCGCGCAGTCCATGAGACGTAGACCGTGCCGTCGTCGGCGACCGCCACCTGCGGCGGGTCGCCGCGCCACGCCGACGCCCCGCCGGCCGACGGGTTGACGCGCGCCGGATCATTCTCGCGCCTCCCTTCACGGTCGAAGCGCGCGAGCCACACGTCGGCCTCGCGCCCCGCGCCGTGCCCGACCCACGCGACGTAGACGGCGCCGCCCTCCGCGGTCGCGACCGCAGGCTCCGCCGCGTTGATTCCTTCCGCCGAGACGCGGACGCGGCGCACGTCGGCGGCGGCCTCCGCCCTGACCGTCTCGGCCGGTGAATGCGGCGGGAGGGTGAGTTCGCAACCGGCGACCGCGAATATTAATACCGCGGCCGCGCACATGACCCGCTCCGGGGTCTCGGACAGCAAGTTGAAAAGCTTTCTCTTAGTCATGGCTTGAGGTGGGAGGCTGAGTTTAGAAGTCGAGCCGCAGGCCGAACTGTATCTGGCGCGGGCTGTCGGCGGCGGTCGGGAGTCCGAAGCCGGGCCGCGGCGTCGCCCCCGTGCCGAAGACGTTGTTGGGGAGCTGAAGGTTCGCGCGGTTGAGCACGTTGAAGCCCTCGGCGATGACCTCGAAGCCGGCGCGCTCGCCGAGGGTGAAGCGGCGGCTCAGGCGCAGGTCGAGCGAGGCGCTGTCGAAGCTGCGCCCGGTGTTGCGCCCCACGCCGGCGGGGCGGTCGTTGACGTTCGTGTCGCCGTTGCGGTCGTCGCCGGTCAGGACGTTGAACGGCAGCGGCGAGGCGTACTGGAAGATGTAGCTGAGCTGGAACCCGGCCAGCGCCCTGCGCCAGCCGGGCGCGTCGCCCTCGGCCCGCGGCGCGTCGAAAGAGCCGCTGACGGCGAGGCGGTGGCGCTGGTCGTTGTCCGCGCGCCCGCGCTCGCCGCGCAGGTCGGCGCTGTCCTGCGGCGAGAAGAAGAAGGCGTTGCCCACGTCGTCAATCGCCTTCGAGAGCGTGTAGGAGACGCGCGCCTGCGCCCGCCGCCCGAAGCGCCGCTTGAAAGAAACGACCATCCCGTCGTAGTAGCTGTCGCCCGAAGACTCGTAGCGCGAGACGTTGGCGAAACGCGGGTCGGGGCGGCCCTGATTGGGCACGCCCGCCGAGGCCGGAAAGCGCGGGGCGTTGACGTTGCGCGCGAGGACGATGTGCTCGCCGCGCGTGTGCAGGTAGCCGACCGAGAGCGACATCGCGCCCGACAACTCGCGCTCGACTTGCAGGCTCGCCTGCTGGGCGTAGGCGCTGCGGATGCGCGGGTCGATGGTCGTGACGCTGACGAGCAGGTTCGAGGGGAACTCCGCCAGCACGCCGGGGAACGCGGGCGCGCCCGCCGCGCCGAACGGGAGCACGGCCACGCGGTACTTCGAGCCGTCGCGCTGCAAGGCGTTCGAGACGGCGCGCAGCGGCAGCCGGTCGAAGTAGACGCCGTAGCTGGCGCGGACGACCGTCCGGCGGTCGCGGCCGAGGAAGTCGGGCGAGTAGGCCACGCCCAACCGCGGCGCGAAGTTGTTCGCGTCCGTCTCGACGGGCGAGGGGAGCAACTGCGCGTCGTAGCGTAAGCCCAGATTGACGGTCAAGTCCTTGCGCGGCTTCCACTCGTCCTGCGCGAAGAGGCCGACGTTCGGGTTCGACTGGAACTGGCCGGCCTCGCCGAAAGCCTGCTGGAAAGTCGCGTAGCGCCCCGCGCGGAAGTCGGCGAGCGACTGGAAGGTGTAGACGCCTTGCAGCGCGCCGGGGAAAGTTATCTCGACGCGGTCGAGCAGGAAGCCCGCGCCGCTCTTGAGCGAGTGAGAGCCGCGCTGCACGGTCACGTTGTCCAGCAGCTCGTAGGTGTCGAGGTCGCGCCCGGTCGGCGAGAAGGTGGCCGTCCCGAAGTTGGCGACGCCCGAGATGTTGACGGCCGGCCCCGACTCGTCGTTGACCGGCGCGCCGAGTCGGCTGCGCGTGTGCTGGAAGCGCGCCTCGTTGAGCGCGCGCGGCCCGAGGGTCGTCACAAAGTTGGCGGCGGCGGTCTGGTCGAGGTTCGAGAGCGCCGTGCCGCGGCTCACGGCGTTGAGGCCGCCGACGTTGCGCGCGTTGAGGCTCCGCATGTCGTACAGGTTATAGCGCGCCGCGAGCTGGCTCGCCCGGCCGACCTGATGATCCAGCCGGAAGAGGAAGTTGGTCGTGTCGAAGCCCGTGGGGACGACGCCGGTCGAAAGACGCGGCCCCGCGTAGCCGGTCTGGTCGAGGCGGGCGTTGACGGCCGCCGCGTTCTCGGGCGTGACGGTGATGACGACGGCGTTGTTCAGCCGCGTCTGCTCGAAGTTCGAGAAGAAGAAAGTTCGGTCGCGCCGGACGGGGCCGCCGAAGCTGGCGCCGTACTGCGCCTGCGTGAGCGGGTCTTTGGCCGGCGAGAGGGGCCCACGCGCGTCGAGCCGCTGGTTGCGCAGGAAGCCGTAGGCGCGCCCGCCGAAGTCGTTCGTCCCCGACCGCGTGACGATGTTGACGAAGCCGCCCGACGCGCGCCCGAACTCGGCGATGCCGCCCGAGGTGATGACCTCGAACTCGCGTATCACCTCCTGGCTGTAGAAGGAGCCGGCGAGGTCGGCCGCGTCGTCGTTCGACGAGAGGCCGTCCACGATAAAGCCGTTGTTGATGAACCTCTGCCCGGTGATCGAAAGCCCCGTGCCGGGCACGGCCGAGGTCTCGGGGAAGCGCTGGTTGGCGACGGGGTTGGTGCGCGACACGCCGGGCGCGAGCGCCGCGAGGTCGAGATAGTTGCGCCCGTTGAGCGGCAGGCGGCCGATCTCCCCGGTCACGATTGTCTCCGCCACCTGCGTACGCGCGGTCTCGACGGCCGGGGTCTCGGTCGCCGTCACCACAACGCTCTCGGCGACGCCCGCGGGCGAAAGCCGCAGCGGCAGGTCGAGCGCCTGTCCCACGGTCACCGTCAGCCGCACGGCCAGCGTGGCGAACCCGGCCTTCTCCGCCTTGAGCAGGTAGGCGCCCACGGGCACGTACGGGAAGCGGAAGCGCCCCTCGCCGTCGCTGACCGCGGAGAGCCTGCGGCCGGTGTCTACGGCGGCGGCCGTGACGGTCGCGCCCGGCAGCGTCGCGCCGTTGGCGTCCTCGACGCGACCGCCGAGCGTGGCCGAAGTCATCGCCTGCTGCGCGGCCGCGCGCCCGGCGCCGAGGGTCAGAATCAACAGCGCCCCGAGCGCGAACGGCTTGAGCGCTGCGGCCGGGAGCGGCCCTCGGAAGGACGCGCGCCCGCCGGAGCCAGTTCGCTTTCTGTGTCGCAAAATAAACCTCGCTTCCGGGCTTGCCTCTGACGGCCGGAGAGGCGGAATGAAGGGCGGCCTGCGCGTGCGGGCAGCAAACTTTATACCGCCGCGAAGTCAATCGTTTGCAACGGGGCGCCGGGCGGAGGCTATGTCGCGGAAGATAGTGCGAGACCGGGCGCGTCGCTCAACGCATCGGCTCGGGCGCGGGCGTCGTACGCCGTGATGCGCGTTGAAACATAGGCCGGACCTTATGTTTTAAATTGAAACCTCCCGCGCGACGGGGCCACGCGGCGTCGCCCGTCTTAGTTTTAAGGGGAGGGAATTTCTACGCGGGGACGCGGAGACACGGCTCGAAGTTTTAACCGTGTCTCCGCGTTAACCGTCTTCGGGGTTAGCTCCGACCGCGAATCGCGACGGGGTTCGCCGTCGCTCCAAGTTCGGGCATGACGTTTGCTCGCTTGTGTGGCGCTGAGCCACTGTGCGTGATGCACGCCTCCTCTTGCGGCGGGCAAACAAACGCCCTGCGGTGTTCGTTCGGAGTTAGTCTCCGCCGAAACCCTTCCGTGTTTTTCCTTCCGGTGGGCAGCCTATGAACCGGCACAGCTCCTTACTCGCCGCAGCTCTAACCCAGTTGCCCGCGGCGAGCCAAGGAGCCGCCACAGATGAAAATAATTTTTTAATCCAGTTCGGTGGCGCTCGCCGCCTGCCCCCGCCGAGGCGTCGTGTGCCGAGGCGCAGGCACGACCCGCCGCCCACACCAGATGTTGAGCCATAACCTTCGAGGAATGACGCCCATGAGAACCGAGAATCTGACCAGACGCCGAAAGGCACGCCTGTTGTGCGGCCCGACGCTCCTGCTCATGCTGTTCGCGCTGAGCATGTTCGCGCACGCGCAGACATCGTCGTCAACGATGCCGCCGGCCGACGACGGGAGCAGCGTCGTATATCCGTACCCGACGCCGACGCCGACGCCGACCCCGGTCCCGTACGCGACCGTGGAGCCGTACCCCGGTACGGTTAAGCCCATGCCGGACTGTAGACGCATCATCACCGCCGATGTCGTGGCGCTCGACCAGCCGATCGTCTACAACCGGCTCGGCGCGATGAATCCGGGCGGGATGATGTTCGCCCTCCGCAACGACGTGAGGGCCATCGACTCCGCCTCGGGCGTCGTGGCCGGCAACGTCCGGCTCAGAGACTACAAGCGCCCGCGCCCGCTCGTGCTGCGCATGAACGTGGGCGACTGCTTGCAGATTCTTTTCCAGAACCTGCTCTCGGCCGTCCGCGAGGACGAGGATCAGCCGAACACGCGCTCCGCCTCGCTCCACGTGGCCGGCCTCCAGCTCGTCAACGGCATCAGCGACGACGGCTCGAACGTCGGGCAGAACACGAGCAGCCTCGTCAGCCCCGGCGGCAGCGTCTACTACACGCTCTACGCCGAGCGCGAGGGGTCGCACCTGCTCTACTCGACCGCGGCGACGACCGGCGGCGAGGGCGACGGCGGCTCCATCGCGATGGGGCTGTTCGGCGCGGTCAACGTCGAGCCGGCCGGCTCCGAGTGGTACCGCAGCCAGTTGACGAAGGCCGACATGGCCGCCGCCACCACGCAGACCTCGACCGGCATCAGGGCGCGCACGCTCGGCGACCAGCCCATCATCAACTACGACGCCACCTACGCCACGGGCCCGCGCGCCGGCAAGCCCATCCTCAAGATTCTCGACGCCAACAACCGGATCGTTCACTCCGACCTGAACGCGATCATCACCGGGCCGGGGCGCGCGAACTTCCCCGCCGGCACCTACCGCGCGAACCGCACCGAGCCGAACCGCGACCAGTCCTTCCGCGAGTTCACCGTCGTCTACCACGACGAGGTCAAGGCCGTACAGGCGTTCCCCAAGTACTACGAAGACCCCGTCCTCGGCCACACGCTCTACAGCGTCAAGGACGGCTTCGCCATCAACTACGGCATCGCCGGCATCGGCTCGGAGATTCTGGCCAACCGCCTGAAGGTCGGCCCGATGGCGAACTGCACCGAGTGCAACTACGAGGAGTTCTTCCTCTCGGCGTGGGCCATCGGCGACCCGGCGCAGCTCGTTGACATCCCGGCCAACGCCAGCAACCCGGCGATGAACGTCAAGGCGACGAAGGTGCTCTACCCCGACGACCCGTCGAACGTGCACCACTCGTACCTCAACGACCACGTCAAGATGCGCGTGCTGCACGCCGGGCCGAAGGAGCACCACATCCACCACCTGCACGCGCACCAGTGGCTCCGCACGCCCGACGACGACAACTCTTCTTACTTGGACAGTCAGGCGCTCGGACCCGGCTACTCGTTCACCACCGAGATCGCGCACGGCGGCACGGGCAACCGCAACCGCACGCCGGGCGACTCGATCTTCCACTGCCACTTCTACCCGCACTTCGCGCAGGGCATGTGGGAGCTTTGGCGCTCGCACGACGCCTTCGAGGAGGGCACGGCTCTCAACGCCGACGGCACGGTCGCGGCCGGCGCGCGCGCCTACCCCGACGGCGAGATTTCCGCCGGCACGCCCATCCCGGCGCTCGTCCCGATCCCGACGATCCCGATGGCGCCCGCCCCGACGGCCGCCTTCCAGGGCTTCCCCTTCTACGTCCCCGGCGTCGCCGGCCACCGGCCGCCGCACCCGCCGCTCGACACCGTTGACGACGGCGGCCTGCCGCGCCACGTCATCGTCGGCGGCACCTTCACCGAGGTTCACAACCGGCTCGACTTCTCGAAGGACCTGATCACGGCCATCGCCAAGCCGGTTGACGAGCTCGGCACGGCCGCCGAGAAGGCCGCGATGGATTTCCACGCGCAGCCCTCGCACGCCTCGTACCTGCCCGACGGCACCGGCGGGGTGAAGTTCCTGACCAACGGCCTGCCCGCGAAGCCGGGCGCGCCCTACGCCGACCCGTGCATCACCGACGCGCAGACGGCGACCGGCACCCCGCGCACCTACAAGGCGGCAGACATCCAGATCGACCTCAAGATTAACAAGGCCGGCTGGCACGTCCCGCAGGCGCGCATCCTTACGCTCTGGGGCGATGTCGAGGCCACGCGCCTCGGCAAGCGCGCGCCCGAGCCCTTCTTCTTCCGCGCCAACACGGGCGACTGCATCACCTTCCACCACACCAACCTCGTCCCGCGCTACTACGAGCTGGACGACTTCCAGGTGAGGACGCCGACCGACATCATGGGTCAGCACATCCACCTCGTGAAGTTCGACGTGACCTCGTCGGACGGCGCCGGCAACGGCTGGAACTACGAGGACGGCACCTTCGCGCCCGAGGAGGTCATCGACCGCATCCACGCCATCCGCCGCCAGAACGGCTGCACGGGCCTCGACAACGGCGACACGCGCGACGGCACGTTCACCTGCCCCGTCGCCAAGCCGCACCCGACGCTCGGCACGCTCGGCGCGCAGACCACCATCCAGCGCTGGTACGCCGACGACACGCTCAACAACAACGGCAAGGATCGCACGCTGCGCACCGTCTTCACGCACGACCACTTCGGCCCCTCGACGCACCAGCAGACCGGCCTCTACGGCGGCCTCGTCGTCGAGCCGGCGGGCTCGCAGTGGCGCGACCCCGAGACCGGCGTCGTCTTCGGCGGCGCGGGCGTCGCGGGGCGCACCGACGGCGGCCCGACGACCTGGCGCGCCGACATCCTGACGGCCGACCGCTCGAAGAGCTACCGCGAGTTCCTGTTGGAGTTCGCCGACTACCAGCTCGCCTACGAGGCGGGCGGCGGCATCGACGCCGCCGGCAAGGCCATCCCCGACCCGGCGCGCGCCATCAGCCCGCCCGTCAAGGACGAGGTCGGCCTGCCCTACCTCGTGCAGAAGGCCCCGGAGTGTCCGGGCGGCCAGCCGCTCCCGTGCCCCGAGGCGGTCTCGGCCGCCGACCCCGGCACGATGTCGGTCAACTACCGCAACGAGCCGGTGGCGCTGCGCGTGCGCAACCCCTCGACCAACACGCAGGCGACGGGCGAGGCGGGCGACCTCTCGCACGTCTACCGCTCGCTCACGACGCGCTCCGACGCGCGGCTGAACGCGCAGCCCACCTTCTACCCGGCGCTCACGAAGGACGTGAGGGCGGGCGACCCCTACACGCCGCTGCTGAGGGCGTACGAGGACGACAACGTCCAGATACGCATCCTCGTCGGCGCGCACGAGGAGGGTCACAACTTCGAGGTGCAGGGCATCAAGTGGAAGTTCGAGCCGGGCACGCCCGACGACCCGGCGGCGGTCAACAACTCGGGCTACCGCAACAACCAGATGATGGGCATCAGCGAGCACTACGAGTTCGTCGTGCCCAAGCTGCCCAAGAACTTCCAGGGCGACACGGCCGACTACCTCTACCGCCCCGGCGCGAGCGTGGACGACCAGTGGAACGGCCTGTGGGGTCTGATGCGCGCCTACAAGGCGACGCGCACCGACTTGGCCAAGCTGCCGAGTAACACGACGGGCGGCGCGCCCTTCGTCAACCCCGGCGACTTCAACGGCATCTGCCCGAAGACCGCCGTCGAGCAGCCCTTCGGCGTCACGGCCGCGCTCGCGCGCGACATCCTGCCCGAGGCGACGCTCGTCTACAACAGCCGCGCCGGCAACGGCGGCCGGCTCCACGACCCGACGGCGATCATGTTCGTCCGCACGGCCGACATCGACCCGACGACGGGCAAGCTGAAGAGTGGCGTGCCCCGCGAGCCGCTGGTGCTGCGCGCGAAGGCGGGCGAGTGCCTCAAGGTGACGCTCACCAACAAGCTGCCGACCACCGGCGCGCTCGACATCCCCGGCTTCAACACGATGCCGATGATCGTCGAGAACTTCAACGCCAACCAGGTCAAGCCGTCGGCCGAGGTGGGCCTGCACCCGCAGGGTCTCTTCTTCGACGTGACGCGCTCGAACGGCATGAACGTCGGCGCGAACCCCGTGCAGACGGTCAAGCCGGGCCTCTCGACCACGTACCAGTGGTACGCGGGCGACGTGACCTCGAACGGGACCAACACCGGCGTCTTCACGCCCATCGAGTTCGGCGCGACCGGCCTGATGTCGTCCGACCCGATCAAGCACTCGAACAAGGGCGCCTTCGGCTCGCTCATCATCGAGCCGGCGGGCTCGAGCTGGTCCGAGGACTACAACTCGCGCGCGCAGGCGACCGTCTACAAGGCCGACGGCACCACCTTCCGCGAGTTCGTGATGATGCTCCAGAACGACGTCAACCTCCGCTACGAGGGCTTCGGCGCGAAGACCGACCCGTACTCCGCCGCCCTGCTCGGCACGTCGAAGACCATCGCCGTGCCGAACCTCGCGGGCGACGAGGACGCCGAGGACTCCGCGCAGAAGGCGGTCAACTACCGCACCGAGCCGCTCTGGAAGCGCATGGGCTACGCCCCCGACACGCCGCTCAACAGCGAGCCGGAGCCGGGCGGCGACCCCGACACGCGCACGCCGACGCGCGACTACGACTTCACGAACGTGCTGTCGAACTCGCAGATCGGCGGCCTCGACCCCGAGACGCCGGTCTTCACGGCCACCGCGGGCCAGGACGTGCGCATCCGCCTGCTCCAGCCCGGCGGCCACGCGCGCAACAACGTGTTCATGCTCCACGGGCACATCTGGGAGGAGGAGCCTTACGTCAACGGCTCCACCGCGCTCGGCTCCAACCCTCTCTCCGAGTGGAAGGGCGCGCAGTACGGCGTGGGCCCCGGCAGCCACTTCGACTTCCTCCTCAAGCACGGGGCGGGCGGCGCGTTCGCCGTCCCCGGCGACTACCTCTACCGCACGTTCCAGTCCTTCCAGTTCGACGGGGGCATCTGGGGCATTTTCCGGGTCGCGCCGGCTTACCAACAGCCGACTGACCCTTGCTACTGCCCGAAGGGGCAGATGTGTACGGACATGATGTGCGTGCAGCCGGTTGAGGCTTCCGCGTCTTACTAGCGACGCGGCAGCCCGACGAAAGGCGGCGGGGAGGCAAATGCCTCCCCGCCGCCTTTTACGTTGCGCGCCGAGAGCGCATGAAATTCGCCCCGACTCCGCCTGACCCCTCCCGCCCCTCCTTTGCGCGTTAGTCTGTGGGACGCTAAAAACGGCGCGTCAGCCTCAAGCTCGAAGCCTTACAAAGCTCGAAGCCTTACGTCGGACAACAGGAGGAAGAGGCCATGAATCGGGAAGCGATGTATGCGATCATGCAGGGCGCGGGCACCACGGATTACGAGCTGTACCTCAACACGCCGGCGCTGCTCGCGTGCCAGAAGGACTATCAGGATTTGTGCAACCGGGATGAGCTTCAGTTCCAGATCGTCCACCAGGTCGAGGAACTGTGGATGAAGCTGATCGGTTACACGCTGCTCGACATCGACGAGTGCGTCCAGACGCGGCGCACGAACCGCGTCGTCACCTTGTTCCGGCGCGTCCACCGCATACAGGAGTTGATGAACATGCAGTTCTCGCTGCTGGAGACGATGTCGCCGAAGGATTATCAGGGCATCCGCGCGACGCTCGGCAACGGCAGCGGCCAGGAGTCCCCCGGCTTCCGCAGCCTGATGAGGATGAGCCGGCAACTCTGGCAGTCGTTCCAGACGCACTACCTCGACGCGCAAGGGCTGACGGTCGAAAAAATCTACGACTCGGAGTACAGCCATTGTGACGCCTACGTGGTCGCGGAGGCGCTGGCCGAGTACGACTCGCTGTTCCGCCAGTTCCGGTTCCAGCACATACAGCTCATCCGGCGCTCGATCGGCATCGGCGCGCGCTCCCTCAAGGGGCGTCCGGTCGAGATGCTTGAGGCGGGCACACGCTATCAGTTCTTCCCCGAGCTGTGGGCCATCAGAGACCAGATGACCGACAACTGGGGCGCGACCTACGGCGTCGTGCGCGACTCGCTCAACCGGCAACAGGATCATGCAGCCGCATAAGCACAACTTCCTGCTCCCCGACGGGACCTACCTGCTCAGCCATTCCGCCGGCTGCCTGCCGCGCGCGGCGAGGGAGGCCGCCGAACAGTTCTTCGAGCTGTGGGGGGCGCAGGGGGGCGAGGCTTGGGACGGCTGGCTGGCGTCAATCGGCGACTTCCAACAGTCGCTGGCGACGCTGCTGAACGGCAAGGCCGCCGAGTTCTGTCCGCAGACCAACATCTCGTCCGCCCTGACGAAAATCCTGTCGTCGCTCCCGCGGCGCGAGGGTAAGAACAAGCTTCTGCTCTCCGAGCTGGATTTCCCTTCGGCGGGCTTCGCGCTGGCGCAGGCGGAACGGGCGGGCTACACCGTCGAGTTCATACCGGCGGAAAGCGACACCAGCTCGGTCGAGTGCTGGCAGCGACACCTCACACCCGACACGCAACTGGTGCTCGTCACGCACGTCTTATACGGCAACTCCCGGCTGAACCCGGTCGCGGAGATCATCCGCTGCGCGCAACGGCACGAGGTCTTGACGCTGGTCGATGTCGCACAGTCGGCGGGCGTGGTGCCGATTGACCTCCGCGAGTGGGGCGCGGATTTCGTCGTCGGGTCGTCGATCAAGTGGTTGTGCGGCGGGCCGGGGGCCGGCTTCCTCTGGGCGAACCCCGCCGGCGTGGAGCGTTTCGAGCCGTCGGACGTGGGCTGGTTTTCGCACGAAGACCCGTTCGAGTTTCGTATCCGAGACTTCCGGTACGCCGCCGACGCGCGGCGCTTCTGGGGCGGGACGCCGTCGGTCTTGCCCTACGTCGTCGCGCGCGCGGGCATCGACCTCGTCAACAGAATCGGCGTGGCGAACGTGCGGGCGCACAACCAGGCGCTCACCGACCGCCTCGTGCGCGCGGCGCTTGAGCGCGGCCTGACGCTTCGCACGCCGCACGACCCGGCGCGGCGCGGGGGCACGGTGTGCGTCGCCTTCCCAGACCCGCAGCGGGTCTACCGGCGACTGAAAGAAGCGAGGGTCTTCGTAGACGTGCGCCCGGCTTACGGCGTGCGGTTCTCGCCGCACATCTACACGGACGCAGACGACATCGACCACGCCGTCGCCTCTTTCGAGGATGCGGCGTGACGTGCGACGAGCAGGCGACAGGAGGGCGCGTCATGACGGATGAGCTGCTCGACCCGTCAGCGGGTACGCCGCCGGCGCTGCTTCTCCGACGGCTGATCGGCAGCTACCGGATCACGCACGCGATTAAGGCGGCGGCCGAGCTTGGCATTACTGACCACCTCGGCGAGAGTCCGCGGAGCGCCGACGAGTTGGCCGAACGTCTGCACTTGAATCCGCAGGCGCTCTCTCGACTGCTGCGGGCACTGGTGAGCATCGGCCTGCTGGCCGACGCGGGTGAGGGCCTGTTTACTCTCACCCCGGTCGGCGCGTGCCTGCGACGGGACGCACCCGACGGCATGCGCGCCTGGGCGCTGTGCGAAGGCGCCGAGTACTACCAGAGCGCTTGGATGAACCTGCCGCACGCGGTACAAACCGGCGAGACCGCCTTCGAGCACACGCACGGCGCGTCGTTCTATCAGTACCTCGCACGGCACCCCGAGACCGGGGACGGCTTTTCGCAGGCGATGCTCGATTACGCCCGGTTGATCGCCGCGGCCGTGGTGGACGGCTACGACTTCGCGGGGGTTCGCAGGGTCGTGGACATCGGGGGCAGCCACGGGCGCTTACTGTCGGCGATCTTACACGCGAACCCGACGGCCTCCGGCGTGCTGTTTGACCGGCCGGAGATTATCGAGCGGGCGGGGGAACGCATCCGTGGGACTGAACTCGCGGGGCGCGCCGAGCTGGTCGCGGGCGACTTCTTCGAGTCGCTCCCGGCGGGCGGCGACCTCTACATTCTTTCACGCATCCTCATGGACTACGACGACGAGCGCAGCGTGCGCCTGCTGCAAAACTGCCACCGCGCGATGCGGCCGGGCGGGCGCGTCCTCATCGTCCAACTGTTGATGCCGGAACAGGGCGGCGACTCGGCGCGCGAGCCTCTGTTCGAGGCCGCCGTCTCCGACCTCAACATGCTGGTGCTGACCGGCGGGCGCGAGCGCACTGAAGGCGAGTATCGAACGCTGCTCGGGCGGGTGGGTTTCAGGTTGTCGAGAGTCCTCCCGACGCGGGCGCTGGTCAGTCTCATCGAAGGCGAACGGGTCGCGCCATAGCGATTAGAAAGGAGAAGCTCACGTCATGACGAATGTGCTCACGCAGTTGGTGGACGAACTCAACGCCGGGCGGGTGCGCGTGGTTGACCTGACGCAACCGCTGGGTGCGGAGACGCCTGTCATCGGCCTGCCGCCGATGTTCGCCGCCTCGCCGTGCTTCTCGATGGAAGTCATCTCGCGCTACGACGAGCGGGGGCCGGGCTGGTACTGGAACACGCTGCGCCTCGGCGAACACACCGGCACGCACTTCGACGCGCCCGTCCACTGGGCGACCGGCAAAGACCTGCCGGATAACCGCTGCGACACGATTCCGGCGCGGCGCTTCGTCGGCCCCGCCTGCGTCATCGACGTGACCGCCGAGGTGGCGGCCGACGCCGATTTTCTGCTCACCGCGGAGCACGTTCTGGCGTGGGAGTCTGAGCACGGGCGTATCCCGGCGGGCGCGTGGCTCCTGCTCAGGACGGATTGGAGCAAACGCACGGAGCGCGCGGCCTTTCTCAACGTCGCCGAGGACGGGCCGCACAGCCCCGGCTTCCATCCGTCGGCCTCGAAGCTGCTCGCCTACGAGCGCGACATCTTGGGCGTCGGCGTGGAGACCATCGGCACCGACGCGGGGCAGGCGGGACGGTTCGACCCGCCCTTCCCCAACCACAACATCATGCACGGCGCGGGGAAGTTCGGGCTGGCGAGCCTCTGCAACCTCGACCAGTTGCCCGCGACCGGGGCGGTGTTGATGGCGGCGCCGCTCAAGATCGTGGACGGCAGCGGAAGTCCCCTGCGCGTGCTCGCGCTCAGCCCGGCCTGAGCGTGCGAGCGGCGGGCAGGCTGATTCTTAGTTCCGCGGCCTGACTTCGGTCGTGTCGCCGGTCTGATGGTCTTTAATCTGGAAGCGCAGGAAGTCGTGGACGGCCGCGAGCGCCTCCGCGTTCCCGGTCTTGATACTCACCCGCGCCCCGCGCCCCGTCTCCGCATACTCGTACCTGATCTCGGCCTTCAGCCTCCGCATGACGGGGACGCCCGGCGGCGTCTGTTCGTGAATCAGCATCGGGGCCTTGAAGTTCCCCTCGGCGAACATCCGCGCGATGTGACGGAGGTGTTTCCTGATCCGGTCGCGATTCTCCGCGTCGTCCGCGGAGTTCGCCGCGACCTCGATTGCGCCGCCGTCCGCGTAGAGCAGGAAGTGGTGCGCCGTCTTCTCGTGGTCGAAGCCCATCACGCGGTCGCCGCGCTCGCTCATCCCTTGCGCGTGGCCGTCGTGCCCGTGCCCCTGAGCCGGGTGCTGCCCCTCCTGCCCGGCGTAGACGCCGCGTGCGTGTGTCGCGATTATTAACGCGGCGGCGATTGCCGCCGCCATGAATAGCTTACTTCTCATCAGGCGTTCTCCTCTTTCTTCTCAGTCCGGTTTTACTCGCCCCGGCCTTGCCGCCGCCTTTAGCGGCGAGCGACTCCAGAAGGCCGGCCCGTCCGCCGTCGGAGGTTCGGGCGAGCCGCGCGTCCCATTCGTCCAGTGTGGAGCGCAGCTCCGCGCGAAGCTCAGTTAGTTCGGCGAGACGCTCTTCGACCTCGGCCAGCTTCTCGGCCGCGAGGGCGCGTACCTTCCTGCATGGCGCCGCGCCGCCATCCCTGACCTTCAGCACCCGCGCCAGTTCGTCGAGCGTGAAGCCGACGGCGAGCGCCCGCCGCACGAGCGCCACCCGCGCGACCGCCTCGGGCGGGTACTGCCGGTAGCCGTTTGAGCCACGCCGCGGCCGCGGCAGCACGCCCTTGCGCTCGTAATGACGCAGGGTGTCCGTGCTCACCCCGGCGGACTCCGCCAGTTCGCCCGCCCTCATGGATACCTTCTTCTCCATAAAGCGACCTTAAAAGATTCTAAACCCCGGAATCAATTCCAGGGTCAAGCGATTTTATGGGAGTTGTGCAATTCTTCGGCCGCCGCCGCTTGTCGGCTTGGGCTTCGCGGGAAAAGCTTGCGGCGGCGCGGGGCACGGCATTAAACTACCCGGCACATAGGAGGTCAGCAGCCATGCCCCTCGCGGCCAAACGCGCTCTGTCGTTCGTCTCCCTCTCCCTGCTCTGTCTCTTCTCGGCGTCGAGCGCCGACGCCACGGTCTTCCGCGACCGCGCGGCCTTCGAGGCCGCCTCGCAGAACCTGCGCACAGAGGACTTCGAGTCGGTCGGCCAGTTCGACTGGTGGCGCGATACCATCGACGGGCTGCACTTCGGTCTCGTGGGTTTAGGGGGCCACATCGGCACGTGGCCGGGCCTGTCGGGCAAGGTGTTTATCGCCGTCGGCGTGCCCGAGATCACGCTCTTACGCATCGACCTCCCGCCGGGGATTACCGCCGTGGGACTCGACCAGTTCGCGCGCCCGATGGAGGTCGTGACCTCCACGGGGGAGAAGGTGTTGATGACCCAGGGGGACGGCTCGAACTTCGTCGGCTTCGTCTCCGACGCTCCCATATCCTGGCTGCTCGTCACGCTCGACCAGCCCGAGCCGGTTCCGCCCGCCGTTATGGACAACCTCACATACGGGCAGCGCCGCGCGGGCAACGACCCGCCCAAGCCGCTCCTGCTCACCTACGCCGCGACGGGGCGCGCGGCCGCCTTCGAGTCGGTCGGCCTGACGCCCGAGCCTTTCAACGTTGGCACGCCCGCGACGCACAACCTCGGCGCGGACGGGCGCACGCGCGTCACGCTCCTCGTCGCCGGCCTGAGGCTCGACCCGGCGGCGGACGCGCCCTTCATCACCGCGCGCGCCGTTGACGCACAGCAGCGCGTCTTCGACCTGCCCGTGGAGGGCGTCGGCCGCGCGAAGAACCTGAGCTGGCTCGCGCAGGTCACAGTCCGCCTCCCCGCGGAACTCTCCGGCGCGGGGGACGTGAACGTCACCGTCACCGTCCGCGGCGTCGAGAGCAACACGGCGGCGCTGCGCGTGAACTGACCTCACCCGCCACTCGTCAATTCATCGCGGAACTTCGCCGCGCGTCCACGCCCGCGGCCTTCAGGTGGTGCGGGCAGACGCGGTTGCTCCTCCGCACGAGGAGCAGCGTCGTCACGATGGCGGCGAGGTTGACGGCCTGCACGATCGTCATCATGGCCTCGCCGCGCAGCGCGCAGTAGCACAGAAGGAGCGCGCTGGCGGCGAGCCAGATGAGCCACGTCAGCGCGCTGATCCCCCACGCGCACCGCTCGACGTACAGGTGATGTATTTGCGGGTAGTACGCTACGACGACCAGCGTAGTACCCAGCCAGCCCAGAATTTCCATATGTCGGCCGCGGCGGGTGCGGTTTAAACTTGAAGGGGGAGGCGCTGCGACGAAGGCGCCTCCCCCTTCTCGAAAGGCGGCGGGTAATCTCAGGCCGCGCGCCGCAGCTCGTCCGCGGCCTTCAGCGCCTCGCGGCGGACGTGGTCGGCGAGCGCCGGATGAATGATGCTCTTGATCTTCCCGGTCTGGATGCCCTTCTCGGCCGCGGTCTTGAAGTCGATGATGTCGTCCACGGCCTTCTCGACCGGCTCCTTCGACGGCGGCACGTTGTCGTGCATCCGCCGGAAGGCGTCGCTCGTCTGCATCGCCTTCTGGATGAGCGCGTTCTCCTCGGGGTCCAAGAGGTGTGCGATGAAGCCGGCGTGCTCGCCCATGATGATCGTCCAGAACTCCGCGGCCTCCTTCATGTCGGTCGAAGTGTCGCCGCGCGTGAACTGTTCGAGCCTGCGGTTGAAGCGCTCGGCCTCGCGCGCCGTGTGCTCGAAGAAGCTCGGCCACACGAGGCTCTGCAAGCGGCCGGCGGCCTGCTGGTCGCGCATCTCGTGCTTGAAGTCGGCGTAGGGCTTGACGAGTTCGACGGTCGAGCGGTTGAAGGCGGCGTAGTTGCCGCGGTCGAGGCTCGCGGAGCGCGCGCGCTCAAGCTGGCCGGCGAAGGTCTGCTGGTACCGCTCCGCGCGGCCGCGCGGCCCGGCCAGCTCGGGCCCCGGCATCAGCATGACGAAGAACCTGGCGTGCTCCATCATCTGCTCGTTCCAGAACAGGTTCTCGGCGACCGAGTGCGCCACGGGGTCGTTCGATCCCGCTTCCGGCAGGTAGGTCGGCTTCGTCCCGCCCTCCTTAGCCGTAATCCCCCGGCGCCGCATGTCCTGACCGCCCAACGCCTGACCCAGCGCTTTGTCCAGGAGCGGCCCCAACAGCGTCGCCCCGACCAGCGCGGTCCCGCCGCCGGTTAAAATTTTGCGACGCGCGATGCCCCGTTCTGGCGGGCCGCCCTGCGTCTTGTTGCTTTTCATCTTTCGACTCCTTCGGTGTTCGTAAATGGCAAGCGGCGGGGAACGTCTGCCGGGTGTAAGCAAGGGGGCCATGGGAATTTTATGCGGCGTGGATGAGGTGGCCCATCCTCTCCTTCTTGGTCTTGAGGTACTGCGCGAAGCCGTCGTGCGGCTCAACCTCAAGCGCCACGCGCTCGACGGGCTCCACCCCGGCCAGCTCTAACGCACGAATCTTCTCCGGGTTGTTCGACATCACGCGCACACGGCGCAGGCCGAGGTCGAGGAGTATCTCCGCGCACTGGCGGTACTCGCGCAGATCTACGGCGAGGCCGAGTTGCTCGTTGGCCTCGACCGTGTCGGCGCCCTCGTCCTGCAAGGCGTAGGCGCGAATCTTGTTGATGATGCCGATACCGCGCCCCTCTTGCAGTTGGTAGACGACGGCGCCGCGCCCCTCGCGCTCGATGAGCTGCAACGCGGCGCGCAGTTGCCGGCCGCAGTCGCACCTGACGGAGCCGAACACGTCGCCCGTCATACATTGCGAGTGGATGCGCGCGAGCGCCGGGCGGTCTCCGCTCAACTCGCCGCGGAAGAGCGCGACGAACTCCTCCGCGGAGTCGAGCGAGCGGTAGCCGGCGATGCGGAATTCGCCGAAGTCCGTCGGCAGACGCGCCTCGGCCACGCGCTCAACCGTCCTCGGTCGCGTGCCCCCGTGCCGGCCTGTCGGTGGTTCTTTCCGTTCAACTACCGCGCGCACTTTTCGGATCAGTGCGGGAGGCGACCCGCCATCTCCGGCCGGCGAGACGGTTGAAAAATCTTGCTGTTCGCTTCCTAACATCATCTTGGCCCTCTCTCTAAACAGGGATTATTCATAAAATACGCCTTATTTAGAATAAGTCAATGACTATTTTGACTTATTGTGTTTTTACCCATGTGGGTGTATATTGCGGGGCGGAGAGGATTGATGAAGACGACTAAACTGGACGAGCGCTTTTTCGACAGCACGCGCGGGCGCGTGGTCGGTCTGCTGCGCGGCAAGTCTGGCACCGTCACCGAGTTGGCCGAAGCGCTCGGGCTGACGGACAACGCCGTCCGCGCGCACCTCCTCAGCCTTGAGCGCGACGGCCTCGTCCGGCAGAGCGGCGTCCAGCGGGGCGCGCGCAAGCCGCACTTCGCCTACGAGTTGACGGACGAGGCCGAGCGCCTCTTCCCCAAAGCCTACGACGCGCTGCTCAACCAACTGATCACGACTCTGAAAGGGCGCCTGCCGCCGGCCGCCATCGAAGACGTGCTGCGCGAGGTCGGCAGGTCGCTCGCGGGAAGTCACGCCGCGGACGGCGCGCCCGCCGACGTGGAGGAGCGCGTGCGGAACGCTCTGGAGGTGCTGAAGGCCATCGGCGGGACGCCGAGTGTCGAAAGGGAGGGCGGCAAGTTAATCATCAGCAGCGGCGGGTGCCCGCTCGCGGCGGCCGTCGCGGAACACCCCGAGGTGTGCGAGCTCGCCGAGGCGTTGGTCGCCGAGGTCGTCGGCTTGCCGGTTCGAGAGTCCTGTCACCGGGGGGAGTCCCCCAAGTGCCGCTTCGAGATCGGGGCGGCGGAGTGAAATCATGAGAAGAAAATATTTGATGGCGCTGCCGGTCGTCGTGCTTTCGCTGTGCGGCCTCTCGTGCCAGAGTCCCGCGCCGGCGCCGGCCGCCGACGCCAACAACGCGGCCAACTCTGCGGGCGGCGCGCAGGCGGGCGCCTCCCCGCAGCAGCAGCCTTCGGCGCCGCAGACGCAGTTGAAGGTCGGCGACCGCGCGCCCGACTTCGAACTGACCGACACCGAGGGGCAGAAGGTTCGCCTGAGCGACTACCGCGGGAAGAGGAACGTCGTGCTCGCCTTCTACGTGCTGGCCTTCACCGGCGGTTGAACGAAGGAGATGAAGGCGTATCAGGCTGATATCGCCAAATTCGAGCAGACGAACACGCAGGTCTTAGGCATCAGCGTTGACAGCTTCGCCGCCAACCGCCGCTTCAAGGAGGACATCGGCGCCACCTTCCCGCTGCTGAGCGACTTCAAGCGCAAGGCGGTGCGCGACTACGGCATCTTCGACGAGGAGGGCGGCTACGGCACGCGCGCCACCTTCACCGTCGATAGGGAAGGCATCATCCGCCACATCGAGCAGGGCAAGGACGCCATCGACCCGACCGGCGCCTTCCAGTCGTGCAGCGCCCTGTAAGGTCGGCGGCCGCCGCCCGACCGGGTAATCGAAGACGAAGGCGGCGCCGTTGCCGGTCGTCTCCCCACGGGCGCGCGGCGGCTCAGGCACGCCAGCCTGAGAGATAGTCCTTGAGCGCGGCGTACATCTCGCGGAACGAGCCGGCGCAGAAGAGGACGGGCTGGAAGTGTGTCGGGTCGTAGTCCGTGCGCGAGGCCGCTTCGAGGTCGAAGGGGCGCAGTTCCGCGCCGCGCATCGCCTCCAACTCGCCGGCCGACGAGAGCAGACCCGCCCCGTACGCCTTCAACTCTCCGCCCTCGCGCAGCACCCCGAACTCGACGGTGAACCAGTAGACGCGCGACAAACGCTCAAGCGCCCCCGCCTCGCGCGTCCGGCTGACGGCCTCGCCGAAGAGGCGGTTGAGTTCGGCCAGCGGCTCGCTCGCCAGCGTCACCGCGTGGCCTAAGACCTCGTGCGCCACGTCCGGCTCCGGCGTGTAGAGCGGCGCGGAGTGGTGGCGGATGTACTGCGTCGAGAGGAAGACGCCGCGCGCCAGCGACTCAAGGAAGACGCGCGGCTCGACCAGCCCGGCCACCGGCTCCAGCCGGAACCCGCTGCACGCCTCCACCCTCTCGGAGACCTCGCGCATCTGCGGGATGCGTTCGCGCGGCAGTTCCAGACGCCGGACGCATCCGAGGTACTCGGCGCAGGCGTGCGCCGCGTGCGCCGGTTCGAGCGCCGCCCGGATGGCGCGCCACACGCCGTGCTCCTCTTCGGTGTAGGGCGCGTCGGGGACGGGATGGCCCGCGCGGTGTGCGAGGGCGAGTTGCGCTATCCGGTTGCGCCGGGCGCGGTACGCCTCGTCGCGGAAGCCGGGGTGGTCGGGCGAGAGCCGCACGATGCCGTCGCGGTCTGCCGGCGCGCCCGCGTCCGCCGCGACCGGCCGCATGTCGCCGTGGTCGCTCAGTAAAGGTTGACGCAGTTCGGTAGTCTTCATCTCAAGCCTCTCGCACGCGGGCGAAAAAAAGAACCGGCCACCTTCCCCCTCGTCGGGAGGAAAGTGGCCGGTTCCGGAATCCTGTCTTCGGGCGCTGCTACATCGTCGTCACGCCCGGACAGCCCATCGCCGCCCCGTCCCTCCGCGCGGAGAGCGAGCCGTAATAGTAGTAGTAGCGATAGGCGTTCGTGTGTTGACTCATCGTCTTTGCGCGCGGCGGGACGTGATGCCCGCCGCAATCCCAGAGTAGACGCGGCGCCCCGCGGCTGTCAACGCGGCCGGGGGGAAGTCGTCCGCGGTCTCGCGCACAGCCAGGCGACGAAGATCGAGACGAGATACAGCACGGCCATCGGCGCGGCGAAGAGCAGCATGTTGAGCACGTCGCCGGTCGGCGAGAGCACGGCCGCCGCGACCATGATCGCGACGAGCGAGACGAAGGGCAGCACGTAACCGCGCTCGTGGCGGTGCAGCCCCGGCGAGATGAACCCCCAGACTTGCAGGAGCAGGAACGGCACGGACAGGGAGAACGCGCCGCAGAGCGACACCTTCAGGTAGAGCGAGAAAGGCTCCGTCGCCGTGCCGACGATCAGAGATTCTTCGGTCAGGAGCGTCGTCCGCCCGCCGACGCGCGCGACGCGCGCGAGCGCCGACGCGCCCGGCGGGACGACAAGCCCGGCCAGCCGAACCGGCTCGGCGAAGACGTAGCGGCTGACCGACCCCTCGGGCAGGCTCGCGAGAGGCAGCGCGCCGCCCTCAAGTCCCTGCGCGGGCATCTGCGCGCGTCGCGCGTCGGCGAGCGCCGTCGTGATCGGGACGGCGAGGAAGTTGTAAATGCGGTCGGAGACGACCCAGCACGCGACGAACGCGGCGCAGACGAAGACGAAGGAGCGGCCGAGGCGACGGCGCAACTCGTCGAGGTGCTCGAACAGAGACATCCGCCCGCCGTCCTCGGACTGCGCGGCTTCGATCTCGTCGGCAAAGTCTAACGAGGTGGACATATTCAGAACGTGAGACGCAGGCCGAGCTGAACCTGTCGCGGGTCGGCCGCGGCCGTGGGCAGGCCGAAGGACGGCAGCGGCGCGGCGCCCGCCCCGTAGACGTTGTTCGGCGCCTGATAGTTGGCGCGGTTGAGCACGTTGAAGCCCTCGACCATCGCCTCCAGTTCGGCGCGCTCGGTCAGGCGGAAGCGGCGGCCGAGTCGCAGGTCGAGCGAGGCGAAGCCGAAGCCGCGCCCCGTGTTGCGCCCCACGCCGGCGGGGCGGTCGTTGAAGTTCGTGTCGCCGTTGCGGTCGTTGCCGGTCAGGACGTTGAAGGGCGTCGCCGACGCGGCGGTGAAGATGTAGCCGAGCTGGAAGCCCGCGAGCGCGCGCAGCAGGCCGCGCGCGCCGGGGCGCGGTGCTTCGAGCGTGCCGCTCAAGGTCAGGCGGTGGCGCTGGTCGTTGTCCGAAAGCCCGCGCTCGTCTCTCAGGTTCGAGCTGTCCTGCGGCGTCGAGAAGAAGAAGTTGCCCGCCGTGTCAATCGCCTTCGAGAGCGTGTAGGAGACGCGCAGGCCGCCCCACGCGGCCGCGCGCAGGTTATAAGAAACGAACATCCCGTCGTAGTAAGAGTCGCCCGAAGACTCGTAGCGCGAGACGTTGCCCCACGCGGGGTCGGGGCGGCCGAGGTTCGCCGCGCCTACCTCGCGCGCCTCGGCGGCCGTGAGCGTCGGCGCGTTGACGTTGCGCGAGAGTATCAGCCGCCGGCCGCGCAGGTGCACGTAGCCGACCGACAGCGAGCCGCCCGGCAGCTCGCGCTCCAACTGGACGTTGTCCTGCTCGCTGTGGCCGCTCCCGATACGCGGGTCGATGCGCGTGACGTTCGGCCTCGTCGGAAGCGCCGAGGGCAGGGAAGGCAGGATTTCGGGGAAGCGCGGCGCGCCCGCGTCCGACGGCGCGAGCTGCACGACCAGATACTTCGAGCCGTCGCGCTGCAAGGCGTTCGAGACGGCGCGCAGCGGCACGCGGTCGAAGTAGACGCCGAAGCCGGCGCGCAAGACCGTCCGGCGGTCGCGGCCGAGGAAGTCGGGCGAGTAGGCCACGCCCAACCGCGGCGCGAAGTTGTTCGCGTCCGTCCTGACCGGGTCGGGGAGCATCTGCGCGTCGTAGCGCAGCCCGTAGTTGACGGTCAGGTCTGTGCGCGGCCTCCATTCGTCCTGCGCGAACAGCCCCACGTTCGGGTTCGAGATGGTCTGCGACGGCTCGCCGAACGCCTGCTGAAAGCTGCCGTAGTGGCCCGCCATAAAGTTCGGGAGCGAGGTGAAGGTGTAGACGCCGCGCGTCGCGCCGGGGAACTCGATGCGGAGACTGTTGTGCAGGTAGTCAACGCCGAACTTGAAGGAGTGCGCGCCGCTCTGCGCCGTCAGGCTGCTCACCGCCTCGAACACGTCCGCGTCGCGCGCCGTCGGCGAGAAGGTCGCGACGCCGAAGCCGGCGACGCCGGAGATGTTGACGGCCGGCCCCGCGTCGTCGTTGACCGGCGCGGCGAGGCGGCCGCGCGTCAACTGTATGCGCGTCTCGTTGAGCGCGCTCTGCCCCAGAGTCGTCACCAGATTCAGGGCGAGCGTCTGGTCGCGGTTGTCGAGCGCCGTCCCGCGGCTCACGTCGTTCAGACCGCCGACGTTGCGCGCGTTGCGGGCGTCGAGCCGGTAGAGGCTGTAGCGCGCGGCGAGCTGGCCCGACTGGCCGAGGCGTTGGTCGAAGCGCAGAAGGAAGTTGGTCGAGTCGAAGCCCGCGGGCACGACGCCCGTCGAGAGACGCGGGCCGCCGTAGCCGGCCGCGTCGAGCCTTGAGTTGACGGCCGCGACCGCGCCCGGCGCGATGGTGACGACGGCCGCGTTGTTCAGCCGCGTCTGCTCGAAGTTCGAGAAGAAGAAGGTGCGGTCGCGCCGGACGGAGCCGCCGAAGGTCGCGCCGTACTGCGCCTGCGTGAAGGGGTCTTTATCGGGGGCGAGGGGATTACGCGCGTCCAGCCTTTGATTACGCAGAAACCCGTAGACCCTGCCGCGAAAGTCGTTTGTCCCCGACTTCGTGACGACGTTGACGACGCCCGCGGACGCGCGCCCGAACTCGGCGATGCCGCCCGAGGTGATGACCTGAAACTCGCGCACCACCTCCTGACTGAACGAGGCGCCCGCGAGGTTGGCCGCGTCGTCGTTCGACGAGAGGCCGTCCACGACGAAGCCGTTGTTGAGGTTGCGCTGTCCCGCGAACGAGAGGCCGGTGCCGGCGACCGCCGAGGTCTCCGCGAAACGCTGCGCGGAGCCCGTGTTGGTGCGCGACGCGCCGGGGACGAGCAGCGCGAGGTCGAGGTAGTTGCGCCCGTTCAAGGGCAGGTCGTTCACCTCGCGCGGGAGTATCGTCTCCGAGAGTTGCGCGCGTGAAGTCTCAAGCGCGCCCCCCGCGTCGCCGACCTCCACGCTCTCTTCGATTCCCGCCACGCTCAGCCTGACCGTCAAGTCGGCCGCCTGCCCGAGCGTCAGCACTAGTTCCTTGCTGTAAGCGGCGAAGCCGGGGCGCTCGGCGCGGAGCCGGTAGGCGCCGACCGGCAGATATGCGAAGCGGTAACGCCCCTCCTCGTCGGAGACGGCCGTCAGCCGTCCCCCCGTGTCGAGGTTCGCGACGACGACCGTCGCGCCGCCCACGGCCGCGCCGCCCGCGTCCTCGACGCGCCCCCCGAGCGTCGCGGACGTGACGCCCTGCTGCGCGCGCGCGCGGCCTTCGCCGCCCGCGACGAAGGCGAGAGTCAGGAGGACGAGAGCCACGCGGAGGCTTCCGGCGAACGCGCGCGGGCGTGTGGAACTCTCCGTGACGGTCAGCATGTCTATGACTCCTGTGAGAGGCTCTCGGCCGCGAGACCTTCCCGAAGCGCCTCGGCCGCGCGCGGGGGCGAGGGCTTCGACCTTGGCCTCGCCCGCACGTCCTCGCGCGACTCCGCCTCCCAGGTGTGTTTGAAGTCGTCGGAGGCGGCCTGCAACTGGTTGAGCGCGCGGCCGAGCGAGCGTCCCAACTCGGGGAGCTTGCGCGGCCCGAAGACGACGAGCGCGACGAGGAGCACCACGAGCAGCTCGGTCGTCCCGATGAATTCGAGAAAAAGTAAGCAGTGCATCGCCGCCCCTCGCGCGTCACTTTCGGGGCGCGTGCGGCCGAAGCCGCACGCGCCCCTGCGTGTCGCCTCCCCGCGCCCCTATTCGAGCCGGCGCTCGGCCGCCTCGCCCAGCCCGGCGGCCTCTTCCAGCCCCGCGGCCCCGCGTTTGAACTCGCGGATGCTCGCGCCGAGTCCCTTCGCCAGTTGCGGCAGACGCGTGCCGCCGAAGACGAGTAGTAAGATTCCGAGGACGACCAGCAGCTCCTGCGCCCCGATCATCCCGATTGCCAGTGTGTTGCCCATCGCTTCTCCTTCACATGCCGCCCGACGCGGCGGCCCCGGCTCCGGTCGTCTTCGAGCCGCCCGCCTTTGCGCCGCGCGGCTCCGCCACCAAATCCATCAGGCATTTCGGACAAGTCCCGCGCGCACGCTCGCGGATGTCCGGGTGCATCGGGCAGACGTAGGCGACCGCCCGCCGCGGCCCGCGCCTGCTCGCCCGCGCCCTCCGGCTCGCGGCGCGTGCGCGCTTGTGCGTCCGCTTCGAGGCGTGTTGCCGGCCTTGATGGTGAAGCCCGTCGCATCTCGCCGACGCGCCGGCCGCGCCGACGGTCAAGAGGGCGGCGACGGCGGCGACGAGTGAGACGAGCGCGGCGTAAATCCTCTTCGTCATGGCTGACCTCCTTCCATACTTACCGAGTCGGCCGGGGCGCGCGGGCGGCTTACCCTTCAACCGCCCGCGCGCTCTCTCGGACGCCCGCCGCGACGAAGGCGCGGCGAGTTTTGGCTAACGCTTCGTGACGGTGTTGCTGCCCGAGTTCGTCACCCAGATGGTCGAGCCGGCCGCGGCCACGCCGATGGGGCTGCGGCCGACGGAGAGCGAGCCGAGGTTCGCGCCGTCCAGCGTGCTCAGCTTCGTCACGCTGTCGCCGCCGTTGTTGACGACGTAGACGACGCCGCCGCTGTGGACGGCCGAGACGGGGCCGTCGCCGACCGCGTACGTGCCCTGCAACGTCCCGTCGGTGCCCAGCTTCATCACGTTGTTGCCGCCGAAGTTGGCGACCCACAGGCTGGCGCCGTCGTAGGCGATGCCGAACGGGCCGTCCCCGACCTTGAAGGTGGCGACGGCGACGCCGTTCGACGCGCGCAGCTTCGTCACCGTGTCGCTGTTGTTGTTCGTGACGTAGACGAACGCCCCGTCGGTCGCCAACGCCAGCGGGCGCGTGCCCACCTCGTAGGTGCCGAGCGTCATGCCGTCCGAGGCGCGGAGCTTCGTCACGGTGTTCGAGTTGCGGTTCGCCACCCAGACGTTGCCGCCCGCCGCGAGCAGCCCGCCCGGCCCGTCGCCGACCGCGTAGGTGCCGGAGACCGCGCCCGAAGACGGGTCGAGCCTCATCACGTCGTTGCTCAGGTAGTTGGCGACCCAGACCGAGACGCCGTCGAAGGCCACGGCGACGGGCCGGCGGCCGACCGCGTAGGTGCCGACGACCGCCCCGTCCGCCGACAGCTTGGTGACGGTGTTGCCGAACTGGTTCGCCACGAAGACGCTCGCCCCGTCGGTGGCGACGCCCTCCGGCCCCTGCCCGACGGCGAAGGCGGGCGCGGTCTTCTGGACGGCCGTCTGCGTCGTCGTCATCTCCGCCGTCGTCTGCGCGCTGGCGGCCGCGGCCGCGCCGGCCGTCGCCAGCGCGGCGCCGAGCAGGGCCCTCGAAATCAAAAGGTGCTTCCTCATCTGTCGTCTCCTCCTCTCCCGGCCGCGGGGGCCGTCGGCCAGTCAACGAGGCCGATCTCCTTCACGATTTTTTGGGGCGCGAGCGAGCCGGGGCAGCCCGCCCAGAGCGTCAGCGGCTCGTTGCCCCAACGCAGCATCCCGATGTGGTTCGACTTGACGGCGTCGCGCTCCGGGTCGCGGTCGATGAAGCCGAGCTTGCGGCGCAAAAGCTCCAGGTCCTTCGGGTCGCCGGTCAAAAACTGCCAGCCCGGTCCCACCTTGTAAGCCTTCGCGTAGCGCCGGAGCGTCTCCGGCGTGTCCTCCTCGGGCTTGAGCGTGATCGAGTACATGAAGATGTCTTTGCCCATCCGGTCGCCGAGCAGCTTCTGCACCTTCACAAGGTTCGCCGTCGTCCCCGGACAGATGCCCTCGCACTTCACGTACATGAAGTTGATGAGGACGATCTTGTCCTTGACGAGGTCGTCGTAGAACCTGACCTTCTTGCCCTCGTGCGTCGTGAGCACGACGTTCGGGAAGCTGCGCTCGGCCAGCTTCTCGCGCGGCGTCCTCAAGCGCTTCTTCTCGCCGCCGGACTCCGCGCGCCCGCCGGGCGCGAGCGCCAGCCCGAAGAGCAGGGCGGCGCCGACGAGCCCCGTGAGCGTTCTGCGTAACATGCTTCTCATGGTTCGGCCTCTCCTTTCTCGCGCACGCGGCGGGCGCGGGCCGGCCGCGTGCGCGCGCCTCTTACGGGTTCGTCCTGTTGTCGCCGTCGCCTTCGACGATCTCCCACATGAGCATCATCGCGTGATCCTCGTGGACGACGTTGTGACAGTGGAACGGGTACTTGCCGGTGAAGTCGCGGAAGCGGAAGAACGCCTTGGTCTGCATGTTGTGCTCAAGGCGTATCACGTCCTTGCGCCCGTTCAGGACGAGCCCGGCCGAGGCCGGCGGCGCGCCGTTGACCGAGAGGAACTGGAACTCCTCGAAGTGGATGTGCGCCGGGTGCTGCCAGCCGCCCGAGCTGTTCGTGACGACCCAGTGCTCGACCGAGTTCTTCTTCACGCGCGCGCGCACCTCCTGACACTCCGGGTCCATCGAGCGGCCGTTGATCGTCCAGTTGCCGTTCGTGCGGTCGAAGTTGAAGTTGCGCGTGATGCGCGGCGCGGCCGTCTTGTCGGGCAGCCCGTAGAACTTGGTGATGGTCGCCGGGTCCACGCTGTGGTCTTCGACGGGCGGCAGGTCAACGACGATCTTGAGAATCAGGTTGCCCTGCCCCGCGGCCAGCACCTTGCCCGTCGGGCCGCGCCCGTCGGTCTGCTCAAGGCGGTTCTCGATGTAGAGGGTCTTGCCCGCGTACTTCGAGAAGTCGATGATGAGGTCGGCGCGCTCGGCCACCGAGATGCGGATGCTCTCGACTTCGACGGGGCGTTCGAGCAGGTTGCCGTCGGTCGAAATCTGGTGGAACTTGATCCGCTGGTTGAGGTTGTTCGTGTCGGTGAAGAAGAACTGGTAGAAGCGCGACGGGCCGGCGTCGAGCCAGCGGAAGCGGTAGCGCCGCGGGTGGACGTGCATCACGGGCTGCACCTTGCCGTTGACGAGGAAGCGGTCGCCGAGCACGCCGTCGAAGTTGAAGGTGTCGAAGGTGACCATGCCGTCCTCGTCGTAGAGGTGGTCGCTGAAGAGCATCGGCACGTCGAAGTTGCTGTCGTCGCTCGCGCCGTCGCCGAAGCTGGGCAGGTGGAAGCCCGTCCCCTCGTCGCCGGTGTCGTGGTCGTTGAAGAGCAGGTACATGCCGGCCAGACCCTTGTAGACGTTCTGCGACGTGAAGTCGTGCATGTGGTCGTGGTACCAGAGCGTGTGCATCGCCTCCTGTATGTCGCCGCCCGTGTCCTGGTGCGTCGAGAGGACGCCGGCCAGCACGTTCGGGTAGTGCTGGTCGTAGAACTTGCCGGGGCCGAAGTTGTCGCAGGGGTTGCCGTCCGACTCCGACGGCGTGTGGCCGTTGTGCAGGTGCGTGGTGACGACGTTCTTGCCGAAGCCGCCGTTGTTGGCGGGCAGCTTGTTGCGGTTGCGGACGAGGACGGGGCGGCCGTAGCGCTCGACGTAGAGCGGGCCGGGGACGAGTCCGTCGAAGCCCCAGAGCGGCTGCGGATCGAGCTCCGGGTGCGTGATGATGTTCGTGAGCCGCTGCTCGACCTCGTAGAACTTGACGGGCGGGAACATCGTGAGCGCCTGGTGATTGATGGTGCGGCCCTCGCCGGCGGCGGTGTTGGGGATGACGGTCGGCGCGGGGTTCAAGACCGCGCTCGGCTGCTTGACCGTCATGCGCGTGAAGGGCTGGATGAAGGGCGTCATCGGCGGGCTAGACGGCCCGCTGCCGCTGCCGCTGTCGTAGAGGAGGCGGCCGCCGCTGGTGCGCGCGCGGACGCTCAGCCCCGACTTGGCGACGAGCAGCCCGGCGCCCGTCAGGATTCCCATCTTGATTAAGTCGCGGCGGCCCAGGCCGGCGGCGATGATCTCGCGCCGGTTCTTCGCGGCCTGCTGCTTCTCCTTCTCGGCCCTTCGGTTGATCTTCGAGATGTTCGCCATAGCGTGTTCTCCTTCCGAATCTTTGCAGGGGCGACCTTTGGGGTCAGAAAAAAAGTAGAAGAGTCCCGAGGCTTCGGGCTTCGGCCCGAAACCGTCCTGATAAGCGTTTCGCTGTCTGGTTTGGGGAGGGGGCCGCCCCGCGGGGCGGCCCCTTCACGGGGCGGCGTCGCGGACTAGTCGCACCAGTCGCCCGACTGCTGAAGGCAGCGGAAGTTGTTGCCGAGGGCGGGGAAGACGGGCGTGCCGTCGGTCCGCTTCACGTCGCGGACGAAGGCGTCGGGGCGGATGTAGCCGTCGCGCGGGTCTTCGGGGATGGGGCAGATGACCCAGCGGAAGACGGGGTCGTCCACGGGGCGCGTGCGGAACTCGACGAGGCCCTTCGAGGCGAGGCCGTCGAGCTGCGAGGGGCTGGTCAGGATGGGCGTGCCGTCGAGGTCGCGGCCGTTGGTGGCGGCGATGGGGTCGAGCTCCTTGCGCCCCGAGGCCGTGAAAGCCTTCGGCGTGTAGACGACCCAGACCGCGACCCAGAGGCCGAGCGGGTCGTTCGAGAAGTAGCCGTCGCGCGTGTCGAAGACGTTGTCCTGCCGCTTGTTCGGGAGGAACGGGTCGAGGATGGAGCCGTTCGACGCCTTCGGGAAGATGAAGACGCGGAAGCGCTCGGCCGTGTCGAAGGCCTGCGCGCCGCGCGAGGTCAACTGTCCCGCCGAGTTGCGCTCGAAGCCCGAGGAGTTGAGCACGCCCATGATGTTGGCGTAGGTCAGGCCGCTGGAGCCGGTCGTGCCCGGCGTCGTCTCGATGGCGCGGACGTTGCGGCGGTTCGGGTCGGTGTTGGTGTTGTCGATGACGAAGTCGCCGGCGCGGCTCGCGTCGCCGACGCGGAGCACGATGTTCTGGGGGACGACGCCGCGGGCGAGATAGGCCGCGTCGCTGAAGTCGAAGGGCGATTGGCCGATGCCGCCGCCGTCGGCGAGGCTCGTCGTGCCGAAGGCCAGCGCGGCCGCCGACATGAGCGACACCGCGAAGACCGCGAGCCGCAGCGTGCGCCTCGCTCTGCTTATGCTCGTTCTCATTGTTAGATTCTCCTTCGTGTGGGTGTTGGGAACTGTTGACTTGGGAGCTGTTGACTGTTGCGGGGCGGGCGCGGCGACCCGCGTCCCGCGCGTGCGCACCCCGGCCCACCCCGCCCCGGCGCCTCGGTGCGGCGGCCGGCGATGGGCTTCGGACAGACCCCGCCAGTGGCGGCGCGCCGTGGCGGGCGCGAAACGCCTCAAGACTTTTTCGGGAGGGTCCCGTGCGAGTTGTTTTAGTGCTTCCCCTTGAAGTTCATTACCGGAGGGGCGGGAGCGGCAGCGAGGTGTGTCCGAATCGGATGGCTGCCGACGCGCTCTCCGAATGTGGGGCGCATTATGTAAGAGGCGCCGTCAGGAGAATGTCAGCCAACTGACAGTGATGAAAAATAATTTGCGCGCAGGCCAGCGCGAGCGACCCGACGTAGACCTGTAGCTCTTTGAGGTGCGTGACGCGCACCCAGCCGCGCCCCAGCTCGATGATGCCGCGCCGTTCGAGGTCGTTGAGGACGGTCGTGGTCGTCTGGCGCGAGGCGCCGATGAGGCTCGCCACGTCCTGGTGCGTGAGCGGGACGAGCAGGTCGGGCGCGGCCGGGTTCGACGCCGCGGAGGTGGTCGAGATTTCGTGGAGCAACTCGCAGACGCGCGCCGCCACGTCCTTCGCCGTGATGTCCGAGAGCTTCTTCTCCATCCGGCGGCGGCGGCCGCCGACGAGGCGGATGTAGTTCATCGAGAGCTTCGGGCACGTCTCCAGCAGCCTGACGAAGTCGCGCTTGCCGAAGACCCACATCAGCGCGTCGTCGAGCGCCTGCGCCATGTTGCTGCGCGTCGTGTCGTCAACGAGCGCGAACTCGCCGAAGATGTCGCCGGGCTGGAAGATGTCGATGGCGAACTCCTTGCCCGACTCCGAGAGCACGGACAACTTGATGCGCCCCTTCTTGAGGACGAAGACGGTCTCGGCGCGGTCGCCCGGCGTGTAGACGAACTCGCCGCGCTCCTTGCGCAGCGAGCGCGCCGCGGCCGTGATCTCCGACATCACGCCGGGGGCGAGGCCGTCGAAGAGCTGTAAGCGGTGGCCGTTGCGCTCGGCCTCCTCCGGCCGGCTCTGCACGGCGGAACCGCCGTAATGTCCCCCCCCGTTCGTGTCACCGCCGGAACAACTGAGTGTGGTCGCTGCGACTGCCATGATCCATCTCTCCTTCACTAAGCCCCACGCGGCCGGGGCGGCGCGCGTGTCGGATGGGGTAAGTGGCAAGGTGTTTCGGGGTCGCCTTCCTCTTCGAGTCCCTACGAGTTCAAGGACGTGCTCCCTCCACGGCCGTTTGAATAACGGCGCGGCGTCGCGCGCGGCCCGCGTCAGGCCGCGCAGGCCCCCGCGTCGCGGCACTCCGGCGCGGCGGTGAGCGCGCGGAGCAGCGCCGGGAAGTCCGTCGCGCCCGCCCTCAACACTTTCGCCTCGGGCACCAGGTTCAGCCTGAACAACTCTTCCAGCGCGGCCACGTCCCGGTCGCGGTTCACGCCCGCCGCCGCGAGCGCGCGGCCGTCTTTCACGTAGAAGGCGATGAAGTCCTGCGCCGCCACGTCGCCCGCGTAGACGATCTCGTCCCAGCCCGGGGCGTGGCCGACGTAGAGCAGCCCCGTGTCGAACTGCCGCGTCCAGAAGAAGGGCACGCCGTCGAAGGACGCGGGCCTTCCGGCCATGTTGTGCGCGGCGACGCGCCCCTGCTGCTGCGCGACGCGCCAGTGCTCGATGCGCACGTGCTCGCCCGTCCGCGGGTCGGGGAAGCAGGCGATGTCTCCCGCCGCGTAAAGCCCGTCGGCCGCGCGCATGTGTGCGTCCACGACGACGCTGCCGTCCCCCCGTAGGTTAACACCTTCGAGGAAGCCGGTCGCGGGGTGCACGCCGACCCCGGCGACGACCATGTCCGCCTCGATGCGCTCGCCGCCTTCGAGCGTGACGGCCTCGACGGCGCTCGTCCCCTCGAAGCGGTAGACGACCGCGCCGAGCTTGAACTTGACGCCGCGCTCCTCGTGGACGCGGCGGAAGAGCGCGCCGACCTCCGGGCCGAGCAGCGACTCGAACGGCTCGCGCGAGGGCGCGACGACCGTCACGTCGAGGCCGCGCTGGCGCAGAGAGGCGGCCGCCTCCATGCCGATGAAGCTCGACCCGACGACGACGCAACGCTTCGAGCGCCCGGCCGTCTCGATGATCGAGTCGGCGTCGGAGAAGCCGCGCAGCAGGCAGACGTTCTTGAGGTCGGAGCCGGGGATGTTGAGCCGGCGCGGCGAGCCGCCCGTGGCGACGAGCAGCGCGTCGTAGGCCAGCGTGTCGCCGCCGTCGAACGTGATCGCCTTCGCGGCCGCGTCCACGCGCGTCACCTCATGCCCGCACAGCAGCCCGATGTCAAACTGCTCGTAGAACTCGACGGGTCTGAGCGGCATCCACTCCGGCTCGGCTTGGCCTTGCAGGTAATCCTTGCTGAGGTTCGGGCGGTCGTAAGGGGCGCGGTCTTCGCGCGTGACGAGGGCGAGGCGCCCGCGGAAGCCGTCCTCGCGGAGCGTCTGCGCCGCGGCGTAACCGGCGGCGCCCGCGCCGAGGATGACGAAGAGCCGCGCGTCCGACGCGTCGCGCCGCGACATGCGCGGGGGCACGCGGTCTGGCCCCTCGCCGGGGACGCGCGCCAGCACGCGGCCGTCCTCGACGCGCACCTCGTAACGCGGGAGCGAGTCGAGCGCGGGCGGCTCTTCGAGGGCGCCGGTCGTTACGTCGAAGCAGGCGTGGTGCCAGGGGCAGACGACGCGCGTGCCGCAGAGCGCGCCCTCGGCGAGCGGCGCGCCGTAGTGCGGGCAGGCCGCGCCGACGGCGTGGAACTCTCCGCCGACGCGCGCCAGCAGGATTCTCGTGCCGCCCGCGGAGACTTCCTTCATCTCTCCGTCGCCGAGGTCGGACGTGTTCGCAAGGGGGAATTCCTTATAGTCCATAAGAGTTATCAGGCCACGTCGGCGAGCCGCCCGGCCTTCGTCACACAGAATCCCTCCTCGGAGGGTGAAGCTACATCACGACGATTGTCACGCCTCTTTCCGGCGGCGAATGTCACCCGCACGACATTCCGCCGGAAATAAGGGGGAAGGCGCGTCGCCGCCCTGCGACTATTTGTGACGGCCGGCGGGGTCGCCCGGCCCCGCGGGGAGCGCGCCGCCGCCGGGGCGGGGGAAGAGAAAGAGCGCGACGCCGATGATTAACAGCAGCAGCGTCAGCCGCACGGTCACGACCGCGCGCTCGCGCGCCGCGGCGCTCGCTTCCCGTTCGGACGACACGCGTGTTTTGTCTCTCACGGTCTCCACCTCCGACGCCTAACCGAAAGCCATGCTCCCGCCCACGTGGCCCTGATACATCAGCGCCAGCAGCGTCAGCGCGGCCGTCACGAAATAAGCGAGGCCGGGGCCCTCGCCGCGTCTGTGAAACCTCCAACGCCAGATCAGGAGGGCGGGGAACGCGCAGGCGAGCCAAATCCCGAGCCACTGGTGGACGGCAATCAGTTCCGCCGAGAGCGCGGCTTCGATAGACCTCTTCCAGAACCAGCCCGCCAGCGCCGTGAACGGCGTCACCGCCGCCGCGTAGAGCAGAGTCCACCACGCCGCGTTTTTCAGCGAGTCGCGGCGCAGCAGCGCCCCCAGCAGGTCGCTGAAGACCGACGCGGGTATCAGCGCGGCGGTGAAGTTGACCAGAATCGGGTGGACGTTCTCCCATGAGAACGGCGGCAGCGGCAAACCCATTTTTTTACAGCCCTCCGAACCGCCGCGGGGCGCGTCCGCGTCTCGGCTATTTGACGACGATCCGGCCGACCATCTTCGCGTGCGGGGCGCAGTGATAGAGGTATGTGCCGGGCGCGTCGAACGTGTGCGAGAACTCCCCGTCGATGGACACCAGCCCCGAGTCGAAGAGTTTGTCGTTGCTCACGACGGTGTGCGCCTTGCTGCCCTTGTTGACCCACGTCACCTTCGTGCCGGCGGGGACGTTTAAAACCGCGGGCAGAAAAACGTCGTCGCCCATCTCTATCCGTTGCGCCCCCGCGCCCGCCTGCGCCGCGCCGCCCGCGGCGTCCGTCGCCGTCGCCGCTCGGTTGACGTTCGCGTTCGTCTGGTTGCCGGCCGCCCCGCCTTCGTTATCAACACCGCACGCCGCGCCGAGCAGGCCCGACAAGATAATCACTGATAAGACGGCCGTCGCTCTCAGTAAACGGTATGACATGACTTGCCCTCCGGTCGTTCAGCGCACGACGAGCTTGCCCTTCGTGTTCGGGTGGTAAGCGCAGTAGTAGTCATACGTGCCCTTCGTGTTAGCCACGTAGCTCCAAGAGCCGCCCGGCTCGATGTTCCCCGAGTCGAAGCGCTTCCCGCGGTCAGTGGCCGTGTGCGGCACCACGTCCTCGTTCTTCCAGACCACCGTGTCGCCGGCTCTCACCACGATGGTCGCCGGGACGTTCCTCATCCCGCGCAGCGCGACCGTGTGCGTCCTCGACCTCGAAGCGGCGGCAGAAGCGCCGGCGAAGATGAAGAGCGCCACGCCGACGGAGAGTAAGGCGCGCGCCGTCGCATGATGATGATGACGACGAGAATTAATCGGAGACATACTCAGCCTTTCGCATTTCGCGGTTTACCTTCGGCCGTGGCGGTGCGGAAGCCCTCCCTCGCGGCCGGGCTTCCGCACCATCCGGTACAACCAACCGTCATTCGAGCTAACGCTTGTGCGTCCCCTTCGCCGACTTCTTCCCGGCCAGCTCTGCCTGAAGATGTTCGGCGTGCTGGAGGTGTGCGACCAGCGCCGGGCGGACGCTGACGAGCGTCGCCTTCAGCTCGGCGTTCTGCGCGTTCGGGATCAAGGTCTTGTCCACCGCGTCTATCACGAGCTTGTGGTAGGCGACCTCGTTGGCGATGTACTCCCGGTCGAACGCCTTCCCCGACAGGCCGCTCAGCCGCGCGCGCTCCTTCTCACCGCTCGCGGTCAGCCCGCGGCTCGTCTCGCTCTCCTCCGGGGTGACGCCGAGTCTGGTGACTAAATCGACCGCCGCCTTGTTCACCGCGGTGTGGTCGGTGACCATCGTGTCCGCGAACTGTTTGACCTTCTCGTTCTTGGTCTTCGACCGGGCGAGCTTCCCGGCCTCGATGTCCACCGTGTTGGCGGCGACGACGATGGCGGCGATCTGCGGGTCGGTCACGGCCGCCGCCCGCGTCGTGTGGGGTTCGTGAAGGGCGCGCGCGCGCGTGGCCGTCGAGGGGGCGGCGCCGAAAATCATGGCTGCCGCGACTGCGAGGGCCGACGCGACGCCGATGGTGCTTAGGTGTGTACTCCTCATGGTTCCTCCGAAAAGTTGGTGTCTGTATTCCGATATTTGGGGATTGCGCTTCCGGCCTACGTGCCGAACCTGCGCAGGTACTCGTTCGACGTGATGAAGGCTTTGACCATCTCGGCGCGGACGAAGTCGCCGCCGAACGCTTCGAGCTTGTTCAGCCAGAAGTTGTAGCCCCGGAAGTCGAGCGTCGGCTCGGGCGGCTCGTTCGGGTTGCGCCGCAGGTAGCCGAAGTACTCCATCAGCACGAACGCGCGGTTGAACTCGCGCCGCGAGAACTCCGCGTTCTCGACCACGCGCCGCAGCGCGCGGACGCGGGCCGCCACGTCGCCCGTGGTCGTCGCGCCCCCGAACTCGGCGACGGCCGCCTGCCTCTCCGAAGGCGTCAGCGCCCCGCCGGTGTTGACGTTCAGCGCGTCAACAAACTGCTCGGGCGTGAGCGACGTGCCGTAGGCCGTGGTGAAGCGCTCGCGCTGGACGAAGGCGTTGAAGTACGCAGTCTTGTTCTGGTCAAGCCGCATCTCCGCGCCGGGCTGGCCGATGACGACGCCGTTGGCGAGCAACTGCTTGTCGGCCAGAAACTCTGCGAACGTCAGCGGCACGGGCGTGCCGGGCATGTTGCCGAAGGCGGCCTTGTAAGCCTTGTAGGCGACGAAGCCCGTCTCCTGAAATTCGATGGAGAGGAAGAAGGCCGCCGAGACGTTGACCCGCTTCGTCTCCAGGCACACCGGCTCCGCGCCGCACGACTCGATCTGCGCCCTCCAGAAGTTGAGCCCCGGCGCGTCCGGCTCGCGCCCGAGGAAGTCGCGGTAGTGCTGCGTGACGAAGTCGGTCGGGTCGTTCACGTCCACGGCCGTCGTCGGCGACGGCAGAGACTTCATGAACTCGACCAGTTGCCCCTTCTCCTGACCCGTCAGCCCCAGCTTGAAGTGGCCGTCGTAGTGGTTGACCACGTCGAGCAGAGTCGCGAAGCGTCCGTCGTGGTAGAAGCCGCCCTTCTGGTGTGTCCACAGGCCGCCCAGCGGCGCCGTGCGGTAACGCTCGTCGGGCGAGCGCATCGCCTGAAACTCGTCGATGCCCACCTCCGCGCCCGTGTGCATGTTCCAGCCCGACTCGGTGAAGAGCGGCGGCGTGTGGCAGGTGGCGCACCCGGCCTTGCCGCCGAACAGCTCCTTGCCCTTCTTCGCGGCCACCTCGTCGAAGCTGCCCACGGGCGGCGCGGGCGCGTCGATGGAGAGCTGGTAGGCGTGCAGCGCGGGGAGCTTCGGCGTAATCAGGTCAACCTCGTTGCGGATGTGCGCGAAGCCGTTCCTGGCGGCGATGGGAAACTTGACGGGGTCGTTCAGACGCTCGTCGTCGAAGTTGCCGACGCCGTGCATCTCAAGGTTCGCCACGAAGGCGTTCCACTGCGGCACGCTCCCCCAGCCCGTCCAGGTGTGGAGGTTGATGCCCGACAGGCCGAACGCGGGCGGAATCAGCGTCGAGGCGGGCTTGCCGTCGGGGCGGAACGCCTTGCCGTCGAGGAAGACTTCGGCGTCGAACTCGCCCGGCCCCCAACTCTGAAGCACCGTGTTTAAAGTGGGCCGGTCTACGCCGAGCAGGTTCTGCACGACGGTCAGGTCGGGCGCCAGCGAGACGATGGCGCCGACGTTCAGGTCGCGGTTGGCCCAGCCGTCGAGCCGGCGGCCGATGCCCGGCGCGAAGGCGTTGTCAACGGTCGAGTGGCAGAGGGCGCAACTGATGCCCATCGTCTTCATGCTGCCGTCAGAGTTGAACTGCCCCTTCACGCCGAGGACGGCGTCGAGCTTGATGAGCGCCAGCGTAGTCGCCGGGTCGTCGAGATCGACCTTGCCCTGCTGAATTTGCTCGACGAGCGCGGCCGGCAGCGCCTCCATGTCAACCTTCAGGCCGACGGCGAGCGCCGTCCTGGGGCTGACGCCCGCGCCGACGCCGCCGAACTTCGAGCCTTGGATCGCGTTGTGGAGTTTGAGCGTGTCGCCCCAGAAGATTTCGTCGCCGAAGGTGTCGAAGCGGAAAATCTGTTTCCCCTCCTCGGCCAGCCTCTGTCGGGCCTCGGCCGTCAGAGGCGCTTCCACGGCCGCCTGACTACTCTTTCCGCCGTCCTGCCCGGCGCCGACGCGGTGGGCGTCGCCGGGCCTCGCCAGCGTGAAGAGCAGAATCCCCGCGGTCGCCAGAACCAGCGCCGCCTTCACCACCCTGACGGCGCGGGACTGCGCAACCCCGCCCGGCGACGACACACGCACGCGGCTCTCGCCGCCCGAAGGGGTCTCCGCCCGCGCCTGTTTAACGATGGACTCCCCCGCTTGTCCGGCTACCTTTGTTCGGCTGTCTCCGCTCGGCATGACGCTTCTCCTGTAATGAACTTCCATCTTGAACTTGCTGAGGTTGATTAAAATACGCCTCTTCTATAATAAGTCAAGAACTTTTTTGATTTATTGTAACTATAAGAAAGTGCGGCAATTACGTCATGCATCTTACTGTCAGCTATCTGACAGACAGGAGATTTCAGCTCGGGGCTAATGGCGTGTTGGTCGTCGGCTCTTGATGGGAGCGCGCGGAGCTTGCGCCCACACAGGGCACTCAAGAATTAGCCAAGCCGGGCGCGTACACTTTGAATCGGGCCCGGCCTCCTTGCTTCGGACGGCGCGTGAGTGGCCGCGGCCCGTGTTCGGTGGAGGGCTGTTTGTAGCAGCGAATATGCAAGTCATTCACGACAAGGTCACCCTCCCCCGCCAGACCCCGCGCGCATCTCGCCCGCGCCTGCTCAGGATGTTGGGCGAGGCGTTCGGCTCATGCACCTCCACCGTCATTACGGGGCGCGCGGGCACGGGCAAGACGCTGCTGGCGGCAGACTTCGCGCGGAGTTGCGGGATGCGCACGGCCTGGTACACGGTCGAAGCCCCGGACGGCGAGTTGCCCATCTTCCTCCGTTACCTGACGGAGAGCGTCCGCCGACAGCGCCCCGGCTTCGGGCGGGAGGTGCTGACGAACTTCGCGGGGTCGCCGGGGCTCGACGACATCCCCGCCCTCGCCGAAGCGTTCCTCTATGAGTTGCAGGAGTGCGGGGGCGAGCCGCTGTTGATGGTGATTGACGACCTGCACCTGATTTACGACGCGGGGTGGGTCGTGCCGTTCTTCCGACGGCTACTCCCGCTGCTGCCCACCGACGCGCACATGCTCATCATCGGGCGCAGCCTGCCGCCGACGCCCGTGTGGCGCATGCGCTCGAAGCAGACGCTCTGCCTCATCGAAGAGGCCGCGCTGGCCTTCACCCCGGAGGAGGCGGCGGACTTGTTCGCCGGCTACGGACTCGCGGGGCGCGATGCGCAAAGGGCTCTCGAACAGACGGGGGGGCGTGCCGCCGCGCTGGACGCGTTGGCACTGCGGATGAGGGGGGCGGGGCGCGGCGCGCCGTGCGCAACCGTAGAGACGGGGCGGCCGCCGTGTTAAGCTCAGGCACATTCCAGCGAGAGCGGCGGAGGCTTCGCCCGATGGCACAGAGGACGAGAAGCGACGGCACTCCCGCGCCGGCCCGCCCGGCGCGGGACGACGCGCGGAAGCGTCCGACCTTCTTCCTGCGGACGAAGCTCCTCCCGCCACGGCCCGCCTCCGTACTGCTCTCGCGCCCGCGCCTCGTCGAGCGCCTACAGTCCAACCTCTCGCACCCCGTCACGCTCGTCACGGCCCCGGCCGGCTCGGGTAAGACCACGCTCGTCGCGGACTTCGTCAGGGCGCACGCCCGCCGGTTCGTCTGGTACCAGCTCGACCGGGGGGACGCCGACCCGCTCGTCTTCCTCGAATACCTGACGCACGGGCTCAGGCAGGCCGTGCCCGGCTTCGGCGACGTGACGCTCTCCTACCTGCGCCAGTCGGCCGACGAGGTCGCGCGAAGCCCCGCGCGCGCCGTGGACGTGCTCCTCGACGAGGTGCTCCGTGAGGTGAGCCAACAGCTCGTCGTGGTCTTGGACGACTACCACCACCTCGGCCGCGAGACGGCGGTGCACGCCGTCCTCGACCGCCTGATCTCTTACCTGCCCGACGTGATGCACGTCATCGTCGTCTCGCGCGACGTGCCGCCGCTGGCGCTCTCGCGCCTGCGCTCGCAGGACTCGCTCGCCATCATCGACCGCCAGGAACTCCTCTTCACGGACGGGGAGACGCGCGAGCTTTTCCGGCAGGTCTTCGACCTCGAACTCAGCCCCGCGCAACTGACCGAGTACCGCGAGCGCACGCAGGGGTGGATCACCGCCTTGCAACTCGTCAGGCAGTTCGCGCAGCGCGAGGCGCAGTCGTCGTCGGCGGGCGCGGCGGGCGCGGCCGACCTGAGGGAAATCTTACGGCGTTCGGAGCACGACATCTTCGACTACTTCGCCGAGGAGGTCTTCGCCGACGAGCCGGAGGGCGTGCAGCACTTCCTGCTGCGCATCTCGCTGCTCGAACGCATAGAGCTCGACGCGTGCGCGCGGCTCTACCCGGAGGTGAACAGCCGCCACGTCCTGCCCGAGCTCGTGCGGCGCAACGTCTTCATGACGGTGGCGAGCGACAGCCGCGGCGAGGAGTACCGCCTCCACCCGCTCTTCCGAAGTTTTTTACAGCGGAGGTTTAGCCAGGAGTCGGGGCACGACGGCGTGGCCGCCGAGCACGCGCGCTGCGCCGACTTCTACCTCGAACGCGGCGAGTGGGAGCACGCCGCGCGCCACCTCATCGCCTCGGAAGACTTCGGGCGGGCGGCGGCGGTCGTCGCCGAGCGGGGCGGACATTGGATCGCGGCCGGCGCGCTGGCCTCGCTCGCCTCGCTCGTCGAGGCGCTGCCGGCCGAAGCTCTCAAGGCGCACCCGCGCGCCCTCTTCTTCCGCGGCGAGGTCGCGCGCCTGCGCGAAGAGCTGGACTCCGCGCGCGCGTTCTACCGCCGCGCCGCCTCGCTCCTGCGCGAGCAGAACGACCGCGAGGGCGAGGCCGAGACGCTGCGCTCGCTCGCGACCGTCGAGCGGCGTTACGGCGACCTTGAGACGGCACTCGCCCACCTCGACCGCGCCGCCGGGCTGGCGGACGCGGACTCGGTCGTGAGCGCCAAGTGCGCCGGCACGCGCGGGCTGTGTCTGATGGCGAAGGGCGACTGGGCCGCGGCCGAGCGCGAGTTCCGCGTCGCGTTGCAGGGCGCGGAAGACCACGGCGACGAGCACTACGCGCGGCTGATGTCGCACAACCTGGGCCTGCCGGCGCTCACGCGCGGCGACTTCGGCGAGGCGCTGCGCTGGCTGCGCCGCTCGCTCCAGTACGGCCGGAGCGCGCCGCCCATCCCGCAGGAGGCGGCCGTGCACCTCAACGTGGCCCGCTGCCACCTCTACCGCGGCGAGTTCGCCGAGTGTGAGACGCACCTCGACCGCTCGCTCGAACTGTCGCAACTCTTCAACCTCGGCGTGCTGCAAGCCGAGGTCTTCGAGAACTACGGTAACCTCTACCGCGAGCGGCGGGAGTTCGGGCAGGCCGTGGATTTCTACGCGCGCGCGGAGCGCACCTACAAAGAGGCCGGGGTTGACCTCGCGCGGTACGAGCTGCCGGAGGAGCGGGCCGTGCTCTCGGCGCGGGAGGGCGATCTCGCGGCGGCGCGCGCGGCCCTCGACCAGTTGGTCGCCGCGCGCGCCGCGATGCAGAACGAGGCGGCGCTCAAGTCGGCCGTGCTGGCCCGCGCCCACGTCATGCTCGCGCAGGGCGAGCACGGCGGCGCGCGCTCCGAACTCGACCCGGCCCTCCGACACTTCCGCGAGCACAACTTTCACTACTACGAGGCGCAGGCTTCGATGGCGCTCGCCGCGTGCGCGATGGAGGCGGGTCGGGAGAAGGACTGTCTGGGGCACCTGCGGCGCGCGTTGGAGTTGGCCGTGCGCTACGACTACGAGTACTGGCTCCGGCGCGAGGTCGAACGGAGCCCGCGGCTGTTCTCGGCCGAGGAGGCGCGCAAGCTCCTGCCCGCGGAATTGCGGCAGAGACTCTCCGCGCTCCAGTCCCAGCCGCCCGCGCCGCGCGAGCCGGCGCCGGCGGCGCGCGCCGCTTCCGCGTCGCAGCCTTCGAGTGACCTGACCATCAACATGCTCGGGCCCGTGGAAATCTACCGCGACCCCGCGCGCCCGCTCTCGCCGGACGCCTGGACGAGCAAGCGCGCGCGCGACATCCTCTGCTTCATCGCCTCGCGCCAGCACCGCCGCGCCTCGAAGGACACGCTCATCGACACCTTCTGGCGCGACGACGACCCCGAGAGCGTCGAGAAGAAGTTCCACCCCACGATCTCCTACGTCCGCAAGGCGCTCAACAGCAACCAACTCCTGCGCCAGAACTTCCTGCTTTATAAAGACGGGGAGTACCTGCTCAACCCCGACCTCTCCTACCGCTCGGACGCGGAGGAGTTCGACCGGCTGGTGGGCGAGGCCGCGGCGGCGCGCAGGCGCGGCGAGACCGCACGCTGCCTTCAGGCTTACGAGACGGCCGTCTCCCTCTACCGCGGCGAGTTCATGCCGGGCACGCACGACGAGTGGGTCGATGAGCAGCGCTCCTACTACCGCGACCAATACCTGCGCATGCTCGAAAATCTCGCCGCGGCCGCGCAAGGTGCGGCCGAGTGGGAACGCTCGCTGGTCCTCGCGCATCTGATACTGCGCGACGACCCCTTCCGCGAGGAGGTTCACTGTCGCGTCATGCGCGCCCACGCGGCGCTCGGCAACCGCGTCGCCGTCAAGGAGCAGTACGAGACGCTGCGCGGCCTCCTGCTCAAAGAACTCGGCGTCGAGCCGGCGCAGGAGACGCAAAGGGTCTACCGCGAGTCGGTCGGGTAAGCTCTCGCGCCCTCCCCGCGGATTTACCCGGCGCGCGGCTTTGCTGTATCATTCGCCGAGACTCCTAGCGCCGGTAGTAGAGACGGGCGGCGATGTGAGTCGCGCCCTCTTTTTGAGTCGGGCGGGCGTCCCCCGCGCCCCCGGCTCGGTGGTCAACCTCACGCCTGCTTGAAGGTTATATAAGTAACGCCGTTTCAGCCCAACTGTGATTATGCACACGTTAAGAAGGTCACGAAAGGTCGTCGCCGTGCTCCTCGCCTGCCTGCTCTCGGCCGGCGCGGCGACGGCCGGCGTGAGCGTCAGGCGCGGCGAAGGCATCTGGCTCACGGACGCGGACGGAATCACCTTCACAGACCTCTCCGGCGTCACCGCCACCGGGAGCGACGACCTGCTCGCCTTCAAGGTCAACGGCGTCACCGCGACCGGCTCCGACGGCGTGACGGCGACCGGCTCTGACGGAGTCACCGCGACGGGCAGCGACGGCGTCACCGCCACAGGGTCGGACGGCCTCCCTTACGCCGGGCCCGACGCGCTCGTGGCCCGCGGCGTTGATGCCCTGAGCATCGCCTCGGCCGACGGCGTTACCGTCACCGGGTCGGACGGCGTCACCGTCACCGGCTCCGACGGCTCGCGCTACCGCGTGGACTCGCTCCTGCTCAGGCGCGCCGAGGGCGTCACGGCGACCGGCTCGGACGGCGTGACGGCGACCGGCTCTGACGGAGTCACCGCCACGGGGAGCGACGCCCTCTCGTTCGCACACGCGCAGGGTGTGACGGCCATCGGCTCGGACGGACTCGTCGTGGAGCGCGCGCAGGGCGTGACCGCCACGGGGAGCGACGGCCGCGTCTTCTCCATCGTGCCGACGAACGTCCGCGTCGAGGGCGCCGACGCCATCATCGCGACCGGCGCGGACGGCGTCACGCTCCAGGGGGTTGACGGCGTCACCGCGACCGGCTCGGACGGTGTGACGGCGACCGGCTCAGATGGAGTCACGGCGACCGGCTCCGACAGCGTGACCGCCACGGGGAGCGACGCCGCGCGGCTGATCGGCCTCCAGAGTCTCGACCCCGAACTCGCCATCCTGCTCGACCGCGCCACCGACGACAGCCACATCAACGCGGCGGTCGTCTACCACCGGCAGCCCGTCGAGGCCGACCTCGCAGACCTGCGGGCGGGCGGCATCGCGGGCGGCACGCTCTACCGCGCGCTCCCCGTCGTCGCCGTCACGGCGACGCGGCGGCAACTCGTCGCCGTCTCGCGCCTACCCAACGTGCGCTCCGTCTACGGCAACCGCACGCTGCAAACGACCTCCGACCCCTACCTCGCCCTCGCGGGCGCCGAGCGCGTCCCGCGCGACTCGGAGCTGACCGGCTTTAACGCGGGGCTGCCCCTGACCGGGCGCGGCGTCACGGTCGCCGTGATAGACACGGGTGTAGACGGCACGCACGCCGACCTCGCCGGCCGCGTCGCGCAGAACGTCAAGCTGGCCGACACGCAGAGCATGAGCGTCGGCTTCACCTACCCGGTCGGCGTCGAGAACGTGCCGAACACGGATCAGGTTTACGGCCACGGCACCTTCGTCGCCGGCGTGGTCGCGGGCGACGGCGCGCGCTCGGGCGGCGCTTACGCGGGCGTCGCGCCGGGCGCCAGTCTCGTCGGCCTGAGCGCGGGAGACTTGAACCTCTTCCACGTGCTCGCGGGCTTCGACTACATCCTGTCGCACCCCGAGCTGAACGTCCGCGTCGTCAACTGTAGCTTCTCGGCCGAGACTCTCTTCGACGAGAACGACCCCGTCAACGTCGCCACGCGCATCCTCGACGAGCGCGGCGTCAACGTCGTCTTCTCCGCGGGCAACGGGGGGCCGGGCCTCCACAGCTTGAACCCTTACGCGGCCGCGCCGTGGGTCGTCTCGGTCGGCGCGACCGACAACAAAGGGCGCCTCGCGTCCTTCTCGGCGCGCGGCGAGTTCGGCGGCCCCGGCTCACGCCCGACGCTGGTCGCGCCCGGCGTCAACGTCGTCTCCTTGCGCGGCTCGGGCTTAAATCTCGTCGGCGCCTCTGGCCTCAACTCTTCGCGCAAGCTTTCGGCCGCCGAGAGCCTGTCTTACACCGTGGGCACGGGGACGAGCTTCAGCGCGCCGCAGGTGGCCGGCGTCGTCGCGCTCATGCTCGAAGCCAACCCCGGCCTCACGCCCGCCGAGGTGCGCGACATCCTCCAGCGGACGGCGACGCCGCTCCCGCCCTACTACCGCCACGAGGCCGGGGCCGGGATGCTCAACGCGCACGCGGCCGTGCTCGCCGCCGCGTACCCCGAGCGGCTCATCGGGGTGTGGCGCGCCACGCTCGACCGCGGGCAGGTGCGATTCGTCAACGACCCCTTGCGGCAGTTCGGCGGCACGGCGCAGCCCGTGTCGGGCTACGAAACCACCTTGAGCGTCCCCGAGGGCGCGCTCCTCGCCTCCGTGCAAGTCGCGTGGGGGCCGGTCTACAGCACGAACGACCTCGCGCTCGCGCTCTCAGACCCCGGCGGCGTGCGGCGCGCGTCGTCGAACGAGCTGAACGTGCCGGGGCTGACCGGCAGGCGCGAGCGCGTCGTCGTCAAGTCGCCCGCGCCCGGCGGTTGGCGCGTCGGCGTCACGAACACGCAGGGCTTCGCGGGGACGCCGCAGCAGTTCAAAGGAGTGCTTGAGGTGACGCGCGCCGAGTACGCGCCCCTGTCGGACGTGGGCGGCCTGAGCCAGTCGGCGCGAGAGGACGTTTACCAGAACATCCGCTCCTTCGTGATGTGGCCGCTCGGCGACTCTTTCCGCCCCGGCTTCGGCGTGACGCGCGCCGACCTCGCGGCGGCGCTCGTGCTCGGAGGGCGCGTCCCGCAGTACGCGCCCGCTCAGTCCAACTACTCCGACGTGCCCGACCGCACGACCACGCTCTTCGTCGAGAGCGCACAGGCCGCGCCGGGCGGCGCGCTCTTCACGGACGCCGCGCCGGGCGGGTCGTTCAGGCCGGACGAAATGACCACCCGCCTCGCGGCGGCCGTCGCACTCGTCCGCGCTTCGGGGGCGAGGGCCGAGGCCGAGCAGAGGGCCGGCGCACTCCTGACCGTCGCGGACGCCTACGCGATTCCTTCCGCGCTGCGCGGTTACGTGGCCGTCGCGCTGGAGCGCGGGCTGCTCAACGCGGAGGGCGGCAGTTTCCGCCCGCAGGCCGCGCTGACGAGACTCGAACTCGCCCACGCGATGAGCGTCTTCACCAGACAGGCCGCGGAATAACGGCCGAAACTTCCCGAAACTCCCAAGCGTTGAAGCCGGCGCCCGGCACCCTGCGAGGTGTCGGGCGCCGGCTTTTTGTCGTATTTTTCGGGCGGGCGCAGCTCCCCAAGCGCCAGCCAAGAATTAGCCAAGCGCCCGCCGCTAGACTGCATCGTCCGTTATTGAATTGTCAGGAGAGGTGGCGAGGTCGTTCGGCGCGACCCTGCCGGATACCCCACCCGCCGCCAGTTAAGGAAACCTTCGTCATGAGAAAATCGAGAACCCCGAGATCGAAGAGTGTGTTTAAGGCGTTCGGCGCGGCCGCCGGCGCGGCGCTCGTTTTGACAATGATTTTCGCCCAGCCGCGGACGATGACGGCGGACGCCGCCAGCCCGACCTCCGTGACCCTCAGCCCGACGGCGACCGCGCCCGTCAACTGGGCGGGGACGGCCATCGGCGGCGGCGCGCTCAACGCCCCGCCCGTCATCGGCAGCGAGACGCTCTGCCGCGAGGGTCTCACCTGCGACACCTTCACCCTCAACGTCGGCGGCACGCAGGCCGCGTGGGCGGGCAAGCGCGTGCGCGTCAAGATGGAGTGGAACCTGCCCGTCACCGACTACGACCTCTACATCCACAAAGGCTCGAACTCCGGCCCGCTCGTCGCGACTTCCGGCAACGGCATCACGGCGCTCGGCGGGCCTCTGACGACCGAGGAGACGACGATTGACCCGTCGGCTTCGGGCACCGGCGTCTACACGATTCACGCCGTCTACTACGCGGCCACCACGATTGACCAGTATCGCGGGAGCGCCGTCGTCGAGCTGAAGCCCGTCGCGCCGCCCGCGCCCGCGCCTTCGCCCTCGACCGCCGTGCCCCCGAGCTACCAGAACTTCGCCGCGCCTTCCGGCTTAGGCGAGAGCGCCGGCGAGCCGACCATCGGCGCCAACTGGGACACGGGCGCGGCCATGTTCGTCGCGGCCTTAGAGACCTTGCGCGTGAGCTTCAACGACTCCGCCTCGCCGGCGACCGCGACGTGGCAGGACGTGAGCGCGCAGAACACCTCGCTCACCACGCTCGACCCGATTCTTTTCACCGACAGCGACGCCGGCGCGAGCCGCACCAACCGCACCTTCGTCTCGCAACTGGCGGGCAAGGCGAGCCTCATGTCGTTCACCGACGACGACGGCGCGACGTGGACGCCGAGCCAAGGCTCCGGCATCAACTCGGGCGTTGACCACCAGACCGTCGGCGGCGGCCCGTACGCGCGCAACGCCGACGGCTCGCTCAAGGGCGGCGCCGTGCAACTCCCCGGTCTCAACCTCCAGACCTACCCGAACGCGATCTACTACGCCTCGCAGGACATCGGCCTCGCGCAGATTTCGCGCAGCGACAACGGCGGCCTGACCTTCGGCCTCTCCATCCCGATGTGGACGCTGGTGCAGTGCGGCGGCCTGCACGGGCACATCAAGGTCGCGCCCGACGGGACGGTCTACGTGCCTAACAAGTCTTGCGGCGGCGAGCAGGGCGTCGCCGTCTCCGAAGACAACGGCCTGACGTGGAGCATCCGCACCGTGCCCGGCTCGACGCCCGGCGACAGCGACCCGTCGGTCGGCCTCGGCGCGGACGGGACGGTCTACCTCGCCTACGCCGACGGCGACGGCCACGCGCGCGCCGCGGTCTCGCACGACCGCGGGCTCAACTGGGTGAACGTGACGGACATCGGCGCCGCGCACAACATCAAGAACGCGGTCTTCCCGGCCGCCGTCGGCGGCGACGCCAGCCGCGCCGCCGTCTTCTTCCTCGGCTCCTCGGCCGAGGGCGCTAACGGGCGCGGCACCGACCTGACGTTTGACGGCACGTGGTTCGGCTACGTCGCCACGACCTACGACGGGGGCCAGACGTGGGTCACGGTCAACGCCACGCCGAACGACCCGGTGCAGCGCGGCGTCATCTGCACCGCGGGCACGACCTGCCCCGGCTCGACGCGCAACCTGCTCGACTTTAACGACGTGACCATAGACAAGCGCGGCCGCGCGCTGGCCGCCTTCGCCGACGGCTGCGTCACGGCCGCCTGCATCGCCGGCGCCGACAAGAACGGCGACGGACACATCGACGGCAACGACAACGACGGCGCGGCCCGCGCGACCATCATCCGACAGTCCGGCGGCAGGACGCTCTTCGCCGCCTTCGACTAACGGGCGTCGTCAGTGACCGCCTTGTCGGGAGGCGGTTGCCGACAGACCGACGAGCCGGCGGGCGGATTCTTCGGAAGTCGCCCGCCGGCGCGCGTTATGCGCAGACCGCCCCGCGAGAACGCTCGACAGAACGAAGCCCAAGTATGATGAAGAGAGTCGTCACCGTCTGCACCGTCTGCTGTCTGCTCCTGCTCGCCGCGGCGTGCTCCGCCGCGGGCGGGCCGAAGCCCGAGATACTCGGCGTCCGGCTCGGGATGAGTCGGGAGCAGGCGCACGCGCGGCTCCAGGAGATCGGCAAGCTTGAGAAGGAGGAGCGTAAGCAGCAGGAGGTTTGGCGACTCAATGACGACCCGAGCTACTCACACCTCATGGTCGCCTACGACAAGGAGCACGCGTCGGTGCGCTACGTCACGGCGGTGGCGAACGAGCAGGGGCGCCGCGTCCCTTACGCGGACGTTGTCAGCCTCGGCAGCGCCCGCCTCGACAGCACGCAGGCGAACCGCACCTACACGCAGGAGCTCCCCGAGCGCGACGGCCAGCCCGGCTTCGTGGCCAAAGCAATCGGCACCGACCCCACGTATCTAAAATATTACTCGATCAAGCGTTCCGACTCGGGAGGCGAGGAGGAAGACGAAGAGTGACGCCGGGGCGCGTTTGAAATACTGGCTTAAAGTCTTAACCTTCCCCGTCGTACCTAAATTTACATTGACTTCCCGCCCCGTTAGGCATTAATTTCTGCTGCGCTCAGACGGCCGTATCTTGCCGGCGGTGTTAACGCCGGCCTCACGATATTCACACCACGAATCCCGTCGTGAAGGAGCCAGACATGAACAGGTTTCTTGCCCTGACCCTACTCTGCCTCGGGGCGTCGCTGACGGCGCAGGCGCAGCAATTTAACATCTCCACATCTGGTGCCACCCCGAAGCCCGCCTTCGTGGGGAGCCTCTGGCAGACCCCGGACCCTTCCCGCGCGCCCGCTCCGTCGCAGCGTCCCGCGTACGTCCAGGAGGAAGTGTACGCCGAGCCGACCGAAGAGGCGGAGGACCCCGTGGGCGACTTCAAAATCTCGTACGGCTACCAGTTCAACGACCGGTCGCGGAGCGACCCGTCGGGGTCGAGGGACATGGCCGGCCCCTTCTCCTTCGGCGTGACGTTGCACCCGCGGCTGTCGATAGAGTTCGGTTTCGACACCTTCCTCTCCAGCAAGGCGCCGGGAACGCCGCGCACGTCCGGCGCCGGAGACATGTCGCTGACCACGGAATTCGTCGCCGCCGAGGAGAAGGGCAGCCGGCCGGCGCTGTCGTTCGTCTACACGGTAGGCATCCCCAACGCCAGCGTGGATGAGGGTCTCGGGTCGGGGCGCTTTGACCATCTGGTGCTGGCCGTGCTCTCCAACGGTCTGGGCGAGGAAGGGAAGAACGGCACCATCGGCGTTGCGTTCGGGCCGAGTTTCGCCGGGAAGTCGGGCGAGAGCGGTTACGTCACGGCCGGCCGGCTGACCCTGTCCTACGGCTACAAGTTCCAGAACGGCCTCGGCTATGGCGGCCGGGTCGCGGGGAAGTCGCGCGGGGGCGGCAAGCCGAGCGTGGCGAGCACGACCCACGCGCTCAGCTACGACTTCGCGAAGCGGTACAGCGTGGAGGCCGGCGTGCTCGCCGGCCTCACCTCCAACGCGCCCCGCGTGGGCTTCTTCACTTCGCTGACAGTCAGCGGCAATCTGCGTAAAATCTTTAAGTAGCCGCGACCCGACTCGGCTGCCGCGCCGCGCCGAGCGCGCGGCCAAGTGGCAACGAGAACAGACCCGCGCACAACTAATCGCCAGCCCCGAGTGGAGTCGGGCGAGTCAGCGAAGGAGGGGTTTTTAATGAGAGTCCAAACGTTAAGGTCTTTGGCGGCGCTCGCCCTCGCTTTCAGCGCCGTCGTCTTCTGCTCCGAAGAGGCCCGGGCGCAGCGCGATTTGAGAGTCCCGGGGCGCACCGGGGTCAAGACGCGGCCGAACATGTCCCCCTCTGACAAAGAGAAGTCCGGGGAGACCGGCGCCCCCACCGATTCGACGCCCGCAGACCCCCTCGCCCGCTTCCAGGGCGCGCCCGCGGCGCTGAACTCCGACGACGCGGCCTTACGCAGTGAGTTCGCGGCCGCGCGTTCGATTTACAGCAAGCTGAAGCCGGAGCAGTTCGTCGCCGCCCGCCTGCTGGCGCAGTTCGCGGCCGACGTGCCGGGCGTCAACCTCACCGCTCAGGATTTATTCCGGGGGCTGGCTAACAAGAAAGGCTTCCGCACGACGTTGAAGAATAAAGGTCTGACGGGCGGGCAGGTGGACAGTCTGATGCAGCGACTCGCGGAGAAGATGTCGGAACTGATGCGCTGACGCCCCCGCGCGCGAGCCGGGCGGCCGACCCGCCGCGCGTTCGCCTTAACCGCCGGCGACCGTAACGACGCGGCGCACTCCGCAGTCCCGTTCGGGTCGGCGCCGAGTGCGCCGCGCCACCCCCTCGGGGCGTAACCGAAAACGTTACGCCCCGCGTTTTCATCCCGCGCCCTCCGTCACCACCCGAGGGCACACGCTCCTTCAACATACTTCCACACGTCTTCCGCCCTGAGCGGCGGTCTCAGTCCCCGCCCAAGAGTGAGGCGCGCGGCAGGACGGTGTGCGGGACGGGGTCGAGCAGCCGCGAGACGGCGGGGAGCGGCGCGCCCTCGCCGCCGCGGAAGGCGTTGAGCGGGTAGACGAAGTAGAGGTGCCGCCGCGCGCGCGTCGCGGCGACGTAGAGCAGACGCCGCTCCTCCTCCACGTCCTCGAACTCGTCGTAAGAGCGCGACGAGGGGAACCACCCGTCCGCCATCCAGATCACGAACACCGCGTCCCACTCCAAACCCTTCGCCGAGTGGACGGTCGAGAGCGTGACGGCGCCGCCGCCGCGCCCGCGCCCGTCCGCGCGCGACGAGTCCGAAGGGTCGAGCGCCACGTCGGCCAGCAGTTCGGCCGAAATCTTGTAACGCTTGGCGATGGCCTGTAGGTGTTCGAGGTCGCGCGCGCGCCTCGGGTGGTCGTCGTACCTCGCCTTGAGGATCGGGCGGTAGAAGCGCAGGACGGCCGAGAGTTGCGCGTGCGGCGACTTGGTTTCGACGATGCTCAGGAGGAGTCGCGCCAGCCTGTTCAACTGCTCCTGATAGGCGGCGCGCGCCGGGAAGCGGTGCAGCTTGCGGAAGAGCGTCTCCTTCGAGCGCGCCGCGCGGAACTCCTTCCGCTCGACGCCGAGGTGGTCGAGTATCTGGTTCACGGTCGCGTCGCCGATGTGGTCGAGCAGCTTGAGCGCGCGGAACCACGAGAGCGTGTCCGAAGGGTTCGAGACCACGCGCAGGAAGGCCAGCGCGTCCTTGACGTGCGCCGACTCGGCGAACCTGATGCCGCCGTACTTGCGGAACGGGATGCCGTGCTTAGTGAGCTCGATCTCCAAGTCGAAGGAGTGCGAGCCGGCGCGGAAGAGTACCGCGACCTCGCCGGGCGGCACGCCCGCCTCGCGCAGTTCCTCGATGCGCTCGGCGACGAAGCGCGACTGCTCGTTCTCGTCGCGCGCGCTGACAAGCACGGGCGGCTCGCCCCGGTCGTCAACGCGCGAGAAGAGTTGCTTGCCGTAGCCCTCCTCGGCCTCGGCGATGATGGCGTTGGCCACGTCGAGGACGGGCTGGGTGCTGCGGAAGTTCTCCTCCAGCTTGATGACCTGCGCCGACGGGAACAGCTCGGGGAACTCAAGCATGTTGCGGTGGCTCGCCCCGCGGAACGAGTAGATCGACTGGCACTCGTCGCCGACCACGGCCACGTTGTCGTGCCCGGCCGCCAGCAGCCGCACGATCTGCGCCTGGAGCTTGTTGGTGTCCTGGTACTCGTCAACCATCACGTAGCGGTACTGCTCGGAGAGCCGGAGGCACAGCTCGGGGCTGGCTTCGAGCGCCTCGCGCAGGCGGACGAGCAGGTCGTCGTAGGTCAGGAGGTGGCGCGAGCGCTTGAACTCCTCGAAGGCGCCGTACATCTCTTCGAGCGCCGCGCGCTCGTCGAGGAAGTGAGGGTAGGAAGCCTTGAGCACGTCTTCGAGCGTGACGACCTTGTTGACCATCGTGCTGAAGATCGAGCAGATGGTGCGCTTGCGCGGGAAGTGCCGGCCGCGCGTGAGGTGTACCCGGCGGCGCAGCAGGTCGATCAAGTCTTCGGTGTCGCTGGGGTCGAGCACGGTGAAGTTGCGCGAGACGCCGGCCGCCTCGGGGAAGCGCCGCAGGACGCCGTGGCCGAGGCTGTGGAAGGTGCCGCCCGAGACGCGCTGGCAGCGCGCGTCGGCGAGGCCGGCCGCGCGCGCGAGCATCCCCGAGGCCGCGCGCCGCGTGAAGGTGAGCAGCAGGACGGACTCGGGGCGCGCGCCCGACTCGACGAGCCGCGCCACGCGGTAGACGAGCGTGCGCGTCTTCCCCGTCCCCGCGCCCGCGACGACGAGCAGCGGGCCTTCGGTCGTCGTCACCGCCCTGAACTGCGCCTCGTTCAACTCCTTCTCGTAGTCGATGCCGCTCGCGCGCGGCAAAGACGTGACGCGCCGCAGGACGAGCCGGGGCTTCGCGGTCTGCGTCGTCGCCGCCTGCCCGAGTTCGAGTTCGCGCTTGAAGGCACTGATCTCGGCCGCCAGCTCCTCCATCGTCCGGTGGCGGTTCTTCGGCGCGCGGTCGAGCGCCTTCGTGAGGATGGCGAAGAGGCCGGGCGGGAGCTTCGTGCGTATCTCGTCGCGCAGGCGCGGCTCCGCGTGGAGGATGGCGTGCATCGTGTCGATGTGGTTGTCGGCCGCGAACGGGCACGCGCCCGTCAGCATCTCGCAGAGGACGACGCCGAAGGCGAACACGTCGCAGCGCAGATCGACGCGCTGGCCGAGCAGTTGCTCGGGCGACATGTAGTTGACCGTGCCCATAATCGTCCCCGAGTCGGTCTGGACGCGGACGAGCGTCTTCTGCGCGCTGTCGGCCGCCGCCCCGCGCGTGCGGCGCGGGAGCAGCTTGGCGATGCCGAAGTCGAGAATCTTGAGGTAGCCGTCGCGGGTGACCATCAGGTTCTCGGGCTTGAGGTCGCGGTGGACGATGCCGGCGTCGTGCGCCTTCGCCAGCCCCTCGGCGAGCTGCGTCGCGAAGTCGAGCGCCTCCGAGACGCCGAGCGCGCTGGCGGCGATCTTCTGCCGCAGCGTCTCGCCCTCGACGTACTCGGTCGCCATGTAGGGGCGCCCGCCGTCCTCGCCGAACTCGTAGACGGTGATGATGTGCGGGTGGTTCAGGGCCGAGGCGGCGCGCGCCTCTTGCAGGAAGCGGCGGCGGCGGTCTTCGTGCGAGGTGAACTCGGGCGGCAGCAGCTTGAGCGCGACGACGCGGTCGAGCCTCTCGTCGTAAGCCTTGTAGACCGCGCCCATCCCGCCCGCGCCGAGCGCCTCCATGATGCGGTAGTGTGCGACCGTTCCGGTTTCGGGGATGACTCGCATAGACGTGGAACGCGCCGGGAGCGCGCCTCGGGCAGTTTAATCGACCTCGGGTAATGTACGAAGAACGGGGCGCCGTGGGTGCGTCAAATCGTAAGCGGCATATTGTATCAGGGCGGGCGCGCTCACGCGCGGGGCGCGTGACAGAAATCGGCGGGATGCGGTATGCTTTGGCGCAATCGGCGGTCAGCGCTTCGGCCAAACTCAGAGCTGAAAGCTGGCCGCCGATTGCTGAGAGTTTTCCCGGAGAGGTGCAGGAGTGGTTGAACTGGCAGCACTGGAAATGCTGTGTACGGGAAACCGTACCGTGGGTTCGAATCCCACCCTCTCCGCCAGATAACATTCGCGCCGCGGCAAGACGGCCGGTGAGGATGGCCCTCATCGGCCGTCGAACTTTAAGGAGCCCGGAGGCCCACATGCGTAAAGCTTCGCTCGCCTGCGCCGCCCTGTTAGCGTTGACGGCGTCGGGCCTGACTTCCGCAGCCTCCCCCGCGCAGAGGGGGAAGAACATACCCAAGCGCCCCGCGGCCGTCTGCCCCGACCCG
>DASVQX010000006.1:0-17896 GCA_036388915.1 Pyrinomonadaceae bacterium
CACCACTCAAGGTTGAGTGGTGGCGCTTCTCTTATTCGCGCTGACGCGCTCATGGCGGGCAGGGATGCCCGCGCTCCCGGCTTACGCTTTAGCGCTTGCGGGGGTTCGGGGTGTCCGTGGTGGAGGCGCTGGCGCCGCGCACCTTCACGTCGCCCGTCTGCTCGACATCAACGTCGGTGCTGCGGACGGTGTCGCGGACGGTCTCGGTGCGCTCGCCGACCTCCTTGTTGATGGCCACCTCCTCGACGACGCGCGCCGTCTTGCCGACGACCGCCTCCTCGCTCCGCTCCGTCAGCACGAACGAGCCTTCGCGGAAGGCGTTCAGATCGGCGTCGGTGATGGCGCGGTTGACGGGGCGGCGCTCCACGTTAACGCGCTCCTCGCGCAGCCGCACGACCTCTTCGACCGGGCGCTCGACGACGCGCGTGCGGACGCGGACGCCGCCGCCCTCGACCTCGCGCTTGCCGACGCGCAATTCTTCCTCGATGACGGGGATGCGCGCCTCGCCGCCCTCGGCCGTCATGCCGGCGCGGCCCGTCTCGGCCGTCTCGCCGCCCGCGTACGCCGTCCGGCGGTCCGACTCGCCGTGCCCGTCCACCTCGCCGCCGAAGCGGTTGAGGAGCATCTCGGCGCGGTCGGCCGTCTCGTCCGATTCGCAGTCAACGGTCACCACCGCGCCGCCGCCGGTCACGGCCTCGGAGTAGTGGCTGGCGTACTCGCGGTCGTCGCCGAAGAGGTTTGAGAAGAAGTTGCTGATCTTGTCGCCGAAGCCGTCGTCGTCGCGGTAAGACTCTTCGCGGTACGACTCGCCCTCCTGGCTCGTGTATTCGCGCGAGGTGATGCCGATGTCCTCGCGGGCGATGCCGCCCTCTATAAGTCCGGCCACGGCGCGCTGCGCCTCGCGGTAATTATCGAACAGTCCGACAATCGTCTTGCTCATCCAAATTCCCCCTTAGTCTGTACTGTTGATGTGAGACCCGGCCGGGAAGAGATAAAGGCCGGGCAGTTAACGGCGTAGAGCGCCCCTCGTTCGTGGCACCCGCCTGCGTCATCCGTCGGAGCACTCTGCCATCCGTTCTCCTGATTCGTCCGTTGACGTATGATTTGTCTTTCGCGTTTCGTCTCGGCGGGACTGGAAGCAACACGCATACCCGACGCCCGCCCGTCACTCTTCGCGAGGCGCGAGTGCGCGCCGTATCTTGTCTTCAAGCGACCCCGGCGGCGGCGGCCCGGCGCTGGCTTGTCTTTTGCACGGCTCGCGCGGGGAGCATGTTTGAGGTGCGAAACGGTACAGTCGTATTTTTGAAGTACGAAGGAGGGACTTTCCATGAATAGAGTGCGCGTGCGTCTCGCACTTCGAGGGCTGGCGGCGGCGCTGCTCGCGGCGTCGGCGTTCGGCTGCTCACGTCTCGGCTCGGGGCAGGACGGCCCCGTCACGACGAAGACCGATGCGGGGACGACTACGGCGCCGCCGGCCTCGGAGGTCGCGGCGCGCAAGAACGCGCTGGTGCGCTTCGTCCACGCCGTGCCGGGGCTGGCGCCCGTTGACCTGTACGCGGGCGACTCGCGCGCCTTCGACGGCGTGACCTACAAGTACGTCACCGCGTACCGCGAGCTGCCCGTGGCGTCGGGCGTCTACCGCCTGCGCCTCGCCGGGCAGGAGACGGCCGAGCCGCTGGCCGAGAAGACCGAGGGCTTCGGCACCGGCCGTCACCACACCATCGTCGTCTTCCCCAAGGACAGCTCCGGCCTCTTCTCGAAGGGCGAGGGCGTCGAGCTGCGCTTCCTCGCGGACGAGTTCGAGCCGCCGGCCGCGGGGCGCGTGCGCGTCCGCGTCGTCAACGCTTCGCCCGACCTCGGCGACGTTGACCTCTACGCGACGGGGCGCGCCGAGCCGCTGGTGAAGGGCGCGAAGTCGGGCGTGGCGACCGCCTACGCCGAGGCGGAGCCGGCCGGCGCGGGACTAGAGGCGCGGCGCTCGGGCGAGAACATCACGACGCTCGCCGTGCCCAACGTCAAGATGGAGGCGGGGAGGCTCTACACGATCTTCATCGTCGGCGGGACGAAAGGCGCGTCCAAGCTCGAAGCCTTCGTCGTCGAAGACCAGTTCGGCGCGCCGCCGGCCCGGTGAGGCGCGGGCTTCAGGCTTCGGCGGCCATGCGCTCGACTTCGAGTTCCATGCGGAGGGCGCGGAAGGTGTCGAGCGCCTCTTCGCGGAGCTGCCGGCCGCGCTCGGGGTCGCCGCAGGCCAGCTCGTGGCGCGCCCAGTCGCGCAGCGTCCGCGCGCGCTCGGCCTCCATCTGGATGCGCGCGAAGATGGACAGGCTCTCGGAGAAGCACGATGCCGCGTCGCGCGTCTGGCCCGCGACCTCGACGCCCGCGCACCCGCGCGAGGCGAGGAGGCCGAGGACGCGCCACGCTTCGGCGACGTGCTCCTGGTTCTCGATCTCGTGCCCGAGTTCGAGCGCGCGCACCGCCGCCTCGCTCGCCTCCTCGACGCGCCCGCGCCCCAGAAGCGCCTCGGCCAGGAAGCGGTAGTTCTCCGACACGCCGACGTAGCCGGCGGCCGTCGCCATCTCAATCGTCAGGCGCAGCTCGGCCTCGGCCTCCTCGTACTCGCCCAGGCCCACGCGCGCGCCGCCGAGGTTCGACAGGTAGAGAATCTCGCCGTTGCGGTTGCCGATCTCGCGCGCGATCTGGAGCGCCTCGCCGTAGCGCTCGCACGCCTTGCCGTAGTCGCCGAGGAGCCGCGCCGTCTCGCCCAGAGAGTTGAGGAGGTTGCCGACGTAACGCCGGTCGCCCAGCTCTCGGTAGAGCGAGAGCGAGAGCGACTTGAACTGCTCGGCCTGCTCGAACTGCCCCAGCGTGTGATAGGCCATCCCCAAAGACTTCAGACACTCGGCGCGCGCGCGCCGCCCCTCGTCGCCGAGCCGGTCAACGAGCGCGAGCGCGCGGTCGGCCAGCTTCATCGCCGCGCGCGCGTCGCCGAGCCGCGAGCAGACCTGACTCTGTAGGTAGAGCGCGCGCGCCAGCTCGACGCCGGCCCCCGCGCCCTCGCCCGCGCCGCGCGCGAGCATCTCGGCGCGGTGCGTGCTCTCGAAGCTGGCGCGGTTGTCGCCCTGACTGCTCTGGACGAGCGCGATCTCGTTCCACGCGCGCGCCTGCGCCGGGATGGCTTGGAGCGATTCGGCCGCCGCGCGCATCTGCCGGTAAGCCTCGACCGCCTCGGAGTAGCGCGCCTGCACGCGCAGAGCCTCGCCCAGGCCCTCGCACCACTCAAGCCGGAGCGCGTGGAGCGCGGGGTCTTCCGCCGCGTCGCCCGCGTTTGAAGCCCCGTGCGCGGCGAGAAGGTCGAGCGCCTTGCGGTAGTGGCGGATGGCGGTCTCGGGCGCGTAGGTCTCGCGCGCCTGCCGGCCGGCGCGGCCGTACCACTCGGCGGCGTCCTCGGGCGAGTGCGCGCGCTCGTGGTGCTCGGCGATGAGTCCGGCGTACTCGCCGACGCGGCCGCCGCTGTGCAGCGCGAGCCAGACGGCCGCGCGTCCGTGGTAGACGCGCCGGTCGCGCTTGAGCACGCTCCCGTAGGTCACGTCGCGCAGCAGCGCGTGCTTGAAGATGTACTCGCGCGCGCCCGCGAAGGCCGAAGCCTCGCGGCGGTAGACCAGCTCCTTGCCGCGCAAAGATTCGAGCACGCGCTCGACCTCGGCCGAGACGCCGGTCGGCACCGCCGCGCGCGTCGGCGGCACGGCGGCGCGCCCCGTCGCGCGGGTCGCGGGGGAGGTCGCGCCCGCGCCGAGCTGCTCGACCGCGCCGTCCCAGAAGACGCGCCCGATGACCGAGGCGCGTTGCAGGACGGTCTTCTCGTCGGGAGTCAGGCGGTCGAGGCGCGCCTGCAAGACACCCGTCAGCGTCGGCGGCACCTGCGCCTCGGCCAGCCGCGTCGCGTCCACGCTCCACGACTCCGCGCCGGGGACGATGACGCGCTGGTCGATGAGCATCTTGATGAGTTCTTCGACGTAAAAAGGATTCCCCTCGGCGCCGCCGACGACCATCTCGCGCAGCTCGGCGGGGACGCCCCGGGCGCGCCGCAGAATCTCCTCGACGAGTTGGCGGCTCTCCTTCTTCGAGAGCGGCTGGAGGTTGAGGCGCGTGTGGCGCTCGCGCCCCTCGCCCCACGCGGGGCGGCGTTCGAGCAGCGTCGGGCGCGCCAGACACAGGATCATCACCCGCGCGTGCGCGCACTCGCGCGCGAGGTGGTCGATGAAGTCGAGCGAGCCTTCGTCGGCCCAGTGGATGTCGTCGAGGTAGAAGACGACGGGGAGGTCGCGCGAGATGTCGGAGAAGAAGCGCGCGGCGTAGCGGAAGGCGCGGTCGCGCACCTGCCGCGCGTCGTCGCGGATGCCGGAGACGTGCGGGCTGGCCGAGTAGTCGAAGCCGATGAGCTGGCCGATGAAGTGCGCGCTCATCAGCACCTCGGCCTCGGGCGCGCCGGCGCACATCGAGAGCATCCCGCGCTCCAACTTCTCGCGCGCCACCTCGGGCGGGTCGCTGTCCTGTATCTCGAAGCGGAAGGAGAACACGTCGCGGACGAGCGCGTAAGGAAGCCCCTGCGCCGACTCGCCCGCGCGCCCGTTGAAGATGTACCAAACGTCGGGGAGCAGCTCGACCCAGTTGCTGAACTCGTAAAGCAGGCGCGACTTGCCGAGGCCCGCGTCGCCGAGCACGGTGAAGGTCTGAAGCTCGCCCTCCTCGAAGACCGACTCCAGCGCGTCGGTCAGACGGCGCAGCTCGCCCTTGCGCCCGATCATGCGCGTCTCGACGCCCTCGACGCCGCGCGTCTGCACGCGGAAGGCGCGCGGCTTGGCGCGGCGGACGTGATAGAACCGGACCGGCTCGGCGCGCTCGCTCGTCCTGATGTCGCCGGGCGGGTCTACGTCGAAGACGCCGCGGACGTGGCGGTAAGTGTCGTGCGAGACGAGGACGCCGCCGACGGGCGACTCCTGTTGGAGGCGCGTCGCGAGGCGGACGGGGTCGCCCGTCACGCTCAGCTCGCCGGTCGCCGCCGCCTGACTCAAAAGGACGGCACCCGTGCTCACGCCGACGCGCATCAGCCGCGCCGGGGCGCCGCCCTCGACGCCCTCGACGCGCGCTTCGTGCGGCCAGCGCTCCGCGACGAACTCGGCGACCGACGCCTGCACGTCGAGCGCGGCGCGGACGGCGCGCTCGGGGTCGTCCTCGCGGGCGCCGCGCGCGCCCCACAGCGCGACGAAGGTCTCGGCGAAGCGCTTTGTCACCTCGCCGCCGTGCGACTCGACGACCGAATCGACGAGCGGCCACAGCGCCGACATCAGCTCGCCCACGTCCTCCGCGTCCTGCCCCTCGGTGAGCGCCGCCAGCCCGGCGAGGTCGGCGAAGAGGACGGTCAACTGCTTGCGCTGCTCGCTCGTCGTCAGCCGCGTCGGGCGCCGCGCCTCCGACGCGTGAAGCCGCGTCGGCTCGTGCCCGGCCGCAGCCGGCGCGGCGAGTTCGCGCGCGGTCTCGGCGGGCGAAGCGCCGCCCGGCTCACCGCCGCGCAGCTCGATGAGGCGTCGGACGCGCCGCAGCTCGGCCTGAAACTCCTTCGCCGTCTGGAAGCGCCCGTCGCGCTCCTTCGCCAGCGCGCGCAGGACGAGCGGCTCGACCGGCGCGGCGTGCGACTCGTGCGTGAGCGTCGCGAGCGGGGGCGGCTCGCCGTGGAGGATGGAGACGACGAGGTCGCCGAAGTTCTTCTCCTCGAAGGGCGGGCGCCCGGCCACCATCTCGTAGAGCACGCAGCCCAAACTCCACACGTCGGTGCGGCCGTCGAGTTCGTGGCCGCGCACCTGCTCGGGGCTCATGTAAGTCGAGGTGCCGAGGACGACGCCCGACGCGGTGTTGACGCGCGCGTTCGTCGGCGCCTCGGTGTCCACGGACTGGTCGGCGGCGACCTGCTTGGCGATGCCGAAGTCGAGCACCTTGACGTGCCCCTCATCGTCGAGCATGAGGTTCTCGGGCTTGATGTCGCGGTGGACGACGCCCGAGGCGTGCGCCTTCCAGAGCGCGCCGGCCACCTGCGCGCACACGTCGAGCGCGGCCGGGGCGGTGAAGCGCCCCTCCCACATGCGCTCGCGCAGCGTCTTGCCCTCGACGTATTCGGTGACGATGAAGAGGCAGCCGCGCTCCTCTCCGATTTCGTGGAGGGTGAGGATGTTCGGGTGGTTGAGGGCGGCGACGGCGCGCGCCTCCTGCTCGAAGCGGCGCACCAACTCCTCGTCGCGCGCGAAGTGCGGGGGCAGCACCTTGAGCGCGACGCGGCGGCCGAGCCTCAAGTCCTTCGCCAGGTAGACCGTGCCCATCCCGCCCGCGCCGATCTTCTCCAGCACGCGGTAGGCGCCGAGCGTGGTGCGTCCGGGGACGACTTCGAGCGGCGTCTTCTCCTCGCGGCGGCGCGCGCGCTTGCGCGAGGAGGACTCGGCGGCCGGGCGCGCGGGCGTGCTGATGAGCGACTCCACCTCGCGGCGCAGCCCGTCGTCGCCCGCGCAAACCTCGTCGAGGTAGGCGCGCCTGCGCGCGGGCTCAAGCCCCACCGCGCGCTCGTAGATGAGTCTGATCTGCTGAAGTCGCTCGGGCGTCATCGAGCTTGCGCCTCACCCGGAGGGTCTGTACGTTTGGTCGTCGGCCGCCGCCTCGGTTGGTCGCGCCGGTCGGGACGGCGCTCGGCGTGCGGCGGCGTTCGGCTTGCGCCGCGCGGCGGGTCTACGTTGCGAGCGCGCATTGTAGCACCTCGGCCGCCGACGCGCGCGCCGGCAACCCGCCGCCAAAAAATTTAACACGCGCAGAAGGGGCGCCGGGCCTTTCAGACAAGGCCCCCGCCCCTTCCGTCACACATACGAGCTTTTTCAGCCGCGCGGATTCGTCTGCGCGCGGCGGCGCAGCGTCGAGACGCGCGAGGTCGGGACGAGCGCGCCCGCCTCGGGCGGCGGCGTCTCGATGATGTGCGAGAACTCCTCGGCGTGCGACTGGAGGTAGGCGAAGAAGCGCTCGAACTCGCGCTGCATGGCGTCCATCTTCTCGCGCATGTTGAGGATGATCTCGACGCCCGCGAGGTTGACGCCGAGGTCGCGCGTCAGCGAGAGGATGACTTCGAGGCGTTCGAGGTCCGAGTCGGTGTAGAGCCGCGTGTTCCCCTCCGACCGCGAAGGCTTCAAAAGTCCCTCGCGCTCGTAGAGCCGCAACGTCTGCGGGTGAATCTCGTACTGCGTCGCCACCGCGCTGATCGTGTATGTCCCGCCCTTACGCCGTTTCATAATTCGGTAGACAGTAGGCAGCAGTCAGTAGAAAAACCGTCCGTAGCCGAAGCGTCCGCGTTCGGCGTCAACGCGCGCGTGGCGGAGTGCTACTGACTACTGTCTACTTCACTCCAGCCCCATCGCCACGCGCGGGTTCTCGGGGTTGAGCTGCGCGTAGCGCTTCAAGAGTTCCTTCGTCTCTTCCGAGATGACTTTGGGGAACGTGACCTGGACTTCGACGAACTGGTCGCCGCGCGCCTGCGGGTTGCGAAGACTTGGGATGCCGCGCTCGCGCATGCGGAACTGCGCGCCCGACTGCGTGCCGGGCGGAATCCTGAGCTGCGCCTTGCCCTCGATGGTCGGCACCTCGATGCGCGCGCCCAAAGCGGCCTCCGCAATCGTCACCGGCACCTTGACGTAGATGTTCTCGCCCTTGCGCGTGAAGTGCTGGTGCTTGCCGACGTTGGTGATGATGAAGAGGTCGCCCGCCGGCGCGCCCATCCGCCCGCCCTCGCCCTTGCCCGGAATCCTCACGCGCGAGCCCGTGTCCACGCCCGCCGGAATCCGCACCTTCACCGTCTCGGCCTTGGGCACCACGCCCTTGCCGTTGCACAGCGCGCACGGCGGCCGACGCTTGCCCGCGCCGCCGCAGTCTGGACACTCCTGCGCGAACCTGAGACGCCCGCCCGCCTTCTGCACCTGCCCCGCGCCGTGGCAGGTCGGGCAAATGACGGGGTTGCCGCCCGTGTCGCCCGCGCCCTGACACCGCGGGCACTGCTCGGAGCGGTTGACCGTGATGTTGGTCGTCAGCCCCGTCACCGCCTCCTCGAACGAGAGCGCGAGAGGCATCTCGATGTCGCCGCCCTTCTGCGGCGCCTGGCGCGGCGGCTCCTTCTCTGCCTTCCCGCCGCCGAACAGCTCCGAGAAGATGTCGCGGAACGACGACCCGCCGCCGGCAGACGACGACGCGGTGTTGCCCCAGTCGAAGCCCTCGAAGTCGAAGGGGGCGCCGGCGCGACCGCCGCCCGCCGCCCCGCCTCCGGGCGCGCCGTGGCCGCGCGCGGCGGCGTCGGCCAACTGCTCGGAGTACGAGCCGAAGCGGTCGTAGACCTTGCGCTTCTTCTCGTCGGAGAGCACCTCGTGCGCCTCTGTGATCTTCTTGAAGCGCTCCTCGGCCGACTTGTCGCCGGGGTTCACGTCCGGGTGGTACTTGCGCGCGAGCCGGCGGTAGGCTTTCTTAATCTCCTCCGGCTTCGCGTCCCGCTTGACGCCCAGAACTTGGTAGAAGTCTTCTTTAGCCATTAGAAGAAAGTGAGCAGTAAGCCGTGAGCAGTGAGCGGTAGTGGGAACCCGTGTTCCGAACTACCGCTCACTGCCCGACGGCTCGCCGCCTTACTGCTTACTTGTTCTCGTCAACGTCCACGTACTCGGCGTCGATGACGTTGTCGTCGCCGCCGCCCGCGGCCCCGCCGCCGCCGGCCCCGCCGGTGGAAGCGCCCGCCGCGTTGGCCTGCTCGCCGCCGCCGGACGCGCCCTGCGAGCCGCCGCCCTGGTAGAGCGCCTCGGCCAGCTTGTGCGAGGCGGTCTGGAGGTTCTCGAAGGCCGTGTTGAGGCGGTCAACGCCTCCCTCTTCCAGAGCCTTCTTCGCGTCGGCGACCGCCGTCTCGACCTGCGTCTGCGTGGCGCCGTCGAGCTTGTCCTTGTTCTCGCTGAAGGTCTTGTCGATCTGGAAGACGAGGCCGTCGAGCCGGTTGCGCGCCTCGACCTCTTCGCGCTTGCGCGCGTCGTCGGCCGAGTGCGCCTCGGCGTCGCGCATCATCTTGTCGATCTCGTCCTTCGAGAGACCCGACGAGGCGGTGATCGTGATCTTCTGCTCGCGCCCCGTCCCCATGTCCTTCGCCGAGACGTTGACGATGCCGTTGGCGTCGATGTCGAAGGTGACCTCGACCTGCGGCATCCCGCGCGGCGCGGGCGGAATCCCGACGAGGTGGAACTTGCCCAGCGTCCGGTTGTCGCCCGCCATCGGGCGCTCGCCCTGGAGGACGTGCACCTCGACCGAAGTCTGGTTGTCCGACGCCGTCGAGAAGATTTCCGACTTGCGCGTCGGGATGGTCGTGTTGCGCGGGATGAGAATCGTGTTCACACCGCCGAGCGTCTCGATGCCTAAGCTGAGCGGCGTCACGTCGAGCAGGAGGATGTCGGTCTTCTCGCCCGAGAGCACGCCGGCCTGGACGGCGGCGCCGACGGCGACCACCTCGTCCGGGTTCACAGACTTGTTCGGCTCCTTGCCGAAGAGGTTCTTGACGATCTCCTGCACCTTCGGGATGCGGGTCGAGCCGCCGACCAAGACGACCTCGTCGATCTTGCCGGCCTCGACGCCCGCGTCCTTAATCGCCTGCTCGACGGGCGCCATCAGGCGCTTGAGGATCGGGTCGATGAGCTGCTCGAAGCGCGAGCGCGTCAGCTTCATCACGAGGTGCTTCGGCCCGGAGGCGTCGGCCGTGATGAAGGGCAGGTTGATCTCCGACTCCATCGTCGAGGAGAGTTCGATCTTGGCCTTCTCGGCCGACTCCTTCAGGCGCTGCAAGGCCATCTTGTCGCCCGAGAGGTCGATGCCCTGGTCGCGCTTGAACTCTTCAATAATCCACTTAATCAGCGCCTCGTCGATGTCGTCGCCGCCGAGGTGCGTGTCGCCGTTCGTCGATTTGACTTCGACGACGCCCTCGCCGACTTCCAGAATCGAGATGTCGAAGGTGCCGCCGCCGAAGTCGAAGACCGCGATGGTCTCGTCCTTCTTCTTATCCAGCCCGTAAGCCAAGGCGGCCGCGGTCGGCTCGTTGACGATGCGCATCACTTCGAGGCCCGCGATGCGCCCCGCGTCCTTCGTCGCCTGCCGCTGCGAGTCGTTGAAGTAGGCCGGCACCGTGATGACCGCCTTCTCGACCTTCTGGCCGAGGTAGTCTTCCGCCGCCTGCTTCAACTTCTGGAGCACCATCGCCGAAATCTCGGGCGGCGACCACTCCTTGGCGCCCGCGGTGATGCGCACGTCGCTCCCGGCGGCCTTCACGCCGTAGGGCACCTGCTTCTTCTCCTCCGAGACCTCGTCGAAGCGCCGCCCCATGAAGCGCTTGATCGAGTAGACGGTGTTCTCGGGGTTGGTGACGGCCTGGCGCTTGGCGACCTGGCCGACCAGGCGGTTGCCGTCCTTCGTGAAGGCCACGACCGAGGGGGTCGTCCGGCCGCCCTCCGAGTTGGTGATGACAGTCGGCTCGCCGCCTTCCATCACGGCCACGACGGAGTTGGTCGTGCCCAGGTCAATACCGATAATCTTGCTCATTTTTCTATCTCTCCCGATTTTTTAGCCGCGCCGCCCTGGCCGCACAGACGCGCCGGCGACCTTGAATGCGCCGCTAATATAATACCTGAGTCCCTTCTTGTCAACTTTTAGTAGCACGAAGCCCTCCGGGCGTTGCCCGGCGCAAGTCGTTGAAAAGGCGTGTATTAGCTAACTCACCCGGCGGAGTCGCGTTGCTGGCGGTCTTCGTTCAGCAGTTTTGAAGTCCAGAAGACGTAGTGGATGCCCGAGATGACCGCGAAGGAGAAGACGGTGGTGTAGACGGTCGGAAGGTACCCGCGCAGCGGCGGGAAGCTGGCGGCGATGAGGATGAGCACCACGGCCCCGATCTGGACGGTCGTATTGGCTTTGCCGAGCCAGGAGGGCCTGAAACCCCGGAAACCCGTGACGACGTTGATGGTTGCGGCGCCGACGACGATGAAAACGTCGCGGCTGATGACGGCCGCCGTGACCCAGAAGGGGACGGGGAGGTGGCGCGGGTGCGGCTGGACGAGCGCCGACGGCTCCATGATCGAGCTCATCGAGAGTGTGATGAAGGAGGTGACGAGGAGGAGTTTGTCGGCGACGGGGTCGAGAATCTGGCCGAGCGGCGAGTATTGGTTAAAACGGCGTGCGAAGAGACCGTCCAGCCCGTCGGTCACGCCCGCGACGACGAAGACGGCCAGCGCCCAGCCGAACCTCTGGTAGTAGAGCGCGCCCACGAAGACCGGGATCAGCGCCATGCGCACCACGGTCAAAATGTTCGGGACGGTGACGACTTTCGAGGGCATAAAAGCTCAAAGTCCAAAGTTTACAGCTCAAAGTCAAAAGCAGGCTCCCGAACTTTGAACCTTGAACTTCGGACTTTAGAACTAGTCGGCGCGCCGCAGCGTCAGGAGCGTGACCTCGGGCGGGCAGCCGTAGCGGACGGGCAGGACGACCGTCCCGAGGCCGCGCGAGACGTAAATCTGCGTCTCGCCGCGCCGCCCCAAGCCCCGCAGGATGCGACGGCGGACGCGCCCCGAGGCCGAGCGCTCCGAGCGCAAGGTGACCTGCCCGCCGTGCGTGTGCCCCGCGAGCACGAGGTCACAGCCTGCGCGGGCGGCGCGGCGCAAAATCACCGGGTTGTGCGCCAGAAGCAGCTTCATCTCGTCGGCGGAGGAGCCGGCGAGCGCGAGCGGCAGGTCTTCGAGTCCGACCATCGTGTCCTGCACGCCGCAGAGCCAGAAGGAGGCGCCGCGATCCTCGAAGCGGAAGCCCTCGTTGTTGAGCACGCGGATGCCGGCGAGCTTGAAGAGGTCTGTGACGAGGTCTGCGTCCACCCAGTTGTCGTGGTTGCCGAGGCAGGCGTAGACGCCGCGGCGCGCGCGCAGGCGGCCGAGGATGTCGGCGCAGGGCTGGACGTACTCGCGCTCGTGCGAGACGTAGTCGCCGGTCAGGGCGACGATGTCGGGCTGGAGGCTGTTGGCGACCTCGACGGCGCGCTCGACCTGCTCGCGACCCGTAAAAGGGCTGTGGTGGATGTCCGAGAGGTGTACGACGCGCAGGCCGTCGAGTTGGCGCGGGAGGCGTTTGAGTCCGACGGTGTGGCGCTCGACCGCGAGCTGGTAAGGCTCGGCGAAGGCCGCGCGCGCAATCTGGGCCAGACCCGAAGCGATCGTGCGGAGGGGAGTCGGGCGCCCCTCGGCGACACGTCGCCGCTCTCTCCAGTTGGTGTTTGTGGCCATCTTCTTTCGGTTCGTTTTGAGGAGTGCCTGAAAATCGTCGCGCGCCCGCCGATTCCCTCCCGGCCGGCCTCGCTTTTCAAAGCCCGCGAATTATATGAATCCGCGCCCCCCGGCGCAAGGACGCCGCGCCCCTTTTCGACGACACTCCGGCGACATTTGGGTCGCGCGACGGTATACGCCGCCTCACTTCAAAGGCCAGAAATAGGGGACGAGGAGCATGACGATGGCGAAGACGGCTATCGTCAGAATCGAGCCGACCTTGACGAAGTCGAGGAAGCGGTAGCGCCCCGGCGTGTAGATGAGCACGCAGGCCGGCTCAAGCGGCGTGAGGAACGAGCAGGAGGCGGCGTAGGTGACGGCGACGGCGAAGGTGCGCGGGTTCAAGCCCAGCGCGAGCGCCGCCTTGACCGCGATGGGGAGGACGACGAGCGCGGCCGCCTGGTTCGACATCGGCTGCGTCAGCGCCACCGTCATCACGAAGAAGCCGGCCAACACCGCCAGCGCGCCGTAGGACTGGAAGTTGTTGACGATGAGGTCGGCGAGGTACTGGTCGGCATTCGACTTCTCCATCGCCGTCCCGAAACTAATCATCCCCGCGATGAGGACGATGAGCCGCCAGTCGATCAGCTCGTAGACCTCGTGGAGGTGCACGGCGCGCGAGGCCAGCAGGATGAGCACGCCGAACAGGACGGCGACCGCGAGCGGCACCTGCGGGAGGTGGAGCACCGAGAAGAAGAGGAAGACGACGAAGGCCGCGACCGCCCACCAGCGCTTGCCGAAGCGCTCGCGCTGCCCGCCCAGCTCGCCTTCGAGCATGAGGACGTGGCCGTCCGAGGTCAGCCGCTCGACGCACTCCTTCGTCCCCTGCACGAGCAGCACGTCGCCGAAGCGGAGCGTGACGGTCGAGAGCTTGGTCAGGAGCGCCATGCCGTGGCGGTTGATGGCGAGCACGGTCAGGTCGTAGCGGTCGCGGAAGTTGAGGCTGCGGAGCGTCCGCCCCGTCATCTCCGAGCCGCGGAGCACCATCACTTCGGACAGTTCCACGTCGCCCCCTTCGAGGTCGCGGTTTTGCAGCTCGAAGTCGGGGCGAATCTCGATGCCGGCCTCGTCCTTGACGCGGAGGATGTCCTCCATCCGCCCCTGCACGAGCAGCAGGTCGCCCTCGCGCAAGACCTCCTCGCCGCGCGGCGGCAGGCGCCCCTGCTTCCCGCGGATGATGCCGATGACCGTCAGGTCGAGCATCTCCGAGAGGTTCCCCTCTTCGAGGGTCTTCCCCGCCAAAGGCGAGCCTTCGACGACGACCACCTCCGAGATGTACTGCCGGATGCCGTACTGATCCATCAGCGACTCTTCGCCGCCGCGGCTCGGCAGGAGCCTCAGGCCCAGCAGCAGCATGTAGAGCATCCCGACGACGACGATGGCGATGCCGACCGGCGTCAGCTCGAACATCGTGAAGGGCGCGAGCAGTTCGGGGCCGACCCCGAAGCGCTGCGAAAGCTCGCCGTTCTCGCCGAGCTTGGCGAGCGCGCCCGAGACGGCGAGGTTCGTCGAGGTGCCGATGAGCGTGCAGGTGCCGCCGAGGATGGCGCCGAAGGCCAGCGGCATCAGGAGCTTCGACGGCACGACCCGCGCGCGCTGCGCGATGCCTAAGACGACGGGGACGAACATCGCCGTCGTCGTCGTGTTCTTCATCACCGAGGCGCAGCCGGCGGCGGTGAACATGATGAGCGCGGTCAGCTTGAACTCGTTGCCGCCGGCGATGCGGTGCAGGCGGCGGCCGACCAGATCGACGACGCCCGTCTTGACGAGGCCCCCCGTCAAGACGAAGAGGCCGGCGATGGTGATGACGATGTCGTTGCCGAAGCCCGCGAACGCCTCCGAGACGTTGAGCGTGCCCGTCAGCACCAGCCCGATGACGAGCAGGATGGTGACCACGTCGATGGGAATCTTCTCGGTCGCGAAGAGGACGAGCGCGACGAAGAGCAGGACGAGGACTGTGGCGACGGGCTGTGTCATAAGGTTCTTCCGCGGATTCTTCTGCTATAATCCGGCGACGGCCTGACAACTTGTCGAAACTGTGGTTTTTGATTCGCGCGTGGGCGAATTAAAGGGCCAAACGCCGAACTTTGCAAGGGGGACGAGAAGCGTGGGCGGACAGAAGGTGCTGGTCATCGAGGATCAGGAGGACTTGGCGGCGCTCTACGAGCAGGCGCTCACGAAGGAGGGCTACGAGGTCTCCAAGGCTTACACGGGCGAGGAGGGCTTCGCGCTCTTCGAGGACAACGGCGCCGACGCGGTCGTCCTCGACATGACGCTGCCCGAGATGCACGGCATCCAGACGCTCCAGTCCATCCGGAACCTGAACGCCAACGTCCCCGTCGTCGTCGTCACCGGCGAGACGAGCGACGAGACGCGCCGGCAGTGCGAGCGCATGGGCGTGCAGGACTACTTCTCGAAGCCGGCCGACTACCGCGACATCATGGACTCGCTCCGCCGCGCGCTCTCCGACCCGAAGACGACGACCGAGGAGTATCAGGTCGTCACGCTCCGCCTCCCCTCGCGCATCGTCAAGTGCCTGATGGGTCTCGACGAGAACATCGAGCGCGCCGTCGAGCTGATCTGCGAGGAGAAGTTCAAGCCCTGAGCCGGCCGACCGCCGTCGGGAGAAGATCATGAAAATTTCTCGCGCGCCGTCGGCGCTGCTGCTTCTCACCATCTCCCTGCCCGCGACGGGCTATGCGACCGCGCGGCCCGCGAACTTCGACGGGGTCGCGCAAGACGCGGCCAAAAACAAAGACCCACAAGTGACGGCGCGGGAGTCGGAGTTTACCATCCTCATCACCATCGACGCGGAGCGGAGGGTCTTCTTCAAAAAGGAGCCGGTCGGGACGTGCGACGACGTCGGCCCGCTGAAGGAGAGGGTGAAACGGGCCATCAAGGAGAACAGGCAGACCGCCCGCGACAGGGCGGACAAAGAAATGGCCAAGTACGCCGGCACCGTCTTCATCTGCGCCACGCCCGACCTCAAATACGGGGATGTTGTGAAGGTGATCGACGCCATCAGGAAGGCCGGCGGCAAACCCATCGATCTCGACACAGACTGTCCGCCTCCGAGCTAAAGCCCCGCCCTCACTTCACTCGAACAACTTCCGCTCGACGCCGGCCGCGGCGCGCTTCGTCGCTCCTTTCGTAGACTTCTGCTGCGACGGGTGCTGCGCGAGGTGTTCGGCGTTGAGGCCGAGTTCGCGGAGCAGGCCGGCGAACTTCTTCGCGCCGTGCATGGTGATGATTCTCTGCGCGCCGGACTCGCGCGCGAGGCGGACGAGGTCGTCGAAATCTGCGTGGTCTGAGAGCGGCAGCACCAGGTCCACGCCCTTATACATGTAGGGCGCGCTCTTGCTCACCGCCCAGCCCGTGAGCATGATGAGGTGGCGGCGCGGGATGTTCGAGACCATCGGCTGGCGGCGGCAGCCCGGCGGCGCGATGAGCACGCGCCCCTTCAAGTGCTCGCGGTCGTAACGCTCGTACTCGCCCGAGAACTTCACCCCGCACTCGCGGTAAATCTCCGAGACGTTCCAGACCGCGCCGTGGAGCGTCACGCGGTAGCCGCGCCGCAGCAGAAGCTCAAGCGCCTCCTGACTCTTCCCCAGGGAGTAGGCCAGCACGATGGGCACGGCGTCGTCCGAGAGCGCGCGGTCGCAGGCGGCGTAGAGCCGGTCGTAAGTCGCCACGTCGGGCGGGAAGCGGTACTGCGGGTCGCCGAACGTTGACTCCATGACGAGCGTGTCGCAGGGGACGACGACCGCCTGCTCGGCCGAGACGTTGGGGCGCAGCTTGATGTCGCCCGTGTAGACGAGCCGCTCGCCGTCGGCCTCGACGAGTATCTGCGCCGAGCCGAGACAGTGGCCGGCCGGGTACATCGTTAAGGCGTAGCGGCCGTAGTCGCGCCGCTCGCCGTAACGGAGCGATTCGACCTCGGCCTCGCCCCGCCGGTGTTGGAAGAGGCGCGCGGTCTCGGGCGTCGCGACGATGGCGCGGTGCTCGGCGATGTGATCCGAGTGCGCGTGCGAGATGACGCAGCGGTCGCGCGGGCCGTCGGCGTCGAACCACAGATCGAGGTCGGGCAGATAGAGCCCGTCCCTGTACTCGACTTTCAGCAAAGCTTCACCCCGCTTGGTCTGTGGCGCTCACTCGGCCTTGCCGCCGGGCGCGCCGGTCGTTTATGTTCGGGAGCAGTCTGAAGAGGATTATAACGTAATGGACGACCAAGTCCCGAAGCGGGCGGGGCAGGCGCCGCCGCCGAAGCAGGCCGTGAAGAGTCGGTGGGACTGGCTGCGCCGGCTGGCGGCGGCGCGCAGGCTGCAACGCGCAGAGGTGGCCTTCTTCGCGGGGCTGGCGGCCTTCGGCGTGCTCGCGTCGCTGGCGAAGGCCAACGCCTACTTCTCTTGGGACAGGAGCGTCGCGCACGCCGTGCAGTCGATACCCGTGCCGGGGATGGAGGCGATGATGCGCGCCGTGTCGTTCGTGGGCGACGGCGTCACCTCTTGGCTCGTCGTCATCGCGGCGCTCGCCTTCTTCTTCGCGCGCGGGCGCCGCTCGGAAGCCTTCGGGCTGCTCTTGAGCGCGACGGGCGGGCCGGCGCTCAACCGCGTGGTCAAGTACCTCGTCGCGCGCCCGCGCCCGACGATGGAACTCGTCCGCGTCAGCGGCGACTGGGCGCACGAGAGCTTCCCCTCCGGGCACGTCACCTTCTACGTCTGCTTCTTCGGCTTCCTCTTCTTCGTCGCCTTCGCGCTGCTGCCCAAAGGCTCGACGGCGCGCAAGGTCGCCTGCACTCTGACGGCGCTCCCCGTCGCGCTCGTCGGCCTCTCGCGCGTCTACCTCGGCGCGCACTGGCCGAGCGACACGCTCGGCGCCTACCTCTTCAGCGGCCTCTGGCTCGCCTTCTCCGTTGACATGTACCGCCGCTGGAAGCGCCGCGCCACCTTCCACGCGGAAGAGAAGGTGGTCAAAAATACGTGATCATGGACGAATAAACGGAGGGGGCGCTTCCAACGCCCGCAGGGCGGCGGGCATCACACGAAAAGTGTTGACCGGAAGTAGCGTATGTAATAGAAAGTACCGTTCGTCATAGAACTCGCAGCAGTTCTCCCACACCAACCCCTGACCCCTCGCGAAAGGACACACAGATGAAAGGCAGCAACCAAAAGGAACAGGCGGTTCCCCCGCCCGACGCGGCCACCCCGTTCTTCGCGCGCTTCCTCGAAGACCAGCACGGCGGCGACGCCGCGACGAAGCCCGCGGCCCAGTTGATGACCCTCAAGTACCCTTCCGACCGCGACGAGGATAATGTCTACTCCCCCGCCGCGGAGGCCGCGGCGACCAAAGCGACCGCGGCCGGGCCTTCGCGCATGACGCTCAAGTACCCTTCAGACCGCGACGAGGATGACGTTTACTCGTGCTGACCTGATCAGATGATTCGTCAGCCGGCCCGCCGGCTCATCGCTTCATTGAAGCGATGAGCCGGCGGG
>DASVQX010000007.1:0-79495 GCA_036388915.1 Pyrinomonadaceae bacterium
GACTTTTCCGGTTGGTCTCCGCGTGTGGTTCGGCGCCCGCCTGCGCGAACAAGAAGAGAGCCAGTGAGAGCGCCGTCAGCAGTCGCATCGTGGTGAGACCTCCGTTCACTGTCTACTTCTTCGGCGGCATCGACGGACGAATCTCGACGCGGCTCGGCAGGCTCCGCTCGTCGTGGCGCAGAAGACTGACGACGACCCGCGCGATGTCTTCGGGCTGGAGCTGCCAGGAGTTCTCCTCGCTGACGGTGCCGCCGCCGAACTCCGTGTTGACCGAGCCGGGCATGACGTAGCTGACCTTGATGCGTTCGTGCCGCACCTCCTGCATCAGCGCCTCGCTGAAGCCGTTCAGGGCGAACTTCGACGCGTTGTAGGCGGCCATCTTCGGGTGCGGGTTCGCGCCAGCGAGCGAAGAGATGTTGATGATGTAGCCGCCGCCCCGCTTTTTCATCTCGGGGATGGCGGCGCGGCAGCCGTGGAAGACGCCGAAGAGGTTCGTCTCCAAAACCGCGCGGAACTCTTCGGGCGAAGTCTCCTCGACCGTCTTATGGAGTCCGACGCCGGCGTTGTTGACGAGCACGTCCACGCCGCCGAACTCTTCGACCGCGTGCGCGACCAGCGCCTCGACCTCCTCGTAGACTCTCACGTCGCACGCCGCGCCCGTCGCGCCCGCCTCGCCCAGACCTTCAAGCTCGCGGACGGCCTGCTTCACCTCGTCGAGGTCGCGCGCGCCGACGCAGACGTTCACCCCTTCGGCGGCCAGCGCCTCCGCGATGGCGCGCCCGATGCCCTTCGTCCCGCCGGTGACGACAGCCGTCTTCCCCTTGTAGTCCACTCGTCCCTTTGTCCTTACTCCGCCTTCAGCTTCTCTTTCAAAAGCTCGTTGACGATTTTCGGGTTGGCCTTGCCCTTCGACGCCTTCATCACCTGACCGACGAAGAAGCCGAAGAGCGCCTCCTTGCCGCCGCGGTAGGCCGCGAGCTGCTGCGGGTTCGACGCCAGCACGTCCGTCACTATCTTTTCTATCTCGCCCGCGTCGGACACCTGCGCCAGCCCCTGCTCCTCGATGACCGCGTCGGCGCCCTTCCCCGTCCTGAACATCTCGCCGAGCACGTCCTTGCCCTGCTTGCCGCTGATGCGCCCTTCCTCGACCGCGCCGACGAGCGCCGCCAACTCTTCTGGCGAGACGGGCGACTCGTCCGCCGCGCGCCCCGCCGCGTCCAGCTCGCGCAGCAGCTCGCCCTTGAGCCAGTTGGCCGCGCCGCGCGGGTTCGACGCCGCCGCCGCGCGCTCGTAGAAGTCGGCCAGCGCCCGGTCGCGCACGAAGAGCGAGGCGTCGCTGAAGGAGAGGTCGTACTGCTCCGTAAAGCGCCGGCGCCTCGCGTCGGGCAGCTCCGGCATCGCCGAGCGAATCTGCTCGACCCACTCGGACGTGACGGCCAGCGGCTGCAAGTCCGGCTCGGGGAAGTAGCGGTAGTCGTGCGCCTCCTCCTTCGAGCGCATCACGCGCGTCTCGCCGGCGCGCTCGTCCCACAGCCGCGTCTCCTGCGAGACGCGCCCGCCCGACTCGATGAGCGCGATCTGGCGTTCTATCTCGAACTCGATGGCGCGCTGCATGAAGCGCACCGAGTTCAAGTTCTTCAGCTCGACCTTCGTCCCGAACTTCTCCGCGCCGACGCGGCGCACCGAGACGTTCGCCTCGCAGCGCAGGTTGCCCTTCTCCATGTCGGCCTCGGACGCGCCCACCCACGTCAGCGCGCGGCGGACGTGGTTGACGTAGTCGTACGCCTCCCAGGAGGTGCGGAAGTCCGGCTCGGTGACGATCTCGGCCAGCGGCGTGCCGGCGCGGTTGAGGTCGATGTAGGAGTAGCGGTTGGTCTCGGGCAGCCCTTCGTGGACGTTCTTGCCCGCGTCCTCTTCGAGGTGGAGACGCGTGATGCGCACCTCCATCGGCCGCCACTCGCGCGCTTGCCCGCCCTCGTCGCGCTCGGCGGTCATAATCTCCAGCAGGCCGGACTCGGAGAACGGCCGGTCGTACTGCGAAATCTGATAGCCCTTCGGCAGGTCCGGGTAGAAGTAGTTCTTGCGCGAGAAGATCGAAACCTCGTTGACGCGCAAGCCCAAGGCCAGCGCCGCCCGCGCGCCCAACTCGACCGCCCGCCGGTTGAGCACGGGCAGCGCGCCCGGTAGGCCCAAGCAGACCGGGCACGTGTTCGAGTTCGGCTCGTCGCCGAAGCGCGTCGAGCAGCCGCAGAAAATCTTCGACTGCGTGCTCAACTGCGCGTGAATCTCAAGGCCGATAACGGCCTCCCAACCTTCTTTCATAGTCGTTAGCAGGCGGACGCCTGCTCTTTCCTTTCGGGGGGCAGCCCCCGTCCCGCCGGGCGTTGAAGCCGCCGACGAGGACGTGCATGTCCGTGTACGGCTCCGGCTCCGTGCCCGTCGGCACTCGCCCTCCCCGTCCGTGACACTTGCTTCGTCGGCGCGGCGAGTATAACAAACGCGAAACGGCGGCCTCAACAGGCGCTCCCCGGCGGGCGCGCGCCCGCGTATAAATCCGTACACTCATTTCCCGCGTACTGTTGTACAATGCGCCCACTCGTTCCAGCGTCGCGCCGCAGTCCCCCGACCGCGGCCAGTCGAAAAAGATTAAAGGGGGCCAGCTCCCCCTCCACCTTTTCTTCCCAAGGAGGAACTACTGAGTCATGGCCAAAACTGTTTGTAAGATACTGGGTGTGGTGTTCATCCTAGTCGGGATATGCGGCTTCCTGGCGCCCGGCATGTTGGGCTTCCACCTTAACCTGACGCACAACCTTATCCACCTCGTCTCCGGCGCGATCGCGCTCTACTTCGGGTTCGCCGGGACGCTCTCCGGCGCGCGCCTCTTCTGCATCGTCTTCGGGGTCGTCTACGGGCTGCTCGGCGTCGCGGGGTTCCTCCTCGGTCATAGTGGTAATCACACGGTTGACGTCACTCCGCACGGCGGCGATTCGAGCCTGTTTGCGGTGCTGCCCGGCTCGCTCGAACTGGCGTCGGTGGATCACATCTTCCACATCCTGCTCGCCGTCATCTTCCTCATCGGCGGCTTCCTGACCAAGGCGGACGTCCGCCGCGCGGTGGACTAAGCCCCGCGCCCGTCAGAGACGAAAAGACGGCGGCGGCCGACCCGGCCCCGCCGTCTTTTCGCGTCTGAGGCCCCGCGCGGTTGCCCGCGCCCGAACACTCCCTTAAGATGGCCTCTTTTATTTTTAGAACTTCGAGGAGAAAAATTTTCCGCCATGATTAAGACCGTCGAGTGGACGGACGAGGGCGTCCGCATGATCGACCAGCGCCTCCTCCCGACCGAGGAGAAGTACCTCATGCTGCGCTCCTGCGAGGAGGTGGCCGACGCCATCAAGGTGATGGTCGTGCGCGGCGCGCCCGCCATCGGCGTCTCGGCCGCGATGGGGCTGGCGCTGGGCACGATGCAGGCCGTCGGCACCTCGGTTGAAGACCTGGAGCAGGACTTCGACTACTTCTGCGACCTGATGTCGAAGACGCGCCCCACGGCCGTCAACCTCTTCTGGGCCATCGAGCGCATGCGCGAACGCTTCCGCCGCTCGAAGGCCGAAGGCTCCGACTCGGAGCACGTCAAGCAGGATTTAATCGACGAGGCGCGGAAGATTTTCGACGAAGACATCGAGTCGAACCGCGCTCTCGGACGCTTCGGCGGTGAACTGCTCCCGGACGGCGCGACCGTGCTTACGCACTGCAACGCGGGCGCGCTCGCGACGGCCGGCGACTACGGCACCGCCTTGGGCGTCGTGCGCGGCGCGCGCGACGCGGGCAAGCGCGTCGCCGTCATCGCCGACGAGACGCGCCCCTTCCTACAGGGCGCGCGCCTCACCGCGTGGGAGCTTCAGAAGGACGAGATTCCCGTCACCGTCATCACCGACAACATGGCCGGCCACGTGATGAAGCGCGGCGAGATCGACTGCGTCGTCGTCGGCGCCGACCGCATCGCCGCCAACGGCGACACGGCCAACAAGATCGGCACCTACATGGTCGCCGTCCTCGCCAGACAGCACGACATCCCCTTCTACGTCGCCGCGCCCGTCTCGACCATCGACCTCTCGCTCTCGACCGGCGACGAGATACCCATCGAGGAGCGCGACGCGCGCGAGGTGACGCACATCCGCGAGCAGCGCCTCGCCCCCGAAGGCGTCGCCGTCCACAACCCCGCCTTCGACGTGACCCCCGCCGAACTCGTCGCCGCCATCATCACCGACCGCGGCGTCGCCCGCCCGCCCTACACCGAGAGTTTGAGAAAACTGTTCGACGCGGAGTGAGGCTGCGGTTAAGTAAAAAGGCAAAAGGCAGAAGTGAGGACGAGAGATCGCACCTCTTCACTTCTGCCTTTTGCCTTTTTACTTTTGACTTACTTGTTGGCGTAGCGGCTCTGCTTCCACCAGTCGAGGGTGTGGCGCAGTCCCTCTTCGAGGCCGACCTGCGGCTCGAAGCCGAGCAGGTCGCGGGCGCGCGTGATGTCGGCGAGGCTGTGGCGCACGTCGCCGACGCGCGGGTCGCGGTACTCGGCCTCCACGTCCGTCCGTCCGGTCAGCTTCTTCAAGGCGCCGAGCAGTTCGTTGAGCGTCGTGCGCCGCCCCGTCGCGAGGTTGATGACGCGGCCGACCGCCGGGGCGCTCTCGGCGGCGCGCAGGTTCCCGTCCACGACGTTCGAGACGTAGGTGAAGTCGCGCGACTGTTCGCCGTCGCCGTAGATGACGGGTCGCTCGCCCGACGCCAGCGCCGAGATGAAGCGCGAGATGACGCCCGAGTACTGCGAGCTCGGGTCCTGGCGCGGGCCGAAGACGTTGAAGTAGCGGAGGCAGACCGTCTCGAAGCCGTAGACGCGCGTCCAGACCTGACAGTAGTACTCGCCGACGAGCTTGGCGGCCGCGTACGGGCTGAGCGGCTCGGGTCGCATCTCCTCGACTTTGGGGAGCGTCGGCTGGTCGCCGTAGGCCGAACTCGACGCGGCGTAGACCACGCGGCGCACGCCCGCGCGCTTCGCCGCGACGAGCAGCGCGAAGGTTCCGTCAACGCAGGCGCGGTGCGTCTCCTCCGGGCTTTCGACCGAGCGCGGCACCGAAGGGATGGCCGCCTCGTGGAAGACGACCTCGACGCCTTCGAGCGCGCGCGCGAGCGCGTCCTCGTCGGTCAGGCCGCCGCGGACGAAATCGACGCCGCCGCCGATCTCCTCGACGTTTTCGGCGTGGCCGGTCGAGAGGTCGTCAAGGACGCGCACGCGCGCGCCCGCGCCCGCCAGCGCCGCCGCGATGTGCGAGCCGATGAAACCCGCCCCGCCCGTGACCAGATAAGTTCCAGAGAGAGCCATAGGATTAACGTCCGACGCCGACGTAGTCGAAGCCGAGCCGGCGCATCCGCTCCGGCTCGTAGATGTTGCGGAGGTCGGCGATCTTCGGCGCGCGCATCAACTCCTTGACGCGCTGCATGTCGAGCGCGCGGAACTGATTCCACTCGGTCATGAAGACGAGCGCGTCGGCGCCCTCGACCGCCGCGAACTCGTCCTCGGCGTACTCGACGCCCTTCAGAACCTTCCGCGCCTGCTCCGTCGCCACGGGGTCGTAGGCCCTGACCTTCGCGCCCTTCTCCAAAAGCGCCTCGATGATGTCCACCGAGGGCGCCTCGCGCATGTCGTCGGTCTCGGGCTTGAAGGAGAGGCCGAGGACGGCGAGTTGTTTGCCGTCGAGTTCTCCGACCAGCTTCTCAATCTTCTCGACCATCCGCTCGCGCTGGCGGCGGTTGACCTCGACGACCGCCTCGACGATCAGCCCCTCGCCGCCGTACTCCTTCGCCACCGAGAGCAGCGCGGTCGTGTCCTTCGGGAAGCAACTGCCGCCGTAGCCGGGGCCGGGGTGGAGGAAGTAGCGGCCGATGCGGTTGTCCATCCCCATCGCGCGCGCCACGTCGTGCACGTCGCACCCGATGCGTTCGCAGAGGTTGGCGATCTCGTTGATGAAGGAGATTTTGGTCGCGAGGAAGGCGTTCGCGGCGTACTTGGTAAGCTCCGCCGCTTCGAGCGAGGTGATGACGACCGGCGTCTCGATGAGGTAGAGCGGGCGGTAGAGGTCGCGCATGATGGCGACGGCCGCCTCATCTTTCGAGCCGATGACGACGCGGTTCGGCCGCATGAAGTCGTCGATGGCCGCGCCCTCGCGCAAAAACTCGGGGTTGGAGACGACGCCGAAGTCGAACTCGGTCTGGTGCTCGCGGATGAGCCGGCGCAGGCGCTCGCCCGTGCCGACCGGGACGGTGGACTTCGTCACGACCACCTTGTAGCCGTTCATGTGACGCGCCACGTCGCGCGCCGCGCCCTCGATGAAGGAGAGGTCGGCCGAGCCGTCCTCGCGCGGAGGCGTCCCGACGGCGAGGAAGATGACGAGCGACTGCTCGACGGCGGACTTAATGTCGGTGGTGAATTGCAGGCGGCCGGCCTGCGCGTTTTTGGCGACGATCTGGTCGAGTCCCGGCTCGTAGATGGGGATTTCGCCCCGTTTAAGCCGCTCGATCTTCCCCGAGTCAACGTCCACGCACGTGACCGACGTGCCGAACTCGGCAAAACAGGCGCCCGTCACAAGTCCGACGTAGCCCGTCCCGATTACCGCTATCTGCATCTTCCGTAAAACGACCTTTCCCGCGTCGTGGTTCTACGGCGGGAGATTATCCCGGACAAAAGGTTGCGGGTCACGCGGCGCGAAACGCACGTGACCCGCAAAACCTGTGGGGTCGAAATAAATTCGAGCGTTAGATCAGCACAACCGGAGCCCTACTGCCGCGAAACCTGAAGGTTTTAGCGAGCGGGGCTGATGACGATCGGGTTGCCGCCGAAGTTGAAGTCGTTGTCCTGCGTGGCCGCGATGATGGCCGCCGCGACCGCACCGCCCGCCGCCAGGAGGAGCGCCGCCAGCGCGCCGCCGGAGAGGCCGCGCATCTCGGGCTGCTGGAAGCGGGTGCAGCGCGTGCCGGGGGTGGCCGTGCCGGCCGTGTCCTGGCCGCCCGCCGCGATCTGCTTCACCGAGCTGCCCGCGCGAAGCTCGACGCGACCCGACTGGGTGGAGACGACCGTGTTGCCGCACTCGACGTCAACCATGAAGACGTTCGGCTGGTTGCTGTCGGCGACGGCCGCGCCGTCCTTGGTCGTGACGGTGGCGGCGATGCCCGACGAGGACGAGACGCGGACGCGACCCGAATCGAGCATCCCGCTGACGCCCGTCTCGTTGAAGGTGAGCTTAAGGCTCGAATTCGGCAGCACCTCGACGCGGCCGAGCTTGCCGAGGCTGACGACGGCGCTGGAGTTCTGTCCGGTCGTGACCGTGCTGTCGGAAAAGACGGTGGCGCCCGAGATGGCGCTCGTGCCGTTTACGGAGACCTCGCCGACGACCGAAAGGTCTCCAGTCGGGCCAGTCTGCCCCTGCTGCGGCGCGGCGAAACCAACCATCGTGTACGTGCACACGATGGCGAGCGCCAGGGCGAGCGAGATGGGCGTACGGCTCCAGGTTCTGCTAGTCATTACTTCTTCCTCCCGTAGGTGAAACTGTCAATTTTTTTAGAGAGAGCGCGCTGCAAGCCTCTGGTGCAAAGACTCGAAAGACTCGCTTGAGACGATTTGTTTATTGTTTTCTCGCCAATCCGTCTCAGGAATAGCCCGCGCGGTGTCTCATAAAAGCAGGCATGAGCGCCACTGTGGGCCTTAAAAGACCTGATTTTTTTACACGAAACCGGCTCGCGTGTCAACAAACATTTCTGCGAATTCAACGATTTTCCAACAATTTGCGGCAAGCCGGCGCTTTTGTCAACCCTTATTTTAAAGCACCTTCCGGCAAGCCTTCAGCCCGCTTTCGGACGCCGGATGCGCGGCTTGGTCTTTGGAACTAGTCTTTGTAAATCGCCACGTGCGGCCGCCCGTCCCCGCCGATCCAGCCGCGATACATGCCGGAAGTGTTAAAGGGCGTCATGAAATTCCCGCGCCGGTCGAGGGCGATCAGCCCGCCCGTGCCGCCCAGTTTGCCGACCTTCTCAATCGCGGCCGCCGCCGCCTGCTCCACGGACTTCCCCGCGTAGCGCATCATGGCCGTCACGTCGTGCGCGACCGCCGAGCGGATGAAATACTCGCCGTCGCCGGTGCACGAAACGGCGCAAGTCTCGTTGTCGGCGTAAGTTCCGGCGCCGATGATAGGCGAGTCGCCGACACGCCCGAAGCGCTTGTTGGTCATCCCGCCGGTCGAAGTCCCCGCGCCGAGGTTCCCCGCGCGGTCGAGGCAGACGGCGCCGACCGTCCCAAATTTGTGCTCGTCGAAGGGCGCCGCCTGCCCGTCCAGCTCTGAACGCTTCGGCGGCGGGTTCTTCTCCGCCTCTTTTATCCGCTGGAGCTGCTGCCAGCGCTCCTCGGTGAAGAAATACTTGGGATCGACCAGCTCGACGCCCTTCTGCGCGGCGAAAGTCTCGGCGCCATCGCCGGTCATCATCACGTGCGGCGACTGTTCCATCACGAGCCGCGCCAGCAGGATCGGGTTTTTGACCCGTTTCAGCCCAGCCACCGCGCCGGCCTTGAGCGTCCGGCCGTCCATAATCGAGGAGTCCAGCTCGTTCGTCCCGGCGCTCGTAAAGACCGCGCCTTTCCCGGCGTTAAAGAGCGGCGAATCCTCCATCAGCGTGATCGCCGCGACGACCGCGTCCAGACAGCCCCCGCCCTTTTCCAGCACCCCGTAGCCAGCCAAAAGCGCCTCTGAGAGTTTGTCGCGGTAAGCCTTCTCGCGCTCGGGCGTCATCCGGCTGCGCTCAATCGTCCCGGCGCCGCCGTGGATGACGAAGCCGAAGGGCTGGAGCGCCCCGGCCTTCCGCGCGTCCTGCGCGGCGCCGAGCGCGCCCGCGCGCGACTCGCCCGCCAGCCCCATGCCGAGCGCCGCCGCGCCCACGGTTCCCAGAAATTTGCGGCGGCCACTACGCCCGACCATAACGCGACTCACACCTTGCCTCGAATGAGAAAAAGACTGTCGGAATGGGAAAGGGAAAAGCTGCGGGTATGTTAACAGACGGCCCCAAGGCGCGTAAACACCAAACCTCTCGCCGACAAGGCTTTAGTCTGTCTTTTTCATTTCGAGGAAGAAGGCGCGCGCCCTCTCGGCCAGCGGCGTCGGGACGAGGACGCGGAAGGGGTGCTTGGCGAAGAAGGTCGGGACGCGCCGAACCTGCGCGCCGAGCGCGGCGAGCGCGGCGGCGGTCTCCTCGTCGCCCAACTCTCGGACGCCGAACGCGTCGGCCGCGCGACGGAAGGCGCCGCGCAGGCGGTCGAAAGGCAGGTCGCGCCCGGCCAGAACCTTCCCGCGCACCTGAAACTCGCCGAGCGCGTAGAGTAGAAGGCTCTCGGCGCCCGCGCCTTTGGCCTCCCGCTCGCCGTCAAAAAGTGTGGTCTGGCGCATCGTTCGTCTTCCGGCGTGCGGCCGTTCAGGGCGCGTTGATGCGGCGCGGGCGCACGTTCGTGTCCGGCGCGGCCGGCGGCGCCGAAGCGGCGTGGCCGTCCCCGCGCGCCTTGGCCTCACCCTGCTTTCTCAACTCGGCCTGCTCGTAAGGGTCGAGCCGCGCGAACAGGTAGAACTTCTCGCCGCGCGCGGGGACTGTCCCGAGATACCTCAACTTGTATTCGAGCACCGCGCCCTGCTGTAGCTCCGACGCCTTCGGGAGCGGTTCCGCGAAGAGCTGCTCGAACTCGCCTTCGGAGACAGCCTCCAGCTCGGGCAGGTAGTCGTTGCCGCTCTCGCGCGCGATGCGCAGAGCCATCTGGCGCAGCGCGTTGATGCGGTTCAAGTTGTGCAGATAGTAGCGTCGGTCGATCTCGCGCCGGCTCGCGCGGTCGTCCACGACCTCCTGCTCGTTGCGCAGGTAGCCGAGGTAGGCGCTGACGTTCGGCCCGAACTCGGAGGCGGCCGGCTCGGCGCGCTGCCGCCTCTGCGCGGAGGCGACAGAGCACGCCGCGAGCAGCAGAAAGGTCAGGGACAGAAGCGTCGTCAGATGTCTCGCTCTTCTCATCACACTCACGCCCCTCGAACCTGCGGCGTCCGCCGGGCTACCGCGCACGAAGCCGCGTCTGTCTGGATTTCGGGGGGCGGGCGCGGCGAATCTTATCACAAATTGCGCGCCCCACGCGCGCGGTGCTACATTCGCGGCCCGACGGAGAGACTTCTTTATGTCCGACGAACAATCAAACGGTGACGGGGCGGCGGCGGCGGGGCCGGAGTTCGCGGGGCGCCGCGTCGCGCTGGGCGTCTCGGGCGGGATCGCCGCCTACAAGGCGGTCGAGGTGCTGCGCGGGTTGCAGCGCGCCGGCTGCGAGGTTCGTGTGGGGATGACGAAGCGCGCGTGCGAGTTCGTCACGCCGCTCACCTTCCGCGCGCTCTCCGGCTCGCACGTCGTCGTTGACGACTACGCGCCCGAGAACCCCGACCCCATCGCGCACATCACCTTCTCACAGTCGGTCGAACTCTTCGTCGTCGCGCCCGCGACGGCCAACGTCATCGCCAAATTCGCGGGCGGCGTCGCCGACGACTTCCTGACTTCGACCTACCTCGCCTCGAACGCGCCCGTCGTCGTCGCGCCGGCCATGAACACGACGATGCTCTTGCACCCGGCGACGCAGCGCAACCTCGCGCGGCTGCGCGCCGACGGCGTGCGCGTCGTCGAGCCGGACGCGGGCGAGATGGCGTGCGGCACAATCGGGCCGGGGCGTCTGTCCGAGCCGGGGCTGATCGTCGCCGCCGCGCTGGAAGTTTTACGCGGGACGGGGGCGGGACGGAGTCGCGTGCAGGACCTGGCGGGCGAGCGGGTGCTCGTCACGACCGGGGCGACGCGCGAGGAGATCGACCCCGTGCGTTTCATCTCGAACCACTCGTCGGGGCGGATGGGATTCGCCGTGGCGGAGGCCGCGCGCGCGCGCGGGGCGGAGGTGACGGTCGTGGCGGGCGTGACGACGGCGACGGCGCCCGAAGGCGTGCGCGTCGTGCGCGCCGTCTCGGCCGCGGAGATGCGCGACGCCGTGATGCGCGAGGTCGGCGGCGCGACCGTCTTCGTCGCGGCGGCGGCGGTCGCCGACTACCGGCCGGCGGCGCGCGCCGGCGAGAAGATCAAGAAGTCCGACTCCGCGCTCTCGCTCGCGCTCGAACCCACGCCCGACATCCTCGCCGAAGTCTCCGGCGCGCGGCGCGACGGCCTGCTCGTGGTCGGCTTCGCGGCGGAGACCGAGCGCGTCGTCGAGAACGCGCTCGCGAAGCTCAGGCGCAAGAACCTCGACGCCGTGGTCGCCAACGACCTGACGCAGGAAGGCGCGGGCTTCGACAAAGAGACGAACGTCATCACCCTCATCACACGCGACCGCGAACCGCAGGCCGCGCTCCCGCTCATGTCCAAGCTCGACGCCGCCCACCGCGTCCTCGACGAAGTCGTCCGACTCCGCCGGCTCAAAAAGACCGTATCGAGTGCATAACGCGCCCCCAGACCTCGAAGTCCATCGTCTCGATGACCTCAATGGGCTGGAAGCGGTCGTTCTCGGGCATGAGCCAGATGCGGCCGTGTCGGACGCGCAGGCGCTTGACGCACAGCTCGTCGTTGATGCGCGCGATGACGATGTCGCCGTCTTCGGCCTCGACCGCGCGGTCAACGACGAGGATGGAGCCGGGGTTGATCCCGGCGCCGATCATCGAGTCGCCCGAGACGCGCACGTAGAAGGTCGCCACCGGGTGCTTGATGAGGTAGCGGTTGAGGTCTAGCCGCCCCTCGATGTAACTCTCGGCCGGGCTGGGGAAGCCCGCCGAGACCGAAGTCATAAACAGCGGGCGCGCCCAACGCGTCGTGCGGTCGGGGCTCATCACCGATTCGACATTATCTAATTCGACGTTATCGTAGGAGAGCATATGTGTCCCACCTATGAAAGAATGTTCAACCGGCGGGATGATACACGGAAGCCCTGAGCGAGACAAGACTTTTATTTTTCTCTCGGGAGAGTTATCGAGGCGGGAGTTGCTGACGGGGACGTGTTCGTCACGCCGTCCACGCGCGGGAAGTTTATGACGCGCCCGCCGCGGGGCGTCATGTTCATCCGCCGCGTGCGCGCGTCACGACGCCGTTAGAGGCGCCCCATCAACAGCAGGATGATGATGATGAGCAGCACCAGCCCCAGTCCCCCGCTCGGGTAGTAGCCCCAGTTGCGGCTGTACGGCCAAGAGGGGAAAGCGCCGATGAGCAGGAGAATCAGGATGATGAGCAGAATCAGGCCGACACTCATACCGTCCCTCCGTCTTCACTTTCTACGCGGGATGCGTCGGCGCGATTGTCATTCCCCGGCCCCACGCCTGTCAACATTTTTAACTCCAAACAAAAAAGAAGAGGGCCGCGTGGCCCTCCTTCCGGCGCAGAATGTTTTGGGATGCTCCCGGCAAGACTTGAACTTGCGACCCCTCGCTTAGGAGGCGAGTGCTCTATCCACTGAGCTACGGGAGCGGGCTGTCGGAGAAGTTAGCAGATGAACTCCGACGCAGTCCAGTTAGCCGTCTAGGACTGGTACTTGAGGAGCGAGCGCACGTCGTAGCCTTGCAGCTTCTCGCGTCCGGGGAGGAACTCAAGCTCGACGACGAAGGCGAGGCCGACGACCGTGCCGCCGAGTTGCTCGACGAGGCGGACGACCGCCGAGGCCGTGCCGCCGGTGGCGAGCAGGTCGTCGGCGATGACGACGCGGTGGCCGGAGCCGACGGCGTCGCGGTGCATCTGGAGCGCGTCCTGCCCGTACTCCAAATCGTAAGAGACGGTGGCGCACTCCGACGGGAGCTTGCCCGGCTTGCGCGCGGGGACGAAGCCCGCGCCGAGTTGGTAGGCCATCGCGGGCGCGAAGATGAAGCCGCGCGCCTCGATGCCGATGACGGTGTCCACGCGCTCGTCCTTGAACTCGGCCGTCAGCGCGTCGATGACCTGTCGGAAGCCTTCGGGCTGTTTGAGCAGCGTCGTGATGTCGTAAAAGTTGATGCCCGGCTTCGGGAAGTCCGGCACCTCGCGGATGAGTTGTTTGAGATGATCCATTTGTCAGTGGACAGTAGTCAGTAGTCAGTAGTCAGTAGAAAAACTTTCTCAGTGGCGACCTCGGCGGCCGGCGCCGGCCGATACAGAGCGGAGTCTACTGGCTACTGACTACTGACTACTGCTTTTTCACCTTTCGATTCGGAATGTCGGGTAGTGTCCCGTGGGCTCGACGCTGAGTTCTTCGACCTGTCCGACGCGGGCGTGTTGCGGGCCGGCGGCGAGGTCGTGTTTGAAGCCTTCGACGCTCTCGGGCGTGCCCTCGGCGTGGACTTCGACGCGGCCGTCGGGCAGGTTGCGGACGTAGCCGACGACCTGATGGCGCGCGGCGACACGCTGCGTGAAGAAGCGGAAACCGACCCCCTGAACCTCCCCGCTGACGAGGTAGTGCCGCGCGACTCTCATGTGAACCCCCTTGTCTGCGAAGTCGGAAAACGCCCCCGCCCAAAAGACTGGCTATCGTAAAAGAATCCTTCGCCGAAATGCAATCGCGCCCGGCCGGAAGTACGTGCGCGACGGCTACGGCGTCAGTTCGACGATGCGGACGCCGCCCGCCGGCACGTTGACGACGACGGGGCCGCGCGAGACTTTTAGCTCCGCGCCGGTCGTCCACTCGGTCGCGCGCCCGAACGTCGCGCCGTTCGCTTCGAGCGTGACCTCGGCCGCCTCGTCGCGCCTGACTTGCGCCAGCCCCTGCTGCGGCTTGTAGACGCCGCGGTTGTTGATGAGCGTGACGACCCAGCCGCGCGCGTTGCGGTTGAAAAGATACTCCACGTCGCCGACAACGCGGACGGGCGTCACGTCGCCGAGCAGGTGCGCGAGCGTGTGCGCCGCCGCCGGGACGAGCCTTTCGTCAAGCCCGAGCAGGTCGGGCACGGCGCAGTAGACGACGCGGCCGCGCCCGACGCCGTTGACCGTGACGACGGGGTCGCCCGACGGCGTCCTCAGCAAAACTTTGGCGCCGCGCGCTTCGACGCGCTCGTAGGCGTAGACCTGCCCCCCGAGGTCTGTCTTCACTTCGCCCGGCGCGTCGCACACTGCGTCGTCGGCCTCGGCCTGCGAACCGAGCGCGCGCACGCCGAGCAGTTCGGCCGGCAGCCCCTTCGTCTGCGCGGCGTTGAGGACGACGGTGCCTCCCTTCTCCGCGTAAGCCTTCAGGCGACGCGCCCACGCGGGCGTCCACTCGACGCGCCCGCCGACGACGAGCGCGCGGTAGGCGTCAATCGCGTCGGCCTTCTCTTCGGAGGCGACGAGCACGTCGAAGATGTCGCCGAAGGCGGCGCTGGTGAACGCCTGCCGGTCGGCCGTCGCCGGCTCGCCCTCGTCCACGGCCGCCGGGTAGTAGGCGGCGAGGAACAGCTCGCGCAGCGCGCGGTCGGAGCGGTTGATCGGCGAGACGCCGAGCGGGAGGTGTGGGTAGTCGGTCATGTCCCAGCCGTGCGCGGGGTCGAGCAGGAAGGCGACGGGCGTGTAGGGCGTGCCCCTGTCCGCGTGCTTCCCGGCGAAGCGCACGAACTCGTCGGTGATGCGCCCGAGCGGGTTGAGTTGGTAAGGGTGCTCGCCCGGCCCCGGCTTGAAGAACTGGTCGAAGCCCTGTTCGAGAAAGACCGCCGACGAGCCCGCCATGTAGTAAAGGTAGTAACTCTTCCTGTACCAGGAGAGTGACGGCCCCATCGTCGCGCCGTAGCGCGAGTGGAAGAAGTGTTCGGGGCCGGCGAAGTTCTGCGCGTAGGTGAAGGTCGTGGCGGTGTCGCCGAAGTTGGGCGCGTGGTAGTAGAAGAAGTTGCCGCCGTACTGCCGCGCCGCGCCGCGGACGAAGGCGACGCGCATCGCCGTGACCGGCTGGACGGCCGCCGTCTCTATCCCGAGCGTGCGCACGCCCCACGACATCAGCGCGTGCGCGTCGGCGGTGGTCGAGGTCGCCTGCGCCGGGATGAGTTTGTCCCACATCGCTCCGGCCGGCGCGTGGAACGTGGCAGCCCACTTCTCTTCGAGCGCGCGCGTGTAGGCCGCGCGGTAGGCTTCGAGCATCTGCGCGCGGGTCATCTCGGGCTTGAGCGTCAGGCGCGAGGCGACCGTCTCGTAGACGTGGCCGATGCTCTCGCCCGAAATCCAGCCGAGGAACTGCCCGCGCAACTCGCCGTTGAGTAAGTTGAGAGCCGCGCGGCCGTCCTCTTCCGTGAAGGCGGCGGCGCCGTAGTTGATGACGACGGCGAAGGGCGCGCGCGTCTTCCGCACGAAGTCGAGGAAGGCGCTACCCTCCTTGAGATGCTTCGGCAGTTGGTTGATGTAGACGACCGGGACGACGAGCGGCGACGAGAAGATGGGCACGTCGCGCGCGCCCTTGTACGCTGCGGCGAAGAGTTCGGGCTGCTCGGCGTGGAAGGGGTAGAGCGGGCGCTCTTCGGGCGGCTTGGGGTACATCTCCCAGAACTTCTCGGCGATGTTCCAAGGCATCAGGAAGTCGCGCGACGCGAGCGGCGGGCGGCGCCAAGCGTCGGGGATGTCGAACGCCGTCTTGTCGAGGAGCGGCGGGAGCGGCCGGCGCGTCTCGGCCCACTCGCCGAGGACTCTCTGCGCGGCGAAGCGAGGTTTGCGCCGGCCTTCGGGGCGGAAGCCCGCGTCGTCGGTGACGAGCACGCAATCGACTTGACGGTGCGCGCCCGCCGCCTTCTCTATCTCGATTGAGAGACGCGCCGGGCCTTTCTTTAAAGTGGCCGCGGGCGAGCCGTCCCACGCGAACGCCCAGCCCCAGTACATGCTCACCTCGTCGTGCGGGTCAACAACGTCGCGCGCGCCGAACTCCTGTCGGAAGACTTCGCGACCCTGTTGCGTGAGTCGGACGGCGAACCTCTCATCCCTGTTCGCGAAGTCGGCGTAGCGCGCCCAGACGCGGTAGAGGCCGTCGCGCGGGACGGTGATCTCCTGAAAGAGAGTCGCGCGCGTCTCGTCGGGCGAGGCGGCCACCGAGTTCCACTCGCTCTCGCCGCCCTGCGACCACTCGGCCGAGACGCCCGGCCCGTTGATGCCCCACCCCGGCGCCTTCTCGCGCGGCAAGTTCTGCCACACTGGGTTCAGACGCGGCTCGTTGCGCGCGTCGAGCGAGAGGCCGCCCATGTTCTCGGCCTCGTACCAGAGATATTCGTGGTGACGCGAAGCGGCGTCGGATTTTTGCGCGAAGGCCGGCGGGGACAGGAGCGAAAGTAAGACGAGAAGGGGCGTGAATGTCTTCATTTGAAATTTGGAATTTCAAAGCATGAAAAAAGGGAGAGCGTGTCGGCCCTCCCCGTTTCCCAAGTCTGTCGCCCGCGCTTCAACCCAGCTCGTCGAGGCACCCGGCGAGCGGCTGTTGGCGGCAGGTGAACATCGGCGTGTCGCGCAGCGTGTAGCGGCTCGCCTTCGACTCGCGCAGCTCCTGCACGAGGTCGAGGAAGTCGGTCGGCTGGTCGGTCTCGAACGCCACGACGAACTCCTGATCGTCGAGGCCGAACGAGTAGGTCGTGTGGAGCTTGACCGAGCGGTACTTCGAGCCGACGCGGATGTGCTCGTCCATCATCTCCTGCCGCTGCTCGACGGGCAGCCCGTACCACTCGCGCGTCTTGACGAACGGGTAGACGAAGAGGTATTTCGACTGACCGGGCACGATGTGGAGGCGGTCTTCGACGTGCTCGGGGTTGTCCTTGTCGATGTACATCGAGCGCTTGGTCATCGAGAGGAACGACTGCGTCACTTCGAGGTAGCGCCCGAGCGCCGTCGCGTTCAGGCGCGCAGACATCTCTTGGAACGGGTCGAGCTCGTAGCCGATGCGCCAGAGCATGAAGTCCACGTTCGAGCGCAGGCCGACGATCGAGTAGCTGTGCATCAGAAGCCCGCGCCGGTAGGTGTCGTAGACCTCGACGAACTCGCGCTTCGCTTCGAGCTTGGCCTGCGCGTCGAGCATCCGCCACTCGGGGCGCGCCTTGAAGAAGGTGAAGGTGACGAACTGGCGCGCGATCTTGGCCTTCTCGGGCTGTTCGGGCTGCTCCGCCCCGCGCTCGGACTTGTCGGCGAGGCGCAGCGTGGGCCGGCCGGAGGGCTGCTCTTGTTCCGTGCTCATGGTTTTACTTCCTCAAGGTGGTCAAAAGGGGTTGAAGGGGTACCTCTCTGAGCGAGCGCCGAATCTCGGAAGAGAATGAGCGACTATTCGGACGCGGAGTATTTTGCGTCGCGCCGCGCCGGATTGCAAACCGCCGCGCGCGACCTCGCCCACACGAAGCGCGCCGCGCGCCGGCCGCCTTCAAACTCGCGCCGCATTCGGTTATACTCCCGCCGCTTTCTCATCAACTGACAAGGGACCTCGGGGTCACCCGGCCGACGAACTTTTCAGCATGAAACTCTTCAAGCTCTGCCTCGCGGCCTTCGCCGCCGCCGCCTTCGCCGCCGCCTGCAACAGCAACCAGACCGCGCAGAACGTCAACACCAACGCGCGCCCCACGCCCGCCGCCGCCACGACCAACGCCGCGACGCCCGCCTCGTCGGCCACGCCGGACGAGCTGGCCTCGGCCGCCGGCGACTACGCGAAGTTCTGCATCAACTGCCACAAGGCCGACGGCACGGGCGGCAAGGTCGAACTGGAAGAGGGCGAGAAGATGGACGTGCCCAACCTGCGCGAGCACGGCATGAAAGACCCCGACGCGCACCTCGCCAAGCAGATCAGCGAGGGCGGCGACGAGATGCCCCCCTTCAAGAAGAAGCTCGACGCCCAACGCATCGACAACCTCGTCCGCTACATCCGACGCGAGTTCCACGGCCGGACGGCGACGACGACGCCCCCCGCCGCGTCCGCCACCCCCTCCCACTAAACACCCGCCGCGCGCCTGTGCTATCTTTCCCCCTCGCGCGGCGGCGCACGCACCCGTAGCTCAGTTGGATAGAGCGTCTGACTTCGAATCAGAAGGTCGTAGGTTCGAGCCCTACCGGGTGTATCAATCAAATCAATAAGTTAAGGGCAGCCGCGCGGCTGCCCTTTCTTCTTTTGTGTGCCTATAGTGTGCCAGTCTCAAACGAGAAGGACTCACTACCCGGCTGCAAAACCTGTTGCATTCTATTCCGCGCAGATTTACTCTTCCGCGCGTGGGCGTCGCCTCTGCTTTCCGACCCTCACGTCAGACACACTAATACTTTGCCGTCATTAGGCAGCTTGCCCCGTCTATGGTGGCGCGCGATTTAGATCAGCCTCGGCAAGAGCGCGAGCAGGTCTAACGCGGTCTGCATCAGGACATCGTTCGGGATGATGCCGGCTTGCTCTGCGTCCGTCGGCTCGGGAGCGGTAGTCGCCGTTTGAGGCGGCGGCTGTGGCGCGGGAGGGATATGCACCTCACCCGCGAGCGCGGGGCAGCAAAGCGCAAGCATCAGCGCGGCGACGCTTAGTGTTTTTCGCATCGGTCTTTTTCCTCTATGAAGTTTTCGAGGGGAGTTACCGTCCATCCCGCGAGGGTGCGGCGGTTTTTTTGTGCTTGCCGTACCTACGGCAAGCACGGGGAAGGGCTTACCTCACATGAATTTAGCAGATGAGCGGCTAAAGGAACTAGATAACCCCTCACTCACAGAGAATGAGCGCGTGCTGTTGCGCTGCCACGTGGCGGCTGACCTCACTCACAGAGGGCAACACGAGGCCGCGCGAGAGGCTTTGGGCGAACTGTGGCGTGGGATAGGCGAGCGCCCGAACGTGGAGGGGTTGGAAGAGAGAACGGCCGCCGAAGTGCTCTTGCGGGCGGGCGTGCTCTCGGGCTGGCTCGGCACAGTGAAGGGGGCGCAGGACGCGGCGAAAGACCTTATCGGCGAGAGCGCCGCGCTCTTTGAGAAGCTAGGCGAGGAGTAGAGGGCGGCGGACGCTCGCGCGGACTTGTCCATCTGCTATTGGCGGGAGGGCGCGTACGGGGAGGCGCGGGCCGTGCTGGAAAGCACCGCCGCGCTCATCGGGGAGAGTGCGGCGCTGAAGGCAAAGACCGTCCTATGTTTTTCCGTGATCGAGTCTTCAGCGGGTCGGTACAGTGACGCGCTTCACCTTCTGACCGAATCCGCGCACCTCTTCGGGGAGGGTTTGAGTCACCGCCTGCGCGGAATCTTCCACAATGAACTAGCAATCACGTTGAGGACGTTGGGCACGGCGGAGCACCGCCAAGATTACCACGACCGCGCCATCATCGAATACACGGCCGCCGCCTACCATTTCGAGCACGCGCGGCTCGAAAGACACGTCGGGCTTGTAGAAAACAATCTTGCTTTCTTGCTCTACAAGCTCGGGCGCTACGCGCACGCGCACGCGCACCTTGACCGGGCGCAGAGTATCTTTACGCGGCTAAGGGATGCGGGGAGTCTCGCGCATGTGGACGAGACGCGGGCGCGCGTGTTAGTAGCGGAGCAAAGGTATAGGGACGCGGAGCGCACGCTGGCGAGCGCTATCAAGACCTTTGAGAAGCGCGACGAGTCGGCCTTGCTCGCGGACGCTTTGACCTTACAGGGCGTCATCTGGGCGCGGCTCTGGGAGTACCAAAGCTCTATTAACATCCTGCGCCGGGCGGCGGAAGTGGCCGAAGGCGCGGGGGCGCTCTTGAACGCGGGGCAAGCTATACTGACCCTCATCGAAGAGCACGGGCTGTCGAGACTGCTGCCCCCTTCGGAAGTCTACGAAGCATACAAGAGGGCTGACATGCTTTTGAAAGACGCGCAGGACGCCGAAGTCGCCGCACGGCTGAGGGCGAGTGCCCGCGCGGTCATGCGGCGGCTCGCGGAGACGCCCATCCACGAAAAGAATTTTACGCTTTACGGGGCCGTGCATGAGTACGAGGCCAGATTGATCGAGCAGGCTTTAGAGGATGCGGGCGGGAGCGTGACGAAGGCGGCGCGTCTCTTGGGCGTCACTCACCAATCGCTGAACGGGATGCTTGACGGCGGGCACAGCCAACTCCAACGGAAGCGGACGCCCCCGAAGAAACGGCTTAGGAGCATCATCAAAGAATCTAAAAGATAGGTCTGCCAAGTATATAATCACCAAAATTAGAGTTCTTAGATGAGCGTTACGAATTCCACAGAAGAACCTTTTTGTGGAATTGGCCCTTACGCAAAATAAAGATTGAGTTTTGCAGAGGATAGCAGTAAAAGTGCCCCTCTGACGTGATTAGGCGTCTATTCGGCAGGGATAAAAACAAATGCGCCCGAATGGGCGTCTTTACTGGCGGCTTGTAGTACGCCTACTTAGCGTTAGGCTGAGCTACTATTTGCCTGAGAGAAAATGGACATGGCGAGAAAACAAAAGGCTGTGAAATCAAATGCACCCGATGAGGTAACTTATGGTAAAAAGTTACGCGATTGGGTGTCATTCGTACTTGCTCTTTTGGGCGCGACTCTTGGCCTGTTCGGATACATTAATTCCCGTGAAAACGCTTCTCTCACACGTAGACTTGAGGCTGATACATTACTGAACGAGGCTTGGGACTTGTTGGGCGGTCGGGAAGGCTCACGCGAGATTGACTTAGAGAAATTCATAAAGAGTTCGTACGAGCTCGAGAAAGCGAAGCGCAAAATCGACCGGGCGAAGGAACTTGCTCCAGAGTACGCAAAAGTATATTGGACAGAATCTTCCCTAGCGTATGCAAAAGGACAGTCCGAAGAATCTATTCAGCTTGCCAGGAAAGCTATCCAGCTAGACCCAACCTCTAGCATACCCCATAATAAGATAGGTATGGTCTTGGCATCTCAGGAAAAATTTAACGAAGCTGCGGATGCACTTAAACAAGCGGCTCTTCTTGACAGTAGCGACCCGGCGCCACACAGCAATTTGTGTTTTATATATTGGAAGTTGGGCAAGTTGAACGAGGCTTCAGATGAATGCGAGCAGGCGCTTAAGGTTGATCCTAGTTGGCGTATGACATATGAGAATTTGGCGGCGGTACGGCTCGCACAAGGTCGTGCAGATGATGCACAGGAGTTACTTAGAAAAGTGAGGGGGGGAGGGTTTAGTGAAGACGTAGACACTAATAGCAACCCCGCTCAGCCTAACAACGGCATGCAGCGGACTCGCGCACAGCGTGCCTCTCCTGAACGTTGAATTTGCGCTCGCCGCTGATGCCGGGCGTTAGGTGCCCGGGTGAGGAGGGCGGTTATGAAAATTATGAGTCCGAGAGTCTGTTTGTTGGCTCTGTCTGTGATTGCTGTTTTCACCTCGGCTTCCTGCGCTAAGTCGCGAGAGGTGAAAAGCGCAGAGGTGAAAAGCACAGCCGGAGCCAGTGTGAGCTACCCGGACCCTAATCCTACTTGGCAAGGCAAAGCCGCGGGCGAAGTTCGACCTTTCGGCCCTGTCGGCGAAGACCTCAAAGCCTATCTTTTAGGTTATCCTGCCCCGGAAGTATGGCTGGCCTTCCCGCCGTCGGCGGGTCAGGCGCCTGCGCAAAACACGGCCTCCGGCGGAGACGAGCCGACGACCATCAGAGTTAATCTTCCGCCCGAGGCGGTGGCGAGGTTAGCGGCTTATTGGAGGGAAACCCTTGCCTTCAGATACGAGCTGGATGTTAAGGGCGCGCCCGACAGGCAGAGTCATTACGAGTTGTTGGTTAACATGACGAACGCTAACACCCGCGCGGGGAACGAACTGATGGAGATGCAGATAGATGCCCCTGACGGGAGGCGGACAATCTGTCCCGCAGAGGCGTGGGACATTATGAAATTCATCAACCTCGCAGCCGCGGCCATTATTGAGCAGGCTAAGGAGTATAAGAAGGCTGAACGCACCTAACAACGGCATGCACCCAACTATGCACGCCGCCTCGGCCTCGCCCGTCTGCGTGGCGTGCTCTTCCTGGCCGGACTCTTCTTCTTCACGGCCGGAGCCGCGGCGGGAGGGATGGGAGCGGCCACCGGCGTTGCACGCGCAGGGGCGGCTCTCGGAGCGAGCGAAGCCGCCTTCACCCTCACGGCCTCAGCCTCGGCGGTCGCGATCTCCGCCTCCAGCCTGGCGCGCTTCGCCGCCACTTCCGAGAGCTGCCCGGTGACGTCGGCCTTCTGCCGCTCCAGCTCCTCACGGCGCCGAGCCCTCAGCGCCGCGGCGTCCGTGGTGCCGACAGAGGCGACGCTGCGCTCGACGTTCTCGGGCCTGAGGTCATCGTCGAGCCGCGCGGCGCGCTCCTGGAGCTGGGACTCGCGGTCTACGACGTCGCGCAGTTGAGAGCGCAGGCGCTCGATCTGCAATTCGACGGCGGCGGCGTCCTGCGCCCACGCGTGGGCGGCCGAGGCGAAGACGAGCAACACACTGAAGACAAAATGCCGCGCGTAACATTTTCTCTGCGGGTGATTCATGGGGTAATGATACGAGCCGGGGGTCGCAAATTAAAGTCTCGGCGGCGGCGGAGTCTCATGGCCACCGGCGTCGGCCCGGAGCGCACGCACCAGACGCTCGAATTACTCCTCAAACTTCTGATTGTCAGTCTCCCAGCCGGTGAAGTCAGCCGCCAGGCGTGACTTGATCTGAGATGCCTTGGCGATACCTTCGACTGAATAGACGCCCCCGCCCCTGAGGAGTGTGGCGAGCATCACGGGCTGGTAGACGTGAGACATCCGCATCCGGCGGCGGATGAAGTCGGCGTGTAGATAGCAGCCTCTCAGGATGAAGACATTTAGTAAGGCAAAGGGAAAATATTACCGCAGGGGCGGGGTGTCAATGGTGAGCATCAAGCTACATTGGGCAGCACTTTCAGTTCAAACAGTTCTGAGTGAAATGCGCGGAGTAATATAACTTTAGAAAATGTGGTGTGGAACTCAGTGGCTAGTAGTAACTCATCATCGGCCTCAAAATGATTTGACGGCACGCCCGTATCTACTACCACTAATAGCCAGACCTCATCACATTTAGCAAGATAGTCCTGAATACGTTTCTCTTTTCAGATATCCTTTCCTTTACTCTCTCCGATGCTAAGTGTGGGACCATGTAGGGGTGTATCAGTCAAAGTTAATAGTTAAGGGCAGCCGTGGGACTGCCCTCTTCATTCGCCCGAGCCGTCGAGGACTGTGACCGGGTCGCCGACGCGGAGGCGGCCGGGGCGGAGGACGCGCGCGTAGAGGCGCGAGTGGCCGGGGCGGAGCTTTTGCGAGATGCGTTTGAAGTCGCCTTCGCGGAAGGAGGCGGCGACCTTCTTGCAGGGCGAGGTGTAGCTCGTCACCTCGATGAGCGCTTCGTCGCCAAGAGAGAGGCGCGCGCCGGGGGCGAGGCGCGACCAGTCGAGCCCGACGACCGTCAGGTTCTCGCCGGCCGAGCCGGGGTAGATCGGGTGCCCCTCGGCCTGTAGCTCAAGGACGCGTTCGAGCGCGAAGAGGCACAGCGCGCGCTGCGGGCCGCCGTGGAAGCGCCGGTCTCGCTGACGGTCGCCTTCGAGCCCGTCGGCGGTGAGCGCGGCCTCGCGCACGGCGAGCTTCGGCACGCCGCCGCCCGAGACGTTGAGCTGAAAGATTCTTCCCTCCGACACTTCCCCTCCCGACCTCCGCTCCGAATTTTCTACCGGCCCGCCTGCGCGCGTGCCGACTCGATGCGCGAGACGAGCCGGGGCAAACTCTCGCGCGTGTAGACGGGGAGCGCCGGCGCCAACTCCTCCAGCCCCGAGGCGCGCCACCACTCGGCGAAGCGCTCGCGGGATGAAGCGTCCACGCCCGCACCGGCGTCCGAAAGGTAGAGCGCCGATGCTTTCGGGAGCACGCGGCGCGCCGAGGGCTTGATCTTCAAAACGTCGGCGCGCGCGACGAGCACCGCGAAGTCGGCCTCGGCGAAGCGCAGGAAGCTGTTCCCCTCGACGACGACGCCCGGCGCCGTCACGCGCGCCAGCGCCGCGCGGAAACCCGCCTCGACCTGCCCCTCGGTCACAATCGCCCAGTGCACGGCCGAAGCGCCGGCGTCCCAGTAGCGCCCCGTGTCCTTGCCCGGCTCGTAGGTCTCGGCGCGCCCCGAGCGGACGACCGGCTCGTCGCCGAGCAGCGGCGCGACGCAGCAGGCGCGCGGGTCCTTGCCGCAGGAGCGGTAGTGCCCGCGCGTCATCTTCACGGCCTCCCAGCCCGGCAGCGCGCGCAGAAGCTCGCACACGAGCGTCGTCTTGCCCGTGTTCGAGTTGAACCCGCCGACGGCGATGACTCTCGGCCTCATCGCCTAAGTATCGCCCCTCGCGGGCGGCGAAAAAAGTGCCGGAAAACTTTCCCGGAAAAAAGTGCTTGACGTTACAAAGTAGTCTGCGTATATTGCGACCGTCGCCCGCGCCGCGGGCCGACCGCTTGAGTAGAAGAGAAATTTCTAGTGATGACGACGAACACGAACATAGCCAAACGCGCGAGGACGACCGGCATGCCGGCCGCCACTCACTCGCCCGCCCTCTATCCGGGCGCGGCCGAGCGGCGCGTCGCCTGTCCGAGTGCGTCCGGCCTTAATCGCGTCGGCGGTCAATCCGTCGGGCGCCATTCCTTCCGACCCGAAGGCTTGCGTCGCACGGATCGCCGGCAGTTACAGAATTGACTTAGCGGGGGCGGGCCTCCCGCTCCCAAATCTCTAAAAGTTCGTAGAGACTTGTCCGGAGCGGGCCTGCTTCCTGTGGGGGAGCACCAAAGGCCCGCTCTTTTCTTTTGTTGTTTGACAACCGAATTACCTTGAGGTGTCGAAGGCGGGGCGCCGCCGTCGCCTGCGGGCGAGCGCGCCGCGCCCCGCCTTCGACAGAATTTTTCTCCGAAGCGTCTTGAAACTAAACCGTTTTCAGAACCGCGCATCAGAGGCCGAAACGGCTCGGCAGCAGCCTGTAAAGCTGTGGCTCGCGTGCGCGAGCGTGGGGGTTCGAATCCCTCCTGATGCATCCAGAGGGGGCGTAAGCTAAACGACAAACTGGCGGATTCCAAACCCGCTCTTCCCGGTTCAAATCCGGGCGCCCTCGCCATTCGCGGAAGGTTGGGCACGGGCACGCCGAGCAGTCCCGAAAACTGTCGGAGCCTTTGCGGCTCCTGTGGGTTCGACTCCCGCACCTTCCGCCAAACTCGGAGGCGTCGCACAAAAGGTAGTGCAGCGGTGTGCTAAGCCGCCGGGCCCCAATCGGCGCCCCTGTGCGTTCGACTCGCACCGCCTCCGCCTTTCACTTCCCTTCGGACCCGTAGCTCAGAAGGATCAGAGCGCAGGCTTGCGGAGCCTGAGGCCGCACGTTCGAGTCGTGCCGGGTTCGCTTCGACCATTCCGGGGTCGTCTAAAGGCAGGACGCCTGTCTTTGGAACAGGCTGTGGGGGTTCGACTCCTCCCCCCGGAGTTCAAGACGCAGGAAATGTTTTTGCTGGGGTGGCGTAATGGCAAACGCACGGCGTCGAGAGCGCCGGGGGCACAGCCCGTTGGGGGTTCGACTCCCCCCTCCAGCACCTTCGCGCGGGAGTGGTGCAATAGGCAGACACACCGTCCTCAGAAGGCGGCTCTTGTGAGTTCGAGTCTCACCTCCCGTATCCATCTCAAAGACGCGCGCGCGTAGCCCAAGCAGGCAGAGGCGGCGGGCTTAAACCCCGCAGGTTGAGAGTTCGAGTCTCTCCGCGCGCATCCCGGACGCACCGAGGGGGTGTATGCAAATGGACAAAGCGGCCGGCCTTTCAAGTCGGCGCCCACGCGGCTTTGCGGGTTCGAGCCCCGCCACCCCTGCCAATCACTTTTCACGTTGGCCGTAGCTCAACGGGCAGAGCGCTGCACTGTGAATGCAGTACGTTGCGGGTTCGAGTCCCGCCGGCCGACCTTTCAAGCACGGGGCGTTAGCCAAGCCCGGACAAAGGCACGCGACTCTCTATCGCGCACACGCGGGTTCAAATCCCGCACGCCCTGCCAAACTTTTCAGTTAATTACCGGAGGTATCCGTATGAAGGCGGCGAGCACACGCGCACACGAAAACAGCAACGCAGTTTCGACAGACGCTGCCGCAGGCAGCTTAGAAAGGTTCGTTCATGCCCCGGAAAAGGCGTTTGAAATACCACGTCCGACGGCGCTTGTTTCTCAACCGTGATGCGGAACTCCCGGCCTTCGTCATCGCGGTCGTCGAGGACACGCGCGACGTGCCCGACGAAGACCCGCAGCAGTCCTGGCGTTGGGGGGCGATTGAGCTTTGCCTCGGCGACTGCTACCGCCGGGTCACCTTCGACTTCGACCTCGCGACGCCGGAAGGGAGGGCCGCCGGCCTCTACAAGATTCGGCGGCTGGCCGAGGTGATCGAGGCGGTGCGCGAGGCCATCGAGCTTGAAGCCGCGTCGCTCGCCACGCGCCCCGCCCCGCCCGACACGAAGGAATGAGGGCGGCCCGGCCGCCCTCAACCAACCCTTCAAGACCTTCAAAGGAACTGTGGCCGAGAGGTGAGGCACTCGCTTGTCGAGCGAGGCGATGACGGTTCGAGTCCGTCCAGTTCCGCTTTCTACACTTGCGCCGGAAGCTCAACAGGCACGAGCACCCGCCTCTTAAGCGGGGGGCTGCGGGTTCGAGTCCCGCGCGGCGCATCAACTTTCGGAGCGTAGCCTAGGGGACATAAAGGCACTCGCCTTGGGAGCGAGACGACGTGAGTTCGATTCTCACCGCTCCGACTTCGACACACGTGGACGTAGCTTAGCCCGGCCAAAAGCACCGGCCCGCCACGCCGGGGACGCGGGTTCAAATCCCGCCGTTCACTCCAATCCGACGCACGGGCGGTTAGCTTAACGGAACAAAAAAGCGGGTCTCTCCGAAAGACCCAGATGCGGGTTCGATTCCCGCACCGCCCTTCCCCACAGAACTCCGGCGGGAGTGATGTCAACGGCTAACATTCGAGTCTTCCAAACTCGCTTTGAGGGTTCGAGTCCCTCCTCCCGCATTCGCACAGCCGCGCGCGTAGCCAAGAGGTTTAAGGCGACGGTCTGCAACACCGTAAACGTCGGTTCGACTCCGACCGCGCGCTCTTCGAGACTGCGGGCGGGCCGCGCACCCCGCGCGGTTCCTCACGCCGCCCGCACTTCCCATTTAACGAAAAACTTTTGAAAGGAGGTCAGCCGTGACGGCAAGCCTGAACGGACGTGTGCTGCTTCTGAACTTCTCGTACGAGCCGCTCGGGACGGTCGGGGTGGCGCGCGCGATGTGTCTGGTCATCCGGGGCGTCGTCTTCGTCGAGGAGTTCGACGGCCAGCGCGTGCTCCGCTCGCCGCGCGAGGTGTTCCGCGTGCCGGCGGTGGTGCGCCTGCGCCGCTACGTCAACGTGCGCCGGCGCCGGCAGACGGCCAGCATGAAGCGCCTGCGCATCTTCATCCGCGACGGCTTCCGCTGCCAGTACTGCGGGCAGAAGCGCGCGGCGCCCGAGCTGACGCTCGACCACATCACGCCCCGCTCGCGCGGCGGGCGCTCGGCGCCCGACAACCTCGCGACGGCCTGCGTCGCCTGCAACACGCGCAAGGGCAGCCGCACGCCCGAGGAGGCGCGCATGCCCCTGCTCACGACGCAGCGGCCCTTAGGCATCGGCCTCGAACACCTGCTGCTCTGCCACTACGCGGAGTCGCGACCCGCGTGGCGCAAGTACCTGTACGTCGAGGGCGTGCCCTTGAACCGGCGGCGCGAGCCCGCCTGAACGCGGAGGTAGAGCGGACGGCCGCTCTACCTCCTCCACACAACGTCCGTCGGTTTTGAAAACTACTCGGGAGGCGTAGCTGTCGAGGGATAGCGTCGGTCTGAAGAGCCGAAGAGGCTGGTTCGACTCCAGCCGCCTCCATCGAAGTTTTACGCGGCCGGTTAGCTCAGCTTGGAAGAGCGCCAGTCTTACAAACTGGATGTCGAAAGTTCGAATCTTTCACCGGCTATTTTTCGGGGCGTGGCTCATCCCGCGCGCGGGCGTGGACGCGCGGGACCGTGGAGCGCCTGGCCGACTACCGGCGGCCCGCCCCGACCAACTCACGGCGATGTAGCTCAAACAGGAAGAGCGTCCGTCTCGTAAGCGGAAGCGTGCGGGTTCGACTCCCGCCGTCGCCTTCAAAGTAGACGGTTGGGCCTGTAGCTCAGTCGGACGAGAGCGCCCGTCTTCTAAACGGGATGTCGCAGGTTCGAGTCCTGCCGGGCCCGTCTCGCACGCGTCGCGGAGTAGCTCAGTGGCAGAGCAGCGCTCTCATAAAGCGCCCGTCGCGGGTTCGATTCCCGCCTCCGCAATTCTCTAAGGGCTGGTGATGTAACGGCAGCATGGAAGTCCTGCAAACTTCTCGCGAGAGTTCAAATCTCTCCCAGTCCATCCTTTGCGGGGAGGTGCCCTGGTGGGCACGGCGGTCTCATAAGCCGCGTCTAAACCGAAGGCGGGTTCGATTCCCGCCCCCGCGACCTTCCCCGATGTGGTGTAGCCAAGCTGGTAAGGCACCGCTCTGTTAAAGCGGCCATCGTGGGTTCGAGTCCCACCGCCACAGTTTTTTTCCGTCACAGGTTTTTTCCGTCAGGCAGGCCGGTAGCCAAGTGGTTCAAGGCATCCGCCTTTTAAGCGGGGGATCGTCGGTTCAAATCCGACCCGGCCTATCCTTCCGGCGCGAAGCTCAGACGGCCGAGCACTCGGCTGATAACCGAGAGGCCGGAGGTTCGACTCCTCCCGCGCCGACTCAACACGATGCGGAGTCAGCCAGCGGCAGGCTGCCTGTCTCTGAAACAGGTCACGGAGGTTCGAGTCCTCCCTCCGCAGTTCAACCCTCAAGGTAGTTCGGTTCCGGTCAAACGAGACCTTTGAACCTTCGTCAAAGGGGGAACATTCGAGATGGCGAACAAGACGCTCTTCAAGTCGCTCGTGGGCAAGCTCATCCCGGCGGCGGACGCGCGCAACGACCACGGCGCGCCCGCGTACGCGCTGACGCCGAAGCAGGCGCTGGCGCAGTACGCCGCGACGGGCTGCCTCGGCACGACGTTCTACGCGCACGCCGAGGAGCAGCTCGCCAAGATTCTCGAACTGTGCGCGCTCGTCGAGCCGGAGTTCGTCGCGAAGACGGCCGTCTACGCGCGCCGGCGCGGCCTGATGAAGGACACGCCCGCGCTCCTGCTCGCGTTCCTCGCGGCGCGGGACGTGCGCCTGCTCGCGGCCGTCTTCCCGCGCGTCGTGGACAACGGCAAGATGCTGCGCAACTTCGTCCAGATCGTCCGCTCGGGCGTCGCGGGGCGCAAGTCGCTCGGCACGGCGCCGAAGCGGCTCGTGCGCGAGTGGCTCGAAGCGCGCGACGCCGACGCGGTCTTCCGCGCGAGCGTCGGCCGGTCGCCCTCGTTCGCGGACGTGTTGAAGATGGTTCACCCGAAGCCGCGCGACCCGGAGCGCGAGGCGCTCTACGGCTACCTCGTCGGCCGCGAGTTCGACGCCGGGGCGCTGCCCGCGCTCGTCCGCGAGTTCGAGGCGTTCAAGGCGGGCGACCGCGCGAGCGTGCCCGACGTGCCGTTCCAGATGCTGACGGCGCTCGACCTCGGCACGGCAGAGTGGACGGCGATTGCGCGCCGCGCCCCGTGGCAGATGACGCGCATGAACCTCAACACGTTCGTCCGCCACGGCGTCTTCGACCAGCCCGGCATGACCGAGCTCGTCGCGAACCGCCTGGCCGACCCCGAGCAGGTGAAGCGCGCGCGCGTCTTCCCGTACCAGCTCTTGGTCGCCTACGCGTCGGCGGGCGCGGGCGTGCCGGCGGCGGTGCGCGACGCGCTCCAGGACGCGATGGAGACGGCCATCTCGAACGTGCCGCGCGTAGACGGCAAGGTCTACGTCTTCCCGGACGTGTCCGGCTCGATGCAGTCGCCCGTGACGGGCTACCGTAAGGGATCGACGACGGCGGTGCGCTGCGTGGACGTGGCGGCGCTGGTGGCGGCGGCGGTGCTGCGCCGCAACCCGCGCGCCGAGGTGCTGGCGTTCGAGCACGAAGTGGTCGAGGGCCTCAGCCTGAACCCGCGCGACAGCGTGATGACCAACGCGCAACGGCTCGCGGCGGTCGGCGGCGGCGGCACGAACTGCTCGGCGCCGCTCGCGCTGCTCAACCGGCGCAAGGCCGTGGGCGACCTCGTCGTCTACGTCTCGGACAACGAGTCGTGGGTGGACGCGCGGGGCGGTCGCGGCACGGCGACGATGCGCGAGTGGGCCGCGTTCAAGCGGCGCAACCCGCGCGCGCGGATGGTCTGCATCGACGTGCAGCCGTACCAGACGGTGCAGGCGGCCAACACGCCCGACGTGCTCAACGTCGGCGGCTTCTCGGACGCGGTCTTCGGGCTGCTCGCCGACTTCGCCGAAGGCCGCACGGGCCCAGACCACTGGGTCGGCGTGATCGAGCAGGTCGCTCTTTGAAAGGATGAAGGCGGAAGGATGAAGGGTGAAGTTCAAGCAGCATTCCTTTCATCCTTCATCCTTCCGCCTTCACCCTCGCCCTTCGCGGGCCGAATGCTTTCGTGACTACATTCGTTCTGGGAACGGAAAGGTCGTCACGGTAAAAATTCTTGTCGGCCCTCTTCGCGTTCTTCGGCCGTGGCGAATGCGCGTGTGAGTACATGGTAAGCCTGGCATCAGGCCGTAGGTTCAAGCCCTACAAGCCGCCTGCAAGCGGCCGAAATCTCACACCAATCTTGTCGCCACGCTTAAGCTCCTACGGGGTGAATGCCGGGAGGACTACCTCGCACCAAGCCGACTTCGGTCGGCGTCGAGCTTCGCCGGGGACGCGACCCTCGGGCGGCCTAAGCTGCCGTGCTCGAACGTCCTTTCAAAACTTGTCACCCCGACGGTCCGGGCGGGCGGCGAATGCTGGCGGAACTACATGCTTGATAAGCCGCAGGTTCCGGGTTCGAGCCCCGGCGGTCGCTAACCATAACGCGGCCGTAGCTCAACGGTAGAGCGGCGAAAAGTCGTTTCGTCGAAACCTTGTCGCCGCCCGCCCGAACCTTAACACGACAGTTTTTCGTACTTGTTAGCGGAGGTTTCGGAGTGATGTCCGTCCTGACGATTGACGCCGCGCGGTTCCGCGCCGCCGAAGAGATTTTCTCGCTGGTGCGCCGCTTCGACGACTGCACGCTGCCGCGCGCGGAGTGGACGCACGCCGCGCACCTGACGGTCGCGCTCTGGTACCTGCTGGAGTTCGACTGGCCGGAGGCGACCGCGCGCGTCCGGGGCGGCATCCGTCGCTACAACGCCGCGCACGCCGTCCCGACGACGCCCACGGGCGGCTATCACGAGACGCTCACCATCTTCTGGCTGCGCGTCGTCCGCTCGTTCCTCGAAGCCGAGCGCAACGAGGGGCGCTCGCTCGTCAGCCTCGCCAACGAGCTCGTGGCCGACGCCGACGCCGGACTCCCGCTCCGGCACTACACGCGCGCACGTCTCTTCTCCACAGAGGCGCGTGTCGCCTGGGTCGAACCCGACCTCAAGCCTCTCGACTAGGAAACGGCCGCCGCGCGCGGCCGTTTCCTTTTCAAGCGCCGCCCCGCCCGCTACGCAGAAAACTTCCAACTCAAAACCCCTCCCGCGCAACCAAGACAAGCGCGCGCCCTCGCGCGCGGCGGGCCGCGTTTTCATGTATCTTTGACGCGGAGCATCTTTCGTCAGGGGGTTCTAGTCCGATGTCGCTTCATAAAAGTTTCGCGCTCTTCGTTCTCTGCCTCGCGCTCGCGGCCTGCGCCTCGGCGCAGACGCGCCAGCGGCAGACCGCGGGCGGCACGCGCCAGACCACGGGCGGCGGGAGCACGGTCGAGGCCGACCGCTTTCCCGGCGCTGACCTCGGGGCGAAGATCAACGCCGCCGACCGCGCGCTCGGCTCGGCGCCGGGCACCGTCGTCGCGCGCGGCGGCGGGCGCATCACGACGCCCGTCGTCGTCTCCGAGCGCCACACGCTCCGGCTCATGGCCGGCACCTACGCGCCCACGACGACCGACATCCCCGTCCTGCTCAAGTCGGGCGCCTCGCTCGTCGGCGACGGGATGGAGAGGTCGATACTCTTGGAGTCCACCGCCAAGGGTCAGTTCACCGTCGTCGGCGCGCACAACAGCTCGCGGCGCAACGGCGACGCCGACGCCGACATCTCCGTCCGCGACATCCAGATCAAGGGCGCCAACCCCGACTTCAACTCCGCCTATCAGGCGGTCTCGCTCGGCAACTGTAAGAACTGCGTGGTCGAGCGCACCTGGCTCAACGGGACGCGCTCCATCGGCGTGCAGCTCGGCGGCTCCGGCCAGTTCGGCAACTTCGCCGAGAACTCGCGCGTCGTCGATTGCCTGTTCACCAACGTCGCCTCGCAGAACCTCGCGCTGGCTAACGGGCGCAACATCACGTTCGAGAACAACCGCTTCGTTAACCCCGGACAGCCGGGCGGCCCCGGCTCGACCGTCATCGACCTCGAACCCAACCACGTTGATGACCACCTCGAAAACATCGTCATCCGCAACAACTTCATCGACTCGCGCACGCACCGGATACAGGCGGGCAACGGCATCGTCGTCCAGTCCACGTCGCTGACGCGCTTCGTCGGCCCCGTGCTCATCGAGGGCAACACCATCTACGGCGGCAACAACGTCCCGCCCAACATCACCAACATTCTCAGCAACGGCATCTACGTCTTCGGCCAGACGATGCGCGACGTGACCATCCGCAACAACAAGGTCACCCGCACCGGCCAGTCCGGCCTGCACCTCGAAGGCTCGCACTTCACCGTCCTCAACAACCAGTTCACCGACGTGGGCGGCGGCGGCCTGCCCGGCTTCCACATGGCCGACGTGTTCGACAGCCGCATCGAGGGGAACAGCTTCACCTACACCGGCGTCGGGCCGGCCGACGCCACCGTCCTCATCCCGAGACAGTTCCTCCGCAACATCGTCCGCAACAATCCGGGGATGGGCTTCCCCGCCAATGTGATTAGTCGGTAGGCAGTAGACAGTAGTCGGTAGTCATGTAGAAAGAGAGGCGGCGCGTCCCGGTCACAGGCCGAGCGCGCCGCCTCTGTTTTTTCTACTGTCTACTGCCTACTGGCTACTTCCCCACTTACTGCGCGCGGAGAATCGCGAGCGGCTTGCGCGTGAGCACGTCGAGGCTGGAGAGCGCGCCGACGACGCAGACGAGGAGGACGGTGGCGGCGACGCCGGCGGCGCTGAGCGCGGGCGCGAACGTCCACGCCACGTCGAAGACGTAGCGCGCGACCGCGTAGGAGAGCATGTTGGCGGCGGCCGCGCCGACTACGCCCGCGACCAGCCCGAGCAGCCCGTACTCGGCCAGCATCATCGTCAGCAGCATGCGCCGCTTCGCACCGAGCGTCTTTAAGACCGCCGCCTCGTAGACCCTCTGGAACTTCGTCATCGCGATGGAGCCGACGAGGATGAGCACGCCGCTCAGGAAGACGAAGCCGCCGATGAACGAGACGGCGAGCGTGATGTTCGACAGTATCCGCCCGACGCCGCGCACGATGTCCGCCACGTCGATGACGCTCACGTTCGGGTACCTGTCCACGATGGCGCGCTGGAAGCGCGAGCGCGCAGGCTCGGCCTCGGGGCCGTCGATGGCGCCGACGAACATCTGCGGCGCCTTCTCCAACGCGCCGGGGCGGAAGAGGACGATGAAGCCGGTGCGCGAGTTGCGCCAGTCAACGCGCCGGACGCTCGTCACGCGCGCCGTTATCTTCCGCCCCTGTATGTCGAACGTGACCGCCGAGCCGAGGTCGATGCCGCCCGTCCCGCGCAGAGCCTCTTCGATTGAGACCTCCGGCTCCTCCGACGGCGCCTCGTCCCAGAACCGGCCCGCGACGACCGTCTCGTTGTAGTCGAGGCGCGGCCGGTACGTCACGACGTACTCGCGCCCCAGCCGCCCGCGCTCGCCGCGCACGCCCGCCGCGTCGAGGTCTACCTCGCGGCCGTTGACGGCCACGATGCGCGCGCGCACCGTCGGGATCAGGTCGGCGCGCGCGCCGCCGCTCTGCGCGACCAGCTCGCGGACGCCCTCGACCTGATCGCGCTGCACGTCGATGAGGTACATGTTCGCGAGGTTGCCGCGCCGCGCCACGTCGAACTCGTCGAGCAGGCTCGACTGGAGCGACTGCACCGAGAGGACGAGGAAGGCGCCCAAGCCCACGGCCATCACGATGACGCGCGTCTGGTTGCCCGGCCGGTGCATGCTGTTAATCGCCTGCCGCACCGCGAACGTCCCCAAGCCCCGCGCGCGCCGGACGACGAAGACCAACGCCCACGCCGCCGCGTAGAGCACGAGCGCCGTCAGCCCTAGCCCCGACAGGAAGACGACGCCGATGCGCAGCGATCCCGCCTGCCACGAAGCGAGGAAGATGAGGCCGGCGAGCACGACGACCGCCACGCCCGCGCGCCAGAGGTCGAGCCAGCGGCGCGGCTCCGGCTCGGCCGCGTCGCGCAGAAGCATGTTCGGCCTGATGCGGCGTATGCGCAGCAGCGGCAGCGCCGAGAAGAGCAGCGAGATGAGTAGCCCCAGGCCCAAACCCTGCGCCACCGCGCCCGGCTGGAGGTCGTAGGAGAGGTTGGCCGGCAGGCTCTCGGCGAAGCGCGCGCGGACGAGGAGGAGCGCCGCCTTCGCCAGCACGACGCCGAGCAGGCTCCCCGCCGCGCCGAGCGCGAGAACTTGCGCGAGGTAGGCGGCCGTCAGCCTGCGGCCGGTCGCGCCGATGCACTTGAGCACCGCGATGGTCTTGCGCTTCTGCTCGACGAAGACGCGCGTCACCGAAGAGACGCCGATGCCGCCGAGGACGAGGATGACGAGGCCCGTCAGCGAGAGGTAATTCTCCGCGCGCGAGAACTGCTCGGACAGGCTCTCCTCCGAGTCTCGGTATGAGCGCACGTTGACGAGGTTGGAGCCTAACGCCGAGCGGAGCGTGCGCGTCAACTCCTCCATCCGGCCCTCGCCGGCGCGGAAGAGAATCTTGCGACGCGCGCGGCTGCCGAAGCCGGTGAGGCCCGCCGCCTCAAGGTCTGCGCGCGCGACGAAGACGCGCGGGCCGAGTCGGAAGCCGCCGCCGCTCCCCGGCTCCTGCCGCGTGACGCCGCGAATCTCGAACTCGCGCTCGCCGACTTTGACGCGGTCGCCGACGCGGAGCGACATGCGTTCGAGCAGCAGCGGCGCGACGACCGCGCCGCCGTTTTCGACTAAAGCGAAATCGAACGGCTTGCCGTCCTCAAGCAGAAACTCGCCGTAGAGCGGGAAGCCGCGCTCGACGCCTTTGACCTCGACCATCAGCGCGCCCTCGCGCGCCGGGTCGGCGGGGCGGAGCATCGTCGGCGCCTCGACGGTCTCGGTGCGCGCCTCGGCCAGCGGCGGGCGCGCGACCGTCTCAATCCTGGCGAGCGCGTCGGGCGGCCAGTCGCGCGTCGTCTCGGCCTGCACGTCGGCGGTCATCAGCGCGCGCGCCTCGCCCGCGACCGCGCGGTTGAGGCTCTGAATCATCGAGCGCAGCGCGACGATGCTCCCGACGCCGACGCCGATGCACAGGAAAAAGAAGAGCAGCCGCCGCCACGACGCGCGCAGCTCGCGCCGCGCGAGGTTGAAGATGAACTTCAAGGCCGTGCCGCCTCCAATTCTTCGTCGCCGCGGCCACCGCCATCGACTTCGCCGCCGGCCGTCGTGCTCGCTCCGGCGCGCGCGCCGCCCGAAGTCTCGTCGGCGACGACGCGGCCGTCGCGCAGGGAGATGCGGCGGTCGGCGCGAGCGGCGAGGTCGTGGTCGTGCGTGACGAGGACGAGCGTGGCGCCGCGCCGCCGGTTCATCTCGACCATGAGGTCGAAGACGTGGCGGCCGTTGCGCGAGTCGAGGTTGCCGGTCGGCTCGTCGGCGAGCAGGATGGTCGGCTCGTTGGCGAAGGCGCGCGCGACGGCGACGCGCTGCTGCTCGCCGCCCGAGAGCTGCGAAGGGTAATGGTGCGCGCGCCCGGTCAGCTCCACGTCTTCGAGGAGACGCCGCGCGCGCTGTTGTGCGTCGCGCCGCCCCGCAATCTCAAGCGGCGCCAGCACGTTTTCGAGCGCCGTCATCGAGGGGATGAGGTGGAACGACTGGAAGACGAAGCCGAGCTTGCGGCCGCGCAGAGAGGCGAGCGCGTCCTCGCCCATCCGCGTCACCTCCTCGCCGTCGATGGTGATGCGCCCCGAAGTCGGCGCGTCGAGGCCGGCGACGAGTCCGAGCAGCGTTGACTTGCCGCTGCCCGAAGGGCCGACGACCGCGACGAACTGGCCGTCGGGAATCGTCAGGTCTAACTCGCTCAGGATGGTCAGGCGCTCCGCCCCGGACTGAACAGTTTTAGAGACTTGGTATAATTCGATCATGAAAATTTCGCAGTACGCACTAGATAAGATTCTGCCCGCCGCCTTTTTACTGCTCGCCGCCGCGCTCGTCTCGGCCTGCGGCGGCAACGCGCCGCGCGACTCTTCGCCTTCTAACGCCCCGGCCCCAGCCGCGACGCCGGGCGCGGCCGTCGCGACGCCCGTGGAGACTGTACCTAAAATCGTCGCCTTCGGCGACAGCCTGACGGCCGGCTACGGCCTCTCGCCGCGTGAGAGCTACCCGGCGCTGCTGCAAAAGATGATTGACGCGGACGGCTTTAAGTACGAGGTCGTGAACGCCGGCGAGTCGGGCGGCACCTCGGCCGGCGGCGTCCGCCGCATCGACTGGGCGCTCGACACAGGGGGCGTCCGCTTCCTCGTCCTCGAACTCGGCGCCAACGACTTTCTGCGCGGCCAGCCCGTCGCGGAGACCCGGAAGAACCTCGCCGAGATTATTAAGAAGGCGCAGGAGCGCAACGTCCGGGTGCTGCTCGCCGGGATGCTGACGACGACCGAGTTCGGCCGCGACTACGAGGTCGAGATACGCGACGCCTACCGCTCGCTCTCGGACGAGTACGAGGTGACGCTCATCCCCTTCTTCCTCGAAGGCGTCGCGGGCATCGACAGATTGAATCAGCAAGACCGCATCCACCCCAACGCCGAGGGCACGCGCATCGTCGCCGCCAACGTCTACCGACACCTGAAGCCGCTGCTTGAGAAGGACAGCAAGCGGTGACGCTCAAGGACGTGGACGTGGTCGTCATCGGCGGCGGGGCGGCGGGGCTGATGTGCGCGTTCGAGGCGGGGCGGCGCGGCCGTCGCGTCGTCGTGCTCGAACACAACGAGCGCGTCGGGCGGAAGATAGAAATCTCGGGCGGCGGGCGCTGCAACTTCACGAACACGGGCACGACCGCCGCCAACTTCATCTCGCGCAACCCGCACTTCGCCAAGTCGGCGCTGGCGCGCTACACGCCCGCGGACTTCGTCGCGCTCGTCCGCCGCCACCGCATCAGTTTTCACGAAAAGAAGCTCGGCCAACTCTTCTGCGACGAAAGCTCACGGCAGATCGTCTCGATGCTGCTCGCCGAGTGCGACGCCGCGAAGGTGGAGATTCACACGGGCTGCCGCGTCGAAGCGGTCGAGAAGGAAGAACGCTTTCGCGTGCGGACGAGCCGGGGCGCGTTCGAGTCGGAGTCCGTCGTCGTCGCCACGGGCGGGCTCTCCATCCCGAAGCTGGGCGCGACCGATTTCGGCTACCGACTGGCGCGACAGTTCGGATTAAAAATCGTCGCGCCGGAGCCGGCGCTCGTACCGCTCACGCTCTCTCCGCGCGACCTCGAAGCGTTCCGGCCGTTGAGCGGCGTCTCCGTCCCTTCGGTCGTCCGCTGCGGCGGCGCGGAGTTCGCCGAGAACGTCCTCGTCACGCACCGCGGCTTGAGCGGCCCGGCCGTCCTGCAAATTTCCTCCTACTGGACGCGCGGGCTTGAGATTTCGGTTGACCTCCTGCCCGGCGCGGACGTGCGCTCGCTCCTCGCGCGCGACCGCGCGGGCGGCGCCGAGCTTCAGACGGCGTTAGCGCGCCACCTCCCCAAACGCTTCGCGCAGGTCTGGTGCGAGACGTTCGCGCCGCGCAAGCCCCTTCGCGCCTACACCGACGCCGAGGTCGAGGCGGTCGCCGAGCGCCTTCACGATTGGCACGTCCGCCCCGCCGGCACCGAGGGCTTTCCGAAGGCCGAAGTGACGAAGGGCGGCGTCTCGACCGACGAACTTTCGTCCAAGACTTTGGAGGCGCGGCGCGTCCCCGGCCTCTACTTCGTCGGCGAGGTCGTGGACGTGACCGGCCACCTCGGCGGCTACAACTTCCAATGGGCTTGGGCCTCCGCGCACGCCGCCGGCCAGTACGTTTGAAGAAGGTTTTCTACTGTCTACTTTTTTTCCGCCACAAATCTCCGGCGCGCGGTGTTTACACAGCAGAGAAACGATTCGTTTCCCGATTTCAAACGCAGGAGAGGAGTGTGACAGGGATGAGAAGCCGGACGATTATCAACTTCGCGGGGGCGGTCGTGTTCTGCCTCGCGGCGGCGGCGGGCGCGTCGGCGCAGGACTTCCAGAGGAGCTACAACCTCGGCGACGGGGCGGCGGTGCAGATCGCCAACGTCTCGGGCGACGTCGAGCTGAAGGGCTACGACGGGAGCGCGCTCGTCGTCAACGCCTACAAGACCGGGCGCGACCGCGACGTGGTCGAGGTCGTGGACGAGAGCACGCCGGGGCGCGTCCAACTGCGTGTCCAGTACCCGCGCAACTGCAACTGCGACGCGGGCGTCCGCTTCGAGGTGCGCGTGCCGCGCTCGTCCAACCTCAGCTTCGACAAGATTACGACCGCGAGCGGCAACCTCAGCGCCGAGGGCTTCTCGGGGCGCGTGACGCTCTCGACCGCGAGCGGCGACGTGATCGTCCGCCACGTCGGCGGCGAGATTAAGGCGGCGTCGGCGAGCGGGACGGTGCGCGTGGCCGACTCGTCGGGGACGGTCAACGCCAGCAGCGCGAGCGGCGACGTGGAGGTCGAACTCACGCGCGTCGATGGCGGCGGCGACATGCGCTTCTCCTCGGCCAGCGGCGACGTGCACGTCCGCATGCCCTCGAACATCGACGCGCAGGTCAGCATGTCCACGGTCTCCGGCTCCATCGAGACCAACTTCCCCATCGAGGTCAAGACCAGCCGCTACGGCCCCGGCAGCCGCGCCCAGGGGCAGCTCGGCAACGGCTCGCGCACGCTCAAGCTCTCCTCCGCCTCGGGCAACATCAGCCTCAAGAGCATCTGAGGGGAAGTAGTAGGCAACAGGCAGTAGCCGGTAGAAAGACAGGCGGCGCGCTCGGGTTACGACCGGGACGCGCCGCCTTCGTTTTATCTACCGGCTACTGACTACTGTCTACTACTTTTTTGAGCGTGGGTGGTGGCGCTCGTAGACGCTGCGGATGCGTTCGCTGGTGACGTGCGTGTAGATTTGCGTGGTGGCGAGGTCGCTGTGGCCGAGCATGGCCTGGACGCTGCGCGTGTCGGCGCCGTGCTCAAGCAGGTGCGTGGCGAAGCTGTGGCGCAGGACGTGCGGCGTCACCCCGCGTATCTCGGCCTTGGCGGCCGCGCGCTTGAGCGTGGCCCACACGTTCTGGCGCGTGACGGGCCGGCCGAGGTAGCCGACGAAGAGGCGCTGCGACTCGCGCCCCGCGAGCAGGACGCGCCGCGCCGCCTGGTAACGCTGCAACCACTCCAACGCCGAGCGCCCCACCGGCACGCGCCGCTGCTTGCTCCCCTTCCCCGTGCAGAAGAGGACTCCGCCGTCCAGATCGACGCTCGAAGTCGTCAGCCCCGTCAGTTCCGAGACGCGCAGGCCCGTCGCGTAGAGCAGCTCGACGAGCGCGCGGTCGCGCACGCCCTCCGGCGTCTCTGTGTCGTGCGCCTTAAGGAGCCGCTCCATCTCCTCCTGCGACAGAAAGCGCGGGAGCTTCTGCCCGCCCTGCGGCGCACAGATGTCGGCCGTCGGGTCGGCCTTGACGTGACCGTCGAGTTGCAGGAAGCGGTAGAAGCCGCGCACCGCGCTCAGCGCGCGGCTGACCGAACGCGGCGCCAGCCCCTCGCGCGTCATCCCCATCACGAACTGCGTCAGCTCGGGCTTCCCCAGAGCCTCGGGCGCCAGCCCCTCCGCCTCGGCCAGCGCCCGCAGGCGCGCGAGGTCGCGCCGGTAGCTCTCGACCGAGTTCTTCGAGAGACCCTTCTCGACTTGCAGGAAGCTCATGTACTCGCGGATCAGGTCACGGGGCATAAGGTGTCTCAGCTCGTCGCGCGGTCGGTGGCGGGGAGCGTGGCGCTGAAGTCTCGGAGGAAGCGGCGCACGTAGGAGTCGAGCAGTTGATCGACGCGCGCGGGGTCGTGCGAGGCGACGAGCAGGCCGACGTGGTGGCGTTTGTGGAGGCGGAAGACTATCTCCGGGTCGTCGTACTGAGAAGTGTCGGGCCACTCCTGCCGCGCGAGCGAGATGACGATGCCGGCGTATTCGTCGCGCGTCGGCGGCAGCTCGTAGTGGCCGTGCTCGCCCGCGACCTCGATGCGCGCCCACTCGCGCCAGAGGTTGACGCCCGTGGCGGCCTCGACCGTCTCGGCGATGTTCGCGCCGCCGACGCGCGCCGCCGTTTCGAGAAAGTAGAAGCGGCCGTCCGCGCCCTTGATGAACTCGGTGTGCGTGACGCCGCGCACCAGCCCGAGCGTGCGGAGCAGCTCGTGGTCGAGCGAGACGAGCGCCTGCGCGTCCGGGGACCGGCGCGGGATGGTGCGCGTCATGAAGACGCCGCCGCCGTGTGCCACCTCCATCGGCGGCTTGCCGTACTTGCTCACCGCCGTAAACAGCGGCTCGCGGTCGGAGATGATGGAGTCAACGTGGAAGATGTCGCCGGGGATGAACTGCTCGATGAGGTAGGAGGACTGTCGGTCGCCCAAGCCTTCGAGGAGCGGCCACAGCCCTTCGGCCGACTCGACCTTCTTGATGCCGACGGCCGAAGCCTCCGAGCGCGGCTTCAAGACCCACGGCGGCGCGACGCGGCTGGTGAACTCATTGATGCGGTCGTTGTTGAGCGCGTGGACGAACTCGGGGACGAGCACGCCGTGGTCGCGCGCCTTGACGCGCATCGCCAGCTTGTCGCGGAAGTAGCGGGCGGTGGTGTCGCCCATGCCGGGGATGCGGAGGTGCTCGCGCAGCGCGGCGGCCGTCTCCACGTCGAAGTCGTCGAGCGGGACGACGCGGTCGAACTCGCGCGTGCGTGCCATCCAGCTCACGCCGCGCGTCACGTCTTCGGGTTTGTAGTCCTCGGGCAGGTAGAAGAACTCGTCCACCGACTCGCGCGGCCAGTCGGCGTCGCGCAAGCGTTCCATCGTGACGAGCAGCACGCGACAGCCCTGCCGCTTGCACTCGCGCAGGAACTCCTGCCCCTTCTCGAAGGTGGCGATGCACAGGACCGTGAGCGGTCGCTTCTCTGACAAGGCGAACTCCCCTTCACGAAAAGTTTTTGATGAGCCGAAGAGCGTGGCGGCCGGGCGCCAGAATGATAACCCATCACGGCCGTTGTGCAACAAGCGCGCCCCACGTCGTATCAGGGCGCGGAGTAGAAAGGCAAAGGAGAAAGGCGGCGCGCCCGGCATGTGACCGAAACGCGCCGCCTCTGTTTCTACTGACTACTGTCTACCGCCTACCGCCTTCCCTACCACTTCGGCGTGACGCCGAGGTTGTACATGAGGAAGGAGTAGATGTCGGCGTTCTGCTCGATGGCCTTCGTCGTGCTGCTGGCGCCGTGGCCGCTCCTGGTGTCGATGCGGATGATGACGGGCGCGTCGCCCGCCTGCGCCGCCTGAAGCGCCGCCGCGTACTTGAAGGAGTGCGCGGGGACGACGCGGTCGTCGTGGTCGGCCGTCGTCGTCAGCGTCGCCGGGTACTTCACGCCCGCCTTGACGTTGTGAATCGGCGAGTAGGCGTACAGGGACTTGAACTCGGCCTCGTTGTCCGACGAGCCGTAGTCGGCGATCCAGTTCCACCCGATGGTGAACTTGTGGAAGCGGAGCATGTCCATCACGCCCGCCTGCTGAACGACCGCCTTGAACAGCTCCGGCCGCTGGTTGGCGACCGCGCCGACGAGCAGCCCGCCGTTAGAGACGCCGTGGATGGCGAGCCGGTCGGGCGACGTGTACTTGTTCGCGATGAGCCACTCGGCCGCGCCGATGAAGTCGTCGAAGACGTTCTGCTTCTTGAGCTTCGTCCCCTGCTCGTGCCACTTCTCGCCGTACTCGCCGCCGCCGCGCATGTTCGCCGACGCGTAGACGAAGCCCTGCTCAAGGAGCGCGAGCCGCAAGGAACTGAAGTTGGGCGACGTGGTCGAGTTGAAGCCGCCGTAGCCGTAGAGCAGCGTCGGGTTGCGCCCGTCGAGCTTGAGGCCCTTCTTGTGGACGAGGAACATCGGGACGCGCGTGCCGTCCTTGCTCGTGTAGAAGACCTGCTTGGTCTCGTAGTCGGCCGAGTTGAAGCCGGGAATCTCCGGCGTGCGGAAGAGCGCGGACTTGCGCGAGGCCACGTCGTAGCGGTAGATCGACGACGGGGTGTTGAACGAGCTGAAGGTGTAGAAGACGACCTTGTCGTCCATGTTGCCGCCGAAGCCGCCAGCGACGCCTAAGCCCGGCAGCGGCACCTCGTTCTCAAGCTTTCCGTCGAGCGAGTAGACGTAGGCGCGCGTCGTCACGTCCTTCAGGTACGTGGCGAAGAGCTTACCGCCGGCCGTGCCGGCGCTCTGAAGCGGCTCAGGTTTCTCGGGCAGCACGTCCTTCCAGTTCTTCTCCGCCGGGTTCTTCGGGTCGAAGAGGAAGACGCGGCCGTTGGGCGCGTTGTGGTTGGTCTCGACGAGGAGCTTGTCGCCGAGGTTGTCGATGACGCCGAAGTCCGAGTCGCCGACCTCGGCCACCAGCGGCTTCCACGTCTTGTCGCCCGACTTCGTGTCGCGGTAGAAGAGCGCGTTGCCCTTCTTGCCCTTGCCGCGGTCGGAGATGTCGAGGATGGCGAAGCGCTCGTCTTCGGTCGTATCGACGTTGTGGAAGCGCTGCGGGTTGGCGGGGTCTGAGTAGACCAGTTCGTCCTCTGACTGCGCGGTGCCGACGCGGTGGAAGTAGACCTTGTGGTTCTCGTTCTTCGAGGTCAGCTCCTTGCCCTTCTCGGGCGCGTCGTAGCGGCTGTAGTAGAAGCCGTCGCCGGCCCACGCCAGCCCCGAGACCTTGACCCAGTTGAGCACGTCGGGGAGCTGCTTCTTCGACACCACCTCCATCACGTAGCAGTCGCGCCAGTCCGACCCGCCCGAAGCCTTGCAGTAGGCGGCGTACTTCGCGTCCCGCGAGACGGAGAGCGAGCCGAGCTGCGTCGTCCCCTCGGCCGAGAACTTGTTCGGGTCGAGCAGCACCTCGGGCGTCCCGTCCAAACCCTTCTGGACGTAGACGACCGACTGGTTCTGAAGCCCGTCGTTCTTCGAGAAGAAGTAGTAGTCGCCGCGTCGGTAGGGCGCGGTGTAGCGCGCGTAGTTGTAGAGCTTCGTCAGCCTGTCCTTGACCTGCGCGCGGTACGGAATCTTTTCGAGGTAGGCGAAGGTGACCTTGTTCTGCTCCTCGACCCAGCGCGCGACCTCGGGCTTGGAGGCGTCGTCTTCGAGCCAGCGGTAGGGGTCGGCGACCTTGGTGCCGAAGTAGGTGTCCACCTGCTCGCCCTTCTTCGATTCGGGGTACTGGAGCTTCTGCGCGGCGGCCGGCGGGCACACGGCGCCGAGCACGAGCGCGACGGCGGCGAGCCGCCCGAGACGCTTTTGTACTTTATTCATGGCTTTACTCACTGTCTTACTCAAAAGTGTTGTTCGGCCGTGAGGGCCGGGGACATTGTCGCCAACTCGCTAAGAGTCAATCAGCCCGGCCGAGGGGCAGAGCTTTGCTAATACGCACTCGGGGCAGGCCGGGTTGCGCGCCTTGCAGACCTTGCGCCCGTGCGCGATGAGGAGGTGCGAAAAATCTATCCAGTCGGATTCGGGGACGACCGCCGTCAGGTCGCGCTCGATCTTCTCGGCCGTATTCCCGGCCGAGAGGCCGAGCCGCGCCGAGAGCCGCGAGACGTGCGTATCCACGACGACGCCGGAGGCGATGTGGTAGGCGTTGCCGAGGACGACGTTGGCCGTCTTGCGCGCGACGCCGGGCAGCCCCAACAGCGCGTCCATCCGGTCGGGGACGCGGCCGCCGTGGCGCTCGCCGATCAGGCGGCACGCGCCCCGAATCGACTTCGCCTTGTTGCGGAAGAAGCCGGTCGAACGGATGTCGCGCTCAAGCTCTTCGGCCGGCGCCGAGGCGTAGTCCTCCCAAGTGCGGTACTTGCGGAAGAGGCCGGCGGTGACCGCGTTGACGCGCTCGTCCGTGCACTGCGCCGAGAGGATGGTCGCCACCAGAAGCTCCAGCGCGTTCGTGTGGTCGAGGCTGCAACGCGCCTCCGGGTACTCCTTCCGCAGGAGCTTAATCAGCCGCCCGACTCTCCTCTTCTCTGCGGGGGAAGCTTCCAATCTCGCACTCCTCGACTCGAACCTTCAGCGGCGGCGCGCGCGGCCCCGGCGGCCTGTGCGCGGCGCGGCCTTCGCGGCAGGCTTGCTCGGGAACTCCTGCTTGAAGATGGCGGCCAGCTCCTTCTGCGGCGCCGAGGCGCTGAGGATGAGCGTGTTGCCTTCCGTCCGGTTGACGAAGGTCTTGAGGACGCCCAGCGCCGTCCGCGTCTTCGCGTAGTCCTTGTGCTTCGGGGTCTGCTTGGCGGCCGCGGAGTTGAGCGCCGTCTGCGCGGCGAGCAGCCCCATGCGGACGAGGCCGCTAAAGGCACTGGCGTGCTCGGGCGCGTCGGTCATCACCGCCGCGCTCAGGGAGTAGTTGAGCGCGTCCATCCCCTGCGAGAGGCTGACCTGCCTGACCCAGCCGATCATCTGGTCGGCCTCGGCGTTGGCGGGCATCCCCGTCTTATGGATGAGGTCAACGAGGTTGGGCGGCATCTCGACCGTCAGGCTCCAGAGCGCCTGCGGGTCGCGCGCGGCCACGTCAACCATCGAAGTCTTGAGCGCGCCGCGCCCGCCCGCCGCGTCCACCACGGCCTTGACGTAGGACGGCACGCCCGCGACGAGCGTGTTGGCGTCGAGCGCCATCACGGCGATCTCAGGGTACGGCGAGGGCTTGGGCTTCTCCGTCATCCCGCCGTCGGCCGGCGGCTTGGCGCCGAGGCTCGTCAGGTCGAGTATCTCGATGGTCTTCGAGCCGTAGGTCTCGCTGCGCGGCTTGACGTTCTGCGAGTCGGCGGCGATGCGCCCGAGCGCGAGCAGCGTGTCGGCGTTGAAGTTGCCGCGCAGGACGACGACGAACTCGGGGAGGTAGTTGGCGGGCGGCGGGTCGGCGAGGCGCGCGCCGACCGCGATGGACTCGATGCCGCGCACGTCGAACCCGAACTTCCGCGCGTCCGCGAGCATCTTCTGGTAGTCGGCCGGCGGCATCACGCGCGGCATCACCTCGTTGACGATGCGGCGCGCGTTGACGTACAGGACGGCCTGCGAGTCGGGCAAGCTGGAGAGCGCGCGGCGCGCGTCGGCGGGCGCTTGCGCGGCCGCGGCCTGCGCCAGCGCGAAGAGGAGGGCGAGAGGCAGCAGAAGCCTCACGGGCGTCGATTTACTCATGGCGAGTCGGAGTATCCTTTCGGGTTAGAAGGGGGAGCGACGGACAACGTGTGACGCCATCCAAAATAAATCCTTAATCTCCAAAGTTCAAGACGAAAGTTTAGCGCGCGGGCGCCGCCGCCGCGACCGGCACGTCGAGCGCGAAGCCGCCGACGCGCGCGCGCGAGCCCGGCTCCGTGTAGCGCAGGTCTGCGAACTGCACGACCCACCCGCCGGCCGCCCGGCCCGGCACCACGCGCGCCGCCGGGAACCGCGCGAAGTCGAGCAGCACCCGCGCCGCGTACTGCCCGGAGGCGCGCCCGACGACCTCGGCCTCCGCGCCCGTCGGCTTCTCGTAGTCCAACGCCTCGGGCAGGTTGTCAAAATTAAGGGCGTACGGGTTCAAGTCGAAGCGGAAGGTGGAGCGTTCGGCCTCGGCCAGACAGCGCCACGCGAAGGGGTTTGCCAGCAAGGGCGTAGCGGCCACGTGCAGAATACGCTCGTCCGCCCCGGCGATGTCGCGCGCGAGCCACTCGGCCGTGCGACGGGCGTTTCTTTGCAAGAACGCCAGCGCGCCGCAGTAGACGACGACCAGCGCGAGCGCGACGGCCGGGGCGCGCCGGCCGAAACGCGCGCCGGCCTTCTTGAGATGAAGGATGACGAACGCGGCCAGCCCCGCGCCCCAGACGACGAGCGCGCCGGCCGGCATCCCGAGGTCGGGCCGCGCCCCGGCGAGCACGAACAGAACCGTCACGGCGACCGCCAGCAGACCCCACGCCGCCAACTGCCAGCGCGCCGCCGCCAGAAGCGAACACGCGCCGCCGAGCGCCAGCCACACCCAGGGGTCTACGATGAAGAGCAGGTCGCCGTAAATCCAGCGCCCGTCCCACGGCAGCAAAGGCCGCACGCCGTAGCTGTTCGTCCAGTCCAAAAGCGGGTGCGACGCCGAGAGCAGCAGCGAGCAGGCCAGCAGCCACCTCAAGCTCGCGCGCCCCTCGCGCCCTCGGAGTCGCGCCCACAGGCGTTCGCCCGCGACGAAGAGCAGCGGGAACGCGACGGCCAGCGCGAGCGTGCCGACAATCGAGTGCGTGATGCCCCGGTGGTGTTGCAGGTAGAAGGCCGGGCCGCCCGCGAGCGCGACGATGTCAATGTCGGGCAGGTTCGCCGCCCCCACGCACACGAACGTCGCGTAAGGGCTCCGCCGCCCCAGCCCGGCCTTCGCGGCCGCCAGTCCGACGAGCGAGTGTGTGAGATTGTCCACGGAAAGCAAATGATGAGGGATGGGTGATGAATGATGAATTAAAAGTCCCCGCCTTTAATTCATCATTCATCACCCATCCCTCATCATTCCTCTTAGAACGGGAGCGCGCCGGTCGGCGGAGGCTCGGCCGGGAGCTGCGCGTAGCGCTCGGGGCTGAGTTCTTGAAGCTTGTCGGCCGCCGCGCGCACGACCGTCGAAGTCTGGGGCGGCTTGCCGTCCTTACCCTTCGCCTCGCGCGCGGCCTTGACCATCTCGAAGAGGAGGCCCGCCGCTTCGTCCTTCTTGCCCTGCTTCTCCAACACGGTCGCCAGCCGCAGCCTGACCGCGTTCTGCGAGACGGCGCCGCTGTTGTCGTTCAGAAGCTCGCGGTAGAGCGCGGCGGCCGGGTCGTACTGCGCGTCGGCCTCGCGCGCCTGCGCCAGTGCGAAGCGTGCGCGCACGGCGACCTCGCCCCCGCCGCCCTTCGTCAGCGCCTCAAGCTCGCTCAAACCCTTCGGGCGGTCAACGGTCAGGAGGTTGGCGGCGGCGAAGTAGCGCGCGATCTCGCTGTAGGGCGAGCCGTAGTCGCTCTGCACCTTCTGGAACGCCTCGACGGCCTTACGCGCGCGCTCCTGCTCGTTCGGGAAGGTCGGGCCCGTCTGGTTGGCCTGGGGCGTCGGCGAGACGGGCGCCTCGGCGATCTCGATGGCCTTCCCCAAGGCGAAGCGCGCCTCGTCGGCACGGCGCTCGCGCCACCAGTTGAAGGCGAGGAGGAGCGCGACGAGGGCGACGGCGGCGCCGATGGCGTAAAGGATGGTGCGGCCGCGCCCCTCGAAGCGGTGCTGGAGGCGCCCCGCCGCGTCCAAGGTCGTGTCGCGGAACTTGTCGTGCTTGAGCTGCTGCGTGCGTTTTTTTGTCGTTCGGGCCACTGCTTTTTTCCGGTGCAAGACCGCACTGTCGGTGCGTTCTCTTATTGTGGAGTTCGAGGCAAAAACTCACTCTAGCGGGGGGTTACGGGGATGTCAAGCAAGCCGTCCGGCCGATTTTACGTTGTCAGAGGCGGGGCGGCGGGGCTATGCTGTGGCACAGTTTTACCTCGCGGCCGCATCGAACCAAAGCGCATGAAATTTTTCGCGGAACAAAGCCTGACGGCGCGGTGTCGAAGTTACCAGTCGGAGGGGGTCTGGGCCTCCGGCGGCAGACCCTCCCGGTTCGACGGAGGACGCTTGTGAGCTTCGGGGATCCAATCGCCCTCCGCATGGAAGCGGAACTGGAGAGAGGTGCCGACGCGGCAGCCTCGACGGAGGCGCGCTTTGTCCCCACGGCCGAAGAACAGTTCCTTGAAAGGCTCCGGCGCGGCGAGGCGGCGGCCTTCAACCGTCTGGTCGAGGAGCGGCACGGCGACGTTTACGCCCTGCTCTACCGCCTGACCGAAGACCCGGAGGAGGCGCGCGACCTGACGCAGGAGACTTTCCTCCAGGCGTTCCGCCACCTGGCGAACTTCCGCGGCGACGCAGACCTGCGGACGTGGCTCTACCGCATCGCGGTCAACCAGGCGCGCAACCGCTGGCGCTGGTGGAAGCGCCGCCGCCGCGACCGCACGGTCTCTCTGGACGCGCCGGTGCGCGAAGGCTCGGACGCCCCGCTCTCGGCCGGGCTGGAAGGCGACCCGGGCGCAGACCCCGAGGAGCAGGCGCTCGCCCGCGAGCGCGCGCTCGCGCTCCACTCGGCGCTCAAGTCGCTCTCGCGCCCCTACCGCGAGGTCGTCGTGCTCCGCGACATCGAGGGGCTCAGCTACGAGGAGGTCGCCTCGGCGCTCGACCTCAACGTCGGCACGGTCAAGTCGCGGCTCTCAAGGGGCCGCAACGAGCTGCGGCGCAGGCTCGAAGGTTCTTTGTAATTCAGTTTTGAGCTTTCAGTTTTTAGCTCGGGCGAGTGCTCCGGCCGAAAACTAAAACCTGAAAACTCAAAACTGCTTTCCCGGATGGCTGCCCCGCCCCGGCTTCGACCAACACAACCCCGGTGCCATGTGGGTCAGGAAGCGGCGGAGGCGAGTCCCGACACGCGGGCGGCTTTGAAAACGTGGCCAGCAACAACCCGTTCTTCTACCGCCGTCAGCGCGCGAGGTCCCGCAAAAACTGCTTCCTTTCAGCGAAGGGAGCAGCCGGGGTCGGCCAGCCATCCGGGAACCAGAGGCTAGAGGCTAGGGACTAGAGGCTCAGTTTCACCCTCGTCCCAGGGGCTCACGCAGAAGAAAGCAAGCTCTTTCACTGGCCTCTGGACGGTAGTCCCTAGCCCCCTTGAAATTATGATGACGTGTCCGGAATCTCAGAAGACCTTTACGCCGTACCTCGACGGCGAGCTGACGCGCGAGGCGTCGGCCTCGCTGACCGAGCACGTCGTCGCGTGCCCGGTCTGCCGTCATCAGCTCGAAGAGACGCGCGCCCTCGTGCGCGGGCTCTCGCTCATGGCGCGCCCGGCGCCGCCCGCCGGGCTCTCGTCCGCGATCCGCGACGCGCTCGTCATCGAGCGCGCCGCACGCAACGCCTCGCCGAAGCTCTCGCCCGCCGAGCGCGTCTCCCGCTGGCTCGGCGTGCGGCTGATGCCCTACTCGGTCGGCGCGGTCTACTCGGTCGTGCTCTTCGTCGCGGTCTTCGGCGGCTTGCGGCAGCAACTCGTCATCCTGCGTAATCTGGCGGAGGCGCAGGCGCTCGAAAGCGGTCAGGCGCCGCGCTGGGCCGACGGGCGCGCCGGCTACGACGTGACGCGCCCGCTCTCGCCCGACCTCGCGGCGGCCGCCCGCGCCGCCTTCGGCCCCGAGTCGCCGACGCTTAACCCGCGCGGCGCGCTCGCCAAGCTGACGGTCGCGCCGCCGAGCGACGGCAACCCCGCCGACGACGACATGATCGTCGTGGCGGACGTGTACGGCAACGGCACCGCCTCGCTCGCCGAGGTCGTCGAGCCGCCGCGCAACCGCCGCATGGTCGAAGACCTTCAGGACGCGCTGCGCAAGAACCCGGCCTTCGTCCCCGCCTCGCTCGACCGGCGCCCGCAGACGATGCGCGTCGTCTTCGTCCTCCAGAGGATGAACGTCGCCGACGACAGCTACTGAGCGGCGAACCGAATTGACGAAAGCCCCGCCGGAGTTCGCGCCCGGCGGGGCTTTCGTCTTTCACCATCCGGCTAAATCTAACTCACTTCACCAGCGGGTAGAGCCTCTCGGCCATCGAGGCGTTGACGGCCTGAAGCCGCTTGTGCGTCTCAAGCGCCATCTTCTTGTCGCCGCTCTTGCGGTAGGCGTAGGCGAGGTTGAAGAGAAAGCCCCCGTTGTCGGGCTTGAGCCGCACGGCCTCGGCGTGCGCGGCGACGGCCTCCTTGAAGCGCCCGAGGCTCCCGAGCGCGACGCCGATGTTGTTGTGCGCCTCGGGCCAGTCCGACTTCAAAGTCGTGACGCGCCGGAGCGTCTCGACCGCCTGCCCGAACAGCTCCTTCCGCTCGGCGTCGTTCTTCGCGCCCTTCTGCGCGAGGTGCCCGTAGGCCGTGCCGAGGTTAAAAAGCGCCGCCGTCATGTCGGGCTTGGCCGCGACGACCGGCTTGAGCGTGTCTATCGAGAGCCGGTACTGCCCCGTGTTGTTGTAGACCCAGGCGAGGTTGACGGCCGCCTCGCCGTCGCCGGGCTTGACCGCGGCCGCCTTCTTCAAAGCGTCGGCCGCCTCCTGCCACTTCTTGTCGCGCCCGAGCGCCAAGCCGAGCTTCTGCAAAACGTCCGCGTCCGCGGGCTTCAGGCGCGAGGCGTCGCGGTACGCGGCCGACGCCTCGGGCCAGCGGTTGAGCGCGCGGTACGAGTCGCCGAGGTTCTCGTACGCGTCGGCGTTCTGCCGCGCCACGCGCACGACGTGTGCGAAAGCCTCGGCCGCCTCGGCGTACTTGCCGCCGGCGTAGAGCGCCTCGCCGAGGTCGAACTGCGTATCGGTGTCGTCGGGGTTGAGCGCGGCGGCGCGCTTCAGGGCGCCGACCGCACGCTCCCGGTCGCCCGCCGCGCCGTACTCTTCGCCGAGCGCGGAGAGCACGGCGGCGCTGCGCGGCGACAGTCGCGCGGCCTGCTCGTAGGCGGCGGCGGCCTCGGCGTGCCGGTCCAGCTTGGCGAGCGCTTCGCCGAGGCGCGTGTAGGCTTCGAGGTCGTTGGTGTCGAGTTGCGAGGCGCGCCGCAAAGGCCCGACCGCCTCCTCCGTCCGACCCAGCGAGTAGAGCGTGAAGCCGAGGTTGTACTGCGCGTCGGCGAAATCCGGCTTGAGCTTGAGGGCCTGGCCGAGCGGCTCGACGGCATCATTAAAGCGGCCGGCGTCGATGGCGGCCTCGGCGCGCGCGTTGAGCGACTCGGCGGTCACGGCCGGCGTCGTCCGCCCGGTCGGCCTGCCCGGCGTCGGCGAGGCCGTCGGGGCGGGCGTGGCGGCGGGCTTCGGCTTGGCGCGGCGCGGCGCGGCTCGCTGCGGGGCGCGGCGGTCGCGCGGGGCGGACGTGCGGGCGCGCGCCGGCTCGATGAAGACCCCCGCGCTGCCCGAGAGGTCGCCCTCCTGCGCCCGCGCGTGCGGCGCGAAGAGCGTGACGGCGGAGAGCAAAGCGGCGAGCGCCGCCGGGCGTTTTCCGCCGCGCCGGTGCGTTGGATTAGGACTCAGGACGTTTCTCATCACGCGCATATACTAGCGCGTGCGCGGCCGTTTTTAAACAGATTTACTCGCGCGCACGGTCGCCCGCCCCGGCCTCCGCCGCGCGGCTTGCGGCTCGCGGGCACTCGCTTGACGCCCTCTCGGGCGGCGTGTTAGGTTTCAGCTTCGTTCAACTAAAATTCATTTCGCATGGCATTTTGTGCGGGAGAGCACGGGAGACGGGTGTGAGCGCGACCACACTGAAGCAGACGCCCCTGAACGCGATGCACCGCCGTCTGGGCGGCCGCATGGTGGAGTTCGGCGGGTGGGACATGCCCGTCCAGTACCCGGCCGGCACGGTCGAGGAGCACAACGCCACGCGCACGCGCTCCGGCCTCTTCGACGTTTCGCACATGGGCGAAATCGAGGTCAAAGGCCCCGACGCCGTCGCGCTCGTCAACCGCCTCTGCTCGAACGACGCCTCCAAGCTCGTTGACGGCCAGGCGCACTACTCGGCGCTGACGACCGAGCGCGGCACGGTCGTCGATGACCTGCTCGTCTACCGCTTCGGCCCCGAGCACCTCTTGCTCGTCGTCAATGCTTCCACGACCGACAAGGACTGGGACTGGATCAGCTCGCACAAACGCGACGAGAACGTCCTGCTGTCGAACCGCAGCTCCGACTTCTGCCAAATTGCCCTGCAAGGCCCGGACGCGCCGCGCATCCTTCAGACGCTCACCGAGACTCCGCTCGAAGAGATTAAGTACTACCACTTCCGCGAGGGGCGGGTGGACGGCCGCGACGCGATCATCTCGCGCACCGGCTACACGGGCGAGGACGGCTTCGAGGTCTACGCCGCGCCCGAGCACGCCGAGAGCCTGTGGGAGAAGATTCTCGACGCCGGCCGCTACGGCACGCCCGAGGGCACGCAGCCGGCGGGCCTGGCCGCGCGCAACACGCTCCGGCTCGAAGCCGGGATGGCGCTCTACGGCCACGAAATCACCGAGGAGACGACGCTGCTGGAAGCCAACCTCGGCTGGATTACGAAACTCGGCAAGGGCGACTTCACCGGCCGCGACGCGCTCGCGCGGCAAAAGGAGGAGGGCGTCAAACGTAAGCTCGTCGGCTTCGAGGTCACGGAGCGCGGCATCGCGCGCGACGGGCAGGACGTGTACGCCGACGGCGCGAAAGTCGGCGAGGTCACGTCGGGCAGCCCCGCGCCGCACCTGAAGAAGAACATCGGGATGGCCTACGTCCCCGCCGAGCTGGCCACGGCCGGCCAACAGATACAGATCGACGTGCGCGGCCGCATGGTCGGCGCGCAAATCGCCCCCGTGCCGTTTTATAAGAGGAGTAGACAGTAGCCGGTAGTCGGCAGTCGGTAGTGCTCCGCGCCGCGCGCGTTGACACTGACAGGCCGACTGCCCGGCTGAGAAGGTTTTCTACTGTCTACTGACTACTGGCTACCGTCTACTATCAAGGAGTCTCATGGCAAACGTTCCCGAAGGGTTGTACTACAGCAAGGATCACGAGTGGCTGAGGGTCGAGGGCGAGACCGGCACGGTCGGCATCACCGACCACGCGCAGCACTCGCTGGGCGACGTGGTCTACGTCGAGCTGCCGAAGGCGGGCGAGACCTTCGCGGCGCACGACACGTTCGGCTCGGTCGAGTCGGTCAAGGCCGTCTCGGAGTTGTTCCTCCCCGTCGGGGGCGAGGTCACGGAGGTCAACGGGTCGCTCAACGACGAGCCCGAGAAGGTGAACAACGACCCGTACGGCGACGGCTGGATGCTCAAGGTCAAGCTCGCCAGCCGGGGCGAGGTCGATAGCCTGCTGTCGGCCGCCGAGTACGAAGACTACATCAAGTCGGAGTCGGAGTAAGAGAGGCCGTGCGCTACATCCCGAACTCGCCGGAAGAGCGGCAGGAGATGCTGCGTGGTCTGGGGCTCGGCTCGGCCGAGGAGCTTTTCGACTCGATCCCCTCGGACATCATCCTCCGCGCGCCGCTCGACACGCCGGCCGCGCTCTCCGAGTCGGAGCTGCTCGAACGCTTCGAGGCGATGGCGGCGAAGAACGCGGCCGCGCGGCGCCCGAACTTCCTCGGCGCCGGCGCCTACACGCACTACGCGCCGACCATCGTCGATAGCCTCATCCAGCGCTCCGAGTTCTTCACCGCCTACACGCCCTACCAGCCCGAAATTTCGCAGGGCACGCTGCAAGCCATCTTCGAGTTCCAGACGCTCGTCTGCCAGTTGACGGGGATGGACGTGGCCAACGCCTCGATGTACGACGGCTCGACCGCGATGGCCGAGGCCGTGCTGATGGCCGAGCGCGTCACGCGCCGCTCGCGCGTGCTCGTCTCGCCGGCCGTCCACCCCGAGTACCTGCGCGTCGCCGAGACCTACGTCGCGCACGCCGGGATTGAGCTGGGCCGTCTCGGCTTCGACGAAGGGGCGGGGCGCACGACTTTTGACGCCGCGCAGCTCGACAAGACGGTGGCGGCGGTCGTCGTCCAGTCGCCCAACTTCTTCGGCTGCGTCGAGGACGTGCGGAGTTTCGCCGACGCGGTTCACGCCGCCGGCGCGCTGCTCGTCGTCGTCGTCACCGAGGCCGCTTCGCTCGGGCTGCTGCGAAGCCCGGGCGCGTGCGGCGCCGACATCGTCGTCGCCGAGGGCCAGTCGTTCGGCGTGCCCGTCTCGTTCGGCGGCCCTTACGTCGGGCTGTTCGCCACGCGAGAGAAGTACGCGCGGCAGATACCGGGCCGCCTCGCGGGGATAGCCTACGACAAGGAGGGCCGGCGCGGCTTCGTCTTGACGCTCGCCACGCGCGAGCAGCACATCCGCCGCGAGAAGGCCACCTCGAACATCTGCACCAACGAAGGCTTAATCGCGCTGGCCGCGACCATCTACATGACGACGATGGGGCGGCGGGGCTTGCAGGAGGTCGCCACGCAGTGCGCGCAGAAGGCGGCCTACGCGCGCCGACAGATAGCCGCGCTCGAAGGCTTCTCGCTCCCGCACTCCGCGCCCGTCTTCAACGAGTTCGTCGTCCGCGCGCCGTCCGACGCCGCGGGGCTCCTGCGCCGCCTCGCCGCGGAGCACAGCGTGACGGGCGGGCTCGCGCTCGCGCCCTACTTCCCCGGGCGCCCCAACGACATCCTCGTCTGCGTCACCGAGACGAACAAGCGCGCCGACATCGACGCCCTCGTCGCGGGTCTAAAACAGTCATGACCATCACCAAAGCGACCACGCACGTCACGCAGAACGAGGCGCTCGTCTTCGAGCGCTCGCAGACCGGCCGGCGCGGCTACCGCCTGCCCGCGCTCGACGTGGACGAGACCGCGCTCGACGAGCTTCTGCCCGCCGAGCTTCGCCGCGACGACGACCTCGAAGGCGTCCCAGAGCTTTCGGAGCCGGACGTGGTGCGCCACTTCACGCGCATCTCGACGTGGAACTACAACATCGACCTCGGGCTTTACCCGCTCGGCTCCTGCACGATGAAGTACAACTCGCGGCTGAACGAAAAGGTCGCGCGCATTCCGGGCTTCGCCAATCTGCATCCGTTAGCTTCTGAGGAAGACGCGCAGGGCGCTCTCGAAGTGATGTACGAGTTGCAGCAGCACCTCGCCGAGATCACGGGCCTGCCCGGCGTCTCGTTGCAGCCCGCCGCCGGGGCGCACGGCGAGATGACCGGCGTGATGATGATCCGCGCCTTCCTCGACGCGCGCGACGGCGCGACCGCCGAGGGCGGCGCCCGCCGCAACGTGATGCTCATCCCCGACTCGGCGCACGGCACCAACCCCGCGTCGGCTCACCTCTCGGGCTTCACGGTCAAGACCATCCGCTCGACGCCCGAGGGATTGACTGACCTCTCGCACCTGCGCGAGCTGTGCGCGTCGGGCGACGTGGCCGGGCTGATGCTAACGAACCCGAACACCTGCGGTATCTTCGAGCGCAACATCAAGGAGATTTGCGCGGTCGTCCACGAAGCGGGCGGCCTCGTCTACATGGACGGCGCGAACATGAACGCGCTGGTCGGCGTCGCGCGCCCCGGCGACATGGGCGTCGATGTCATCCACCTGAATCTCCACAAGACCTTCTCGACGCCGCACGGCGGCGGCGGCCCCGGCTCCGGCCCCTGCTGCTGCACCGCCGAGCTTGAGCCGTTCCTCCCCGTCCCGCGCGTCACGGCCGACGGAGACACTTTCAGACTCGACTCCGAGCGGCCGCAATCAATCGGCCGCGTCAAAGCCTTCTACGGCAACTTCGGGATGCACCTGCGTGCGCTCGCATACATCCTGACGCACGGCAACGACGGACTGCGCGAGGCCACGGAGGCGGCCGTCCTTAACGCGCGCTTCATCGCGCACGGCCTCGCCGACACCTTCGACCGCCCGTTCGACTCGCCGCCCATGCACGAGTGCCTCTTCACCGACAAGCGGCAGTCGCGCAAAGGCGTCCACACGCTCGACATCGCCAAGCGGCTCATCGACTACGGCTTCCACCCGATGACGATCTACTTCCCGCTCATCGTCTCCGGCGCGATGCTCATCGAGCCGACCGAGTCGGTCGGGCGCTCCGAGCTTCAGCAGTTCGTGGACGCGATGAAGGAGATCGCGCGCGAGGCGGTCGAGGACGCCGACACGGTCTTAGGCGCGCCGCACACGACGCGCATCGGCCGGCTCGACGAGGCCGCCGCCGCGCGCAAACCCGTCCTGCGCTGGCGCCCCGCCGAGCGCTCCGCGAGCGCCTGACGCGGCGCCGCCCGTGTTTAAAATCAGAAGCGCCGCGCGAGTTCAACGGACTCACGCGGCGCTTCTTACTTTCAGGACACACGCGAACGAGGTCAACAGATGTTCACGATGCGACCCGTCGGGTTCGTGCAAAGCCCTTATACCGACACCTCGCAAATCCCCAAGGGCTGCGGCGCGCGGCACGAGGCGGAGGGCTGGATAGAGCTTCTGCCAGAGTTCGGCGAGGGGCTTTTAGACATCGAGGGCTTCTCGCACCTCTTCGTCATCTGGGTCTTCGACCGCGCCGCAGAGGTCAGGCTGTCGGGGACGCCGCCGACCGACGACCGGCCGCACGGCGTCTTCGCCACCCGCTCGCCGCGCCGCCCGAACCCACTGGGGCTGACGGTCGTGCGCCTGCTCGGCCGCGACGGCCTCCGCCTGTGGGTCGCCGGGCTAGACATGCTCGACGGCACGCCCGTCCTCGACATCAAGCCCTACCTCTCAAGCGTGCCCGAAGACCGACTCCGGCGCGGCTGGCTCGCCGAGGCCGAGGCGCGGCGCCGGACGGAGTAGCGGGTCCGCCGGCCGGCGTCAGTCGAGGTCGAGCGGGTTGCGGTAGGGGGCGCCGCCCTTGTCCTTCTCGGCGCGCTTCATCGCCTCTTTGAACTTCTCTTCGAGGAGCCGCTCGCGGTCTTTCACCGACCCCAACTCCTGCGAGAAGACCTGCTCGCGCAGCTTCTTCTGGCGCTCCATGTCCTTCGCCATCTCCTCGAAGGAGGCGAGCGGCTTCGCCTTCTCCTCGTGCGAGATGATGATGCCGGTCTGCGCGTCCACGACGATGACGGTCTCGCAGCACGGGCAGATAACAGTCCAGCTCTTCGTCTCGGCCACGGCCTTACACCTCCCTGAATTTCGCGCCCCACGCCTCACCACGACGCGCGCGCACACTCCGGCGGCGAGTATAACACCCGCCCGCCCCCGCCCCGCCCGCGAAAGAAAAAGGGCGCCGTAACGGCGCCTGTTGGAGGTTAAACTTAAGAGCGGGCGACGAGGCTCGAACTCGCAACTTTCAGCTTGGGAAGCTGACACTCTACCATTGAGTTACGCCCGCTGGTGACGTGAAAAAGATACCCAACCGGCGTCCGCGTGTCAACCGCCGTTCAAGAGGCGCGGCGGGTGTGCGTGCGGCCGCAGTCGGGGCAGGCGTGGAACTCTTCGAGGACTCCGCCGAGCGCGGAATCGAACCCCTCGCCGTCGTCCCCGGCGTCGGTGTAATCGACCTTCTCGGCGTGCTGGTTCATCTCGACGCCGCAGTCCGGGCAGACCATTTTGACCCTCTCCGTCATGCTCGCTTCCCTCCCCTCTTAAGGCGCGCTCAACCCCCTCCGAGCGCCACCCGCTCGCGGCCGTGGCGGAGGACTTTCGCCATCCAGACCAACTCCTTGAAGAACTTGTCCAGCCGGCCGGCGTAGGCCGCGTCAACCAGATTGCCCTCCGCGTCGAAAGCCTTGTGGACGGACGAGAAGTTCACGTCCCAGAAGATCGTCACCAGCCCCAGCTCGCGCAGGACGGGCAGCAGGTTCTCGACGACGCGCGTCCCGCCGAACGGGCCGGCCGAGACGCCGCAGACGCCGACCGCCTTGTGGACGTACTCCTTGAGGTTCGTGTCGAGCGCGTGCTTGAGCAGACCCGGATAGCCGTGGTTGTACTCCGGCACGACCAGCACGAAGGCGTCCGCGCGCACGACCGTCGCGGTGAAACGCTCGTCGCCGGCGCCGCCCCCTTCGTCCTCCGTGGAGAAGTTCAGTTCGCGTATGTCCACCAACTCGGTCTCGACGCCGGCGCGCTTCGCAAGCTCGGCGTGGACGAACCGCGCGACGTGCTCGCTCATGCGCCCGCGCCTGACCGTCCCGAGGATGACGGGGATGAAGAGTGGCCGCGTCTCCGTCATGGCGCTCATCTCTATGCCTCCAACCGTCCGCCGCGCAACTCGCCGAGCGCTTCGACGAGGCGCGCAACGTCCGACTCGTCGTTGAAGAAGTGCGTGGCGGCGCGGAAGCCCTCGGGCTTGATGGTGACGGCCACGCGGCGGCGCGAGAGGTGGCGGACTGTCGCCGCCGGGTCTGCGGCGCGGACGAGCGTCTCGGCCGAACGCCAGTTCTCATCGCCGAGCGGCGACAGGACTTCGTGGCCCGCGGCCGTCAGGCTCTCGGTCAGGTGCCGGTTGATTGCCAGCGCGCGGCGCTCGATGTTCTCGGCGCCGATTTCGAGCGCCTGCCGCGCGGCCTCGCCGAGCGCGAAGATGCCGGCGAAGTGCGGGCAGCCGGTCTCGGCGCGCGCGGCCGCGTCGGCGCGCAACGTGTAAGAGTCGTTGCTCATGGCGAATGGATCTTCGACGCTGAACCAACTCATCATGCGCGGGCGCGTCCGCCCCAGCAACTCGCGCGAGAGGTAGACGAAGCCCGCGCCGTAGCCCGCCAGCATCCACTTGTGCCCGTTCGAGCAGAGCGCGTCGATCTTCATCCGCTTCACGTCGATGGGCAGCACGCCCGCCGACTGGCTCGCGTTGACGACGAAGACGCTCCGCCCCTTGTTCGCGCCGACCTCCGCGACGGGCATCCGAAGGCCGTTCGAGTATTGGACGTGGCTGAGGCAGATGACCGAGCGCCCTTCGCCCTCGGCCGCCGCCAGCACGTCCTCCGCGCGCACGACGCCGTCGCGCGCCCTGACCAGCCGCAAGGGCGCGCCGCGGTGGAGCCACGGCAGGGTCGTGACGGGGAACTCAAGCTCGCAGGAGACGACGCGCGGGGCGCCTTCGAGCGCGTCCACGATGAGATTCATCCCCGCCGAGGCGTTCGTCGTGAAGGCTATCTCATCCGGCTCGGCGCCTATGAGCCGCGCCACGTCCTCGCGCGCACGCTCGCGCCGCGCCTGCCAGTGCTCCCACGGGCGGTCGCCCGACTCCGACGCCTCTCGGTAGAGCCGCGTCGCCGCCTCCGCCACGCGGCGCGAGATGGGGCCCGCGCCGGCGCTGTTCAGGTACGCGTATTTTTCGGTGACGGGGAACTCGGCGCGCACGCGCGCCCAGTCGAGCCCGGCCTCGGACGTTGAGCTTAAACCTCTCGTCTCTGTCGCCATGTTTAATGCGTGCTTGACGCTCGACAACTCACAGACTATCTTCGCAGGACTCACCGCGGACAGACTTTATTTCAGACGGAGCACTGACCAGATGCCTGAAACAGCGGCCGCCCCGGCCTGGGCCATACCCGGCTACCTCGAAGCGCGCGAGGGGCGGCTCTTCATCGACGGCGCGGACTCTGCCGCGCTCGCCCGCGACTTCGACACGCCGCTCTTCGTCTTCTCCGAGCGGCGCGTCCGCTCGAACGTCGGCCGGCTGAAGGCCGCGGCCGAGGGCGTCGGCCACCCCGTCCGCTTCTTCTACGCCTCGAAGGCCAACTCGACGATGGGGCTGCTCTCGCTCGTCCGCGACTCGGGGATCGACTGCGAGGTCAACAGCGGCGGCGAGCTGTTCAAGGCGCTGCGCGCGGGCTTCCGGCCCGACCAGATCATCTTCAACGGCACGAGCAAGACCGAGCGCGAAGTGGACGAGGCCATCGGCGCCGGCATCCACTCCATCAACGTCGATTCGGTCTACGAGATCGAGCTGATTGAAGCACGCGCCCGCCACTTGGGCAAGCGCGCCCGCGTCGCGCTCCGGCTCGTCCCCGAGATCGGTACGCGCTCGCACCTCGGGCTCCAGACCGCGCTCATGACCTCGAAGTTCGGCATCACCTCATCCGAAGTCCTCGACGCCTTCCGCCGCGCGCTCCGCTCGCCCGAGCAGCTCCACGTCACCGGCATCCACATCCACGTCGGCTCGCAGACGCCCGACGTGGAGCCGTTCGCCGCCGCCTTCAAGACGATGTGGGAGCACCTGAAGACCATCCACGAGGAGTCCGGCCACGCGCTCGAACACATTAACCTCGGCGGCGGCATCCCCGTCAACTACCTGCGCGACCGCTCGCAGGCCGACGAGCTGCCCCGAAGCGAGCGCGAGATGCTCGGCGCCGAGCTTGAGCCGACCGACGTGCTCTCGGCCGCCCTCCGCGCGGCTCGCGAGTCGGCGCGCGACGCGCGGGCCGAGCACCTGCTCGAAGGCGTGACCATCCTGCTCGAACCGGGGCGCAGCGTCATCGCCGACGCGGGCACGCTCCTGACGACCGTCCGCAACATCAAGCGGCGCCCCGAGACGGGAGACGTGTGGCTCCTCACCGACGCCGGCTTCAACCTCCTGCTCTCGATGACGACCTACAAGTGGTACTACCACGTCGTCTCGGCCTCGCGCGCCGACGCCGCGGCCGACGAGCCGTACAAGGTCGCCGGTCCGCTGTGCGACTCGGGCGACGTCTACTTCGACATCGAGCGCGGCGGCAAGCTCCCCGACTACAGAAAGCTCCCGGCGAACGTGCGACCCGGCGAACTGCTCGCGCTACTCAACACCGGCGCCTACACCATCGCGCAGATGTTCCCCTACAACGGCCGCCCGCTCCCGGCCGTCGTCCTCGTCCGCGAAGGCGGCCGCCCCGAACTCATCCGCCGCCGCGACACCTACGAAGACCTCCTCGCCAGCGAGGTCTGGTAAAACGCCCCGCCCGACAAGAGGGACTTGATGCCTGAATCTCCGAACAGAAACGTGACGCTGGTGCGCGGGCTGGGGCTCGTGGCGGCGGTGTCGATCATCATCGGGAACGTCATCGGGACGGGCGTCTTTCTGAAGGCGCGTGTGATGACGTGCAACGTGGGGACGCCGGGGAAGGTGCTCGCGGTGTGGGTCGTCGCGGGCTTGCTGAGCCTGGCGGGCGCGCTCACCTACGCCGAGCTGGCGGCGATGATGCCGCGCGCGGGCGGCGAGTACGTCTTCATGCGCGAGGCGTACGGGCGCGGCGCGGGCTTCCTGAGCGGCTGGATGCAAATCCTGATCGCGAAGACCGGCTCGCAGGCGTCGGTCGCGCTCATCTTCGCCGCCTCGCTCAACGACCTGACGGGCAAGTCGGTCGAGGGGTTGAGCGCATACGGCGTGCAGTTGACGGCGGTGCTGGTCATCATCGTCATCACGCTGCTCAACTGCGCCGCCGTCAAGGTGAGCGGCTGGGTGGCGACGGCGCTCACCGCCGTCAAGCTCGCGCTCGTCCTCGGCGTCGGCCTCGGCGCCTTCGTGCTGGCGCAGGGCAGTTGGGGGCACTTCGCGCTGGCCAACGTGGGCGGGGCGTGCGAGGGCGTAAGCCCCGGCGCGATGCTCGGCGTGGCGGGCTTCGGCGCGGCGATGCTCGGCGCGCTCTGGGGCTACGACGGCTGGAACAACCTGACGTTCGTCGCGGGCGAGATCAGGAACCCGCAGCGCAACGTCCCCATCGCGCTCATCGGCGGCACCATCCTCATCATGCTGCTCTACGTCTTCATCAACGCCGCCTACTTCTACGCGCTGCCGCCGACGGCCGTGGCGAACGTCTCGGCCAACTCCTCGGTCGCCGCCGAGGTCACCAACTCCTTCATGGCCCCTTTTAGCCTCTCGGCCAAGGCGCTCGTCGCCGGCCTCGTCGCCGCCGCGCTGATGGCCTCGTCGGTCGGCACGCTCCACACCTCCGTGCTGACGGGCGCGCGCGTCCCCTACGCGATGGCGCGCGACGGGCTGTTCTTCGACAACCTCTCGAAGGTCTCCGAGACGACGCGCGTCCCCGCCCGCGCCGTGCTCGCGCAAGGGCTTTGGGCCTGCGCGCTCGTCCTCATCCTCCAACGCTTCGACAAGCTGACCGACTACGTCGTCTTCGGCTCGTACATCTTCTACGGGTTGGTCACCGCCTCGATCTTCGTCTTCCGCCGACGGATGCCGCACGCCGAGCGGCCTTACAAGGCTTGGGGCTACCCCGTCGTGCCCGTCCTCTTCCTGCTCGTGACCGGCTTCCTGCTCGTCAACACCTTCTGGGCGGCGCCCACCGAGGCGCTCTTCGGCCTCCTCCTCATCGGCCTCGGCTTCCCCGTCTACTACCTCTTCTTCCGCGGCCGTCCCGTGGTCGCCCCCGAGCCGGAAGACGCCGAGGAAGATTTAGGCTGAGCCGACGAAGCGCGCCCCAATGGCCACCACCGCCTTGAAGAGAAGATTCGACTGGGAGCGTCTGACCGACGACGAGCTGCTCGCGATGCGGCTCTCCGACCTGCCGGTCCGCGTCGAGGGGACGCCGCTCGAAGGGCGCGTCCGGCGTCTGCACTTCGAGCTGGACGAGTCGGGCCTGCGCTTCCGCCCGCACGTCTGGCTCTCCGAGGAGTGGTTCACGCCCGACGGCGTGCCCGGCTTCGCCGCCCCCTTCTACCTCGCGCACCCGCGCCTGATGAAGCTCGAACGCCGCCAGATGCTCGAAGTCGAAGGCGCAACGGAGCGCGAGTGCCTGCGCATCATGCGCCACGAAGCGGGGCACGCCATCGACAACGCCTTTCTCTTCCGCTCGCGCCCGCGCTGGCGCAAACTCTTCGGGCGCTTCAACAGCCCCTACCCCGACTCTTACCAGCCCGACCCGACGAGCCGCGACTTCGTCCTCCACCTCGGCGCGTGGTACGCGCAGGCGCACCCGGCCGAGGACTTCGCCGAGACCTTCGCCGTCTGGCTCGCCACCTACGAGACGCGCTGGCGCAGGCGCTACGCCGGCTGGGGCGCGCTCGCCAAGCTCGAATACGTTGACCGCCTGATGCGCGACGCCGCCGGGCGCGCGCCGCGGAACCGGCGGCGCGACCGCGTCGATGAGCTCTCCGAACTGAAGCTGACGCTCGGCGAGCACTACCGGCGCAAGCGCGAGCACTACTCGATTGAGTGGCCGGCGGACTTCGACCGCGACCTGCTCCGCGTCTTCCCCGAGGGCGCGCGCGGCGCCGACAGCCCCACCGCCGCCAGCTTCATGCGCCGGCGCGGCCGCGAACTCGTCCACGCGGTCGCGCGCGGCACGGGGCTACACCACTACGCGCTCTCGCAGCTCCTCTCCAAAGTCGTCGGGCGCTCCAAACTTTTGGGCCTGCGCGTCGCGGGGTCCGAAGCCGAGGCTTACAGCGGCGCGCTCGTCCTGCTCACGGTGCAGGCGATGAAGGTCGTCCACACCGGCTACCACAGGATTCCCCTATGAACTCCCGGCCGTGGAAAAAGCTGCGGGTCGTCGTCCTCTGCCAGGAGAACCTCATCCCGCCCGACTCGCTCGAAGGCTACACCGAGACGCAGATCATCGAGTGGAAGACCGAGTACGACGTTATCCAAGCACTCAAAAGCATGGGTCACGACGTGTTCCCCGTCGGCATCCTCGACGACTTGGGCGTCATCCGCCGCGCGCTCTTCGACCACAGGCCGCACGTCGCCTTCAACCTCATCGAGGAGTTCGACGGCTACCCGCTCTTCGACCAGCACGTCGTCAGCTACCTCGAACTGCAACGGCAGAAGTACACGGGCTGCAACCCGCGCGGCCTGACTGTCTCGCACGACAAGGCGCTCTCGAAAAAGATTCTCGCCTACCACCGCATCCCCGTCCCGCAGTTCGCGCTCTTCCCACAGGGGCGCAAGGTGCGCCGCCCCGCCCGCCTCGCCTTCCCGCTGCTGGTGAAGTCGGCGACGGTCGAAGGCTCGGTCGGCATCTCGCAGGCGTCGGTCGTGCGCAGCGACGAGAAGCTGGCCGAGCGCGTCGAGTTCATCCACCGCCGGACGGCCTCCGACGCCATCGCCGAGCAGTACATCGAGGGGCGCGAGATTTACGTCGGCCTCGCCGGCAACCGCCGCGTCCAGATCTTCGCGCCGTGGGAGCACCGCCTTGAGAACCTGCCCGAGGGCGCGCCCAACATCGCCACCTACCGCGTTAAGTGGGACCCCGTCTACCAGCGCAACGTCGGCTTCTCCGACGGCCCGGCGGAGTTGACGCCGGAGCTGGCGCGCAGGCTCGAACACCTTTCCAAGCGCATCTACCGCACCCTGATGCTGAGCGGCTACGCGCGGCTCGACTACCGGCTGACGCCCGAAGGGCGCTTCTACCTCCTCGAAGCCAACCCCAACCCCAACGTCGCGCGCGACGACTACTTCTCCGACTCGGCAAAAAAATCGGGGCTCGACTACGAGCCCCTCCTCCAAAAACTCATGACGCTCGGCATGAGCCACGACCCCACGCAGTTCTGACGCGGCTCACTTCCCCAAGACCGCGCGCATCGCCTCGTTAATCTCCGGGTGTTTGAACTCGAAGCCCGCCTCCTTGAGCCGCGCCGGCTCGACGCGCGTGCTCGCGAGCAGGAGCGCGTCGGCCGTCTCGCCGAACGCGAGCCGCGCGGCGAAGGCGGGCATGGCGAAGACGGTCGGGCGCCCGAGCGCGCGGCCGATGGCCTTCGTAAACTCCGCGTTCGTCACCGCGCCGGGCGCGACCGCGTTGACCGGCCCGCGCAAGGCGTCGTCCTCGATTGCGCGGCGGATGACGCCGATTAAATCTTCCAGCGTGATCCAGTTCATGTACTGGCTTCCGCTCCCGATCTTGCCGCCCAGCCCCAGCTTGAACGGCGTGAGCATCTTCTGCAACGCCCCGCCCTCGCCGCTCAGCACGACGCCGATGCGCAGGTGGACGACTCTTATTCCGGCCTGGCTCGCCTGAAGCGTCGCCTTCTCCCACTCGCGGCAGACCTCGCTCAAAAAGTCGTCGCCCGAGGCGCTCTCCTCGCGCAGAATCTCCGCGCCGCGGTCGCCGTAATAGCCCGTGGCCGAGGCCGAGACCAGAACCCTCGGCTTCGCGCTCAACCCCGCCAGCGCCGACGCCAGCAGGCTCGTCCCCTTCACCCGGCTCTCAAGGATGCGCCGCTTCTTCTCGTCGTCCCAGCGCCCCTCGCCGACGTTCTCGCCCGCGAGGTGGACGGCCGCGTCGTGCCCCTCCAACTCCTTCGCGTCTATCTCGCCGCGCCCCGGCTCCCAATGCACCGCGGCCGTGCCCGGCGCGCGAAACCCCTGCGAGTCGCCGCGCACCAGCCGCGTCACCTCGTGCCCGTCCGCGAGCAACGAGCGAACCAGCGCACTCCCGACAAGACCCGTCGAACCCGTGACGATAACCTTCATCAAGTAGTCTCCCTTTCGACTCTCTCCGCCAGCGCCTCGCGCGCGACCTCGCGGTCGTCGAAGTGACGCTTCTCCGTCCCGACGATCTGGTAGTCTTCGTGCCCCTTGCCCGCGATGACGACGATGTCGCCGCCGCGCGCCTCCGCGACGGCGCGCCGAATCGCCTCGCGCCGGTCAACAATCTTCAGGTAAGGCCGCCCCGCCGCCCTCAACCCTTCTTCCACGTCGCGCAGGATGGCCTCGGGGTCTTCGGTGCGCGGGTTGTCCGAGGTGGCGATGGTCACGTCGCTCAAGGAGGCGGCGGCCTCGCCCATCGGCGCGCGCTTCGTGCGGTCGCGGTCGCCGCCGCAGCCGAAGACGGTGATGACGCGCCCGCCCGCGACCTCGCGCGCGGTGCGCAGGACGTTGCGGAGCGCGTCGTCGGTGTGCGCGTAATCGACGACGACGGCGAAGTCGCCCGCGTGCTCCACGCGCTCGAAGCGTCCGGGCGCGCCGCCGCAAGTCGAGAGCGCCTCGGCGGTCGCGTCCAGTCCCAGCCCGAGCGCGTGCGCCACCGACGCCGCCGTCAGGATGTTGTAGACGTGCGGGCGGCCGACGAGCGGCGACAGGACTTCGCGCTCGCCCTCCGGCGTCCGCAGCGTCAGGCGCGTGCCGCCGAGCGTTGACTCGACGCCGCGCGCCGTCACCTCCGCCTCGCCGTCCAGAGCGTAGCGGAGCACGTCGCGCCCCGCGCCTTTGAGTTCCTCGTAAAGTCGCGCGCCGTACTCGTCGTCCACGTTAACGACGGACGCGCGCGGCGGCTCGCCCAGCCGCCCGTCGAAGAGCCGGCGCTTGGCGTCGAAGTACTCCTCCATCGTGCCGTGGTAGTCGAGATGATCCTGCGTCAGGTTGGTGAAGGCCGCGACCTCGAACCGCAGCGCGTCGCAGCGCCGCAGGTCGAGCGCCTGAGACGACGCCTCCATCACCGCGACGCGGCAGCCCGCGCCGACCGCGCGGGCGAGTATGCGTTGAAGGTCGCTCGCCTCGGGCGTCGTGTGGAGCGCGGGCTGGCGCTCGCCCGCGACGCGGTACTCGACCGTGCTGACGAGCGCCGTCGGCTCCCCGGCGGCCTCGACGACCGCCGCGACGAGATACGCCGTGGTCGTCTTCCCGTTCGTCCCCGTCACGCCGACCAGCTTCAAACGTCGCGACGGGTGGCCGTGGACTTCCGCCGCGGCGAGCGCCAGCGCGTGACGCGACTCGGGGACGCGAATCCAGCCGCCCGAGAAGTCCGCCGGCCGCTCAAGCTCGGAGACGACGCCGGCCGCGCCGCGCCCCGACACCTCGCCGACGAAGCGGTTGCCGTCCGACTTCTCGCCGCGGATGGCGACGAAGAGCCAGCCCTCGCGCGCCTGACGCGAGTCGTGCGTCACGTCGAGCACCTTTGTGTCGGCGTCGCCTTCAAGCTCGCCGCCCGCGGCGCGCGCCACCGCGCCGAGCGTCACCGCCTCGTCTCTCGTCAAGAAACGTCCCCTTCCCCTCGCGGGGCGAAATTTATCTCTCGGAAAACTTACGCGCTGATTATAATCGCCCACGCCGTCTCAGCAACTTCGCCGGAGAACCCGTCCATGCCCAACGCTTCGCGCCCGACGTTCGTCAGCGCCGCTCTCGTCATCGCCATTCTCTTCGCCGCCGCGCTCGCCCCCTCCGCGCCCTCCAACGCGCAGAGGAGGCGGAGGGCGCCCGCGCCCGCGGCGGAGTACGACCTCATCATCCGCGGCGGCCGCGTCGTGGACGGGACGGGGCGCCGCGCCTTCGACGCCGACGTGGCGGTGCGCGGCGACCGCGTCGTGCGCGTCGGCCGCGTGCCCGCGTCGGCGCGCGCGCGGCGTGTGATTGACGCGCGCGGCCTCGTCGTCGCGCCCGGCTTCATAGACATGCTCGGGCAGTCGGAGCAGAACGTCCTCATCGACCCGCGCGCGATGAGCAAGGTGATGATGGGCGTGACGACCGAGGTCACGGGCGAGGGCGGCTCCATCGCGCCGGTGAACGAACGGCTCGTCAAGGAGGACGAGGCTTACTACAAGCGCTACAACCTCACGGTTGACTGGCGCACGCTCCACGAATACTTCCGCCGGCTCGCTCTGCAAGGCTCGGGCGTCAACCTCGCCACCTTCGTCGGCGCGACGCAGGTGCGCGCCTACGTCGTCGGCTTCGACAACCGCGCCCCGACTTCGGACGAGTTAGAGAAGATGAAGGCGCTCGTCGCCGACGCGATGGAGGACGGCGCGCTCGGGCTCTCGACCTCGCTCCAGTACGTCCCGGCGCGCTTCGCCAAGACCGACGAGATCGTCGAGCTGGCAAAGGTCGCGCGCCGCTACGGCGGCATCTACGCCACGCACCAGCGCAGCGAGGCGAACGCGCTCGACGCCTCGCTCGCCGAAGTCTTCGAGATCGCGCGCCGCGCGCGTATCCCCGTCGAAATCTGGCACCTCAAGACGGCTTACAAAAAGAACTGGGGGCGGATGCCGTCGGTGCTCGCGAAGATTCGCGCGGCGCGCGCTCGCGGGCTGGACGTGACGGCCGACGTTTACCCTTACACCGCGGCCTCGACGGGGCTTGCGGCCTGCCTGCCGCCGTGGGCGATAGAGGGCGGCGTCGAGAAGATGCTCTCGCGCCTGCGCGACCGCGAGACACGCGCGCGCATCAGGGCCGACATCCTGCGCGAGACGAGCGAGTGGGAGAACATCTACCTCGGGAGCGGCGGCGCGTCGGGCGTGCTAATCGGCTCGGTCGTCAACCGCGAGCTGGAAGGTTTGCAGGGCAAGCGCGTCTCGGAGATTGCGAAGGAGCAGGGCAAGGACGAGCTTGACGCGCTCTTCGACATCATCGTCGCCGACCGCGCGCAGACCGGCGCCATCTACTTCATGATGAGCGAGGCCGACCTGCGCGCGGCCTTGCGCGAGCCGTTCGTGAGCATCTGCACCGACAGCGGCGCGCGCGCGACCGACGGCCCGCTCGCCGGCTCGAAGTCGCACCCGCGCGGCTGGGGCTCGTACCCGCGCGTGCTCTCGCGCTACGTGCGGGGCGAGCGGCTGCTCACGCTCGAACAGGCCGTGCACAAGATGACGGGCCGGCCCGCCGCGCGCGTCGGCCTGCGCGACCGCGGCGTGGTGCGCGAGGGCGCCTTCGCCGACATCACCGTCTTCGACCCCGCGCGCGTCCGCGACCGCGCCACGTTCGAGGAGCCGAACCAGTACCCCGAAGGCATCGCCTACGTCCTCGTCAACGGCCAGCTCGAAGTGGACGAAGGCCGCCGCACACCCGTCAACGCCGGCCGCCCACTTCGCGGGCCGGGATACAGCAGGAAGTAGACAGTAGTCACTGGCTACAGTCTACTTCCTTAGAACCATAATCCGATGACGATGGGCCGGTGGTCGGAGGCGAGTGTGTCGGGGACGGCCTCGCCGGCGTCCTCGTCGGCGGCGGGCGGGCGGTCTTCGCCGAGGCCGCGGTAGAAGACGTAGTCGATGCGCTTGGTCGGCTTGTCGGCCGGGTAGGTCGCGCCCTCGCCGGGGAACTCGGCGCTCGGGCCGTGGCTGCGCCGCCAGCCGTCGGCGAACCCGGCCTGCCGCATCAGCTCGTAAGTCTTGCCCCGCGGGTCTTCGTTGAAGTCGCCGGTGACGATGAGGGGGCCGCGCACCTCTCCGAGCGCCTTGAGCAGTTGGCGCGCCTCGAACAGACGACCCTCGCCCGACTGGTAGTCGAGGTGCGTGGTGACGAAGTTGAGCCGGCGGCCTTTGACCTCGACCTCGACGCGGATGAAGCCGCGCCGCTCGCGCTCCTTGAGGTTGGCGTAGCGCCGGTGGTCGATGGCGAGGATGGGGTAGCGCGAGAGCACCGCCACGCCGTACTGGCCGCCCTGGTAGTCGAGGTTGTGCGCGAAGGCGTAGTCCATCCCCGTCAGACGCGCCAGCTCTTTTATCTCGTCCACCCGCCCCGTCCGCTCGACGCCGCGGTCAACCTCCTGCAAGCCGACGAGGTCGCAGCCGTAGACCTTAATCACGTCGGCGATGCGCTTGAGGTCTTGCTTCTTGTCCATCCCGACGCCGACGTGGATGTTGTAGCTCATCACCCGCAGGCGGACGCGCTTGCGCGACGCGGGCATGCGCGCGGTGCACAGGCAGGCGGCCGCCAGCACGACCGCCAGCACGGCGAGCGAGGCTGTAAAGTTTCTTCTCATCAGACCTTGATGAAGACGCCGCGCCGGTAGAGCAGCCACATCAGCCCGAGCCAGACGAGCACGAAGCAGACGGCGAAGGCGAGCGACGCGTTGACGGGCGTGAGCCACGAGGCGAACAGGTTACGGAAGATGACGCTTTGGAGCGCGACGGGTTTGCCGTCCGCGCCCGCCAGCTTGAAGAGGCCGAGCAGCTTGGCGCACAACCCCGTCAGGAAGAATGCCGCGAGCGCGTTGGTGCCGAAGACGACGAAGGGGAACGCCCAGCGCCGGAGCCTCTTCAGGTCGATCAGCCAGTAGCAGACCGCGAGCAGTTGCAGAGCCATCCCCGCCGTCAGCAGCACGTAGGAGCTAGTCCACAGAGCCTTGTTCGCCGGCAGCCAGAAGTTCCACGCCCAGCCCGCCGCGACCGCCGCCGCCCCCGCGACGAACATCAGCGCGACCTTCTCGAAGTCTCCGCGCCGCGAGCGCAGGAGGTGTCCCGTCAGCACGCCCGCCAGCGTCGTCGCCAGCGCCCCGAGCGTGCTCAAGATTCCTTCGGGGTCGTAGACCTTCGCCTGCCGCCAGACGTGCTGGCCGAAGACTGCGCGGTCAACGTAGGCCGCGAGGTTCCACTCCTTGCTGCCCAGATCGCCCGGCCCGTAACCGGGCACCGGCACCAGCGTCAACAGAGCGCAGTAGGCCACCAGCAAGCCCGCGAAAATGTAGAGTTGCTTCCGCCAGTCGGTCTGTAGAAAGATGAGCGCGGCGCAGAGGTAGCAGACCGCGATGCGTTGGAGCACGCCGGGGATGCGGATGGTCGCGAGGTCGAAGTAGGGGAAGCCCGCGAGGAACAGCCCGAGCGCGAAGATGATGAGCGAGCGGCGGACGATCTTGACGTAGAGGTCGCGCTTACTCCCGGCGCCTTCGGCGCGGCGCCCGAGCGCGAGCGTGACGGAGACGCCGACGATGAAGAGGAAGAACGGGAAGACCAAATCCGTCGGCGTCCACCCGTGCCATGCGGCGTGTTGGAGCGGGCTGTAGATTGCGCCCCAAGTGCCGGGGTTGTTGACCAGAATCATCCCGGCCACGGTCAACCCCCGGAAGGCGTCGAGCGAAAGCAGTCGCGTCACGCCCGGCGCGCGGCTCTGACCGTCGCCGCCAACCTTACCCGCGCTGACGCGCCCGGCCTCCAACTCCTCGCGCACACCCGACTCGTACTCGCCGACGGTCATGCTCATCTTGAGACACCTCTTTTGCGGGTCAATCTTCCTGTGAGGGTCTGGGCCCGAGTCCGAACTCGGACGGCGCGGGCAGCGTCGAGGTGCGGTCGTATTCGCGCAGCGCCTCCTCCAACTGCTTCGAGCGCGTGAGCCAGCGCGCGGCGGCGAGATCATAGCGCGCCAGCACGCTCGCGAGCCAGTACGGGCGGTTCTCCGCGAGCCAGCGCTCGCGGTACGCCTCGCGCAGCTCGGTCAACTCCTCGGCCATCTCGCGCGGCGAGTTGTAGACCGCGCCGAAGTACGCGCGCAGGCGGCGCACGCGCCTCCGGTCGCCGAGGTTGAGATAGGCTTCCCAGTAGTCTCGGCTGAGCTGCGCGACGACCTGCGCGCGACGCCCGAGGTGGTCGAAGCGCCGCGCCGCCAGCCGCATCGAGTCGAGCGCCTGCCGGTTCCGCCTCACCTCGGGGCGCGCGCGGACGAGCGTCTCCTGAACCTCCTCGGCGTCGAGACGAAGCTCGCGCGTCTTCTCTTCGAGCTTGCGCGCGACCGACACCTGAAAGTCTTCCGTAAAAGGGTCGCGCCAAAAAAGCTCGTCGGTCTGACCCGCGCCGAGCGCGACGCCCGCGCCGCCGAGCGTGCGCGTCGCCTTCACAAGCTCGTCGCCGGAGCGGCGGAAGAAGGCCCAGTCGTAGTCGCGCTCGAAGGCCGCGAGGTCGAGCGGCGCCGCCTGCCAGCCGGCGGCCGCGCCGAGCACGACGCCGTACCAAGTGTTCTCGAACAGCGCCTCGCCGTCGTCGTCCCACTGTGTGTTCATCACGCCGAGCACGCCCGCGCGCTGGCCGTCGCGGACGAAGTTCGTGATGTTGACCGACGCCGATTCGGTGTTCGGGAAAATCTGGTTCCAACTCCAGACGCCGGGGCAGACGAACTGTTCAAGCCCCGCCTTCTTGAAGAGTCCGATCCGCGCCTCGTAGCTCTGGCGCGGCGTGTAGTCCCAGTTCATCGCGATCATGTCGCGCGGGACGCCCGGCAAAAGATCTGGGTGGTTGAGCGCGATGTCGCCCCAGAACATCAGGCGCCGCTTGTGCGGGAGCAAAAGCTCGCGCACGCGCTTGAGGTGGTCGAAGTAGACCGTGCCCAGCCCCTTCGCCTTCACGGCCTCGGCGCTCCGGCCGCGCCCCAGCTCGACCGTCTCGTCGGCGCCGATGTGGAAGAACTGTCCGGGGAAAAGTTCGTCAAGCTCCTCGTACCAGTCGGCGATGAGTTCGTACGTCCCCTCGGCCTGCGGCGAGAGCACGTCGCCGTAAGGGACTTCGGCCAACTCGTTGTACTTCTCCAACCGGAGCGCCTTGTGCAGGTGGCCGAAGGTCTGCTGCTGCGGGACTAGCTCGACGTGGAAGCGACGCGCGTACGCGACCATCTCGCGAATCTCTTCGTGTGTGAGCGCGCCGCCCTCGGGCGCGATAAGCGGGTGCGAGCGCGAGCCGAAGACGTGCTCCATGTAGAGGCTGTGCATGTTCATCTTGAACATGGCCTCGTTACGAATCTGCCGTTTGAAGTATTCGACGGTGGGGACGGGGCCGCGGCTCACGTCGTCTGAAAGCCCGCGCCAACGCAGCGACGGCCAGTCAACGATTCGCACGCCCTGCGCGTACGCGCCCTCGCCCTCGCCGCGTACGAGTTGCTTGAGCGTCTGAAGCGCGTAGAACGTCCCCGCCGCAGTCCGCCCCGCCGCCACGACGCCGTCGGAGTTGACGACGAGCACGTAGCCCTCTTCGTTCAGGTCGGCGGGGACGGCGACGCCCGCCTTCTCGACCGCCTCGCGGACGCGCTTGTTGTCGAGCGGCCCGACGAGAATCCGCCGCTTCCCTCCCCCCGCGCCGACGCCGAGCGTGACGCCGGCCGTCTCGCGCACGTCGTCGGCGAAGTCCCGCGCGGCGAAGCGGTCGTCCTCCGACCGTGGGTCGGCGACGACGACGCGCGCGCCGCGCTTGAAATGGAAGTGCTCGCCCGTCGCGGAGACGGATTTGGGCGCGGGGATGACCTGGACGGCCGTCGGCGCGGCTTCCTGTGCGCGCGCGGCCGTACCGGAGGCCGCCGCGAGAAAGCAGGCGAAGAGGATGAACGCGGCGGCGCGGCGCGGCGCGCGCTCGGTCAGCGTGGTTCTCATTAGGAAGTTTATCGGCGAATAAAAATCAGGTGCGCGGCGTCTGTGCGCTTGCGCGACAATTAACATGATGGCAAAAGAGAGTCAACGCGCTTCCGTGCTCCCGCGCGCCCGCTCTGAAAACCTTCGCGAGGAGAAACATCCCGGCCGTGTCACTGATGCTCGAAGAGATCGCGCAGCAGCCCGAGGCGCTGGCGCGCACCATCGACGAAGAGCGCGAGAAGGTGGCGCGGCTCGGCCGGCGGCTGCGCGAGCGCGACGTGGGTCTGATCGTGCTCGTCGCGCGCGGCTCGTCCGACAACGCCGCGCTCTTCGGCCGCTACCTGCTCGAAGTCACGACCGGCATCCCCGTCGCGCTCGCCGCGCCCTCGGTGAGCACGCTCTACGGCGCGCGGCTCAAACTCGACCGCGCGGCCGTCATCGGCGTCTCGCAGTCGGGCGAGGGCGAGGACATCAACCGCGTGCTGGCCGAGGCGCGCGCGGGCGGCGCGCTCTGCACCGTCGGCATCACGAACGAGCCGGACTCGGCGATGACGAAGGTCGTGGACGAGACGCTTTTGACGCACGGCGGGCGCGAGCGCTCGGTGGCGGCGACCAAGACTTACACGGGGCAGCTCCTCCACTTCTACATGCTGGCCGAAGCGCTCGCCGACGGCAACAGGCAGCTCGGGTTCGAGGCCATCCCCGAGTTCGCCGCCGACGCGCTCGACCTGCGGCCGCGCATCGAGGAGATGGTCGAGCGCTACGTCTTCATGGAGAACTGCGTGGTCGTCGGGCGCGGGCTTGTCTACGCCAACGCGTTCGAGATGGCCCTCAAGCTGATGGAGACCTGCTACGTCGTCGCCGAGCGCTTCTCGTCGGCCGACTTCCTCCACGGCCCGCTCGCGGTCGTCGAGCGACACTTCCCCATCTTCGCGTTCGCCCCGCCGGGCGTGACGCTCGGGAGCGCGCGCGAACTGCTCGCGCGGCTGAAGGAGCTGCGCGCAGACACGCTCGCCTTCACCTCTGACAAGGAGGCGGCCGCGCTCGCCACGCGCGCCGTGCGGCTCCCCGAAGAGATCAACGAGACGCTGGCCGTCATCCCCTACATCATCCCCGCGCAACTCTTCGCCGCGCTGCTCGCCGACGCCAAGGGGCTTGACCCCGACGCGCCGCGCTCGCTGGCGAAGGTGACGCGCACACTCTGAGGCACGACATGAAACTGCTCGTACTCGGCGGGACGAAATTTCTCGGCCGTCACCTCGTCGAACTCGCGCTCGCGGGCGGGCATGAGGTGACGATGTTCACACGCGGCCAGCTCAACCCCGAACTCTTCCCCGAGGCGGAACACCTGCGCGGCGACCGCGACGGCGGGCTTGACGCCCTGAAGGGGCGGCGCTGGGACGCGGTCGTGGACACGAGCGGTTTCCTGCCGCGCGTCGTCCGCGACTCGGCGAGCCTTTTGGCCGACGCGGCCGAGCATTACACGTTCGTCTCAAGCATCTCGGCCTACAGCGACGTGAGCGTGCCGGGCGCTGACGAGAACTACCCCACAGGCACGATCACCGAGGAAGAGTTGCGCGAGGCCGAGGCGCTCCCGCAGTCGGAGGCGATACGCGCGCCGTTCTTCGGCGAAAGGTACGGGGCGCTCAAGGCGCTCTGCGAGCATGCGGCCGAAGAGGCGATGCCGGGCCGCGTGCTGAACGTCCGCGCCGGCCTCATCGTCGGGCCGCACGACTACAGCGACCGCTTCACCTACTGGCCGCGCCGCGTCTCGGAGGGCGGCGACGTGCTCGCGCCCGGCGACCCCGCGCGCCCCGTCCAGTTCATCGACGTGCGCGACCTCGCCGCGTGGCTCCTGCTCGCGGCCGAGCGTCGAATGACCGGCACCTTCAACGCGACGGGGCCGGACTACGCGCTCACGTTCGGGCGCTTCCTCGAAGAGTGCAAAGCGGCTACCGGCGGCGACGCGCGCTTCGTCTGGGCGGACGAGAAGTTTCTGCTCGAAGCCGGAGTCCAGCCGTGGATGGAGTTGCCGCTCTGGCTCGACTCGTCCGACGAGATCAACCTCTACTTTCAGGCGGTGAGCGTCGAGAAGGCCGTCGCCGCCGGCCTCAACTTCCGCCCCCTCGCCGAGACCGTGCGCGACACGCTGGCGTGGGACTTGGCCCGGCCCGCCGACACCGAGCGCCGCGCCGGCCTCGCGCGCGAACGCGAGAGCGAAGTGCTCGCCGCCTGGCGCGACCGCGCCGAGAGTTAACCCCGCCGACCCCATCCACTTTTGTGGACTAAAGACGCGCCGGTGTCCTCAGCCGTACACAGACGCCGCGCCCCGTCCGTCCGCCCGTCCGCCCGTTCCCGCGCTTATCGGTCAAAAACCGCCGGCCGCCGCGCCGCGTGCCCGGCGGCATGACGGTTGCCCTGAGAGACGCGAACACACCCGGTGACGCCGTCGTCGTCGTCGATTTTTTCACGTCACCCTCACACGAAACACAGGAGGTGAGCCATGCACATCAAGGGGCTTGGTCTGACATTGGTCGGAGGCCGGGGGCGTCCCGGCCTCTTCGCCTGCGCGCTCGCGGCGCTGGTCTCGCTGTTCGCGCCGCAGGCTTCGCCGGCCCGCGCGCGGCAGGAGTCGATGGTCGAGATGGCGCGCCGCTCCTCGATCATCGTGCGCGGCACGGTCGTGCGTCTCGGCGCCAGCGAGGAGCCGCAGCTCGCCGCCTCGGCCGGCACGCTGGTCATCAAGGTCGGCCGCATGTTCGCCGGCTCCGAAATCGCGGGCGACCAGGCGGGGCGCCGCGTCACCGTCATCCTCAGCCGCCGGCAGAATTTTAGGGAGGGCGACGAAGTCATCTTCTTCGCCAACCCGCGCTACGTCGGCAAGTCGCTGACCATCGCCAGCGAGGGCGAGATAGTCGCGAAAGACCCGCGCGCCACGGCCGACGCGCTCGACCGCGCGGTCAGCGCGCGCCGCGAGGCGCCCATCCAGGCCCGCCTCGCGCTCTCCGACCTCGTCGTCCGCGGCCGCGTCACCGAGGTGCGCCCGCTCGCGGACGCCGAGCCTTCCACCCTGTCGCAGAAGCAGCGCACGCCCCCCAGCGAGCACGACCCCGAGTGGCACGCAGCGACCGTCAGGGTCGTCAAGGCTCTGCGCGGCGAGGCCGACGCGGGCGAGACCGTGACCGTCATCTTCGCCAACAGCCGCGACATCATGTGGTTCAACTCGCCCAAGCTGCGCGCGGGCGACGAGGCCGTCTTCGTCACGCACAGGCCGACGCGCGGCGAGGCGCAACTGCTCCGCCTCTCGGGGCTTCAGAACCTCGTCGAGAGGCAGGGCGTGCGGCTGGTAACCGGGCCGTTCGACGTGCTGCCCGCCCCCGACGAGGGCTTCGTGCGTCAACTGATTTTGAAGGAGGTGCGCTGATGCTAAAGAACCTTCTCCGCGCGGCGCTCGCCGCCGCCCTCGCCCTCTCGGCGCTCCCGGCGGCCGCGCAGAACCGCCTCATCAACATGGTGCCGAACAACCGCAGCGCCGAGACCAACCAGGACGCCGAGCCGACGATCACGGTTGACCCCAACGACTTCGCGCGCATGGTCGGCGTGGCCTTCACGTGGGACAACCTGACGGGCGCGGCCAACTCGACCAACACCGCGCCCATCTACGTCTCGTCCGACCGCGGCCAGACGTGGACGCTCTCCTTCAACGTCCCGAGCCTCGCCGGGCAGGGCTTCCCGACCGGCGACATCAACGTCAGCTTCGGCGCGACGCTGAGCGGCGCGCCCGCGCACACGACGAGCTGGCTCTACGGCGGGATTCTACAATCGACCGCGTCGGGCCGCCCGATGACGACGCTGCGCGCCCAGGACCCGTTCGCCCCGACGCTGATGACCACGCTCAGCTCGCGCACCGGCAACGTCGATCAGCCGCACGTCGCGGCGCGCACCTCCTTCTGGGACGTGCAGGACAAGTTCTACGTCGGCTTCAACAACGGCTGGGGCTGCGTCAACCCGAACGGCCGCACGGCGACGCTCGACATGACGCAGGACGCCAAGGTCGCCGCGCCGGCGATGGCGCTCAACCTCATCGAGTCGCGCGACACGCCCTGTCAGGACGGCTTCGCCACCGTCCCGGCCGCGCACCTCGACGGCACGGTCTACGTCGCCTACATCCACGACTGGTCGGGCTCGCCCCGGATGGTCGTCGCGCGCGACGACAACTGGGGGCAGGGCGCCGCGCCCTTCACGGCGCTGACCGACCCGAGCGACGCCGCCGCCGGCCGCTTCGTCGCGCCCGCGATGACGCTCGCCTCCGGCTTCATGGGTCAGAACCGCCTCGGCGCGAGCAACGTCTCGATGGCCGTCGATCCGCGCGACAGCTCGCGCGTCTACGTCGCGTGGGGCGACGGCGGCTCCAACACCGAGACCATCCACGTCCGCCGCTCGATTGACCGCGGGCAGAACTGGTCGGCGGCCGACCTGCTCAACGTGACGAACGCGATGAACCCGCAGGTCGCCATCAACACCAACGGGACGGTGGGCGTGCTCTACCAGAGGTTGGTCGCGGGGCGCTGGGAGACGCGCCTCGTCAACACGACCGACGCCGACGCCACGGTCTTCAACACGCCGGGGCTGCTGCTCGCCAACCAGAGCGCGACGACGCCCACCGCGACTTACAATCCCTACATCGGCGACTACGCCTCGCTCGTCGCGGCCGGCAAGAGCTTCGTCGGCATGTTCTCGGCGAGCAACTTCCCCGACACGGCGAACTTCATGGCGGGCGTGCAGTTTCAGCGCGAGGTCAACTGGGCCACGCACCAACTGTTCACCGACGCGACGCACACGACGACGGTCGCGCCCTCCATCGACCCGTTCTTCTTCGAGGTCAACACGCTCCCGGCGCAGGACGACTTCTACGTCCGCGACTGGACCGACGACGGGACGCACGCCGACAACGGCGTCGAGCCCTCGACCAACACGAACTTCTACTCGACGAGCGACGTGTGGAACCAGCGCGTCGCGCTCCCCCTCCCGTTCGTCAACGACCAGCCCCCGAACGAGGACGCCGGCAACGGCGCGGGCAGCATCGGCGACAACTGGGCCTTCGCGCGCGTCCGCCGCAAGGCGGCCGGCCCGGCCTCTTCGGTGACGGCGCACTTCCTCGTCTCGCGCTTCGGGACGGGGGGCAACTACGTTGACGCGACCACGGGCGACCCGAACGTCATCTTCCCCGGCCCCGACCCCGTCATCACGACCGACGGGACGGCCGGCCCGTGGACGAGCGCGCCCTACCTCTGGCGCCTCGCCGCGACCGCCGGCAACCACCTCTGCCTCGCCGTCGAGATTTCGAGCGCCTCCGACCCGTTCGTCGCGCCGTCGCTCGTCAACAACACGCCGGGCTGGAGCACGGGCACCGACCTGCGCGTCGTCAGCGACAACAACAAGGCGCAGCGCAACATGCACCTCAGCACGATGCCCGCGACGGCCGGCGTCGTCGGAGGTGCCGCCGGCACCGTGACCGACTGGGCGCTCGTCCACAACGCCGGCCTCGTCAGGCGCGACATCCTGCTGCGCGTCAGCATCCACGGCCTCTCCAGGCGTTACGTCCGCGACGTGACCGTGTTCTCGCCGGGCGAGCGGCAGACGCTCGTGCGGGGCGCGCAGCACGGCACCGCCTTCCTGCTGCGCGACATGGAGCCGGGCGAGAATCGCTGGGTCGCCGTCACGCCGCACTTCGAGGGGCTGCCCATGTACCGCGAGGCGTACGTGAACGTGGACGAGTTGGGGCCCGACGGCAAGCCGTCGAGCGGGTTCGCCGTCGGCCTGCGCTCCAACTCGACGGGGGGCTCGGTGCTCGACGGCCTGTGGGCCGGGCGCGTCGTGCTGAGGAGGCTCGAATCGGGATTCGCGGGCGAGAAGGCCGGCGACTTCGGCGACGAGTACGAGCGCGCCGACCTGTCGCCCGAGGGGTTCACCTCCTTCGTGCGCGAGCGCCTGCTGCCGCGCATCGAGGCGGGGATGGAGAAGGCCGGCGTGACGCGCGGGGGCGACCCCTTCAACCTGAAGGGCGCGCTCGACGCCGTCTACCGCGAGAAGACGGCCGAGACGCTGGCCGCGCCGCTCGCCACGTTCCTCAACGCGCTCGACGCGCGGCTCACGCAGATGCAGCTTAGCAACGGCGACCCGGCCGACATCCTTCAGATGGTGCGCTGGCAGAGAGAGCTTTTCCGCCAGCAGCCGAAGCTGTCACGGCTCGGCTGCGCGTCCGAGCTGCTCGCGTCGTCGAACGAGTTCCTGCGCGGGCGCGAGAGCCGCAAGCTGCGGAACGACCCGGCCTACCCGGAGCTGCTGGCGAAAAACTCGCGGTGCCTGCTGGAAGGTCTGCGGGCGTCGGGCGGCAAAGCCCCGAACGCGCGACCGTTCGCGTCGCGCGACCTCTCCGCGCTCCAGAAGGAGCACAGGTCGCTCCTGCTTGAGTTGGCGCGCTGAAGCCGTCCAAGCTCCCGAGAAAGCGAGAGGGGCGGCGGGTCTCTTACTTGAGAC
>DASVQX010000008.1:0-2552 GCA_036388915.1 Pyrinomonadaceae bacterium
CTCGCCGCGCGGCGACTTCGCCGGTGAGACCTCCGCGCCCGAGGTGCAGGACTCTTCGGAGCCCGCCCCGGTTGAAAACGTTTCCGACGACGAGGCCGACGATGCCCCTGCCGTCGAATAACCGTAGTGACGCGGACGCGCCCCCCGACCTAACCGGGGGGCGCGACTGCTGCCCGCCTTAAGAACCCTTCTCCGGCCCCGAAGCGCCGCGCGCTCGAACCGGGAAGAGGTCAAGGGGGCGTACTTGACACTTAACCCGTGAAGCGCGCGACGCCGTTTTACCAGAAGCGTCGAAGAAGGAGTGCATGTCAGCAGCCCACACTTCCAAGATCAGGATTTACGACCTCGCCAAAGAGCTGAAGATGGAGTCGAAGCGCCTCATCGAAGAGGTGCGCCGCGAGGGCGTTGACGTCTCGGTCCCTTCCAACACCATCTCCAAAGAGCTGGCCGAGAAGATCCGCAACAAGTACTTCCCCAAGAAAGAGCCGACCGTCCAGCGCTCGATCCGCGTCGTCAAGAAGGCGAAGCCCTCCGACGCCGAAGTTGACGCCGCGTACGCGGCCGAGGCACCCGCGCCCGAGGTCTACGCCGAGGCACCCGCGCCCGAGGCGGAGCCTGACGGGTCGCCCGCCGAGCACCAGCCCGCCGCCGGCGACGGCGCGGGCGGCGGCGTGCGCCCACTCGCTCCGCGCATCATGCGCCCGCGCCCCCCGGCCGCGCGCGCCGAGCACCCGGCCGTCGCGGTCGCCCAGACGGCGGCGGCCCCGGCCGCCGCGCCCGACGACGGCGACGGCGACGTCGCCCCGGTCGAGTACATGCCCGAAGCTCAGCCCGCGCCCGACGAGGCGCCGGCCGAGGAAGAGACCTACGTCCCGACACAGCAGGAGGCCGCCCCGGCGGCGACAGAACCCGACTTGAACGAAACCCTTCAACCGCAACAACCCGCGGCGGCCGCCCCCGCCCCCGGCAGACAGATCAGGACGCTGCGCCTGACCGCCGACGCGCTCAAGGCCGGCGTCCAGCCCGGCCAGCGCGTCAACGTCCCCGTGGCCCCGGCCGCGCCGGCGCCGCCCGCCCGCGACCGCGCCGGCAGGGCCGGCCGCGACGCGCGCGGCGGACGCGGCGGACGCGGGCACGAAACGGACGCCTCGCTCCACGGCACGCCCGGCGAGACCGCCACGCCGCAGACCACCTACATCCCGCCCGCCGACGCGCGCCGCCCCGGCGGACGCGGCGGACGCGGCGGGCGTCCCGGCCCCGGCGGGCGCCCCGGCCCCGGCGACCGCGGGCGCGGGCGCGGCTTCGACCGCGACTTCGCCACCGCGCCCAAGGCGCTCAGGCTCGAAGACCGCATCGCGCAGTCTCTCAACCCGGCGGCCGGCGCCGCGGCCGGCGACCTCAAGCAGGTGCGGCTCGTCGAGGGCGCGACCATCAAGGAGTTCGCCGAGAAGACCGGCATCCGCCCGAAGGACATTCAGGCGCTCCTCTTGCAGCGCGGCGTCTTCGCCACGCTCAACCAGACGCTCGACAACGAGATGGCCAAGGAGTTGGGCCGCCGCTTCGGCTTCGACGTGCAGTTCCTCGGCTTCGAGGAGATGATCGCCGACGAGGAGTTGGAGCAGCTCATCGAGGCCGACGCCGACGACACCGAGGAGCCGCGCGCCCCGGTCGTCACCGTCATGGGTCACGTCGATCACGGCAAGACGAGCTTGCTCGACGCCATCCGCACCGCCAACGTCGCCAGCGGCGAGGCCGGCGGCATCACGCAGCACATCGGCGCCTACAGCGTGCAGGTGGCGAGCGCCGACGCCCCCGACCAGACGCGCCGCGTCGTCTTCCTCGACACGCCCGGCCACGAGGCGTTCACGCTGATGCGCGCCCGCGGCGCGAAGGCGACCGACGTAGTCGTGCTCGTCGTCGCGGCGGACGACGGCGTCATGCCGCAGACCATCGAGGCCATCGAGCACGCGCGCGCCGCGCACGTGCCCATCGTCGTCGCCATCAACAAGATCGACAAGCCCGACGCCAACCCCGACCGCGTCCGGCAGGAGCTGGCCATGCAGGGCCTCCAGCCCATCGAGTGGGGCGGCGACAACACGACCGAGATGGTGCCGGTCTCCGCCAAGAAGCGCGAGAACCTCGACACGCTCCTTGAGACCATCCTGCTCACGGCCGACATCCTGAACCTCAAGGCGAGCCCGACGCGTTTGGCCGCGGGCGTCGTCCTCGAAGCCAAGCTCGACCGCGGGCGCGGCGCCGTCGCCACGGTGCTCGTCCAGCAGGGCACGCTCCGGGTCGGCGAGCCGTTCATCGTCGGTCAAATCTTCGGCAAGGTGCGCGCGATGTACGACGACCGCGGCCAGCACATCGACGAGGCCGGGCCCGCCACGCCCGTCGAAGTGCTCGGCCTTCAGGGCGTGCCGCAGGCGGGCGAGACCTTCCAGGTCGTCGCCGACATCACGAAGGCGCAGCAGATTTCGCACCACCGCCAGATGGTCGCGCGCCAGCAGACGCTCGCGCAGACCACCAAGCGCGGCATCGAGGCGCTCGGC
>DASVQX010000009.1:0-12353 GCA_036388915.1 Pyrinomonadaceae bacterium
GCGGCGCGTCCCGGTTATCAACCGGGACGCGCCGCCTCTGTTTTCTACTGTCTACTTCCCCTCACTCGTACCGCAGGCACTCAATCGGGTCTAACCTCGAAGCCTTGCGCGCGGGCCAGACGCCGAAGACGAGGCCGACGAAGATGGAGACGAGCAGGCCGGCGATGACCGCCCACATCGGGACGGCCGCCGGGAGCGCCGGGAGCAGGAAGGCGATGAGCTTGCTGATGGCGACGGCGCTCACGACCCCGATGACGCCGCCCATCGCCGTCAAAGTCATCGCCTCGTAGAGGAACTGGCGGACGATGTCGCGGCGGCGCGCGCCGATGGCCTTGCGCACGCCGATCTCCTGCGTCCGCTCGGTCACCGAGACGAGCATGATGTTCATCACGCCGATGCCGCCGACGAGCAGTCCCACGCTTGAGATGGCGATGCCGAAGATGCCGATCATCGCCGTGATGCTGTCGAATTGCTGCACCATCCGGTCGGCGGTGCCGAGGTCGAAGTTGTTCGGCTGGTCGAACTTCACGCCGCGCCGACGCCTGAGGACTTCCTCCACCTGGTCGAGCGCCTGCGGGAGCTGCCCCGAGCGGGCGCGGATGACGAGCATCACGTACTCGCTGTTGGGCGAGACCTCGCGCGCGGTGCGGTAGGGGATGTAGATCGAGTTGTCCTCGTCGTTCTCGCCGAAGATGGCGTTCTTGCGCTTCTCCAGCACACCGATGATCTCGAAGGGGCGGCCGCCGAGCTTGACCTCGGTGCCGACCGCGTCGCCCTCGCGGCCGGGGAAGAGCGCGTCCACGACGTTGACGCCGATGACCATCACGTTGCGCCGGTTGTTGTCGTCGGCCTCGGTGATGAAGCGGCCGTCGCGGACGGAGACGTTGGTGGCGTCGGCGTAGTTGGCCGTCACGCCCTCGACGCCGCCCCGCCGGTAGGTCGTCCCCTTGTAGGTGATGGTCGAGTCCCTCCACGAGACGAAGAGGTCGGGCGCGACCATGTCCACGGCCGGCGAGAAGCGCGCGATCGCCTCGCCGTCCTCGGCCGTCAGGGGCTTGCGCTGCCGCTCGGAGGCGTCTCGCGGCCCGAGCTGCGGCCCCGTCGAGAGGTGGAAGGCGTAGATGTTGTTGGTGCCGAACTCCTCGACGACGCTGACGATCGACTGGCGCACGCCGGTCAGCAGCGAGGCGATGACGATGACGACCGCCACGCCGATGACGATCCCTAAGACCGTCAGGAAGCTGCGGAACTTGTGCGCCCGCAAGCTGTCGAGCGCCATGCGGAAGATTTCGACGGGGACGAACTTCGGTACTCTTAACTTCATGATTTTAAGCCCCGCTCACTTTCTCGCCAGCGCCGCGATGGGGTCGAGCCGCGAAGCCTTGAAGGCGGGGTAGATGCCCGCGACCATCCCGATGATGCCGGAGACGCCGACGGCGAGCACGACGTAGATGAACGTCACCGTCATCGTCCACCCCGTCAGCACGGAGATAAGCCCGGTCAGCCCGACCGCGAGCAGGAAGCCGAGGACGCCGCCGCACGTCGTCAGGAACGACGACTCGATGAGGAACTGGAGGAGCATCTGCTTGCGCGTCGCGCCGAGCGCCTTGCGCAGGCCGATCTCGAAGGTGCGCTCGGTCACCGAGACCAGCATGATGTTCATCACGACGATGCCGCCGACGACGAGCGAGATGGCGGTGATGGGAACGACCACGGCCGCGATGCCGCTCGTCAGCGAATCGACCTCGCCCGCGAGGTCGCCCGTGTTGACGATGCCGAAGTCGTCTTCGTCGCTCCCCTTCAGCTTGTGCTTGTTGCGCAGCGACGTGCGCGCGTCCTCGATGGCGTTCTGAAACTTCTCGCGCGACTCGGCCTTGCCGTGAATCTGGAGGCTCTGGCGGCCGCCGAAGATTTTCCGGTAGGCCGTCAGCGGCATGTACATCAGCTTGTCGAGCGACTGGCCCATCATCGAGCCGCGCTTGTCCTCGACGCCGACGACGGTCAGCGGGAGCCCGCGCACGTTCAAGGTCTTGCCGATGGGGTCCTGGCCGGGGAAGAACTTCTCCTTGACCTCGTCGCCGATGACGACGACCATCGCGGCCGTGTCGAACTCCTGCTGGAGGAAGAAGCGGCCGTCGGCGATGGTCTTGTCCTCGATGGAGGCCATGTTGGGCGTGCAGCCCGCCACCTGGACGCCGAACAGCTCCTCGCCGTTCTGCTTGAGGTCGGTCTGGTTCTGGAGTTGCGCGCCGACCTCGGCGCAGGCGACGCAGTGCTCCCTCACCCACTCGTAGTCTTCCAGCTCCAGCCGCTTGTTGCGGCGGTTCATCTTCTCCCACTCCGCCTCGGACAGCTCGCCGTGGTGCGCCGTGCGCGCGATCATGAAGTGGTTGACCCCGAGGATGGCCGTCACCTTCTCCATCACGTAGGTGTTCAGCCCCGAGATGGCCGCGCCGACGATGACCACCGACGCGACGCCGATGATGATGCCGATCAGCGTCAGGAACGCCCTCAGCTTGTGCGCGAAGATGGACTGGAGCGCGATGCGCGCGGCGTCGGCGTAGAAGGTGTAAATCGTCTTCATAAAAGGCTCTTTTTGCTGATTAACGCTAACGAGGCGTGACCCGGCTCGCCTCTAATACGCCGACGCCGCGCCTAATGTTTAGAGGAAATTAGACGCCGCGGCGCCCGCCGCCGTTAGCCGGCGGGCCGGATTTTCCTGACGTGTGCGCGCGGGTCAGGCGTCGGCGGCGAGGCGGATGCCGGCGAAGGCGATGCGGAAGTGGCGGCGGAAGAAGTTGCGGAAGGAGGTGCGCAGCACCGAGGGGCCGGTGGCCCACGACCCGCCTTTGAGGACGCGGTGGTCGCCGTCGAACCAGACTTCGGAGTACTCGGGGTAGGGGAAAGGCTCGAAGCCGGGGAAGGCGTCGAAGGGCGTGGCGGTCCACTCCCAGACGTTGCCGTTCATGTCTCGGCAGCCGTAGGCGCTCGCCCCGTGCGGGAAGCCGCCGGCGGGGGTCGTGCCCCAGAAGCTCAGGCCGGAGTTGCAGACCTCGGCGGAGGGCGCGGAGTCGCCCCACGCGTAGCGGCGCTTCAAGCCCGCCCGTTCGTCCCACGAGGCGGCCTTCTCCCACTCGGCCTCGGTCGGGAGGCGCTTGCCCGAGAAGTTGGCGAAGGCTTCCGCCTCGTACCAGCTCACGCCCGTCAAGGGGTGTCGCGGCTCAAGCTCGCCCTCCTCGAACATGCGCCGCTCGCGCCAGCCCGAGCCGTCGCGCCGCCAGTAGAGCGGGTGCGCCCAGCCCTCCTGTTCGCGCAGACGCCAGCCCTCCTCGCCCCAGAACTCGCGCCGCTCGTAGCCGCCCTCTTCGACGAAGTGCCGGTACTGCTCGTTCGTCGTCGGCAGCCGGTCTATCTTAAAAGCCGGGACGAAGACCTCGCGCGCCGGCCGCTCGTTGTCGTAGGCGAACGAGTCGCCGCCGGCGCCCATCGGGAACGCGCCGGCCGGGATCGAAACCATCCCGCCGTCGTCCGCCGTAGCTTCCGGGGCGGACACGCGCCACGCACTCTGCCGCGTGTCCGGCCGCCTCTTCTTCGAGGGGTCGAGCATTTGGAAGAGGTAGAGCAGCGTCTCCTGATGCTGGCGCTCGTGTTCGTAGACGAGTCGGAAGACGTAGCCGCCCGACTTAATCGGGTCTGCGTCGCGGAAGTCGAAGCCGGCGAGGTAGCGAAGCGAGGCGTCGCGGACGCGCGCCAGATAGTCCTCCATCTCGCGCCGCGTCGGCAGGTTCTTCGACTCCTCGCGCGGCGTTTGGATGGGGTCGAAGACGCGCTCGTAGGCGTCGTCGGGCGCGGCCAGCCCTTGCGCCTTTTGCAGCAGCCAGTACGCCTCGAAGACGCCGATGTGCGCGAGGTGCCAGATGATGGGGCGGTAGCCGAAGCCGGGGCTGCGTCGCAGTTCCGACTCGTCCGTCAGGTCGAAGATGCGGAGCGTGTCGGCGCGCGCCGCGTCCATCATCGACGCGATCTGTTCTGCCTGTTCGTTCATAAAATGTCGGCGCGCCCACCGTCTCACTCGACCGTGCGACCGCGTGCGCGATGGTTTATGATACAGACAATTTCACAGGAGACGAAGAGGACCCGACCATGCCTCATCCCGCGAGCGGACAGGGCGAGCGCCTACACATCCACAGGCTGACGGCCGGGGCGACCGACGACTTCGCCGAGGACGTGCGTCGGGGCTTCGCGTCGGATCGGAAGTCGCTGCCGCCGAAATATTTTTACGACGAGCTGGGCTCGCACCTCTTCGACGCCATCTGCCTGCTGCCCGAGTACTACCTGACGCGCGCCGAGGCCGACATCTTCTCGCGCGCCGCGCCGGAGATCGTCGCGGCGGCGCGCGACGGCGCGCGGCGCGTCACGCTCTTCGAGCTGGGGTCCGGCTCGGCGTCGAAGACGCGCCGCATCATCGAGGCGCTGCTCGCCGAGCAGAGGACGCTCACCTACGTCCCCGTTGACATCTCGCCCGCCGCGCTCGAAGCGAGCGCGCACTCTCTGCTCGGCGACTACCCAGGGCTCCGCGTCGAGGCTTACGCCGCCGACTACGACACGGCGCTCCCGCGCCTCGGCGAGAGCCGCGAGGAGGGGAGCCGCGCGCTCGTCCTCTTCCTCGGCTCGAACGTCGGCAACTTCGACCGCGGGGAGGCGCGCGACTTCCTGCGGCGCGTGCGCGGCGTGCTGCGCGAGGGCGACCGCGTGCTGCTCGGCGCGGACTTGAAGAAGGAGGCGGGCGTGCTCGAAGCGGCCTACGACGACGCGCTCGGCGTCACCGCCGCCTTTAATCTCAACCTCCTCGCGCGCATTAACCGCGAGCTTGACGCAGACTTCTCCGCGCGCCACTTCCGCCACGTCGCGCTCTACGACGAGCGCGAGGGGCGCGTCGAGATGCACCTTGAGAGCCTGCGCGAGCAGACCGTCCGCGTCGGCGCGCTCGGCCTCGACTTTCACTTCGGCGCGGGCGAGCGCGTCCACACCGAGAACTCCTACAAGTATTCGCCGGACGAGCTGTCGGCGCTCGCCGCCGAGACCGGCTTCTCACGCGCGCGGACGTGGCTCGACTCCGGCGGGCGCTTCAGCAGCAACCTCTTCGTCGCCTCGGGCGGCGAGACGCCGGAGGCCGAAGTCTGAGCGGAAGACCCGTTGCCTTTCAGTCCGACGTTCGACGTTCGACGCTTCTTCCTATGATTCAGCGCACCACCAAGGCGGGCGACGGCTTCCCGCTCCTGACCGACCCGGTCACGGCGGAGTCGGTGCCGCTCTTCGTCGAGAATCTGCTGCGCGGCGAGAAGCCGCGCGCCGAGTGGGTGTGCGGCGCCGAGTTCGAGCTGTTCGGCTACGACCGCGCGCGCGCGCGCGCGCGCATCACGCCGGCGCAGGTCGAGAGCGTGCTGGCGGGCTTCGCGCCCTCCTCGCGCGACCTCGTCCGCGAGGGCGGCGCGGTCGTGGAAGTCAACGACGGGCAGATGAACCGTCTGACGGTCGAGCCCGGCGGGCAGGTCGAATTTTCGGGCGCGCCGCACCGGCGCCTCGCCGAAGTCGAGCGCGAGATGCGCCGCTACCTCGCGCGGCTCCGCGAGGTGGCCGAGGCGGGCGGCCTCGCCTTCCTCGCGGTCGGCTTCGACCCTTTGCGCTCGGCGTCCGAGCAGCAGTGGTTCCCCAAGCCGCGCTACGAGGTGATGCGCCCGTACCTCGGCGGGCGCGGCGCGCGCGCGTGGGACATGATGTGCCGCACCTGCTCGGTGCAGGCCAACCTCGACTACGGCTCGCGCGAAGACCTCTGCAAAAAGTTCCTCGTCGGCAACCGCCTCGCGCCCGTCGTCACGGCCGTCTTCGCCAACTCGCCGTTTGAGCGCGGCCGACCGTCAGGCTACAAATCGACGCGCGCCGCCGCGTGGCTCGACACAGACCCCGACCGCTGCGGCCTGGCGCCGCCGGCGCTGCGCGACGACTTCGGCGCCGAAGACTACGTCGCCTACGCGCTCGGCGTGCCGATGATCTTCGCGCAGCGCGAGGGGCGCTACCTCGGCGACGTGACCGGCGTGCGCTTCGACGAGTTCCTCAAGGGCGGGCGCGCGGGCGTCGAGCCGCTCTTCGGCGACTGGGCCGACCACCTGACGACCATCTTCACCGACGCGCGCCTCAAGCAGCACATCGAGATGCGCGGCGCCGACGCCAACGACCTTGAGACGACGATGGCGCTTCAGGCGCTCTGGAAGGGGCTGCTCTACGACGACGGCTCGCTCGACGCGGCGCTCAAGCTCGCGCCCAAGCTCGACGCCTCGGACGCGCAGCTCTTGCGCGAGAGCGTGGCGCGCGACGGACTCGCCGCCCGCCACGCCGGCGTGGACGTGTTGGAACTCGCGCGCGAGACGGTCGGCCTCGCGGTCGAAGGCTTGAAGCGAATCGCGCCCGGCGAGGTCGGCTATCTCGACGTGCTCGTCTCGCGCGTCGTCACGGAGGGCGTCTGCCCCGCCGACATCCTGCTCCGCAACTTCGAGGGCTCTTGGCGCGGTTCCATCGAGCGCGTCTTCGAGCACCTCCGCGTCGCCTGAAAGAAGAACGCCGGACACCGGAATGACACCGACGGACAACGCGGTCGTCAGCTTCCGGCGCGTCACGTACGCGCCGGCCGGCGTGCGCGCGCCCATCATCGACGCGCTCGACCTCGAAGTCAGGCGCGGCGAGACGCTGGTGCTGCTCGGCGAGTCGGGCTGCGGGAAGACGACGACGCTCCGCCTCGTCAACCGCCTGCTTGAGCCGACCGGCGGCGAAGTTTTCGTCGAGGGACGTGACACGCGCGAGTGGGACGCGATTGAGTTGAGGAGGCGGACGGGCTACGTCATACAGGACGCCGGCCTCTTCCCGCACTTCACGGTCGAGCGCAACGTCGGACTCGTCCCCACGCTCGAAGGCTGGGAGCCGGCGCGCGTCGGGGCGCGCGTGGAAGAGCTGCTGCGCCTCGTCGGGCTTGACCCCGAGCGGTTCGCGTCGCGCTTCCCCTCGGAGCTTTCGGGCGGGCAGCGCCAGCGCGTCGGCGTCGCCCGCGCGCTGGCCGCCGACCCGCCGCTGCTGCTGATGGACGAGCCGTTCGGCGCGCTCGACCCGCTGACGCGCGCCGCGCTCCAGCGCGAGTTCGCCGCGCTCCAAGGGCGACTCGGCAAGACGGTCGTCTTCGTCACGCACGACGTGCGCGAGGCTCTGCTGCTCGGGACGCGCGTCGCGCTGATGAGCGCCGGCCGCGTCCTCCTGCTCGACACGCCCGAAGCCTTTCTACGCTCCGACGAACCGCTGGCGCGCGCCTACCGCGAGACGTTACAACTGCCTGACGGAGTTTTGTCGGCCGCGGGGGGTGACGCGTGAACGCGCTCGAATTCATGGCGCGCAACTGGCGCGAGATTCTGGCGCTGACGGGCGAACACCTTCTGCTCGTCGCGGCCTCGACGCTCGTCGCCGTGGCCGTCGGCATCCCCACGGGGCTTCTGCTCACGCGAAAAACGAGTTGGAAGCGGCCCGTGCTCGCCGTCGCCAACGTCTTACAGACCATCCCGAGCCTCGCGCTCTTCGGCTTCATCATCCCGCTCCCGCTCGTCGGCGGCATTGGGGCGCGCGCGGCCGTCGTCGCGCTCGTCGTCTACGCGCTGCTGCCCGTCATCCGCAACACCGTCACGGGCGTGGAGGGCGTCGAACGCGGCGTGCGCGAGGCGGCGGTGGCGATGGGGATGACTGACCGGCAGGTTCTCAGACAGGTCGAGCTGCCGCTGGCCGCGCCCGTCATCCTCGCGGGCGTGCGCGTCGCGACCGTCATCTCGGTCGGCGTCGCGACGGTCGCGGCCTTCGTCGGCGCGGGCGGCCTTGGCATGCTCATCTACCGCGGCCTGCGCCAGAACGACGACCGCCTGATGCTCGCGGGCGCCGTCCCGGCCGCGCTGCTCGCGCTCGCGGCCGACGCCGGCATCGGACTGATCGAGTCGCGACTCGACGCGCGCCGCCGCTTCGCGCGCGGGGGCGCGAAGCGGAACTCTCGCGTGCGTCGTCTGGCGGCCGGCGCGCTCGCCGTCGTGGTTCTCGGGGGCGGCGCCTTCGCGCTCTGGCGGGGCGCGTCGCGCGCGGACATCAAGGTCGGGTCGAAGGACTTCACCGAGTCGATCATCCTCGCCGAAATCTTCGCGCAGGGTTTGGAGGCGCGTGGCCTGAAGGTCGAGCGGCGCTACGAGCTGGGCGGCAACCTCGCGCACGATGCGTTGGTCGCCGGCGAGGTGGACGCCTACCCCGAGTACACGGGAACGTCGCTGATGGCCATCCTCAAGCACCCGCCCGCGACGGACGCGCGCGCCGTCTACGAGCGCGTCAAGGCGGACTACGCCGCGCGCTTCGACGTGGAGGTCGGCCCGCCGCTCGGCTTCGAGGACACGTTCGCCATCCTCGTCCGCTCTACGGACGCGCGGCGCCTGAATCTCAAAACGGTCTCGGACGCGACGGCGCACGCGCCCCGCTGGCGCGCGGGCTTCGGGCAGGACTTCATGTCGCGCGCCGACGGCTACGAGGGTTTCGCGCGCGCCTACGGCCTACAGTTCTCGGGGCGGCCGAGCGAGATGGACTTGTCGCTCTCCTACCGCGCGCTGGCCGAGGGGCAGGTGGACGTGATCGCCGGCAACTCGACCGACGGGATGATCTCGACGCTCGGCCTCACGCAGCTCGAAGACGACCGACACTACTTCCCGCCTTACGAGGCCGTTCTGCTCCTGCGCCGCGACGCGCTCGAACGCCTCGCGCCCGCGCGCGAAGTCTTACAGAGGCTCGCCGGCTCCATCTCGACCGACGAGATGCGCCGCCTCAACTACGAGGTTGACGGCCGCAAGCGCCCGCCCGCCGAAGTCGTCCGCGAGTGGCGACAGGCGAAGCGGCTGTGAGGCGAAAAGAAGTAGACAGTAGACAGTAGATTAAAAGGCGGCGCGCCCGGCTGATGACCGGGACGCGCCGCCTTCGTTTCTTCTACTGTCTACTGTCTACTTCCTTACGACTTCTTCTGGAGGACGACGCGGACGGGCTGGTCGAGCGAGGAGGCGTCGATCTCGATCTTCTGCGTCTGGTAGCCCTTGGCCGAGAGCTTGAGCGTGAGCTTGCCCATGTGGAGCGGCGGGAGCACGGAGACGCCGCGCGCGTCCGTCCAGTTCCAGGACTCGCAGAGGAAGCCGCCCGTGCGCTTCGACTGGAGGTCGGCGCGGACGCCCTGGACGGGGTTGCCGTCCTCGTCCACGATGCGGAGGTCGAGGCGGCCGATGCCGTCGGCCTGCTTGGGCGCGCGACCCATGTTGGGGATTTCGTTGTTCGTCTGCGCCGACGCCGCGCCGAAGGCCGAGACGACGAGCAGGGTAGCGATGATCAGCTTACGCATTGGCGGTAAATCTCCTTAAAATTTCGTTTCCGGGTCTTCAGGTTTTTCGGGTTTTTATCGAGCCGGGCCGCGTGACCTGAAGGGGATGATGATCGCCGCGACGTGCCAGTCTAAGATGTCCGCGGGGGTGTCCCGGTTGCACCGGCGCGGGGTCGAGCGGGCGCGCAGGACGCTCTCAAATCGACGCCGCCGGGAGTCTTTTCCCGGGCCGCAAAAACGGCGAGGCCGGGGCGCGTCGAACGTCTCGGCGCGCCTCCGGCCCCTCAAATTTTCGTCTTGTTCCGGCATCACTTCGGCGACCGCTGCGTCCGTGCGCCCCTCCGACTCTCGCGGGCGTTTAGGTCAACGGCTTTGCGCTCCGGGGCTTTCGCGCCGGATGGCCTTTGTCGGTGTCGCTCTTCAAGCGGCGGCGTCCGTTTGAACGCCGCGCCAGAAAAGTATAGAGGGTCGCGGGCGCGCTTGGGAAGCAAAAGTTTCGTGGATTCGTCGGCGTCGGCTTCCAGAAAAAGTCGGGGGCGCGGTTCGCCCGATTTACTTTGCCCGGCGCCCGCGCTTCGATTATGCTCGGGGCCGAAAAGGTACACGGACAGGAGACACGGATGACTCTCATCGACTTGCTCTTGCTGCTGCTCGTCGCGGGCGTCTGCGGCGCCATCGGGCAGGCCATCGGCGGGTTCTCGCGCGGCGGCTGTCTGGTCTCGATAGCGCTCGGGTTTGTCGGCGCGCTGCTCGGGATGTGGATCGCGCGTCAGGCCGGGATGGGCGAGCTGCTGCCCGTCCGAGTCGGCGGGCAGACCTTCCCGGTCGTCTGGTCGATCATCGGCTCGGCGCTCTTCGTCGCCGTCATCGGGCTTATCTCGCGCTCGCGCCGCTGAAACGGACGGCGCGGGCGCGAAGTGTCGCCGCGAGGTCACATTTTTCTCTCAACATCCCCCGGCGCGGCGAAGGGCTAGACCGCGCGCGCGGGCTTCGGCTACACTCGTCCGGCGAAACCGTCTCCCTGACAATTCGTTTTCTCCTCGCGACGCGCCGATCAGGTGCTCGGCGGGCGCGTCTCCAGAAGTACTCCCGCGAGAGGCTCCAAGATGGTCGCCACGGCTCCGACGAAATCACTCCCGTCCGTCAAGGGCGCGCGCGGCGCGGCCGCGCCCGACCTCGCCTACTTCCGCCGCCGTTACCCCGAGACGGTCGCCAACTTCGGCGCGCTCCCCCGCCGCGAGGAGTGGCTCCGGCGCATCTGGGAGCTTGAGACGGCTTGGCGCGCCGACTGGGAGACGCGCGGCGGCGCGCACGCCGCGGCCGAGGCGTTCGTGCGCGGCGCGCCGCCCGCCGGGCGCGAGGCCGAGGGCGAGTTCGACGTGATCTACGCGGGCGGCGCGGCGGCGCTGCTCCACGCGGCGGCGCTCGCGTGCGCGCACGGCCGGCGCGTGCTGGTCTTGGGCGGCGCGCGCGCGGAGGGCGAGTCGGGCGGCGTCTGGAACCTTTCGGAGGACGAGCTTGAGGGCCTGGCCGGCGCGGGACTGTTTACGCGCGAGGAGGTCGAGGCGGCGGTCGTGAACCGTTACCGCGGCGGCTTCGTCAAGTTCCACGATGCGGCCTCGCGCGTCAAGGCAGAACCCTTGTGGGTGAGCGGCGCGCTCGACGTGGCCGTGGACGGCGAGCGGCTGACGGCGCTGGCCGCGGGGCGGCTGGCGCGGCTGGGGCCGAAGGGCTGCGCCGTGATGCGGGAGTTGCGCTTCGTGCGCGCCTACGTTGAGGCGTCGCGCGTGACGGTCGAGGCGGAGGGCGCGGGCGGCGCGCGGCGCTTCTTCTCGGCGCGGCTGTTCGCGGACGCTTCGGGGGCCGACTCGCCGGTCGCGCGGCAGTTGAACGGCGGCGCGGCGGCGGCGCGCGTGCGGCCTTCGGTCGGGACGTTGGCGCGCGGGTTCGCGCGCGGCGACGGGCGCGACGAGGCCGACTTCCGCGCGGGCGAGATTCTCGTCAGCACCGAGGACGCGAGCGCGCACCGGCAGCTTCTGTGGGAGGCGTTCGCCGGCTCGCCCGCGCGCGGCGACTACACGACGCGACTCTTCTTCCACGACACGACCGACTCGCCGGCCGACAAGTCTCTGCTCGCGCTCTTCGAGAGCTACTTCGAGGCGCTGCCCGCGTACAAGCGCCGCGGCGCGGGCTGGCGCGTCGAGCGCCCGGTCTTCGACTACGCGCACGCGCCGCGCGAGGGCTGGCGCAGCCGTCGGCGCGTGGCGGCGGAGCGGGTGATGCTTCTGGGCGAGGCGGCCTCGGGCGCGGCATTGGCGGGGGCGCGCGGCGCGGGCGCGGCGGCGCGCGAGCTGCGGCGCGTGGCCGAGCGGACGGAGGCGGCGCTCTCGTCGGGCGCGTCGGACGCCGAGACGCTCGCGGCCGTCTGCGACGGCGGCTCGGCGCGCGTGGCGCGTGCGCTGGGGCTGGCGGAGTTCATGCGGCCGTCGGCGGCGGGCGCGCCGCACGCGGTCAACGAAACGCTCAACGCTTTGATGGCCGCGATGTTCGACTTGGACGAGCACGAGCGGCGCGAAGTCTTCCGCGGGCACGTCAGCACGGGCGCGCTGCGGCGTCTGCTGGCGCGCACGGCGCGGCTCTACCCGCGCATCTTCGCGCGCGTGCGCGAGCACTTCGGCGCGCGCGGCGCGCTCTGCTGGGTGGCCGGCGTCGCCGAGGCGGTCTGGAGCGAGAGGAAGGGCGGTAAGCCGTAGGCAGACGGCAGATGGCAGTTGAGCCGCCGGCCTGTCTTAACTGCCTACTGCCTACTGCCTACTGTTTTTTCTGCAACCTCGCGGCCTCGGGGGCGTGTAAACGCGGGCGTGGTGCGGTTGCGTGCCCCGCGGGGCGCGGGTTATCCTTCAAGGCGTCGGTGAAGTCTCCC
>DASVQX010000010.1:0-7540 GCA_036388915.1 Pyrinomonadaceae bacterium
AGTTAATAAGTCGGGCGCGCCGCCTCTCTTTCTACCGACTACTGACTACTGACTACTGATACTTGTAACTCGCCGCGCAGACCTCGACGCGCTTCGGCGTCGCGGAGTTGACGACGAGGACTTTGCCGACGGCCTTGTGCAGGTGGAAAGAGATGTTGTTGGCGGTGTTGCCGGCGAGTTTCGCGTTGATGACGCCGGTGCCGGCCCACTCGGCCGTGAGCACGCCGACCTGCATGTTCTCGACGTACATGTGCCCGCCGTCGAGGTTCCCGCCCCGCTCGTAGACGAGGAAGTAGAGCGACGTGTTCTTGTCCGTGCAGCGGAACTGGTGGGTCTTCGTCTGCGGCGCGGCGGCGCCGTAGGCGATGGCCGCCGAAACGAGCGCGGCGACGACGGCGGAAGCGACGAGTGTGAATCTCTTCATGGAGTTGCTCCTTGCCGGCGCGATAATCGCCGGCGGTGGTCGGTCAGGTGTCGGAGCGGTGCGGGCCCCGGAAGAAAATCCGGCGGGTGCTCGCCGGCCGCGGCGGGACGTTTGACCCGCTGGCCTACGCCCTCGGAGGCCGCGTAATATATCACCGCCTTGGCTGTGCCCGACGAAAAAAACGAATCGCTCATCCGAGAGCTGCCCGACCCCGAGGGCGCGCGCCACTTCTACGAGCGCGTCGCGGCGGAGGGCGCGCGCGCGGCGCGCGCCTTCGGGCGCGACGAGGGGCTTCTGGCCGACGCGCTGGCGCTCGCGGCGTGGAGCCCCCTGCTGGGGACGACGCTCGAACAGAACCCGGAGTACACGGGCTGGCTCGCGCGAGAGCGCGCCGACGCGCGCGTGCGTGCGACCGAGGAGCTGCGCGAATCCCTCGCGCGCTTCGCGCTCACGCACACGCAAGCGCCCCCGCAGGTGCAGCTCGCGCGCTTCCGGCGGCGCGAGCTTTTGCGCGTCTACCTCCATGACATACGCCGCGTCACCACGCTGGTCGAGACGACCGAGGAGCTTTCCAACCTCGCCGACGCCGCGCTCGTCCACGCGCTCTCGCTCGCCCGTCAGGAGCTTGAGAACCTCTACGGCGCGCCGCAGTGCACCGACGAGCGGGGGCGCAAGAAGACGGCCGAGGTGGCCATCGTCGCGCTCGGCAAGCTCGGCTCGCGCGAGCTGAACTACTCTTCCGACATCGACCTCCTCTTCCTCTACTCCGACGACGGCGAGACCTCGGGCGCGGGCGTGCGCGGCGCGACGACCAACCGCGAGTTCTTCGTCAAACTCGCCGAGCGCGTCGCGCGCATCGTCGGCGGGAGCGCCGGGGGCGAGGGCGCGGCCTACCGCGTCGATCTGCGTCTGCGCCCGCACGGCCGCGACGGCGCGCTGGCCGTCTCTCTGGCCGAGGCGCTGCGCTACTACCGCACGAAGGCGCACGCGTGGGAGTTGCAGGCGCTCATCCGCTCGCGCGCGGCGGCCGGCTCTCAGGCGCTCTTCGCGCGCTTCGCCGACGAGCTGCGCGCCAGCGTCTACCGCGCCGGGCAGTCGGTCGCGCAGGCGCTCGCCGACGTGCGGCTCGCCAAGCAGAAGATCGACCGCTTCCACTCGGAGGAGTCGCGCGGCTTCAACGTCAAGCTGGGGCGCGGCGGCATCCGCGAGATCGAGTTCATCGCGCAGGCGCTCCAACTCGCGCACGGCGGGCGCGACGCGTGGCTGCAAGCGCCGCACACGCTCATCAGCTTGGGGCGACTCGCCGACCGCGGCCTCATCGGCGAGCGCGAGAGGAGCGAGCTCTCCGACGCCTACGACTTCCTGCGGACGGTCGAGCACCGCCTCCAGATGGAGCACGGCCTCCAGACGCACACCGTGCCCGACGACGAAGCGCGCCGCCGGCTGCTCGCGCGCCGGATGCACTTCGCGCCGCCGCGCGCGCTCGAAGAGTTCGACGCGGCTCTCGCCCTCCACACCAAGGCGGTCGCGCGCGCCTTCCGCCGCGTCTTTGAAGTCGAGGGCGAGAGCCGCGTCGAAGGGAACGCCCGTGTTGAAGAGAAGTCGCGCGCCGAAGGCGTCGGCGCTTCGACTGAAACAGCCGAGACCGACGCGCCCGCCGCCGCCGCCGAAGTCGAACCCCGCGAGAGCTTCGGACGCGCGGAGGCGGGGGCGGACGAGAACGTTTTACACGCGCAGGCGCGCGCGGCGGCGTCGGTCTTCGCGCGCAGGCTCGCGGGCGCGGAAGGTGACGCGCGCGGCGAGGAGGAGGTCGAGCGCCTGCTGCGCGAGGAGGCGGCGCGCTGCCCGAACGCGCGGCGCGCGATGCAGCTCGTGGCGCGCGTCGCCGCGTCGCTCGAAAAGTCGGGCGAGGCGGGCGGCGCCTGGAAGCGAGGCGGCGGCGGGGCGGCGTTCGAGGTCGAAGGAGAGGCTTTGTCGGAGCGCGCGTTGCGCGGGCTGGTGCGCGTGTGCGGCGCGTCGGAGTACTTCGGCGAGATGCTGACGGCGAACCCGGCCTTAGTCGCCTCGGTCGCGACGCCCGCCGAGACGGTCGCGGCGCGCGACCAGCGCGCGCTGCTGCGCGCGGCCGTGGACGCCGAGCGCACCTTCGGCGGCGAGCTGGCGGCGCTCAGGCGCGCGTGGACTCACCTCGTCGCAGAGATCGGCGCGCGCGACGTGGCGGGCGACTTCTCGCTCGCCGAGTCGAACGCGCTCCAGACCTCGCTCGCGGCGGCGAGCATCAACACGGGGCTGCTCGTCGCGCGTCGCGAGATGGTGAGGCGCTACGGCCGGCTCGCGGCGGGGCCGCGCCTCGCGGCGCTCGCGCTCGGCCGCCTCGCCAGCGGCGGCGTGGACTACGGCTCCGACCTCGACCTCGTGCTCGTCTACGACGAGGACGTGCCCTCGCCCGTCGCGGGGCTGACGTGCGAGCAGGCTTACGCGCGCATGGTCGAGCTTCTGGTCAACGCGCTCTCAAGCTTCACGCGCGACGGCCACCTCTACCGCGTCGATTTGCGGCTGCGACCCGACGGGAAGAACGGCCCGCTCGCGTCGCCCGCGCGCGCCTTCGTCGAGTACGTGAGCGCGCGCGCCGAGGTCTGGGAGTGGCTGGCGCACGTCAAGCTGCGCGCGGTCGCGGGCGATCAGGAGTTCGGGCGGTCGGTGGAGGCGCGCGCCCGCGCGGCCGTGCACGACGCCGCCACGCGAGCCGGGGCGCAGACGCTCGCCGCCGAGACGCGGAGAGTGCGCGAGCGTCTGGCGAGCGAGCGCGGCGCGACGCGCTCGACCGACATCAAGTACGGGCGCGGCGGGATGCTCGACGTTTACTTCGCCGCGCGCTTCCTGCAACTGCGTGACCGCCTTCTCGACGGCGGGGCCGACCGCTCGACGCGCGCCACGCTCCGGCGCCTGCTCGACGCCGGCTCGCTCCGCCCCGAAGACTTCGACGCGCTCTGCGACGGCTACACGCTGCTGCGCCGGCTCGACCACGAGCTGCGGCTGCTCGCCGGCCGCTCGACGCGCCTCCCCACGGCGGAAGACCACCCCGTGCTGCGCGACCTCGCGCGCCGCACCGGCCACGCCTCCACTCCCGCCCTCACGCGCGAACTCGCCGAACGCATGGCGGCCGTCCGCGCCGCCTACGAAAGAATCACGACCGGTTGAGAGTCCGGGGGTTTGAGATTTCAAATCTGAAATTTCAAACCGAAGGTCAGGCGAGGCTGGGCGGGGGCGAGGTCTGTTCGTGCCAGCAGCGTGTGCAGAAGAGGTGGCGGGAGGCGCGCTCAGCGGCGTCGAAGTCGGCCGAAGCCGGGAGCTTGAGCGCCAGCTCGCGCTCGTCCTCGCTCAGCTCGTACCAGGCTTTGAGGGCGCCCGCGCCGCAGCGCGGGCAGCGCCCCTCGCCCTGCGTGCTCGTCTCGTAGTAGGTGTCGCTCATGGCCTCGCCCCCGCGCCGAAGTCGCGCCGCCCGGCGGGTTTGGGAAAGCCGCGGGCGGCGGGTTAATATCGCCCACGTCTTTAACACACCCACGGCCGAAAGAGAAAGCCTTCCGAGGACGCCATGACGAAGAACGCCCGCACGCTCGCGGCACTGGCGCTGCTCCTGCTCTCGCTCTGCGCGCGCGCGTCGGCGCAAGGCACGGGCGACCGCTTCGACTTCTACGCGCGCGGCCCCTACCGCCAGCAGGTGCCGCGCCCGCAGGCGCTCTTGCGCTACGACGTGGGCGACTTCCACACCAACTACGCGATGATGGAGCGGGTGCTGCAATCGATAGCGCAGGCCGCGCCCGACCGCGTCCGCGTCTTCGACATCGGGCTGACGAACGAGCACCGGATGCAGCACGTCGTCGCCGTCTCGGCGCCCGAGAACATCGCGCGGCTCGACGAGATCAAGGCCAACCTTAAAAAGTTGAGCGACCCGCGAGGGCTTTCGGCGGACGAGGCGCGACGCCTCACCTCCACGACGCCGGTCGCGCTCTGGCTCCAGTACACCATCCACGGCAACGAGTCGGCGTCGTTCGAGGCGATGATGCAGGTGCTCTACCAGCTCGCCGCCTCCGACGAGCCGGCGACGCTCGACATCCTGAAGAACAGCGTCGCGCTCATCAACGTCTGCGCCAACCCCGACGGCCACGAGCGCTTCGTGACGTGGTACAACTCCTTCGGCGTCGGCGACCCCAGCCCCTCGGCCGCCGAGCACGACGAGCCGTGGTCGGTCTACGGCCGCGTCAACCGCTACCGCTTCGACCTCAACCGCGACAACATCGCCACCTCGCAGGCCGAGACGCGCAACATGCAGCGCGCCTTCTTAGACTGGAACCCGCAGGTCGCCGTCGATCACCACGGCCAGCCCTCGCAGTTCTTCTTCCCGCCGGCCGCGCTGCCCGTCAACCCGAACCTGCCGCCCGAGCAGACCGAGCGTTGGCTGACCGCCTTCGGCCGCGCCAACGCCGCGCAGTTCGACCAGCGCAACTGGGACTTCTACGTCCGAGACATCTTCGACCTCTTCTACCCCGGCTACTGGGACTCCTGGCCCGCGCTCAACGGCGCGACCGGCATGACCTACGAGACCGACGGCGGCGGCTGGAAGGGGCTGCGTTGGAGGCGCGACGACGAGACCATCGTCACCATGCGCTCGGGGATAGCCAAGCACTTCGTCGCCAGCTTGACGACGCTCGCCACCGCCGCCTCGAACCGCGAGGCGCGGCTGCGCGACTTCTACGAGTTCAAGCGGACGGCGGTCGAAGAGGGGAAGACGGGGCGCGTTCGCCGCTTCGTTATCCTGCCCGGCCGCGACCCCGGCCGCGCGGCCGAGTTGGTCGAGAACCTTCTGCGTGCGGGCGTCGAAGTCAGGCGCGCGAGCGCCCCTTTCCGCTCGGTTCGCGCGCACGACTATTCGGGCAAGGACTCGCCTGCGGCCGCGCGCGACTTCCCGGCGGGTGCCTACGTCGTAGATTTAGCCCAGCCGCAGAAGCGGATGGCGAAGGCGCTCTTGGAAGTCCACACGCCGCAGGACGACGCGTTCCAGCGCGAGCAGCTCGCGCGCTTCGCGCGCAACGAGCGGCGCGGGCGCGGCGGCTTGAAGGAGGAGTACGGCTTCTACGACATCACTTCGTGGTCGCTCCCCATCGCCTTCGGCGTCGAGGCTTTCTGGACTGAAGACGACGCGGCGGTCGAGGCCACGACCGAGCGCCTGCCTCCGCCCCCGTTCACGGGCTCGCAGACGGTGACGGGGGATAGGGTCCTCATCATGGAGCCTTTCCTAACACCCAACGTGCTCGGCTCGTCCATCGCCCCCGTTGGCCGGGTAACGGGGCGCGCGCAGATCGCTTACGTCATCCCTTACGAGTCGAACGGCGCGGCCGCGTTAATCTTCAGGTTGCTGCGTGAGGGCTTCAAGCTCGCTGTCTCGACGAAGACCCTGAACGCGGGCGGGCGCGACTGGCCGCGCGGGACGGTCGTGGCACGCGTCTCGCGCAACCCCGAGACGCTGCACGAGCGCGTCGCGCAACTGGCGCGCGAGACCGGCGTCGAGGTGACGGCCGTCGGCACGGGCTTCCCGGAGACGGGCGAGACGGGCGTCGGCTCCGAGACGGTCGTGAGTTTGAGGCGGCCGAAGATCATCGTCGCGGCCGACGAGCCGGTGAGCACGACCGGCTACGGCGCGATGTGGTGGACGTTCGACCGCATGGGCGTGGACTTCACGCCGATGACGATTGACGCCATCAAGCGCGCGCGGCTCGACGACTACAACGTCATCATCCTGCCCGACGGCTCGGCCGGCCGTTACTTCGCGGCCTTCGGCAAGGGCGGCGTCGAGGCGCTGCGCGGCTGGGTCGAGCGCGGCGGCACGCTCGTCCTCGTCAAGGGCGCGGCCGTCTTCGGCGCGCTCAAGGACGTGAACTTCACCACGTCGCGTCTCGTCGGGAGCGACGAGGACGACCAGAAGGGCGGCGGCGACGCCGGCGGCGAGACGAAGGCCACCCCCACGCCTTCGCCCACGCCCGAAGACGCGGCGGCGGCCGGCGAGTCATCGCGGCGCACGGGGCGTAGGCAGACTCAGCCCGCGACCTCGACGCCCGAGCAGGCCGAAGTCTCCTCGGCGCAGACCGAGAAGATGGAGGGCGCGGCGCCCGACCTGCCGCCGATTGCGTCGCCTTCGGCGCGGCCGGGGCGCGTGCCCGAGGCGGTGCCGGGCGCGACCATGCGCGCCACGCTCGACCGCCGCTCGCCGCTCACCTACGGGTACGAGCAGGACACGCTGCCGGTGCTGGTGGACTCGGCCTACTTCTTCCGCCCGTCGAAGGAGGGGACGAACGCGCTGGTCTTCACGTCGGACGCGGCGCGGCCGCTCCACGTCGCGGGCTTCATCTGGCCGACGACCGAATCCCTGCTGCGCGGCACGGCCTACGTCATCGACGAGCCGACGGGGCGCGGCCACGTCGTCCTCTTCGCCGAAGACCCGAACTTCCGCGCCATCTGGCGCTCGACGACGCGCCTCTTCTTCAACTCGTTCCTCTTCCAGCCGATCTTCTGAGGGGTTATGTTCAGGGTCAGCGCGGCTTTCAGCCAGCAGGTCGAGTGGAGGACGAGCGCGGAGGCGGCGCGCGCCTTCTTCGACGACCTCAAAAACTTCGCCGAGCTGATGCCCGGCGTCGAGCGCATCACGGCGGAGGCCGGCGGCATCGCGCGCTGGCTCATCCGCGCGGAGGTGCCGGTCGTCGGCGCCATCCGGCAGGCGTTCGCCGTCTCGAAGACTCTGGACGAGCCGGCGCGCATCGAGTGGGCGCCGGCCGCGGGCGAGAGCAAGAACTTCCTGCGCTACGTGGCGACCTTCGAGGGGCGCGGCGCGACGACGCGCATCCGCATCGAGCAGCGGGTCGAGCTGCGCCGCCAGTCGGCGCGCGAGCTGCACACGCTGGCCGGCCTCGCCGGCGAGAGCCGCCTCAGCGCCGCCCTCCAGAAGGGCGTCACCGAGATGCTCCAGTCCTTCCTCCAGCGCGCCCGCGCGCGTCTGGAGAAGTAAGCTCCGGGTTGTAGCGGTCAGAACCGCCCGGGGTAGCGGGTGGGCCTTTGGAGTAA
>DASVQX010000011.1:0-144538 GCA_036388915.1 Pyrinomonadaceae bacterium
CACCACCGGCATCTGGCTCGGGTCTTCCGTGCCGGCCACGACCTGCTGCGGACTCTCGCCGTCCTCCGTCACCTGCTCCATCCTCACCCCGCGCCGCCGGAAGTGCATCAGCACCTGGTTGACCGTCAGCCGGTGGAGCCAGGTGGTGAAGGCCGACTCGCCGCGGAAACTCCCCGCCTTGCGGTAGAGCTGGATGAAGACCTCCTGCGCCAGGTCCTCGGCCTCGGCCGTGTTGGCCGTCATCCGCAGGCACAGGGAGTAGACGCGGCGAGAGTGCCGCGAGTACAGCTCCTCGAACGCCGGCATGTCGCCGAGCGAGGCCGCCTGGGTCAACTCGAAATCCGTGGCCGGCTTGACCGCCGCCGCGGCTTCGCTCGGTGCGCCGATCTGCCAGAGGGGGATTGCTGCTTCTGTCATCTGAAAGCTCCAGGGTGGGGGCTCGCGCCAAAATGGCGCCGTCCCGTCGTCCGAACCTTCCGGCCGAAACGTCTCCCGCCCGCCCGGAAAAGGCGTACGGGTAAGTGCAAGCGGGATGCCACGCCCCCCGGCCCCGAATGTTCCTAAATTTCGCAGTTAAAAGAAGTTTTGGCGCCGCCGTCAACCAAATCAGTCGCCGACAGCCGAAAGCGTGTAGCGGCGTGGGCGGCCCCTTTGTCACGAAGTTTTCACGACGAAGACTTGGGCTGTGAATCAAACTTGGGCAGTCAAACTGAACCTTGACACTCGGAGAGTTTGGGCCTAGACTCCGGGTCACTTGGACAATCGTTTCAGGAGGCTGTACACGCAAAAACCCGAGCACTGGGTTGGACAGCGTGAGAAGAATCAAACACTAGATTCTCTACAGTAAACGGTAGCGTACGCACCGTCTCCGCCAAATTGGGTACGGGCTTCCGACCCAGCAAGCGCCCCGCACAAGCCTTATCGACCTGCGCGGGGCGATTTTGTGTCTGCCCGACGAAAAAGCCAGCCGCCTCTATTCTTCACACAGCCCCGGCCGTCCCACTCAGCGCACAAAAATCGGGTTCGAGATGATCCACGGCTTCCCGTCCAGAAGGCTCCCGAGCTGGTCGAGGTAGACCTCCACGCGGTAGACGCCCTTCGTGTCGGCGTTGAACTCGGCCGCGGCCGAGTCTTTCACCTCGGCCACCGGCCGGCCGTCGCGGAAGAAGACCGTGCGGCACGCGACGGGCGAGCGCGCGTTGAGTCTGACCGCCCCGGCCGGGGGGAGTTGAATCTCCTCGCCCAGCGTGCGCCGGTCGGTGCCGTTGTCGGCCGAGAAGCGGAAGCCGGTCGGGTCGCCGAACAGGTCGAAGGCCAGATAGCTTCTCCCCGAGCGGAGCGCGGCGAGCAGGCTCGACTCTTCGAGCGGCGCGTCTCTCGGGAGGAGGACGTGCGTGCGGACGAGGCGGAAGCTGCGCTCGTACGGGTCGAGCTTGAGGTCGAAGACCTTGCCGCCGGACTGATCCTGAAACGAAAGCCCGACGTTCGCGTGGGCGTCGTTGCCCGCGAAGGCGTAGACGCGGCGCGCGCCCGAGGCGTTCAGCTCGTCCCACCGGCGAAGGTTCTCGCCCGGCCTCTCGTAGAACCTCGCGAAGAGCAGCTCGGGCTGCCCCCAGTAAGACCAGAGTCCGTCGAAGAAGAGCGTCGCGTAGTTGATGCGCTTCGCGTTGGTGTAGACGTTGTAGACTTCGACGCCGTCGTAGACGCCCGCGCCGAGGTCGCGCACCTCCTCGGGGTAGCCGACGACGGCGAGCCGCCCCTCGGACTGCGCTCGCGCGGCGAGGTCTCGGAGCGTGGGCTTCTGCTCGGGGGGCGCGAAGCCGGGGACGACGAAGAGGCGGCCGCCGTCGGACGCGACCATCTCGCTCCCGTTGAGAAAGAGGACGCCTTCGTGGACGCCACGGAGCGTCGCCGCCGACGTGTCGAGCAGCGGGGAAGGGTGCTCGGTCATCACGACGAAGGCGAGGTGTTGGTAGCTCGCCGCGTGGACGATCTCTTCCAGCTTCCCCGTCGAGTGCCCGCCGAGCGCGGAGTGGACGTGGAAGACGCCTGCGTACTCGGCGAACGGCTCGTCGGGCGGCGCGCCTTGGCGCGCGTAGTTGAGCGCGCCCACCGCCGCGCCCAGACGGCGCAGCCGGTAGCTCCTGTAGGCGAACGGCGCCTGCGAAGCCAGCAGCAGCGCGAACAGCGCGAGCGCGATTTTCTTCCGGCGCGTCATCAATCGTCTTCAAAGTCTACGGAGGCGACGTGCTCGCTGATGCCGCGGCCGAGTTGGGCGACCGATTGGTGCTCGGGGTGTGCGTCGTAGGCTTCGAGGCCGGCGCGGTCACGGAAGGTCGCGACCAGCCCGGTATGGTAGGAGCGCGGAAGCTTCAGGATGTCCGAGCCGACGGCGAAGCTCTGTATCTCGGGGACGAGTCCGTCGAGCGCGCGCAGGCGCGCGACGTGCTCGCGGCGCTCGGCGTCGGTCACCTCGGGCTTGTACTTCCAGACGACGATGTGCGTCAACATTCTCTTCAAACCTCAACCTTCGCTCGTAATCTCGGACAGCTTTTCGTTGAGCAGCTCCCACGCGCGGCGGACGTGCCGCTCGGCGGTGCGTATGTTGCCGACGGCGAGGCGGAGCGTGAAGAGGCCGTTCAGCTTCGTGTGCGAGAGGAAGATTTCGCCGGTCGCGTTGGCGGCGTTCATCAGCCGCTCGTTGAGCGCGTCGAGCCGCGACGCCCTCTCGTCGTCCGCCTCGCCTTCAACCTTCGGGCGCGCGCGGAAGCAGACGACGCTGAACGGGACGGGCGCGAGCAGCTCCCACGCGTCCGACTCTTTGACCCAGCCGGCGAACTCGCGCGCGAGCCGGCAGTGTTCGCGGATGCGCGCGGCAAGCCCCTCGTGGCCGAAGTAGCGGAGGATCATCCAGAGCTTGAGCGCGCGGAAGCGCCGGCCGAGTTGGACGCCGTAGTCGGAGCCGTTACGCACCTCGCCGGCCTCGGGCGCGCGCAGGTACTCGGGCGTCAGCGTGAAGGCGCGCCGCAGCACGTCGAGCCGGCGGCAGTAGAGCGCCGAGAGGTCGAACGGCGTGAAGAGCCACTTGTGCGGGTTGGTCACCAGAGAGTCGGCGCGCTCGCAGCCCGCGAGCACGTCCCGCATCTCGGGGACGACCGCGGCCGAGCCGGCGTAGGCCGCGTCAACGTGGAGCCATAGTTTCTCTCTCTCGCACACGTCGGCGATTTCCGGGACGGGATCGACGCTCGTCGTCGAGGTCGTGCCGACGGTGGCGACGACGCAGAAGGGGAGCGCGCCGGCCGCGCGATCCTTCTCAATCAGACTCTTCAAGGCGGCGACGTCCATGCGGAACTCCACGTCGGCCGGCACCTTGACGAGCGAGCGCTGCCCGAGGCCGAGCGCGATGAGCGCCTTCTCGACCGACGAGTGTGCCTGCTCGGAGGCGTAGAGACGGAGCAGCGGAAGTTCTGGCCGCCCGCTCATCCCGTCCTCGCGTATGTTTAGATTCAGAGCCTCGCGCGCGGCCGCGACGGCGTGCATCGTCGCCACCGAGGCCGTGTCGTAGATGACGCCGCCGAACTCCGGGGGCAGCCCCATCAACTGCCGCAGCCAGTCGAGCGCGACCTCTTCGAGCTCGGTCGAGGCGGGCGAGGTGCGCCAGAGCATCCCCTTCGCGTCGAAGGCGGCCGAGAGCAGTTCGCCGAGGATGCCGGGCGCCGAGGCCGACGTGGCGAAGTAGGCGAAGAACGAAGGGTGGTTCCAGTGCGTGAGCGCGGGCACGACGAGCTTTCCGACATCCGCCAGAATCTCCGACATCGGCTCGCCCATCTCGGGCGGCGACGCGGGAAGTTGAGAGCGGAGCTGGCCCGGCTCAACCTGCGCGAGCACCGGGTGCGCTTCGAGGTTCGCCAGATAATCCGCCACGAAATCGACTGCCTCGCGGCCGTAGCGGCGGAACTCCTCCGCGCTCATGTCGCCCGCGGCCGGCGCGCCGCCCCCTTCCGTGTTAGCCTTCGCCGCCGCCGTCTCGTCTTTCAACATCTCGTCCCCCGTCGCCTGATGTCTCGAACTCTCTAACACGGCCGCCGCCCCCGCGCGTGTAAGAATACCAGTAAGTCAGCCCCGCGTAATCCCTGACCCGGAAGGCGCCGACGGCGTCGTCCCAATCGACGAAGACGATCCCGCCGCCGGGCGTCAGACGGCCGCGCCGGACGGCGCGCCCACGCCCCGAGGACGGAGCAGGCCGCCGCCCGAACGTCGTCTTCGGGCGCGCTCGCTTTCATGGTCTCGGCCGGGCGATGTCGGCGGTTTGGCGGCAAAAAGTTGGCGGATTGCACTCGACACGGGGCGGTAAAACTGTATAATGCGCGACGTAAGCCAGACAAAATCTTTTCTGCGGGAGCTAGGCTGCGCACTCGGCTCGCGGTGATGATACCAAAATCCGACCGCCCGTCAGCGCCGGCGAGGGTTTGTACCACCGACCCGTCGCACGGCCGCGCGAAGTCCCCGGGCACACCCCCGTGCGCGAGTCCCGCCACACCGATAAACCGGACGAGGAAAATATGAAACGTACCTTAATCGCACTCGGATTGACGGCTTCGATCCTGGCCGCGGCGGCCTGCCAGACCACCGGCCCCGGCGGCGCGGGCGGCGCGGGCGGCGACAAAGTCAAGATCGGCGTCTTCATGTCTCTGACGGGGAGCACGGCGCAGTTCGGCATCTCCTCGACGAACGGCATCAAGATGGCGGCCGACGAGATCAACGCCGCCGGCGGCATCAACGGCAAGCAGATCGAGCTGCTCGTCCAGGACGACCGCTCCGACGCGCAGGAGGCCGCGACCATCGTCACCAAGTTCGTCACGCAGGACGGCGTCCACGGCATCCTCGGCGAGGTGGCCTCGTCGCGCTCCATCGCCGCCGCGCCCATCGCGCAGAACGCGAAGGTGCCGATGCTCACGCCCTCCTCGACCAACCCCGACGTGACGAAGGCCGGCGACTACATCTTCCGCAGTTGCTTCATCGACCCCGTGCAGGGCGCGGCCATGTCGCAGTTCGCCGGCAAGAGCCTCGGCAAGCGGCGCGCGGCGCTGATGGTTGACCGCAAGAACGACTATTCGACCGGCCTCGAAAAAGTCATCAACGAGGTCTTCCCGAAGTTCGGCGGGCAGGTCGTCATCACGCAGTCGTTCCAGGAGGGCGACACGGATTTCAACGGCCAGCTCACCTCGATTAAGGGCGCCAACCCGGACGTGATCTTCATCCCCGGCTACTACGGCGACGTGGCGCTCATCGCCAAGCAGGCGCGCGACAAGGGCTTGAACGTGCCGCTCGTCGGCGGCGACGGCTGGGACTCCGCGCAGCTCTACACCATCGGCGGTCAGTCCGTCGTCGGCAGCTACTTCACCAACCACTACTCGCCCTACGACACCGACCCGAAGGTGCAGAAGTTCGTCCAGGGCTACCAGCAGCGCTACGGGGGGATTCCCGACGCGCTGGCCGCCACGGCCTACGACGCCGCGCACATCATGTTCGACGCCGTCAAGCGCGCAGGCTCGACCGACGGGAAGGCCGTCCGCGACGCGCTCGCCGCGACGAAGGACTTCCCCGGCGTGACCGGCACGGTCAACTTCAACGCCAACCGCGACGCCGTCAAGCCGATCATGATGATTCGCGTTGACGAGGGCGGCAAGTACGTCATCCAGGAGCGCGTCGTCGTCGAGGGCGCGGCGATGCCTTCGGGCACGGACGCGGGCGGCGCGAACACGAACGCGAACACGACGGCGAGTCCCGCCGCGAACGCGAACACGGCGGCGAACACGAACGCCGGCGCGAACACCAACGCCAACGCGAACGCCGCGAACGCCAACGTCAAGCCCTGACGACCGGCGGCGCAGGCGGAATCGAGAAGGGAAGCGGGGGCTCCGGCGCCTTATCCGGGAAGCCCCCGCGCGAACTCTGAGCAAGCCCCCGACGGTTCGGACACAGCTCTACAATCTCATCGCCCGCGGCCCAACGACAGCATGAGTACGTTCATCCAGCAGCTCATCAACGGCATCTCGCTCGGGGCCATCTACTCCCTGATCGCGCTCGGCTACACGATGGTCTACGGCGTGCTGAAGCTCATCAACTTCGCGCACGGCGACGTGTACATGGTCGGCGCCTTCATGGGCTACTACCTCGCCAACGGGCTGGGCGCGGCGTGGGCGCAGAAGCTCGGGCAGTCGCCGGACGGCGCGCTGGCGCGCGGGCTGCTCGGCGGCGGGGCGATGGAGCCTTCGCTGATTACGGCGCTCGTCGTGATGCTTTTGGCGATGGCCATCTGCGCCGCCATCGGCGTCGTCATCGAGCGGCTGGCCTACCGGCCCGTGCGCAAGTACTCGCGCCTGACCGCGCTGATTACGGCCATCGGCGTCTCGCTCCTGCTGGAGAACGGCGGGCAGGTCGTCTTCGGCGCCGACCCGAAGTTCTTCCCCGAACTCTTCAAGAAGCAGAACATCGACCTCAGCGGGGGCGTCTCGGTCAACTCCTCCGACATCGTCGTGCTCGTCATCGCCATCGCGCTGATGATCGTCTTGCAGTTCATCGTCTACTACACGAAGACGGGGAAGGCGATGCGCGCCGTCTCCTTCAACCTCACGTCGGCGAAGTTGATGGGCATCAACACCGACCGCATCATCGCCTTCACCTTCGCGCTCGGCTCGGCGCTGGCGGCGGCCGCGGGCGTGCTCGTCGCCATCCGCATCCCGCGCATCGACCCGCTGATGGGCATCCTCGTCGGCCTCAAGGCGTTCGTCGCCGCGGTCTTGGGCGGCATCGGCAACATCCCCGGCGCGATGCTCGGCGGGCTGCTCATCGGGATTACGGAGACGCTGGTCGTCGGCTACCTTTCGCCGACCTACAAGGACGCGGTCGCCTTCGCGATCCTGATTCTGGTGCTCCTCTTCCGCCCGTCGGGCCTCCTCGGCTCGGTCGCGCAGGAGAAAGTCTGAGGGAGTTTTCAGTAGACTCATTAACATATGCCACGGTACGCGCGTAACCTCGTCATCGCCCTCCTGCTGCTCGCGGTTCTCTACGCGCTGGACTATTTCGTGTTCGACCCCGGCCGGCGGGTGATCAGCCCCTACGTGGCGCGCATCATCATGCTGGCGGGCATCAACATCACGCTCGCCGTCTCGCTCAACCTGATTAACGGCTTCACGGGTCAGTTCTCCATCGGCCACGCGGGCTTCATGGCGGTCGGCGCCTACTCGTCGGCCTACTTCTCCATCAACCAGGGGGCGAAGCTCGCCGCCTCTCTGGGCGACGGGCTGCTCGGGTGGGCGGCGGCGCTGCTGCTGGCGACGCTGCTCGGGGCGATAGTCGCGGGCGCTGCGGGCTTCCTCGTCGGCGTGCCGTCGCTCCGGCTCAAGGGCGACTACCTCGCCATCGTCACGCTCGGGTTCGGGCAGATCATCGTCGTCTTCCTCAACAACATCGAGGCCATCGGCGGCGCGCGCGGCTACTCCGGCATCCCCATCGTCAAGAGCTTCTTCTGGATCGCGCTCGTCGCGGTGCTGACCATCGTCGTCGTCCACAACATCGTGCAGTCGGCCTTCGGCCGCGCGCTCGTCTCCATCCGCGAGGACGAGCTGGCGTCGGAGGCGATGGGCGTCAACACGACGCGCTACAAGGTGATGGCCTTCGTCATCTCGTCGGCGCTCGCCGGGGCGGGCGGCGTGCTGCTCGCGCACTTCGACGGCTACTTGAACCCCAAGTCTTTCGAGTTCATCAAGTCGTTTGAAATCCTGATCATGATCATCCTCGGCGGCTTGGGCTCCATCGTCGGCTCCATCCTCGGCGCCATCGTGCTGACGGTTCTGCCCGAGGCGCTGCGCGGCTTCGCCGAGTACCGGATGGTCATCTACTCGGTGCTGCTCATCGTCCTGATGATTACGCGGCCGCAGGGCTTGCTCGGCAGCATCGACCCGTTCAAGGGGTGGCGCGCGCGCAACCGCGCCAAGACGCGCACCGAGGCCGAGGAGATTACGGCCGAGGACACGCGCGACAAGGACTCCGTCGATAAGGCGACGCTCGGCGAGCGAGCGCGCGACACTTCGCTCGGGGAGGGGGACACGCGGCCATGACACCGAACGCGGGGACGCCGCACACACACGAGGCGCCAGCCAACGCCGCGGCGACGGCGGCGCGCGGCGACGGCGCGCCGATACTCAAGACGGAGAAGTGCACCATCCGCTTCGGCGGCCTCGTCGCCGTCAACGAGCTGGACATGGCCGTCAGCCCCGGCGAGATCTACGGCCTCATCGGGCCGAACGGGGCGGGGAAGACGACCATCTTCAACCTGCTGACGGGCGTCTACCGCCCGACCTCGGGCGCGATCGAGTTTCAGGGCAAGCGCGTTGACGGCCTGCGCCCCTACGAGATCGCCGCGCTCGGCGTCTCGCGCACGTTCCAGAACATCCGGCTCTTCCCGAGCATGTCGGTGCTCGACAACGTGATGACGGCCTGCCACATCCACACGCGGCAGACGCTCGTGGACGCCGTGCTGCGCACGCCGCGCTTCGTCGGCGACGAGCGCGAGCACCGCGACTTCTGCATGGAGCTTTTGGAGATTTTCGACCTCGCGCGGTTCAGCCAGGAGGGCGGGACTTCTCTGCCGTACGGCAACCAGCGGCGGCTGGAGATCGTGCGCGCGCTGGCGACGCGCCCGCGGCTCCTGCTCTTGGACGAGCCGGCCGCCGGCATGAACCCTTCGGAGCAGGACGACCTGCTCAACCTGATTCACAAGATTCGCGACCGCTTCGGCCTGACCATCCTGCTCGTCGAGCACAACATGAAGGTCGTCATGGGCGTCTGCGAGCGCATCCAGGTCGTTGACTACGGCAAGTCCATCGCCCTCGGCCTCCCCCACGAAATCAGGAACGACCCGAAGGTGATCGAAGCCTACCTGGGAGACTGAAGCGGCCACTTCCCGATTATGCTCACGCTAGAGAACATTTCCGTCAGCTACGGCGCGATCAGGGCGTTGAAGGGCGTGTCGATGCACGTCGAGCAGGGCGAGGTGGTGACGCTCATCGGCGCCAACGGCGCGGGCAAGACGACGACGCTGCGCACCATCACCGGGCTTTTGAGTCCGACCGAAGGGCGCATCCTCTTCGAGGGCGCGGAGATTTCGGGAAGCCCGACGCACAAGCTCGTCGCGCGCGGCATCTCGATGTCGCCCGAGGGGCGCGGCGTCTTCGCCAACCTCACCGTGCGCGAGAACCTCCAGATGGGCGCCTACCTCAAGAAGAACAAGGCCGAGATCGCGCACGACCTGGAGCGCGGCTTCCGCATGTTCCCGCGCCTCAAGGAGCGCGAGTCGCAGAAGGCCGGCACGCTCTCGGGCGGCGAGCAGCAGATGCTCGCGATGGCGCGCGCGCTGATGTCGCGCCCGCGGTTGCTCCTTCTGGACGAACCCTCTTTGGGTCTCGCGCCGCTCGTCGTCCACACCATCTTCGAGGCCATCGACGAGATACGCGGCGAGGGGACGACCATCCTCCTCGTCGAGCAGAACGCGCACGCCGCGCTCAAACACTCCGACCGCGCCTACGTGCTTGAGACCGGCCGCATCGTGATGGAAGGCGCGTCGAAGGAGCTGGCCGCCGACCCGCGCATCAAGGAAGCCTACCTCGGCGAGTAAACAGTTTCCCCGCGCGCGAGCCGGCGCGCAGTCCTCTTTCCCCGACAACAAATGAAAAGGGGCGTGACAAAAGCGGCGCGGCCACGGACGCCGGCGGCGTTCGCCGTGCTCTGCGCCTGCGCCGCGCTCGCGCTCTGCTGGCCGGCGGGCGCGTCGGCGGCGGGCGGCGGCGGCGAAGGCGGCGGCGGGCACGGGCTCGACCCGTTCGTCCTGCTGGGCCTCGCACTCATCTTCGTCGCGGCGAAGGTCGGCGGCGAAGTCTTCGAGCGTCTGGGGCAGCCCGTGGTGCTCGGCGAGTTGCTGGCGGGGATGGCCGTCGGCGCGCTGGCGCTCGCGGGCGTCGGCGGCGTCGAGGCGCTCCGCACGCACGCGGTCATCGGCGCGCTGGCCGAGCTGGGCGTCATCATCCTGCTCTTCGAGGTCGGGCTCGAGTCGAACATCGGCGAGATGCTTGAGGTCGGCTGGTCTTCGCTGCTGGTGGCGGCGCTCGGCGTCGTCGCCCCGTTCCTGCTCGGGTGGGGCGTCTCGTACTACTTCATGCCGGACGAGCCGATGCTGATGCACGTCTTCATCGGCGCGACGCTGTGCGCCACCTCGGTCGGCATCACGGCGCGCGTGCTGCGCGACCTCGGGCGACTCCAGACGCGCGAGGCGCGCATCATCCTCGGCGCGGCCGTCATCGACGACGTGATGGGGCTGCTCATCCTCGCGGTCGTCTCGGGCGCCATCCGCGCGACGGCGGCGGGCGGGTCGCTGGCGCTCTCTGACGTGGCGCGCATCGCCGGCGCGTCGGTCGCCTTTCTGGTCGGCGCGGTGGCGGTCGGCCACTTCGTCGTCCCGCACCTGTTCCGGGGCGCGGGGCGCTTCCGCAGCCGCGGGATGCTTTTGGCGCTCTCGCTGGCCTTCTGCTTCTTCCTCGCGTGGGCGGCCGCCGCGGTCGGGCTCGCACCCATCGTCGGAGCGTTCGCCGCCGGGCTCGTCCTCGACGAGGCGCACTTCGAGGTCTTCAACGCGGCCGGCGAGCACGAGCTGCACGACCTGCTCGCGCCCGTGAGCGCCACGCTCGTCCCCGTCTTCTTCGTGCTGATGGGGATGAAGGTTGACCTCTCGGCGTTCGCGCGCTGGGAGCTTCTGGGCTTCGCGGCGGTGCTGACGGCGGCGGCCGTCGTCGGCAAGCAGGTCTGCTCGCTCGGGGTCTTGGAGCGTGGAGTGGGACGCCTCTCGGTGGGCCTGGGGATGATCCCGCGCGGCGAGGTGGGGCTCATCTTCGCCGGCATCGGCGCTACGCTGACGCTGCCCGGCCCCGGCGGCGCGCCCGAGCCGGTCATCGGCCCGGCGACCTTCGGCGCGGTCGTCATCATGGTCATCGTCACGACGCTGGTGACGCCGCCCGCGCTCAAGTGGTCGCTCCAGCGCACGCCGCCCGACCCCGACCCGGCGCACGACGAGGTCGTCGCGGAGGTGGGCGAGGACAGCGCGCGCCGCACGGAGCGCTGAAGGGATTTTGAGGTTGGGGGGAGCAAGGTCAGGCACGTTTCGGAGGACCCGCGCGGCGCTCGCGCTCGTCGCGGCGCTGTCGCTCGCCGTCGCGTGCGAGCGGGGCCAGCGCGGCGGCCCGGATGTCGTCGTCGTGCCCACGCCGGACACCCGCGTGCGCGTCGGCGCCTTCATGTCTCTGACGGGCGACACGGCGCAGTACGGCATCTCGGCTTTGAACGGCTACCGCATGGCGGTCGAGGAGGCGAACGCGGCGGGCGGCGCGGGCGGGCGGCGCGTCGAGCTGGTCGTGCAGGACACGCGCTCGGACGCGGTCGAGACCGAGGTCGTCGTCGAGCGGCTCATCCGCGAGGTGAGAGTCCACGCGCTTCTGGGCGAGGTCGTCAGCTCGCGCTCGCTCGCGGCCGCGCGCGTCGCGCAGCGCGAGGGCGTGCCGATGCTCACGCCGTCGGCCACCAGCCCCGACGTGACCGCCGTCGGCCCTTACGTCTTCCGCGGCTGCTACACCGACATCTTTCAGGGCGCGGCCATCGCGCACTTCGCCGCCGGCCAGCTCGGCGCGCGCCGCGCCGCCTTCCTCGTAGACCGCGACCAGCGCTACTCGGTCGATCTCGCGCGCTTCATCCGCGAGGACTTCACGCGCCACGGCGGCGAGGTCGTCGCCGAGCAGGAGTACGAGGAGGGCGCCAAAGACTTCACCGTCCAACTCGCGGAGGTCGGCGCGACGAAGCCCGACGTGATCTTCATCCCCGGCTACTACCTTGAGGCGGGCTTGCTGGCGCGGCAGGCGCGCGCGATAGGCATCGAGGTGCCGCTCGTCGGCGGCGACGGCTGGGACTCGCCGCGCCTCTTCGAGATCGGCGGCGACGCGCTGGCGGGCGGCTTCTACTCGTCGCACTTCTCGGCGCAGGACCCCGACCCGCAGGTGCAGCGCTTCGTCGCGGACTACCGCCGCCTCTTCGTCGCGACGCCCGACTCGTTCGCGGCCACGGCCTACGACGCCGCGCGCATCATGCTCGCGGCGCTGGCGCGCGCGCCGAGCCTCGAACGCGCCGCCGTCCGCGACGCGCTCGCCGAGACCCGCGATTTCCCCGGCGTCACCGGCCCCATCACCTTCGACGCCGAGCGCAACGCCGTCAAGCCGGTCGTCGTCGTCCGCATCGACCTCAACGGCCAGCTCTCGGTCGCGTCACACGTCTCGCCCGAGGAGGTCGCCCCGACGCCCACGCCGACGCCCAGCCCCACACCGAAGACGCGCCGGCGTCGCGGTCGCTGAGACCTTAAAGGGAAGCGCGCGCGGCCGCCAGCGCCTCGCGCACGCGCTCGGGCGAGGTGCCGCCGGCCTGCGACTTGGTCGCCAGAGTCTGTTCGAGCGACAGAGCCTCGTACACGTCCTCCGAGACGAGCGGCGAGAACTCCCGCAGCTCCTCCAACTCCAGCTCGTGCAGCTCAAGCCCCTTCGACAGCCCGTGTAAGACCATGCGCCCGGCCGCCTCGTGCGCCTCGCGGAAGGGCACGCCGCGGCGGACGAGGTAGTCGGCCATCTCGGTCGCGTTCATGTAGCCGACCGACGCGGCGTCGCGCGCCCGCGCCTCGCGCAGACGCACGTTGCGCAGCACGGTCGCCGTCACCTCCAGAGACTCGCGCACCGTGTCGGCCGTGTCGAAGACCGCCTCCTTGTCCTCCTGCATGTCCTTGTTGTAGGTGAGCGGCAGCCCCTTGATGAGCGTCAGCAGAGCAAGCGCGTGGCCGAAGACGCGCGCGGACTTTCCGCGCACAAGCTCCAGCGCGTCCGGGTTCTTCTTCTGCGGCATCAGGCTCGACCCCGTCGCCACCGCGTCCGACAGCTCGACGAAGCCGAACTCGGTCGTCGCGTAGATGATGAGGTCTTCGGCGAGGCGCGAGAGGTGCGCCATGACGAGCGCCGCGGCCGACGTGAACTCGACGCAGAAGTCTCGGTCGCTCACGGCGTCGAGACTGTTGCCAGAGACAGAGTCGAAGCCGAGGAAGCGCGCGACCCTTTCGCGGTCAATCGGGTGGCTCGTCCCGGCGAGCGCCGCCGAGCCGAGCGGCAGGACGTTCGTCCGCCGCCTGACTTCGGACAGGCGCTCGCGGTCGCGCGCGAACATCTCGAAGTAGGCGAGGCACCAGTGCGCGAAGAGGATGGGCTGCGCGCGCTGCAAGTGCGTGTAGCCGGGCAGCACCGCGTCCGCGTGCGAGTCGGCGAGGTCTAAGAGCGCGGTCTGGACGCCGCGCAGACTCTCCAAAGTGCGGTCGATCTCGTCGCGCAGCCAGAGACGGAGCGCGGTCGCCACCTGATCGTTGCGGCTGCGGCCGGTGTGGAGCCTGCGGCCGGCGTCGCCGACCGACTCGACGAGCCGCGCCTCGATGAACGAGTGCACGTCCTCGGCCGACTCGTCGGCGAAGAAGGCTTCGCCCTCTCCTTCGGCGCGCGCGCGCAGTTCGCGCAGCCCGCGCTCGACGGTGCCGGCCTCCTCGTCACTCAGCACGCCGGCCGCGCGCAGACCCTCGCAGTGGGCGAGGCTCCCGCGCACGTCGGCCTCGAAGAGCCGCCGGTCGAAGCCGAACGAGCGGTTGAACCGCGCGAATCCGGGGTCGATCTGCCCGGTGAACCGCCCGCCCCACAGTTTTTTCCCGTCACTCATCCAAAGTCCCTCCCGCCTCGGATTCTACATGAAATAAAGGCCGCACGGCCTTGCGCCGATGCATCTTTGCTGTTACTTTATGCATCTATTCACTCGTTATGCAAATTCATTGCATAACAGCAGGGATTACAGGATGCAGAAGACGAAGCGCCAGCAGAAGATTATGAGCCTCATCAGCGCGCGCCGCATCGGCACGCAGCAGGAGCTGACGGCGCTTTTGGAGCGCGCCGGGTTCGTGGCGACGCAGTCGAGCGTCTCGCGCGACCTCGAAGAGCTGGGCGTCGTCAAGCACAACGGCCACTACACGCTCCCGCGCGCGACCGACGGCGCGGCGGCGCGCGGGCTGCTGGGCCTGGACGCCGCGGGCGAGTGCCTGATCGTGGCGAAGTGCGAGCCGGGGCTGGCGTCGGCGGTGGCGGTCGCCATCGACCGCGCCGGCATTGAGGAGATCGTCGGCACGGTCGCCGGCGAGGACACGATCTTCATCGCCGTGCCCGAGCGCAAGGCGCAGCGCGTGGTCATCAAGAAGGTCTTGGAGCTTTTCGGCTAGACGGGAGAAGGAGAGGGCGTGACGGAGAAGATTAAGAAGGTCGTTCTGGCTTACTCGGGCGGGCTCGACACGTCGGTGATGCTGCACTGGCTGCGCGCTAAGTACGGGTGCGAGGTCGTCTGCTACTGCGCGGACGTGGGGCAGGGCGAGGAGCTGGCGGGGCTGGAAGAGAAGGCTTTGAGCAGCGGTGCGTCGAAGCTCTACGTCGAGGATTTGCGCGAGGAGTTCGTCGAGGAGTACGTGTGGCCGGCGGTCAAGGCCAACGCCTTGTACGAGGGCGTGTACCTGCTCGGCACGTCCCTGGCGCGGCCGGTCATCGCGAAGCGGCAGATCGAGATCGCGCGGCGCGAGGGCGCGGACGCCGTGGCGCACGGCGCGACGGGGAAGGGCAACGATCAGGTGCGCTTCGAGCTGACCTACTACGCGATGGAGCCGGACATCAAGGTCGTCGCGCCGTGGCGCGAGTGGGAGTACAAGGGGCGGAGCGACCTCATCGCCTACGCCGAGGAGCACTCGATACCCGTGACGGCGACGCACGCCAAGCCCTACTCGACCGACCGCAACCTGATGCACGTCTCCTACGAGGGCGGCATCCTCGAAGACCCTTGGGCCGAGCCGCCGGCGGACATCTTCCAGATGACGGCCTCGCCCGAGTCGGCGCGCGCCGAGGCGCAGTACGTCGTGATCGGCTTCGAGAAGGGCGTCCCCGTCAGCGTTGACGGCGAGCGTCCGGGCGCGGTCGAGCTGCTCTCGACATTGAACCGCCTCGGCGGCGAGCACGGCGTCGGGCGCGTCGATCTGGTCGAGAACCGCTTCGTCGGGATGAAGTCGCGCGGCGTGTACGAGACGCCGGGCGTGACCATCCTTCAGGCGGCGCACCGCGCGCTCGAATCAATCACGCTCGACCGCGAGGTCTTGAGGATGCGCGACGCCTTGAGCCTGAAGTTCGCCGAGAGCGCCTACTACGGCTTCTGGTTCGCGCCCGAGTCGGAGCTGATGCGCGCGACCATCGACGCGACGCAGGAGCGCGTCACCGGCGAGGTGCGTGTGAAGCTTTACCGCGGCAACGTCGTCGTCGTCGGGCGGCGCTCGCCCCGGTCGCTCTACCAGGAGAAGCTGGCGACGTTCGAGGCCGACACGGTCTACAACCAGCGCGACGCCGAGGGCTTTATCAAGCTCAACGCGCTCCGTCTGCGCACACTGGCGAAGCAGGGCGGCGAGTAGTCGGAAAGGGAAACGGTGATGAAAGAGAACGAGATGAAGGTGACGGTCGTCGAGGCCGACAAGGTCGGGTCGGTCGTGTCGGGGCTGGGGCTCGGTCGGACGCTGGCCGTCGTGGGCGAGCGCCGCGCGGCGCGTGTGGGCGACGCGGTCGTGGTGCGCGCCCTGACCGACAGCGCGACCTACAACCAGCTCGAACTCCCGACGGGGCGGCTGGCGAAGATCAACCCCGGCGACGTGCTCGTCGGCGCGCTGGGGAGCCGGCGCGCGCTGAAAGGGTTCGTCGGCGACGTTCCCGAGACGGCGGGCGCGGGCGACCGGCTCCACCTGCTGAACATGGGCGGCGTCATCGGCTACTGCAAGGGCCACCACTCGTCTCTGAGCGACGCCATCGAGGTCGAGGTGTTAGGCTTCGTCGTGGACGAAGCGCAGCACGTCAGGAACATCGCGGACGGCGCGCTTCAGCTTCGCGAGAGTCTGCCGGAAGGCTGCGCGCCGCTCGTCATCGTCGCGGGCGCGTGCATGAACTCGGGGAAGACGTTCGCGGCGACCGAGATCGTGCGGCAGGCGACGCGGCAGGGCTTGCGCGTGGCGGCGGCGAAGCTCTCGGGCGTGGCGGCGCTGCGCGACACGCTCAACATGGCCGACCACGGCGCGGTGGCGACCGCGAGCTTCCTCGACTGCGGGCTGCCTTCGACGGTGGGCGTCGGCGACCTCGCGCCGGTGGCGAAGGCCATCATCGCGCGCTTGAACGAGTCGGCGCCCGACCTCGTCGTCATCGAGCTGGGCGACGGCATCCTCGGCGGCTACTCGGTCGAGTCGGTCTTCGACGACGCGGAGCTGCGCGCGGCGACGGCCGCCGTCCTCTTCTGCGCGTCCGACTACGTCGGCGCGTGGGGCGGGATTGAATTGTTCAAGAGGCGCGGCATCGGCGTGGACGCCGTCGCCGGTTCGGTCACGGACTCGCAGATGGGCGAGGACTACATCGAGCGCGAGCTGGGCGTGCCGGCCGGCAACGTCAAGCGCGACGGCGCGCGGCTGTTCGAGTTGATCAGGGTGAAGGTCGAGGGGCGGCGTCTCGCGGCTTCCGTGGCGTAAGCGCGCGCCGCGGTTCAGCGCCGGCCGGCGCGCAGTATGAAGGCGATGCCGACGAAGACGAAGGTCAGGCCGACGAAGAGGAACGTCCTATTCGTCGTGATGCCGAGGACGACGAAGGCGATGCCGAGTGCGATGAAGGGGAAGCCCGATTTGCGCATGTCCTGTTAATCTCCTGGCCCTGTCTGTTCGGCCGCCCGCGCGGCTTTTACAAGGCCGGGATGTTTACGGCCGCGCCGTCGAAATTGTTTCCGCGGCTTCCCGGCCGCGTCGAAGTTCGGAGTGGAGAGAATGAGCATCAGGGTCGGCATCTTCGGCGGGTCGGGCTACGGCGGGGCGGAGCTTCTGCGCATCCTGCTCCTCCACCCGTCGGCCGAGGTCGCGCTCGTCACCGCGAACGAGCACGCGGGCAAGGCCGTCGGCGAGGTGCACCGCAACCTCTACGGCCTGACCGACCTGCGCTTCGTGAAGGCGCCCGAGGACTTCGAGAGCCTCGGGGAACTCGACTGCGTCTTCCTCGCGCTGCCGCACGGGCAGGCTCTGGAGATCGCGCCGCGTCTGCCGACGGGCGTCAAGGTCGTTGACCTCTCGGGCGACTTCCGCCTGCGCGACGCGGGGGAGTTTAAGGAGCACTACGGGCGTGAGCACACGGCCGTCGAGTTGCAGCGCGAGTTCGTCTACGGGCTGACGGAATTTAACCGCGAGGAGATTAGACGGGCGCGGCTGGTGTCGAACCCCGGATGCTTCGCCACGGCGACGCTGTTGGGGCTGGGGCCGCTGGCCGCGTCGGGTGCGCTCAAGGGGCGGGTGGTGGTGGACGCCAAGACCGGGTCGTCCGGCTCCGGCGCGAAGCCGGCGGCGAACACGCACCACCCGCAGCGCACCAACTCCTTCTACGCCTACAAGCCTTTCACGCACCAGCACGTCCCCGAGATCGAGCAGGCGTTGCGCGCGGTCGGCACGGAAGGCCGCTGGTCGAGCGAGCTTGTGTTTATGACGCACTCGCTTCCGGTCTCGCGCGGCATCTTCGCCTCGATCTACGCCGAGCTTGAAGAGGGCGCTTCGATGACGGGCGAAGACCTCGCGGCCGTCTACCGCAACTTCTACCGCGACTCATTCTTCGTCCGGCTGGTTCCCGGCTCGCCCGACATCAACTGGGTGAAGTTGACGAACTTCTGCGACGTGGGCTTCGCGGCGCGGGGGCGGCAGGTCGCGGTCTTCTCGGCGCTCGACAACTTGGTCAAGGGCGCCGCCGGGCAGGCCGTCCAGAACATGAACCTGATGTTCGGCCTCGACGAGAAGACGGGGCTGATGCTCGTCGGCGGCAACCCCTGACCCTTAAAAGATGACGACAGAAACGACGACTAAATTCACAGACATCGCGGCGCGCGAGGAGGAGTTTCAGCTCGCGACGTACAAGAAGTTTCCGTTCGCGCCGGTGCGCGGGCGTGGGTCTTGGGTGGAGACGAGCGAGGGCGAGCGCTTCCTCGACCTCTACGGCGGCCACGCGGTCTGCGCGACGGGGCACTGTCACCCGCGCGTGGTCGCGGCGCTCAGCGAGCAGGCGGGGCGTCTGCTGTTCTACTCGAACGTCGTCTACTCGGACGTGCGCGCGGCGGCGGCCGAAAGGCTCGTCGGGTGCGCGCCGCCCGAGATAACGAAAGCCTTCTTCTGCAACTCGGGGACGGAGGCGAACGAGAACGCGATGCGGATGGCGCGCATGAAGACGGGGCGCGAGCGCGTCATCACCTTCACGGGCGGCTTCCACGGCCGCACGGCCGACTCGATCAGCGCGACTTTTTTGGGTAAGTACCGCGAGATAGGGAAGCCGAACGTGCCGGGTCACGTGTGCGCCGAGTTCGGCTCAATCGAATCGGTCGAGGCGCTGGCCGACGAGACGGTCGCGGCCGTGATGCTTGAGCCGGTCCAGTCGATGGCGGGCGTGCGCGTGGCGCCGCCGGAGTTCTACCAAAGCCTGCGCCGCCTGTGCGACGAGCGCGGGATGCTGCTCGTCTTCGACGAGGTGCAGACGGGCGTGGGGCGCACCGGCGCTTGGTTCTTCGCGGGAGGCGAGGCGGCGGGCGGCGTCGTGCCCGACATCATCACGCTGGCGAAGGCTCTGGGGAGCGGCGTCCCCGTCGGCGCGTGTCTGACGAACGAGGGCGTGGCGTCGGCGATAAAGGAGAACGACCTCGGCACGACCTTCGGCGGCGGGATGCTGGCGATGGCGGCCGTCTCGGCGACGCTCGAAGCGATTGAGGCCGACGGGATGCTTGAGAACGCGCTCGCCGTCGAGAGTTTCCTGCGCGAGAGTCTGGCCGCGGTCGAGGGCGTCGCCGCCGTGCACGGGCGCGGGCTGCTGCTCGGCGTCGAGTTTGACGAGCCGGTCGCGGGGAAGGTCAACAAGGCTCTGCTCGAACGCCGTATCATTACCGGCACGTCGAGCGACCCGAAGGTGCTGCGCCTGCTCCCGCCGCTCTGCGTGACGAAGGAGGAGGCGGGCCTGTTCGTCGCGGCGCTGAAGGAGATTCTGGCTTAGACGATGCCGAGAAACTTTCTGACCACCGCCGACTGGACGCGCGACGAGCTTGAGCGCCTGCTCGACGCAGCCGCGCGCTTCAAGCGTGGCGAGGATACGTCGAAGCCGCTCGCGGGGCGTTCGGTGGCGCTCGTCTTCTTCAACCCGAGTTTGCGGACGCGCGCGTCGATGCAGGTCGGCGTCTACGAGTTGGGCGGGAACGCCGTCGTCTTAGAGCCGGGCGGGACGAGTTGGACGTTGGAGCACCGCGAGGGCGTCGTGATGGACGGCGACAAGACCGAGCACGTCAAGGAGTTCGTCCGCGTGCTCGCGCGCTACTGCTCCGCCATCGGCGTGCGCACCTTCGCGGCGCTGAAGGACTGGAAGGAGGAGCGGCGAGACCCGGTGCTCGCGGCCTTCGCGAAGTATTCGGACGTGCCGGTCGTCAACTTGGAGTCGGCGATGCACCACCCGTGTCAGGCGATGGCCGACATGTTGACGGTGCGCGAGAAGTTGGGCGAGGGTCGCAAGAAGGTTCTGATGACTTGGGCGTGGCACCCGAAGCCTTTGCCGATGGCCGTGCCGAACAGCTTCGCGCTGGCGGCGGCGCAGATGGGGCACGACCTGACGATCGCGCACCCGCCCGGCTATGAGCTGGACGAAGACCTGATACGCGAAATCAACTCGCGCGCCTTCGACGCGGGCGCGACCGTGAGCGTGACGCGCGACGTGGAGGAGGCGTTCGACGGCCAGCAGGTCGTCTACGCGAAGAGTTGGGGGAGCAAAGAGTTTTACGGCTCGCCCGCCGACGACGTGGAGGAGCGCGCGCCCTACCGCGCCGAGTGGATCGTGGACGCGCCGAAGATGGCACGCACCAACGGCGGCCTCTTCATGCACTGCCTGCCCGTGCGCCGCAACTGCATCGCCACCGACGACGTTCTAGACTCCGACGCCTCGGTCGTCATCGACGAGGCCGAGAACCGCCTCCACGTCCAGAAGGCCATCATGGCGCGACTCCTGGCGGGAGAATAGGGGGACGGAAGTGAGCAAGGAGAGACTAGACCTTCTGCGAGAGGCGCTGCCCTACATCCAGCGGTTCAAGGGCAAGACGTTCGTCGTGAAGCTCTCGGGGAAGGTGACCGAGGAGCCGGAGAACATGGCCTCGCTCGCCGAGGAGCTGGCGCTGATGCACCAGGTCGGCATCCGCATCTGCGTCGTTCACGGCGGCGGGAAGCAGTTGTCGGAGTTGGCTGAGCAACTCGGGGTCGAGCAGACCATCATCAACGGCCGCCGCGTCACCGACGACGCCACGCTCGACATGGCGAAGATGATCTTCGCCGGCAAGATCAATACCGACATCCTCGCCGCGCTCCGCCGGCAGGGCGTCTCGGCGGTCGGGCTTTCGGGCGTGGACGGCAACACGGTCGTCGCCGTCCGCCGCCCGCCCGGAGACGTGCTCAACCGGGAGACCGGCGAGAGCAAGCACATCGACTTCGGACACGTCGGCGACGTGGTCGAGATTGACGACCGGCTGCTCTGCGTCCTGCTCGACCACGACTACATGCCCGTCGTCTCGCCGCTCGGGGCGGACGACGAGGGGCGCGTCTTCAACATCAACGCCGACACCATCGCCGCCGAGATCGCCGTCCGTCTGGAGGCCGAGAAGCTGGTCATGCTCTCGGACGTGGACGGCATCTACCTGCGGCCGGGTGAGCAGGCGACGAAGATTTCGCGCCTGACGGCCGCCGAGGTCGAGGCGCTCATCCGCGACGGCGTCGCCACCGGCGGCATGATCCCCAAGCTCCAGAACATCACCGAACTGCTCCGGCGCGGCGTCCGCAGCGCGCACATCATCAAAGGGAGCTTGCGCAACGCGCTCCTCTCCGAAGTCTTCACCGACGAGGGCACGGGCACGATGTTCATCGCTTGAAGGAAGTAGGCAGTAGCCAGTAGCCGGTAGGTTAAAACAACGGGCGGCGCGTCACGGTGATCATCCGTACGCGCCGCCTCTGTTTCTACTGCCTACTGTCTACTATCTACTGCCTACTTTAGTAACTTCCCCTGTCCCTCATGCGGATGAGTTCATCGGGGGCGGGGGCGGACGAGGTGCGGGATTTGACCTGTCGGACGAAGTCGGCCGTGACGCCGTGGTCAACCATGCGGACGAGCGTCTCGGCCGCGAGGCGCGTGTAGCCGAGGTCGCGCAGCTCGCGGACGTACTCGGCCGTCACGCCGTGGTCGCGCATGCGGACGAGTTGTTCGAGCGTGAGCGAGTCGTAGCCTTCGGCGCGCATGGCGCGGATGAACTCCGCGCCGACGCCGTGGTCGCGGATGCGGACGAGGCCGACGAGCGAGTCGGTCTGGAAGCCCGCCGACTGAATCTCGCGGACGAAGGCGCCGGTGACGCCGTGGTCGCGCGCGCGCAGGAGGTCGGCGGCCGCCAGCCCGTTGAAGCCGGCGGCGCGCAGCTCGTTGACGTAGCCGACGGTGACGCCGTGGTCGCGCATCTTCACCAGCTCTTCAATCGAGCCGAAGCGGTAGCCGGCCGCCGCCATCTCCTTCACGTAGTCGGCGCGCACGCCGTGGTTGCCCATGCGGACGAACTGTTCGATGTTGGGCCGGTCGTAGCCTTGCGACTTCAGCTCGTCGAGCAGGTCGAGTCCCACGTCGGCGGCCGCGAGCGCGAAGAGCTGCCGCGCGTCCGGGGCGCCGACGCCGCGCCGCGTCAACTCGGAGGCGAAGCCCTGGTCGGGGACGAAGTTAAAGTGGCCCGAGCCTTTGCCCTGCCTGAACCAGCCCTCGCAGACGAAGGTGCCGGCATCGCGCCGAATCTCGAAGCGGACGTTGGTGCCCGAGGAAGAGTTGGCCTGCTCGGCCGAAAGCCCGCGCAGCGAGGCGGGCGCGACGTTGCGCGTCGTATTCCAGTCGTTGATGTGCTCGCCGCCCGAGGCGTCGCGGCGCGTCTGCCTGTGGCGCAGCGTCAGAGAGGTCTTCCCTTCGTCCGTCGTGTAATCGACGAGCCACTGTCCCGTGAAGTCTTCGGACTGCGCGGCGGCGGCGGTCGTCCCGGCGGGCGCGGCGCCGAGGCCGCCGGTCGAGAAGGCCGCGAGCGCGAGCGCGGCCAGCGCGAAGGTCAACAGGGCGGTCGTCGCGGCGCGCGCGTGCGCGGGGCGTCTGTTCTGCCACTCCATTTTTTGTCTCTCCTGTCTTCGATTTGCCGGCGGCCGGCCGGGGCGCGTGGGACGCGGCTCGCGGCCTTTTGAACCGGATACACCGCCGCCTCCCTGTTTGTGGCAAAAAACGCGCGGGGGTTTCAGTTTTATTCGAGGGCGCGCGCCGAGTCCTCGAAGAAGCGGCGCTCGTAGGGGAGGTCGTGGTCGGCGCAGAAGGCCGCGAGCCGCGCGTAGCGCTCGCGCGGGTCGGCGCCCGCCGCCCAGCAGAGCTTGGCCGCGCACTCGGCGCAGGCGTCGAGCGGGTGGCGGTCGCTCTCGTTAAGGCTGTTCGTGCCGTTCATCACGCACTCGTACTTGGTGCAGTGGGCGAGCGAGAACATGTGCCCGGTCTCGTGCGCGGCGATCTTGAGCGTGCGCAGGAGCGTGAACTTGAAATCGGCCTCGCTCGCGTCGGGGCGACCCAGCCAGTAGAGCGACCAGACGCCGACGCGCGCGTCGAGCGACGCCTGGCCGAAGACGTAGTTCATCGTCTCGTCGGGGAAGAGGTCGGAGGAGGTGAAGCCGATGAGCGCGGCGGCGTCCGGCGGGAGCTTCGGGCGCAGGACTTCCATCATGATGTAGCCCGCCTGAATCTGCTTGCCGCTCCCCACGGGGGAATCGCGGAGCGCCTTGCCCGGCACCTTTCCGAGCCGCGCCGGGTCGAGGACGCGCACGGGGAGGCCGAAGAAGCGCGACATGTAATCGGCGGTCAGCCCGACGACGCGCGTCTGCGCCGGGGTGAACGAGCCGAGCGGCTGGACGTAGAGCACGCGGCGGACGCCTTCGGGGCGGGTGGGGTTGCTCTTGAGGTACTCTTCAAAGGTCTGCCCCGGCTCTTTGAAAGTTTCGAGCCAGTCGCCGGGCTGCGGCGGCCCCAGCGGCGTGTGCAGTCGCCGGAGCTTCTCGACGGCGGCGCGCAGCGCCTCGGGCGAAGAGGGCGCGGGCGGACGTGCGCGCCCGGCGTCGGCCCGCGACCGCTCGCCCGGCGCGGTGCGGCAGTCGGCCAGCGCGAGCGCGGCGAGCAGGAGGGCGGCGCAGGTGGCGGCGGCGCGCTTCGTCATTCCTGACGCTTCGGGCGCTTGAAGAAGTAGGCGGCGAAGGTGTGGCCGTTGCCGTCGCTGAGGCTGAAGTCGGTGCGGACGGCGGTCAACTCCCAGCCGTCTTCGCCGAGTTTGGCGAAGGCGTTGGCGAGCGCGTCCTCCTCGGTCGCGCCCTCGAACTCCTCCGAGCCGTTGGGGAAGTAGCGCACGACCGCGGCCGGCGTCCGCGAGGACGAAGAGAGGCTCAGTCCCTTCTGGTTGTACTTGATGCCCCTGATGAAGCAGTACTCCCACTTCTGCGGCGCCCAGCCCGCGCGCTCGGCCTCCTGCCCGTCCTGCCTCGCGCCCGCCGGTTGCGTGCGCTCGTCGCCCGCGCCGGCGCCGCGCGGGAGCTTGATGGCGGGGCCGACCGCGGGGCCTTGCGGCTTGCGCGGCGGCTCGGTCTGCGCGGACGCCGGCGCGACCGTTGCGAGCGCCGCGAGCGCCGCGAGGGCGAGCAGGGCGGCGCGCGCCGGGGCGGGCGCCTTGCGTCTGGCGAACATTTCGGTTGTACCCCTTTCGGATGAGAGAATCCGACGCAAGCCTCGTCGGGTTGAAACACGCGCGGCGCGGCGGCCGGTGCCGGAAGTTTAGTTTAAAAGGCCGAGGGTGAAAACCGGAGGGGGCCGTTCGGATGACTGTGGGGCGAAGCGAGAGGAGCGTCGAGCGTCTGAGCGACTTCGCGCGGCGTCTGCTGCGCGAGTGGCGGCAGAGGGGCTGGTCCGAGCGCGAAGAGTCGGCGCTGGTCGCGGTCTCGGGCGGCGCGGACTCCGTGGCGCTGCTGCTGGCGCTGGCAGAGCTTTCGGGCACGGGGCGGCTGGCGCTGCGTCTGACGGCGGCGCACCTCGACCACGGGCTGCGCGGCGAGCGTGCGCGGGAGGACGCGCGTTGGGTGGAGGCGCTGGCCGGCTCGCTCGGGCTGCCGTGCGTCGTGGGGCGCGCGCAGGTCGCGGAACTGGCGGACGCGCGGCGCGACAATCTTGAGCAGGCCGCGCGCCGTGCACGCTACGAGTTTCTGTCGGCCTCGGCGCGGGAGGCCGGCGCGCGCTCGGTGCTGGTCGCGCACACGCTCGACGATCAGGCCGAGACCGTGCTGCTCCGGCTGCTGCGCGGGAGCGGCGCGGAGGGGTTGGCGGGGATGGCGGCGGAGCGCGCGCTCGAAGAATCGAGCGGGGGCGGCGCGGGCGGCGAAGTCTTCCTGCGCCGGCCGCTGTTGGCTTGGGCGCGGCGCGCGGACACGGAAAGTTATTGCCGCGAGCGCGGCGTCGAAGCCCGGGCGGACGAGATGAACGAGGACGAGCGTTTCGCGCGCGTGCGCGTGCGCCGCCGGCTGCTGCCGCTGCTGGAGACTTTCAACCCGCGCGCCCCGGAGGCGATAGCCCGCGCCGCCTCGCTGCTGCGCGAAGACTCCGAGGCGCTCGACGCGCTCGCCTCCGCGCTGCTCGAAGAGGCGCGCGCCGAAGTTCAAAACTCGGACGGCGGGCGAGCCGAGGGGGCGGCGGGCGCCAGCGCGTGGCCGCTGCGCGTCGAGCCGCTGGCGGCGGCCGCGCCGGCGGTCAGGCGGCGCGCGCTGCGGCTGTGGCTCATGCGCGGGCGCGGGGATTTGCGCCGCCTCTCGCACGCGCACCTGCTCGGCGTCGAGCGTCTGACGCGCGGCGGGCGCGGCGGGCGCGTCGCCGAACTGCCGGGCGGCGGCCGCGTCGAGCGGCGGCGCGGCCTGCTCCTCTTCCGCCGCGAGGCGTGAGCGTTGACACCCGAAGGCGGCGGGCGTATAAGACGGGCGTTAAGAGTTCCGCCGTGCCCGCTTCGGCTGACACCCTCACCGGCTGCGCCAGGCCCTCCGCCTCTTGAAAGGAGAGACGCCATTAACGCTCACGGTCTACGCCCGCTGTTCCGACGCCGGAACGCCGCCGCCCTCGTCCTCGCCCTCTCGTCTTCGCTCGTCGTCCTGTGTGGGCTGTCGCCCGGCCGGGCGCAGGAGCCGGAGAAGGAGGAGCGGGAGGTGGCGGATAAAATCCCGAAGCACCTGCCGATCAAGTTCAAGATCAAGAAGCCGGAGAAGTTGAAGGACGCGAAGAACGACGACTGGCTCGACGACATCGAGGTCGAGGTCACGAACACGGGGACGAAGCCCATCTACTACCTGCACATAAATCTCTGGATGCCGGACGTGGTGCACGAGAGCGGGCACCCGTATGTGTTCACCTACATGTTTGGGAGGAGCGCTCTCGTCGCCTGGGACGAGCCGGTGCGACCCGACGACGTGCCGCTGCGGCCGGGCGAGACCGTCACCCTCAACCCGCCCGCTAATCACATCGAGGGGTGGAAGAGCTCAAGGGAGGAGGGGAGGATAACTAACCCTAAAAAGATTGAGTTCGCATTCGGGGTAATTAACTTCGGCGACCGCACAGGGTTCGCCGGCAGGCTCGGCACGCCGATGCCGAGGCCGAGGCAGCGCAGCTCGAACGACCCGCGCGGGGAGGAGGCGGGGGCGCCGGGCGGGCCGTTAGCAAGGCCGACCCGCCGCCGAAGACTTTCATGGACTCGGCCTGCACCCCAAGACACCTCTCGAAAGGGGAGACGCCATGAACGCTCACACGTTACGCCCGATCCTCCGCCGCGAAAATTTCTTCACGCTCCTCATCCTCCCCCTGCTTTCGCTCGCCCTGGCGTCCGGGCTCTCGCTCGGCAGGGCGCAGTCCGACGAGAAGGGGGAGCGGGAGGTGGTGGACAAAATCCCGAAGCACCTGCCGATTAAGGTGAAGGTCAAGAGGCCGGAGAAGTTGAAGGACGCGAAGAACGAGGACTGGCTCGACGACGTGGAGATCGAGGTCACCAACACGGGGACGAAGCCCATCTACTTCCTGAGCATAGACCTCGACATGCCGGACGTGCTAGGAGAGAACGGGCTCAACTATGGGTTCGGCTACAAGTACGGAAGGGGTGCTCTCGTCGCGTGGGAGGAGCCGGTGCTGCCCGACGACGTGCCGTTGCAGCCGGGCGAGACCGTCACGCTTAGCCCGCACGCCAAACTCATCGAGGGGTGGAAAATTCTCAGGGGAAAAGGGCGAGTCACTAATCCCAAGAGGCTTGATTTCGTATTCCAGTTGATTAACTACGGCGACGGCACGGGGTTCATGGGCAGGAGCGGCACGCCAATGCCTATCAAGCGCCAGCGAAGCTCGAACGCCCCGTCCGCAGGAGGGGGCGCCGGAAACTTCGCGCGGGCCGCCGACACGGCCGACCCGCCGCCGAAGACTTTCATGGACTCGGCCTGCACCCCAAGACACCTCTCGAAAGGGGAGACGCCATGAACGCTCACACGTTACGCCCGATCCTCCGCCGCGAAAATTTCTTCACGCTCCTCGTCCTCCCCCTGCTTTCGCTTGTCTTCGCCTTCGGGCTGTCGCCCGGCCGGGCGCAGGAAGAAGCGAAGGGGGAGCGGGAGGTGCTCGATAAAATCCCGAAGCACCTGCCGATTAAGGTGAAGGTCAAGAGGCCGGAGAGGTTGAAGGACGGGAAGAATGACGACTGGCTCGACGATATGGAGATCGAGATCACCAACACGGGGACGAAGCCCATCTACTACCTGCACGTGAGGCTTGATATGCCGGACGTGCTGGGCCCGAACGGGATCATGTATGCGTTCGGCTACAAGTACGGGAGGGGCGCCCTCGTCGCGTGGGAGGAGCCGGTGCTGCCCGACGACGTGCCGCTGCGTCCGGGCGAGACCGTCACGCTCAACCCGCCCGCCAACCACATCAAAGGGTGGAGGGGCGCGAGGGAGGAGGGGAGGATTAAGAACCCCAAGAAGATCGAGTTTGTCTTCGGGGTGATTAACTTCGGGGACGGCACGGGGTTCGCCGGCGTGCAAGGCACGCCGATGCCGAGGCCGAGGCGGCGCAGCTCGAACGACACGCGCGGCGGAGGCGGCGGGGGCGCCGGGCGGGCCGTTAGCAAGGCCGACCCGCCGCCGCAGACCTTCATGGACTCGGCCTGCACCCCAAGACCCACGACGCCGCCGGTAAGCTTCTTGCCGGCGGCGTTTTCATTGGCGGAGCTTACCATTGAGCCGAAGCCCGCACGGGACATCTGCTGCCAGACTTCACGGCCCGAATGCTTGTGGATGAAACTGGGCGGGCAGACCTGTAGCCCTTGCGGGGAGATTCAGCGCATGCAATTCCCGGCGTGTTCAGACCCGATGGGAGCCTGCTTTACGATTCTTTACAGGTTGCGCGAGTGTCCGGACTCCACCGGGTTTAAGCATTACTGTGAAGAGAGTGACTACGGCGACCCTTGCGACTCGGCGGCGCCGCCACCCACCCCGACCCCGACCCCGCCCCCCGAGCCGACGCCCACGCCCAGCCCTACCCCGAAGGTCTACAAGTGCCCCGACCCCAAGCCCGACCCCTGCTGCCAGCCCGTCATCAAAACCCTCCCCGGCCTCGAACCCTACTGTGACTGGGACTGTCGCGGCTGCGGGCCGGGCTTGCCGCTCCCCGACGGCTGCGTCACGGCCAGCGACAACGCGCTCGACTTCTGCCCCGACGACAGGTTCCCCAACTACTCCCCCTTCGGCTACGGCGGCGAGTGCTGCCCGCAGGCCGCCGCCGAAGAGTGCGGCGAGTTCCAGGTCTGCGACTCCGACCTCGGCGAGCGCTGGGACGCCGCCCAGTGCTGCTGCACCGACCGCTTCGGCGTCTGCCGCAGCCCCGTCCTCATCGACGTGGCGGGCGACGGCTTCCGCCTCACCTCCGCCGCCGCGGGCGTCCCCTTCGACCTCGACCGCGACGGCGTCCGGGAGCGGCTGTCGTGGACGGCCGCCGGCTCCGACGACGCCTGGCTCGCTTTAGACCGTGACGGCGACGGCTCGGTTGACGACGGCGGGGAGCTGTTCGGCAACTTCACCCCGCAGCCCGACCCGGTGGGCGGGCGGGCGAAGAACGGCTTCCTCGCGCTGGCCGCCTACGACCGCCCCGAGCAGGGCGGGAACTCGGACGGCGTGATAGACGCCAGCGACGCGGTCTTCGCGCGGCTGCGTCTGTGGCGCGACTCAGACCACGACGGGGCGTCGCGACCCGGCGAACTGTACACGCTCGCGGCGCTCGGCGTGGCGCGGCTCCACTTAGACTACAAAGAGTCGAGGCGCGCGGACGAGTTCGGCAACCGCTTCCGCTACCGCGCGAAGGTGGACGACGCGAAGGGCGGCCGAGTCAACCGCTGGGCGTGGGACGTGTTCCTCGTCCGCGCCCCGTGAGCCGGGCCGGGAAGTCTCGCGCGGAATGTGTACCGCCCGCCGGCCACGCGGACCGGCGGGCGGCTTTTCTTGTAAAAGGTTGAAAAAGGGGGAGCCGGAACCTACAATCGGGGCGGCCGGGAGTGCCGGCGCGGCGGCGCGCGCGAGGGCACAACGGGTCACGCGCGGCGGGCATCCAAGTTGCGCCCGGCCGCCGTATTAACTCGCGGACGGCTCCCCGGCTGGTGGCGGCCACGGGCTAGGTTGCGAGGGGTTTTCGGGGAGCGACAAAAGGCGCCGGATGCGTTATCATCGGCGTCGGAGGCGTAGAAATTTGAGTTCCACTGCTAGACAACTTATTTTCTGGGTGCTCATCCTGGCCGGCGCGGTCATCCTCTACCATTTCGTCGTCAACAAGCAGGGCAAGGCCGCGCAGGAGAAGAACATCACCGAGCTGAAGGCGCTCATCAACGAAGGCAAGGTCGAGAAGCTGACTATTAAGCCGACCGAGGCCGTCGCCGTCGAGAAGGGCACGGCGAAGAGCGAGATTCACACCAAGCTCGGCAACTCCGACCAGCAGAACGTCCTGATGAACCTTGCCTCGGATAAGGGCGTCGCCGTCGAGGACGAGACCGCGGCAAGCAACAGTGCTTTCTGGTCGATCCTCATGTGGTGGGGCCCCGTCCTGCTGCTGGTCGGCTTCTGGATTTTCATGCTGCGGCAGATGCAGTCGGGCGGCAACAAGGCGCTCTCCTTCGGCAAGTCGCGCGCGAAGCTCCTGAACAACCAGCAGAAGCGCGTCACCTTCAAGGACGTGGCGGGCGTTGACGAGGCGAAGGAGGAACTTCAGGAGATCATCGAGTTCCTCAAGGAGCCGCAGAAGTTCCAGAAGCTCGGCGGACGCATCCCCAAAGGCGTCCTGCTCGTCGGCCCTCCGGGCACGGGCAAGACTCTGATGGCGCGCGCCGTGGCGGGCGAGGCCAACGTCCCGTTCTTCTCCATCTCGGGTTCCGACTTCGTCGAGATGTTCGTCGGCGTCGGCGCCTCGCGCGTGCGCGACCTCTTCGAGCAGGGCAAGAAGAACGCGCCTTGCATCATCTTCATCGACGAGATCGACGCGGTCGGCCGTCACCGCGGCGCGGGCCTCGGCGGCGGGCACGACGAGCGCGAGCAGACCTTGAACCAGTTGCTCGTCGAGATGGACGGCTTCGAGTCGAACGACGGCGTCATCATCATGGCCTCCACGAACAGGCCCGACGTGCTCGACCCGGCGCTGCTCAGGCCCGGCCGCTTCGACCGCCGCGTCGTCGTGCCGCGCCCCGACGTGCGGGGCCGCGAGGGGATTCTGAAGGTTCACACGCGCAAGATTCCGCTCGGCGAGGACGTGGAGATCAGCGTCATCGCGCGCGGGACGCCGGGCTTCACCGGCGCCGACCTCGCCAACCTCGTCAACGAGGCGGCCTTGAACGCGGCGCGCTACAACAAGAAGATCGTCAACATGGCGGACTTCGAGCTGGCGAAGGACAAGGTGCTGATGGGCGCCGAGCGCAAGTCGATGGTCATCACCAACGAGGAGAAGCGCGTCACCGCCTACCACGAGGCCGGGCACACGCTCGTCGGCCTGAAGGTGCCGAACGCCGACCCCGTCCACAAGGTGACGATCATCCCGCGCGGCATGGCCTTGGGCGTCACGCAGCAACTCCCCGAGGGCGACCGCCACAACTACTCGCAGGAGTACCTGCTCGGACAGATCGCCATCCTGATGGGTGGCCGCATCGCCGAAGAGGTCTTCCTCGGGAGCATCACGACGGGCGCGTCGAACGATATCGAGCGCGCGACGGAGTTGGCCCGCGCGATGGTCTGCGAGTACGGGATGTCGAACCTCGGGCCGCTCACCTTCGGTAAGAAGGAGGAGCAGATTTTCCTCGGCCGCGAGATCTCTCAGCACCGAGACTTCTCCGAGGACACGGCGATCAAGATTGACCAGGAGGTCAAGAAGCTCATCGGCGACCAGTACGAGCGCGCGCGCGAAATCATCACCGAGAACCGCGACACGATGATCCGCCTCGCCGAGACGCTGCTCGACCGCGAGACGCTCGACGCCGTGCAGATTCGTCGCATCATCGCGGGCCTCCCGCTCGACGCCGACGACTCGTCCTCTTCGCACAAGGACGACTCCGACCGCCCGCAGCTCAAGGAGCCGGCGGCCAACCCGCTCAAGCCGATTCTGCCCCCGATTACCGGCGGCAACCCGGCGCCGGCTTAAGCGTCCGGGAGTCTCTGAACTGAAGGGGAAGGGGGGTTTCAGCCTCTTCCCCTTTTCGTTATTCCTGAGATGAAAGTAAGGCCAATCCTCCCGCTGGTCGTCGTCGTCGGGCTGCTCGCGTCCGCGCTGACGCCGCCCGCGGCGCGCGCGCGGCAGCGCGACCCCGGAGTCGGCCGGACGGCGCCTTCAGCCGGCGACCTTTACTACGCGCTGGTCATCGGCAACGACGAATACGCCTCGCTGCCGAAGCTCACGACTGTCGCGAGGGACGCGCGTGCGGTCGAGCGTGTGCTGCGTGAGTCTTACGGCTTCCAGACCAAACTGCTCGTCAACGTCACACGTTCGGAGGTCGTCGCGGCGCTGTCGGAATACAGGCGCAAGCTTAGCGCGGACGCGAGCCTGCTCGTCTACTACGCCGGGCACGGGCACAGGGACGCCGCGGCCGACAAGGCTTACTGGCTGCCGGTGGACGCGACGCGCGAAGACGTGTCGAACCGGATGAGCGCGGACGAGATGACGACCGCCGTCCGCGCCGTCCCGGCCCGCCACGTGCTCGTCGTCTCGGACAGTTGCTACTCGGGCGCTCTGACCATCGGTGTCGGCGCCTCGCCGGCGCGCCCGTCGGAGCGCGAGCAGTTCCTGCAAAAGATGGCCGCGGGGCGCTCGCGCACGCTGTTGGCCTCGGGCGGCGACGAGCCTTTGGCGAACGACGGCGACAGCGGCCACTCCGTCTTCGCCGCCGCACTCCTGCGCGGTCTGCGCCGGATGGACGGGCCGCGGTTCACGGCCTCCGAACTGTTCGTCGGCTACGTCTTAGGCCCCGTCGCCAGCCGCACCGGCCGGATGCCCGTCTACAACCCGCTCCGCAACTCCGGTCACGAAAGCGGCGACTTCGTCTTCGCGAGGATTAAACCTCCCGACCCTGACCGCGGGCCGTGCGACGATCTGGAAGCGAAGGCGAATTTCTACAGGCCGTTTCTCGACAACTTCAAGGGCAACGCCGAACAGCAGAAGGTCGCCTACGAGGCGGGCAAGGAGTACATCTCCAGGTACGACCGTTGTCCGGGGGAGAGCGATAAAAAGGTCGTCGGTTACATACGGAACTGGGTCGCCAAGTACGAGGCGGCCGTCAGGGAGTGGGAGCGTTGGCAGGGCCGGCGGCCGTGACGGGTGAGCACGCAATGATTGTCGCACTGACGAGGGAGCCGGCGCGCGCGTTGGACGCGTGCGAGTTGACGTACAGGGGGCGCGAGCCGATTGACCCGGACGCCGCCGCCGCGCAGCACCGCGCCTATTGCGACGTGCTCCGCGCCTGCGGCGCGCGCGTGTTCACGCTGCCGCCGCTCGAAGAATTTCAGGACAGCGTCTTTGTCGAAGACACGGCGATAGTGCTCGACGAACTCGCGGTGCTGACGCGGCCGGGCGCCGTGTCGCGGCGCGGCGAGGTCGGGTTGATCGAGCCGGAGGTGGCGCGCCTCCGCACCGTCGTGAGAATCGAGCCGCCCGCGACGCTCGAAGGCGGCGACGTGCTGCGCCTCGGGCGGACTCTCTACGTCGGGCTTTCGCCGCGGACGAACGCGGAAGGCGCAGCCGCGCTGCGGCGGCTCGCCGCGCCGCACGACTATGAGGTCTTGACGGTCGAGCCGCGCGGTTGCCTACACCTGAAGACCGGCTGCTCGGCGCTCGACGACGAGGCGGTGCTCGTCAACCCCAAGTGGGTTGACCCCGCAATCTTTCGCGGGCGCAGGGTCGTGGCCGCGGACGCCGCCGAGCCGTGGGCGGCGAACGTCGTGCGCGTCGGCGATTCGGTCTGCGTTAGCGCCGCGTCCCCGCGCACCGCCGAAATGCTCTCGTCGCTCGGGTACGACGTGCGCGCCGTCGAGGTCTCGGAGTTCACGAAGGCCGAGGGCTCGCTGACCTGCCTGAGCCTCCTCTTCCGACAGCCCTGAGCGGAGCGGGGCGGGTAGCCCACAAGTATGAAAAACGTGTCCGCCGGAGTCGGCGTCAAAAAGCGCTCGTGGGAGCTGCCCGGGCACAACCTCACCCTCGGCCGCCGCACGCTCGTCATGGGCGTCATCAACCTCACGCCCGACAGCTTCAGCGACGGCGGGCGCTGGTTCACGCGCAAGCGCGCGTGGGACAGCGCCGAGCGCATGTCGCAGGACGGCGCGGACATCATCGACATCGGCGGCGAGTCAACGAGGCCGGGCGCGCAGGCCGTCTCGGAGGAGGAGGAGATAGGCCGCGTCCAGAAGTTCATCGACGTGATGATAAAGATGAGCGGCCGCGCCACCCACTCGATCGACACGACGAAGGCGTCGGTCGCGCGCGTCGCGCTCGAAGCGGGCGTCGAGATCGTCAACGACATCTCGGGGCTGCGCTTCGACCCCGCGCTGGCGGAGGTCGCGGCGCGCTACGACGCCGGCCTGATACTGATGCACTCGCGCGGCACCTTCGAGACGATGCACAAGCAGGAGCCGGTCGAAGACATCCTCAAGGAGGTGTCGGACGACTGGCGTCGGGCGATTGCGGAGGCCGAGCGGCGCGGCGTCCGACGCGAGAAGATCGTGCTCGACCCCGGCATCGGCTTCAGCAAGACGCAGAAGCAGAACGTCGAGCTGATCGCGAAGCTGGACGTCCTGGCGCGCGACTTCGCGGACTTCCCGCTGCTCGTCGGCACCTCGCGCAAGTCCTTCGTCGGCCACCTGCTCGGCGGCGCGCCCGTCAACAAGCGCGTCCACGGCACGATGGCCAGCGTCGCGGCCGCCGTCCTGCGCGGCGCCTCAATCGTCCGCGTCCACGACGTGCGCGCCGCCGTCGAGACCGTCAAAGTGATAGACGCGATAAAAGCCGCGAGCGGCGATTGAAACGGTCGGGCTTCCGCCTCGGGCGCTTGTCACTCGCGACTTCAATATCGTATCGTCAACGCTTCCGCGCGCCTGAACGTTTCGGGGGTTTCACTTTCAAACAAATGCTGCTGAGTAAGAGACTTTTCCACGCGGCCGCGCTCGCCGCCGTCGTCGCCTTCGCGTCGGGGTTCCGCGGCTGCTACAAGCCCGTGAGCAAGACGGGGCTGCCCGCGCACGTCAAGACGGTCGCGGTGCCCGCGTTCCAGAATCAGGCGCTGCGCTACCGCATCGAGTCGCGCTTCACCGACGCCGTGATGCGCGAAATCCTGCGGCGCGGCAAGGGGCTGCGCGTCCAGAGCGAGACGAAGGGCGCCGACGCCGTGGTGGACGGCACCATCAAGACCTTCGCCTTCTACGGCGTGCTGCTCGACACGCGCGGGCGCGCGCGCATCTTCGAGGTGACGATCACGGCCGCCGTCACCGTCCGCGACCAGGTCACCAACCGCGTCCTCTACGACAACCAGGACTACGTCTTCCGCGGCGAGTTCGAGTTCACAGACGACCCGCGCAGCTTCTTCAACGAAGAAGACCCCGCCGTCCAGCGCCTCTCGCGCAGCTTCGCCGAGAGCCTCGTCTCCACGCTCGTCAACGGCTTCGGCGTCAACGAAGAACCCTAAATGCCCACGCTCACACGCGAAGAACTCAAGCGCGAGCTGAAGGCGGGGAAGGTCGGGCCGCTCTACCTCCTCTTCGGGCCGGAGGGCTACCTGCGCGACGCCGCCGCGCGCTTCATCACGGACGCGGCGCTCAAGGACTCGCCGCTGCGCGAGTTCAACGAGGCGGGCTACAGCCTCGCTTCGGCGGACGTGCAGCAGGCGATTGCCGCCGCCGAGCAGATGCCGATGATGGGCGGGCGCCGCGTCGTGCGCGTCACCGACTTCGGCAAGCTGCGCGAGGCGGACGAGGAGGCGCTGGTGCGCTACGTCACGCGCCCGGTCGAGAGCTCGACCGTCGTCTTCGTCTCGGGCAACCTCGACAAGCGGCTCAAGCTGAGCAAGACGCTTTTGGAAGTCTGCCAGAGCGTCGAGTTCGCGGAGCTGAAGGACGCGGAGCTGTTGGCGTGGGCGCGCGACCGCCTGAAGCACCTCGGCGCGCACGCCGACGAGCGGACGCTCAGGCAAATCGTCGGGCTGGTGGGCGCGAGCGTGCAGCAGCTCGCGACCGAGTTGGAGAAGCTGGCGACCGCCGCGATGCCCGGAGGGCAGATCACGCCGGAGCTGGTCGAGGCGCTGGTCGGGCGCTCGCGCGAGCTGTCGAACTTCGAGCTTTCAGACCACCTCATCGCGCGCGACCGGCGGCGCGCGTTGGAGACGCTGCGCAAGCTGCTCGACGACGGCGCCGAGCCCGTGATGCTCATCGGGCTGCTGGCGAGCAACTTCCACCGCCTCGCGCTCGCCAAAGAGTTGATGACGCGCGGCGCGCCCGAGCAGGAGGTCTTCCGCGTCGTCAACATGCCCTTCAGCCAGCGCAAAGAGTTCCTCGCCACCGCGCGCCGCGCCGACGCGCGCGAGCTTGCGCGCCGCATCACGCGCATCGCCGAGGCCGACCTCGCCATCAAGTCTTCACTCGGAGGCGGCGGCGAACGCGGCTCCCGCCTCCAACTCGAAATGCTCGTCTGCGAACTGTCCGCCTAAAAGTCCAGCGGCTTCAAATCCGGCTCGACCCACCCGCGCCGCGCCGCCTCCGAGTCAATCAACTCCTTGCTGTAATAGTCGTGGATGAGGCGCGAGCCGCCGCACTCCCCGGTCAAACGGTTCGTCAGTTCCGCGAGGCCGGGGCCGCCGCCCGCGCTTGCGATGAAGGCGCGCACGCGCTTGAGCCAGAAGACGGTGATCGTCTCGTGGTAGAGGCTCGGGTTTATGCCGTGCGCGCGGACGTACCGCCCCAGCGCCTCGCGCAGTCGCGCGACCGTCTCCGCGTCGCCCATTTGTTGGAGATAGCAGAGCGCGACGATCAGGTGCTCACGGTGGTTGAAGTCGGCCGGCGTCAACTCGCAAGACTCGAAACGGCGGACGACTTCCTCGACCTGCTCGTCGCTTGTGTAAAGCTCGTTCGGCTTCGGCGACATCTGTTCACCCTCCCGCGCCGGCGCGCAACAAAAAAGCGAGGCAGGCCGCGCACGACGGCCTGCCTCGCTCCCGTTAAATTTTAAACCAGCCTAGTTCGCCGACTGGTTGACGCGCGCCGTGAGACGCGCCTTGTGGCGCGCGGCCGCGTTGCGGTGCAGCACGCCCTTCTGGACGGCCTTGTCGATGAGCGAGACGGTCTGGGGCAGAAGCTCCTGCGCCGACCCGGCCTCGCCGGAATCGATGGCGGAGCGCAGCTTCTTGATCCCCGTGCGCAGGCGCCCGCGGTTGCCGCGGTTGATCTCGCGCCGCTTCTCGTTCTGGCGCACGCGCTTTTCGGCTGACTTGTGATTAGGCATCTCTGAATTCAACTCCGTCGGAACAAATCTGGTCTGCAAAACTCTCGCGCCGGCCCACTGTCGCGAATCCGACCGCCAGAGCAAAGCCCAAAGTATAGGGAGCGCCCGCACGTGTGTCAAGGCGGGGGCGGGCGGCGCCGGCGCGCGCGGCGGGTACGCAACGGTACTCACGGGCCGCGTCGGCGCCCCGTTTTGTTGACACCCGCGCGGGGTGTGTTGTAGCGTCGTTTCTGCAATGACAGAGACCGTTTCCCCGTCCCTCATCCGCCCCCGGCGCCGCCACGCCCGGCTTTCCCAAAGACAAGGAGAAGAGAGCGACTTTTGAAGAAGATCGAGCTTCCGCCGCGCGCCGTCGAGACGCTTTTCGGCGTCCACGACCAGAACATCAAGTACCTCGAAACGCTCCTCGACGTGCGCGTCGATGCGCGCGGCCAAGACCTGACGCTCGACGGCAAGGCCGAAGACGTCGAGACGGCCGGGCGCATCGTCGAAGACTTCGCCGCGCTCTTCCGCGAGGGCAAGACCTTCACCGACAAGGAGCTGCGCGAGGCGTTCGCGCAGATCGCCGAAGACCGCAACTACTCCCTGCGCGACTACTTCACCAAGGCGCGCTTTAACCCCGCCGGCAAGAAGCAGGTCGCGCCCAAGTCGGCCAACCAGCGCCGCTACATCGAGGCCATCCAAGCCAACGACATCGTCTTCGGCATCGGCCCGGCCGGCACGGGTAAAAGTTACCTCGCCGTCGCGATGGCCGTGCAGGCGCTGACGCTCAAGCAGGTGAGCCGCATCGTCCTCGCCCGCCCGGCGGTCGAGGCCGGCGAGCGTTTGGGCTTCCTCCCCGGCGACCTTCAAGAAAAAGTTGACCCCTACCTCCGCCCGCTCTACGACGCGCTCTTCGACCTCATGGACGCCGAACGCGTCGCCAAGATGCTCGAAAAGCGCATCATCGAAGTCGCCCCTCTGGCCTTCATGCGCGGCAGAACGCTTGCGGATGCCTTCATCATCCTCGACGAGGCGCAGAACACGACGAGCGAGCAGATGAAGATGGCGCTGACGAGGATCGGGTTCGGGTCGAAGGCGGTGATTACGGGCGACGTGACGCAGATCGATTTGCCGACGGGCAAGCGCAGCGGCCTCGTCGAGGCCGAACGCATCCTCTCGAAGGTCGAGGGCATCGAGTTCGTCTACTTCACCGACAAGGACGTCGTCCGCCACAAACTCGTCCAGCAGATCATCAAAGCCTACGAGTCGCAGACGGGAAAATCCGGGGCGATGTGAACGATGGTGGAAGTCGTTAACCGCCAGCGCAAGGTGCCGGTCGATGGCGAGCGTTGGCGCGAGTTCGCGGAGAAAGCTCTGAAGGTCGTGCCGGCGGGGGGCGCGGGGGCGACGGTGGCGTTCGTGTCGGACAGGGCGATGCGGGGGTTGAACCGGCGCTGGCGTGGGAAGCGGGGGACGACGGACGTTTTGTCGTTCCCGGCGGGGCAGGAGGAGTTTGAGAAGGGCGAGGGGTTGAGTCTGGGGGACGTGGTGGTCTCGGTCGAGCAGGCCGCGCGGCAGGCCGCCGAGCACGGGTTGGACTTCGAGGGCGAGGTGCGACAACTCATCCTGCACGGGCTGTTGCACCTGTGCGGGTACGACCACGAAGTGGACGGCGGCGAGATGAACGCGCTCGAATTGAGGCTGCGCCGCCGACTCGGAATATAATTCGTGAACCGCCGAGCGTGAACCGTGACAGGGGGCTTGCGTCCCGTCACGGTTTACCGTTTACTGTTCGCGGCTCTTATGGAGACCCAGTTGGAAATCGGGGCCGCCTGCGTGCTGCTGCTCGTGCTGGCCTTTCTCTCCACGGTCGATGCGGCGTTCGGCCAGTTGAGCGACGTTGGGCTCAGGCGTCTGACGGGCGAGCGCGACGAGCGCCCCAGCCCGAGCGTCGTCTTCCTCGGCGAGATTCTGGAGAACCGCCCGCGCTTCCGCTTCACGCTGAACGCGGCGATTCAGGTGGTGCTGGTCGCGCTCGTCGTCATCGTCACCTCGGTCTGCTACCAGTTGATGGGCGACGAGCGCCGCTTCCTGCTCGTCGCCTTCTTCATCGCGCTGGCGCTGACGCTGCTGTTCCGGCAGGTCATCCCGCGCCTGCTCTCGGCGTCGAACCCGGAGCGGACGCTGCTCGGCCTTCTCCCGCTCTACCGCCCGTTCTACGGCGCGCTCTCGCTCGTCGCCACGCCGCGCCAGGTGGTGGCCGAGCGCTCGCGGCGCGGCGGCGACCCGCACGTCACGCAGACCGCCTCCGAGTCCTCCGACTCGGACGACGACGACAACGGCGGCGACATCCAGGCGCTCATCGACGTGGGCGAGGAGGAGGGCATCCTCGAAGAGGAGGAGGGCGAGCTCATCCAGTCCATCATCGAGTTCGGCGAGACGCGCGCCGGCGAGGTGATGACGCCGCGCACGGAGGTCGTCGCGCTCCCGCTCACGGCCACCGTGCGCGAGGCGCGCGACGCGATGGTCGAGTCGAAGTACTCGCGCCTGCCCGTCTACCGCGGACAGATCGACGACGTGGTCGGCATCATCTACGTCCGCGACCTGCTCGCCTGCTGGGCCGAGGGGCGCGAGTGCGACACCATCGAGCAGTTGCTGCGCCCCGCCTACTTCGTCCCGGAGACGAAGTCGGTGGACGAGCTGCTCGAAGAGATGCAGAAGGTGCACGTCCAGCTCGCGCTCGTCATCGACGAGTACGGGGGGCTGGCGGGACTGCTCACCGTCGAGGACATCCTCGAAGAGATCGTCGGCGAGATCGAGGACGAGGACATCGAGGGCGAGGAGGTCGTCGAGATCGTCGAGGCCGACGACGGCTACTACGACGTGCTCGGCTCGACCGAGGTCGGGAAGATCGAGCGCCTCTTCGATTTGGAGATCGAGGACGACGACTTCACGACCATCGCGGGCCTCGTCATCAACGAGTCGGGGACGGTGCCGCCGCCGGGCACGCGGTTCAACCTGCGCGGCCTCGACGTGGAGGTGCTCGAAGCCGACGAGCGCCGCGTCAACCGCCTGCGCCTCCGGCGCACGCAAGCGGACGGCGGGGCGGCCGCCGCCGCCGAGTAGTCGCGAATAGTCGCGGTCACAACCAACGTTTCAGGGGAAGAATGGCGAAGAAGAAGACGGGCAGCAGATACCTTTCGGGGCGGCGCATCGACCCGCGCCCCATCGCGGGCGGCGAGACGGTGGCCGACCTCGTTGACGAGACGTTTCTGGCGTACAACGCGGCGCGGCTGCGCGAGGCGTGCCAGCTCTTCACGCGGAAGATGCTTGAGCCGGACGTGACCGTGGGGCTTTCGATCACGGGCGCGCTGACGCCCGCCGGCCTAGGGATGTCGGCGCTCATCCCGCTGATGCGCGCGGGCTTCGTGGACTGGGTCATCACGACGGGCGCGAACCTCTACCACGACACGCACTTCGGCATCGGCCTCGCGCTCCACCAGGGGAACGCGGCCGTCTCGGACGTGACCTTGCGCGAGGAGGAGGTCGTCCGCATCTACGACATCTTCTTCGACTACTCGGTGCTCTTAGACACCGACGCCTTCTTCCGCCGCCTCATCGAGGGCGAGGAGTTCCAGCGGCCGATGTCAACGGCCGAGTTCCACAACCTCTGCGGCAAGTACGTGCTGGAGCGCGAGCGCAAGCTGGGCCTGGAGAATAAGTCGTTCCTCGCCGCGGCCTACGATTTGGGCGTCCCGCTCTACACTTCCAGCCCCGGCGACTCGTCCATCGGGATGAACGTGGCGGCGAAGGCGATACAGGGGAATAAGCTGGCCTTCGACCCGTCGGCCGACGTGAACGAGACGGCCTCGCTCGTCCTCGCCGCCAAGCGCGGCGCCATCCACGGCCGAGGCGACAAGGGCAAGAAGCACGGCGGCAAGTCGGCCGTCTTCATCCTCGGCGGCGGCAGCCCCAAAAACTTCATGCTCCAGACCGAGCCGCAGATTCAGGAGGTCTTAGGCATCGACGAGCGCGGCCACGACTACTTCCTGCAAATCACCGACGCGCGCCCCGACACCGGGGGCTTGTCGGGCGCGACGCCGGGCGAGGCCGTCTCGTGGGGCAAGGTAGACCCCGAGCGCCTGCCCGACGCCGTCGTCTGCTACGTGGACTCGACCATCGCGCTGCCGGTCATCACGTCCTACGCGCTGGCGCGCCACGAGCCGCGCGAGCTGAAGCGCCTCTACGAGCGGCGCGGCGAGCTGATGGAGCTGCTGCTCGCCGAGTACGAAAAGTCCGAGAGAAGGTAGGAGCGATTCCGGGGAGTCACCGGTTAAAACTATCAATGGTTAAAACTATCAAGGACGACCAGCCGCGCGTCTACTTCGACTGCACGAAGTGCCTGGCCTACTGCTGCTCGATCTACGAGCGCGTGCAGGTGACCAAGCGGGACATCACGCGGCTCGCCAAGCACTTCGGCGTCACGTTCGAGACCGCGCGCCGCCGCTACACCAAGCAGTGGGAGCACGAGCGCATCCTCAAGAAGGTCGAGGACACGATCTTCCACGAGACCTGCATGTTCCTCGATCAGGAGAAGCGGGGCTGCACCATCTACCACGCGCGCCCCGGCGTCTGCCGCGAGTACCCCGACCGCTCGCGCTGCTCCTACTACGACGTGCTCCAGTTCGAGCGCCGCCAGCAGGACGACGAGACCGTCATCCCGCTCGTCCAGATCACCTTCCGCGAGGTCACGAAGGGCCCGGAGGTGGACGACAAGTGCGAGAAGGTCTGGGAGTGGGAGCCGGAGAAGAAGCGGCGGAGGGCGAAAGCCGAGGGGTGAATTGAAAACCTCCCGACTTCGGTTTATCCTTCAGACCTCGGCCTTCATCCTGTCCAGTGAGGAGTGCGGAAGATGCGAGAACTTTTAGCGAAGATGGTGGGGAAGAAGTTGGACATGTTCTGCGGCGGCACGTCCAGCCTGCGCGGCAAGCTCGTCAAGGTTGACGAGGGCGTCGCTCACATGGTTGACGACGACGACCACATGTTCTACGTCGCCGTCGAGCGCATCATCGTCTTCAGCGAGACCAAGTCGGGCGAGCAGCGCGCCGGCTTCGTCGTCGGCTTCCGCGGCAAGTAGCCCGGCGGCGCGGCGCGCGGCCTCTTAAACTTGGCCCACAAAGGCGTCAGGCCGACCCCTCTGCGGAGGGCGTCGGCCTGACGTGCGTCCGGGGAGACGCGCGCGCTAAATTTTTACCTGCCGGTCGAGGCGACGAGCGCGCCGTCGTGCGCGGCGGGGACGCGGCGGAAGCCGTTGATGCGCTTCGTCCAGTATTCGTCGAACCGCGAGTAGACGACGCCCTTGCTCGTCGAGGCGTGGTAGAAGCCGTTCTCGTCGGCGACGATGCCGACGTGGTGCAGGTTGTTGAAGAAGACCAGCGTCCCGAACTTGAACTTCTCGTCCTCGGTCGGCGGCGCGAACTCCTGCCAGAAGTTGCGCACCGACGTGCGCTCGAACGCCACGCCCGCCTGCTGGAAGACGCTCCAGACGAACCCCGAACAGTCGTAGCGGTACGGCCCCTCGGTGCCCATGCGGTAGGGCGTCCCGAGACGCTGCTCGATCGCCGCCAGCATCGTCCGCTCACGCTGCCCGAGTCCCGCCGGGCCGGCGCCGAAACGCGGGATTTCGTACTCCGGCTCGGCCTCGCCCTCTTCGGCGGTCGAGACCACGACGAGGTCGTTTTCGAGCCTCGCGCGTCCCTCAGCTTCGTTGGTGATGGTCGTGGCGGCGGTGGCCTGACGCGGGCGCGTGATGCCCTGCTGCTGTTGCTGCGCTTGCGCGGAGGCGGTCAGAAGAAGGGTCAGGGCGAAGCAGGCCGCGAGCGGCCGGGGGAACAGTCTGCAAAAAGACATCTAGGGGAACGGTCTCCTCTGCCAAAGTCTGCGAATTGCTTGGGGTATTGCTTGTTTGAGGTGGGGCGTCGCGCTTTTGCGGCTTAAACGCCTGAAATCCACTCTACACAACAGATACAGACGCCACAAGCGGCAATGTGACTGTTTCGTGACGGCGCAGTGAGACCCTCTCCAAAATTGGACGGAAAGGGGACGTGACATCAATCATCTTGAAGGCAAGGGGACGGGTTCGGTACGACCGGTGGCAACCCGGCGCACATAAACTCTTTTCCCGTAGAAATTTCCGGGCGCGGCGTGATAGCATGCGCCGCCATAATAAGGAGACCGCCCTGATGATTTTCGTCGAAAGCCGCGCCGCAGACCTCTCCGTCGAGAGACGCCTCCGCACGCCGCTGCTCGAAGCTTTGCGGGAGCGCGGGCTGGTGCCGCTCATACGCGACTCGCGGCTCCACTTTTTCGGGCAGGCGGCCTCGGGCGCCGAGCGAGCGCGCGAGCTTGAGCGTCTTCTGGAGTCGCGCTCCGAGGCCGAGGGCGGGGAGCCTTACACGCGCGGCGACATCTTCGTCTTCGACGACTTCGCCCACTTCCTCGTCTTCGGCGACGGCTACGGCGGCGCGGCGGGCTTGCGCGCGGGCGTCGTCTACGACGCCGCGACGGACGCGCCCGCCGAGAAGCTCGAAGCCTTCTGCCGCAACGTTTCGGAGGCTTACGAGGCGGCGGCGCGCGAGTCCGCGGGCGGCGAGGTCGCGGGGGAGGGCGGCGAGTCGGCCGCGCCCGCGGGCATCGTCTGGCGCGAGCGGGAAGGGCAGGCGCCGGGGGTGTTTGCGCGTCCGTCGGCCGACGACGCGGACGTGATGCCGCCGCGTGTCGCCGGCTCGGCGGAGCGTGCGCGGGCGGGCGAGATGCTCGACGACGCGGGGGCGCGCGGCTTCCTCAAAAGGCTGAGGGAGGCGCACGAAGACGGGCGCGCGGCCGAGTTGATTGCCGGCGGGCGCGGGGCGGAGCAGGAGGCTTTGGTGGCGCGGCTGGCGGGCGCGGGGCTTGTGCGCCGCGAGGTGCAGGTCAGTTGCCGCAAGGACGGGCGCTCGCTCTTCCGCCTGCCTTCGGCCGAGGCGCTGTCCATCGTCACGGCGAGCAACGCCGTGTGCAGCGAGTGCGGCTCGGCCGTGGCGGACGAGCGCGCCGAGGAGCTTGTGACGCCGACGCCGCTCGCCACGTCGATGTTAAAGGACGGCGCGTGGCTGGTGAGCAGCCTGCGGTCGATACTCGGGGGCTTAGGCGTGCCGGAGAGTCAGATCGCGCCGCTCGCTTCGGCCGACGACGGAACGGCGCAAGTCTTGGCGTCGGTCGGCGGCGAGCCGTTCCTCTTCGTGCTGCGCGACGGCGACTTCACGGCCGCGCACGCGCGCCGCGCCGTCGAGGGCGAGGCGGAGGCGCACGCGACGCGGACGGTGGTCGTCGCCGCCGGGAAGGTGCAGGACGAGGCGCGGGCGCGTCTGCGCGAACACACGCGGCGCCGGGCGCGCGGCGGGGCGGAGGCGGAAGTCGTCTTCGTCGAGGGGTTGGAGCACGCGGCCGAAGAACTCCGCCCCGTGGTCGAGCGCGTCTGCGAAGAGGCGCTCACGCGCGAGCTGTACGAGCTGGACGCCGACGCCGGCTTCAACGTCGGCCACGCGCTGGCGGCGCGCTTCCGCCTGACGCGGCGCGTGGACGCGCTCCGCGACCTCGCCGCCTCGGCGGCCGGCGCGCTGTCCGGGAGCCTGCGCGAGTTCTAAGGGAAGGATGAAGGCGGAAGGATGAGGGAGGAAATTCAAACAGTATTTCTTTCATCCTTCATCCTTGAATTATTACCGTCCACGGATGCCAATTTGACGCGAAGGCGCCGCAAGGTATTGACAACCACGCCGCCGCCGCGAGAATCTTAAGGCAGCGAGAGCCGCCCCCCAGCGCGGACAAAGAACCTTTCAGCCCTAAAGTCAGAAGATGAACAAAAACTCTTTTCTACTCCTGAGTTTGACGGCCGTCGTGTTTGCGCCCGCGCCCAAAGCGTCCGCGCAGACGGCCGAGCCGTCGCCCGTCTTCACGCGCCCGCGCGTCGTCAGCGTCACGGCGCGGCAGAGCCAGACGGCCACCCCCACGCCGACCGCGCCCGCGCCCCGGCCGAACGCGCCGAACGCGCCGCAGATGCCCGCGACTCAGACGACGGCGCCGCCGACGGTCGTGCCGCAGGCGCCCGCGTCGCAGACGCCGACGCCGCAGTTCACGGTGCCGTCCGTCCCCTTGCAGCCCGCGCACCCGCCCTCGCTCAACAAGTTCCGCGAGCGCACGGCCGAGGCGCAGAAACTTTTGAAGTCGCGCCTGACGCTCACGTCCTCGACGCCCAACACGGCCTTCGTCACCGTCGCGGCGCTCGACCCCGACTCGTCGAAGATTCACACGCTCAGTTTGCCCAAGGAGACTTTCCTGACGCGCGGCACCGACGTGGTGCTGACTACCTCGCAGGGCTTGAGCGTGCGCTTCCAGGTCGTCCGGCCGAACTACGTCAACACGGCGGTCGTCGTCTCCGAGGCCGCGACGGGCAAGCAGTTGACGCCGCTCGTCGTCGAATACCCCATCGAGAAGTTCGGGCGCTTCCGCGAGATGGCCTACTACACGTCGGCGCACCCGGCGCTCGTCTCACCCGAGATCACGAAGCACGGCCAGACCTACGTCCGCAACATGCTCGACCTCGCGGCGCAGCGCCTGAAGGCCAAGGGCAAGACCATCTCGCCCGAGACCGTGGACATCGCCGAGCGCCTCTGCCTCGTCGAGCACGTTGACCACGACCGCTTCCGCCGCGAAGACCGCAAGAGGATTTACGACGAGGTCTACGCGCTCTACTCTTTGAACGAGCTGGACACGTACCGCTACTCGGTCAGCTCGGCCGGCGCGGGAGGGATGGTGCAGATGATCCCGCCGACCTACCAGCTCGTGCGGCAGACGCACCCCGGCGTCGGCCTCAACCCCGACTTCGTCGTCGGGATGCGCAACCACGGCAACGCGCTCGAAGCGATGCTGCTCTACATGCAGGACACCTGGAACGACTTGGCGCTCAACCAGGAGGTCTTAGACGCCTTGGCGAACAAGACCGCGACGCGCGCGGAATTGGCCGCCGCCGGCTACAACTCGAACCCCGCGCGGCTGCCGCTCTACCTGCGGCGCGGCGGCGCGGGCTGGCGCACGCTCATCCCGCGCGAGACGCAGATGTACTTGCAGATTTACTCCTCGGTCGAGGGCCTCGTCCCGTTTAAGAATCGCGGCAACGACAGCGCGCAGCCCGCCGTACCGGCCGCGTCGCAGAAGTAGGGAAGCATAAAGTCAGAACCGCCTGCGGTAGCGGGCGGCCCTTTGTTACGCGCTGCTATGCGTTAACAAGGGGCCGCCCGCTACCGCAGGCGGTTCTGACTTTACCGTTCGAGCGCGGCGCGATCCCAGTTGCCGCGCGTGGCGGCGGCTTCGTAGGTGTCTTGCAGGAAGTCGAGCAGGTCGCGTTCGGGGTCTGCGGAAGCCCGCACCGCCTCGTAAGGGAGGACGAACTCCTTGAAGTCGTTGTTGTAGGAGGCGCGTTCGGGTCTGGCCGGCGAGTCCTTAAAGCCTTCTGGCTCGGGGTAGGCGTAGGAGTAGAAGATCGGCTCGGGCAGCGCCGCGCCGCCGGGCCAGAAGCCGGCGCTCGAGACCTCGTGCGAGTAAGCCTCGCGCGTGACGGAGTCGGCGACGCCGGGCGAGCCGGGGTGCGTGGGCGCGGGGCGCCCCGAGAAGCGCGTGACCGCGAGGTCGAAGCTGCCCCAGAAGAAGTGGACGGGGCTGCACTTGCCCGTGAAGCGCGAGCGGAACTTCTGGAAGACCCTGTCGGCGTGGACGAGCGCGCGCCAGAAGCGGTTGGCGTACTCGGGGTCGTAAGACTTGTGCCCCTCGTCGCGCTCGAACGGGACGGGGTTCTCGACCTCGACCGGCGTCGTCCAAATCTTCACGTCCAGCCCCAGCTCGCCCATGCGCGCGGTGAACTCGCGGTAGAAGTCCGCGACCGTGCGCGGCGCGAGCGCCAACTCACGCGAGTCGCCCTCGCCCGTCTCGATGCGGAGCCGGTGCGCGATGAAGTCGAAGTCGATCTGGAAGACGCGCGGGCCGTAAGGGACGGCCGTGGTCGTCAGCCCGCGCGCCGAGACGTAGAGCGGCACCTGCCACCAGTGGTTGACGTGCGGCGCCTGCGCGAGCCGCACCTTCCCCACGACCTGCGTCCACATGTGAAGCGTCGCGCACGTCTCGCGCCACTCCTCGAACCGAAGTCCCGGCCACGCGCCCGCGCCGTCTCCCGTCGCGTTTAAGTCCATAAGTTTCCTCCGGCGCCGCCTTCCCGAAAGAGGCCGGAGAACCAGCCGTAAGGGTCGAGGAACCGCCCGTAAAAGTCGAAGAACCATCCGAAGAGCGCGCGCCCGGCCGCCGGCCACGCGCAGAAGAGGACGAAGCTTGCGGCCGCAACGATGAGGTTAGTCATCCTGTAGATGCTCCCCATGTAATAGGCGGCCACGACGTTGAAGGCCACCCAGCACGAAAGCAGGCCGACGAAATAGAGGAGCGCCGCGAGCCACAGGGGCGCGCCGTGTGCCGAGTCGCGGGCGTTGAGCGCGGCGAAGGCCGACCAGCCCGCCTGTAGCACGCCGCTCACCAAGAGTGCCATGATGACGTACGCATCGGGGTGCGTGTCGATGTCAATGCGGAAGAGGCGACGAACCATCAAGACCAGCGCGGTCGTCAGAATCATCACAGTCCAGAAGGCCCAGAAGCCCCTCGCCAGACTAAGCGCCGTCGCCGCCTTACCCAGAGGCCAGAGCAGCAGCGCGACCGCGGCGAGGAAGACGGCGTTCAAGGCGACGGCGAAGAGGTAGTGGAACAGCTCATTCTGGTCTTCGTGCAGCAGCCACTTGCCGAACTCTCCCATCAGGGGGCCGCCTTCCTTCGGTCAGTCGCCGTACTGGAGGCTGTCGCGTAAGGGTGTTTCGGCGTCGCCGTCGCCGCGCGAGTCGTCGGCGTACTGGAGCTTGTAGAGCCGCCAGTAGAGGTCGCGGCGCGCGAGGAGTTGCTGGTGCGTGCCGCGCTCGCGCAGCTCGCCGTGGTGGAGGACGAGTATCTGGTCGGCGCGCTGGACGGTCGAGAGGCGGTGCGCGACGACGATGGCCGTGCGGTCGCGCAGGACGCGCTCGATGGCCTGCTGGATGAGCTGCTCGGTCTCGGTGTCGATGGAGCTGGTCGCCTCGTCTAGAATGAGCAGCGCCGGGTCGAAGGCGAGAGCGCGCGCGAACGAGATGAGCTGCTTCTGCCCGACCGAGAGTCCCGCCCCGCGCTCGCGCACCTCGGACTTGAAGCCTTCGGGCAGCCGCCCGACGAAGCCGTCGGCGTGAACCTCGCGCGCGGCCCAAGCGACGCGCTCGTCCGAGATGTCCTCGCGCCCGAGGCGGATGTTGCCCTCGACCGTCCCGCTGAAGAGGAACACGTCCTGAAGGACGACGGCGAAGTTCTCGCGCAAAGCCTTCAAATCCCACTCGCGCACGTCCACGCCGTCAAGAAGCACCTGCCCGCGCTGCACGTCGTAGAAGCGCATGAGCAGGTTCGTGATCGTCGTCTTCCCCGAGCCTGTGTGTCCGACGAGCGCGACGGTCTGCCCCGGCTCGGCCGCAAACGAGACGCCCTTCAGAACCCAGTCTTCGTCCTTGTAGGCGAACCACACGTCGCGGAACTCGACGCGGCCGCGCGCGCGCCCCGTCTTCTTGGGGCTTTCGGGCGTGAGCACCGTCACCGGCTGGTCGAGCGTGCGGAAGATGCGGTGCGAGGCGACGAGCGCCGACTGGAAGACGTTGTACTTGTCCGAGATGTCGCGGATGGGCTGGAAGAGCCGCTGCGAGTACTGGATGAAGGCGACGAGCGCGCCGATGGAGAGCACCTCGTTGACGGGCGTGTTCTGCATCACGCGCCAACCGCCGTACCAGATGATGAGCGCGATGCCGAGCGAGCCGATGAAATCGACGAGCGGGAAGAAGACCGCGTAGTAGAAGATGGTCTCGACGTTCGCGTTGCGGTAGTCGTCGTTGGCCTCGTGGAACTGGCGGAGCGACTTCGACTCGCGGTTGAAAATCTGGACGGTCTGGGCGCCCGAGATGTGCTCCTGCAAAAACGAGTTGATGCGCGCCAGCTTCGTCCGCACGAGGTCGTAGCCGCGCCGCGCGTGCTTGCGGAACCACGTCGTCGCCGCAAACAGCAGCGGCACGGTGATGAGCGCGACCAGCGTCAGACGCCAGTCCATCCACCCCATGAAGGCGATGATGGCGAAGACCATCACCACGTCGCCCAGGCCCTCGATGACGCCCGAGGTGAACAGCTCGTTCAAGGCGTCCACGTCCGAGGTGAGCCGCGTCATGATGCGGCCGACGGGGTTGCGGTCGAAGTAGGCGACCTCCTGCCGCTGCAACTTCCCGTAGAGTTCCGAGCGCAGGTCGTACATGACGTGTTGCCCGACCGACTGGAGCAGGACGGCCTGCAAGTACGAGACGAGCATCTGCAAGAGCTTCACGCCGAGGAAGGCGAGGCCGAGCAGCATCAGCCCGCGCGAGACGTACGCGTAGACCGCGCCCCACTCGCCGCCGGGAAGCCCCGCGCGCTGGTCGATGGCGGGGTTGATGTACCAGTCGATGGCGTACTGGAAGAACTTCGGCTCGACGACGCCGAGCGCGTTGACGAGGAGCGTGAGCAGCAGCGCCGGCACGATCTGGCGGCGGTACGGCTTGAGGTAGCGCAGCAGTCGGCGCGCGCTCCCGCGGTCGAACTGCTTGAGCGCCTCCTCCTCGTGAAACTGTTTAGCGGTTGCGGACATTCTTTTCGTTCAAACCTTCGGCCGCGCGGCTCAGCCCGCCGTCTTGTAGTACGCCGCCTGCACCTGCTCGCGGCGCGGGAAGTGCAGCGCCTCGCCGAGCGCGCCGAGGGCGAAGAGCAGGTAGGCGTAGTCGTTCCATGTGATGAAGAGCGCCACGAGCCCCAGCAGCACCGCCGCCTCGCAGAGCGCCATCGCGACGATGAACCCCGACTGCAACAGCGCCGGCTGCTGCTGCTCGGCCGCGCGCCTGTAAAAGCCCGCCTTCAGGACGAACGAGGCGACGACCGAAGAGAGCGCCACGGCCGCCAGCACTAAGAGCAGCGTCTGGGGGTCACTCGCGATCTCCGCCCTGGTCTCGTCGTCGGGGCGCGAGACGTACGTGACGAGGACGAACAGGCCGATGGTTATCAGGAACATCGCCCAGAGAATCCGCATCGTGCGGAGTCGCAAGTCAAGCCCGGCTCCGGCGGCCGGATGGTTCATCATCTGCCAGTCCCCCCTTCCTGAAGTCGCGGCGTCGCCTAACTCGCCGCCAGCTCCTCTTCGAGCAACTGCCGTTCGTAGAGCGCGGCGTACTCGCCGCCCGCCGCGAGCAGTTCTTCGTGCGTGCCGCGCTCGACGATGCGCCCCTCGTCGAGGACGCAGATGAGGTCTGCGTCGCGGACGGTCGAGATGCGGTGCGAGACGATGAGCGAGGTGCGCTCGCGCATCACGCCGCGCAGCCGCCCCAGAATTTTCTCCTCGGTGTAGGTGTCCACGGACGAGAGCGCGTCGTCGAGGATGAGTATGCGCGGCTGGCGCATGACGGCGCGGGCGATGGCGGTGCGCTGCTTCTGCCCGCCCGAGAGCGTGATGCCCCGCTCGCCCACCATCGTCTCGAACCCCTCGGGGAACTCGCGCACGTCGTCGGAGAGTCCGGCGATTTCGGCCGCCCACTCCACGTCGGCGCGCCCGGCGCGCTCGACGCCGAAGGCGACGTTCTCGGCCAGCGTCTCGCTGAAGAGAAAAGTCTCCTGCGGGACGTAGCCGACGGCCGAACGAAGCTGCGCGAGCGGGTAGTCGCGCACGTCCACGCCGTCCACGAAGACGGTGCCGGGCGGCGCCTCGACCACGCGCGGGACGAGGTTCATCAGCGTGGACTTGCCCGACCCCGTGCGCCCGACGAAGGCGACCGTCTGCCCGGCCTCGACCGTCAGGTCGATGTCCTTGAGCACCGGCGGCAGGTGCTCGCCGTACGAGAAGGTGAGGTCGCGGAACTCGATGCGGCCGCGAATCGGGGACTTTTCTTTAACCCCGGCGGCGTCTCGAATGGCCGGTTCGGCGGCGAAGATGGCGTTCATGCGCTTGAAGCTCGCCGTCCCGCGCTGGTAGAGGTTGACGACGTAGCCGAGCGCGATGAGCGGCCAGATGAGCCGCATCAGGAAGAGCGTGAACTCGACGAACTGCCCCGGCGTGATCTCGCCGCGCACGGCGAGGATTCCGCCGTACCAGACGATGAGCACCATCCCCAGCCCGATGACGAACTGGATGAGCGGGCGCATGATGGCCGAGACGCGCACCAGACTCAGGTTGCGCGTCGCGTACTCGCGGTTGAGGTCGTTGAAGGCCGCGGCCTCCGACTCCTCCTGCGCGTAGGCGCGCACGACCCGCACGCCCGAGATGTTCTCCTGCGCCCGCGCCGTGATCTGCGAGAAGAAGTCCTGAATCTTCTCGAAGCGGACGTGCACCTGCTGTCCGAAGTACTTCACCGTGAGCGAGACGAGCGGCATCGTCACGAACAGGAGCAGCGTGAGACGCGCGCTGATCCGCAGCATCAGCGGGAGGATGATGAGGACGACGAAGACGGTCTGGAGCGTGTACATCACCATCGGGCCGGCGAGCTGGCGCACGGCCGCGAGGTCGTTGGTGGCGCGCGCCATCAGGTCGCCCGTCCGGTGGGAGTGGAAGAAGGTGAGCGGCTGGCGCTGGAGGTGCGCGTAGAAGTCCTGCCGCAGGTCGTACTCGACGTGGCGCGACATGCCGATGAGGATGCGCCGCTGGAGGAAGAGGAAGACGCCGCTGACCAGACTGGCGCCGACGACGAGCAGCGCCGAGCGCGTGACGTTCTCCCACGTCGGCCCCGTGCGCAGGTCGTCCACCGCGCGCCCGACGAAGACGGGGATGAGCAGCCCGACGACCGTCGAGGCGAGGATGCAGAGCACCCCCACCACGAGCGACTTCTTGTACGGGCGGAAGTAGCGAGCGAATTTTCGCAGATCGTCCATGGGCGCTGAAGACGGCCGGGCCGCCCCGAGAATCGTGCCTGCCGTTTGACCTTTCCTTCGACTCCTATGATGCGCGATTTTCACCCGCAAAGACAAACGCGGCCCCGGCGGGCCGCGTTCCTCTTCGAGTGCTGGTTCAGAAAGTCGGGCTTTTTCAGGTGGCCGGTTCAGATGGCCGGCGGGGTGAACGCCTCCTGTAGGCCGGGCGCGGGGGCGGCGGCTTCCGAAGCCGTGCTGTTGAAGACCTCGGCCGTCTCGTGGACGGGGAGCACCGGCTCGTAGGGCTGCGAGAAGATGTCGTCGGCGGGCAGGTCGGCGGTCGTGCGGACGCAGTTGCGGCCGTTGCGCTTCGCCATGTAGAGCGCGCGGTCGGCGCTCGTCACCAGAAGCTCGCGCGAGCTGGCGTCGCCGGGGAAGGTCGAGACGCCGAGCGAGGCCGTGATACAGCCGACGCCGGGCACGTCCGTCCGCTCGATGCGCGAGCGCAGGCGCTCGGCGACGACCTGCGCGCCCTCGGGGCCGGCCTGCGGGAGGATGATGGCGAACTCCTCGCCGCCGTAACGCGCGGCCGTGTCCACGCCGCGCAACTCCTCGCGCAGGGCGTTGGCGAGGATGCGCAGCGCGGCGTCGCCCGCGTCGTGGCCGTGCGTGTCGTTGACGCGCTTGAAGTGGTCGATGTCCAAGAGGATGAGCGAGACTGGCTGTCGCATCCTCGTCGCGAGGTGCAGGTCGCGCTCCAACTGAATCTCGAAGAAGCGGCGGTTGAAGCAGCCCGTCAGGCCGTCGGTCAGCGCCTGATGCTGCATCTGCTGGAAGAGCCGCGCGTGGTTGACGGCGACGGCGACCTGGTCGGCCACCGTGCGCAGGAGCATCACTTCGTTGTCCTGCCAGAGCCTTTGCGGGTTGTCCGAAGTCACCATCAGCACGCCCATCGTCCGGTCGTGGTAGATGACGGGGACGGCCGCCACGGGGGGCGTGTCGGTCTCGCCCGCCTCGACCGAACCGTCGTGGACGTAGGTCTTGATGCGCCCGCGCAGGCGGACGCCGATGGCGTCGATGTCGCCGAGCAGTTCCGCCCGCTTGTCTTCGTCGGGCTCGCCGTCGCGGAAGTAGCAGGTCGTCAAAGACGCCTGCCCGTGCTCGCCCTCGACGCAGAGCGCGCTGGCCTGCGCGCCGAGCGCCTGCCCGACTTCGTTGACCGTCGTCTGGAGGACGCTCGGCAGCTCCAACGAGCTTCGGATGGCGGTCGAGATGCGGTTGACGGCGATCTCGCGCACCGCCTGCTCTTGCAGCAGGCGCGCCAGCTTCGTCGTCACCGAGACGGTGAGCTGGAGCGAGGTCGTCTTCGGCACGCAGGTGCGCACCGCCTTCGAGAACAGACGCGCGTGCGTCGGCACCTCGGCCGTCACGCGCGCCATCAGGTATTCGAGCGCCGAGTAGACGATGTCCGGCTCGAACGACCAGATGACCTCGTCGCCGGCCGACTCCTGGCCCTCCTCGTCCGTCTTGACCGAGGCCATCAGCGCCGAAAACCTCGCGTCCGCGATGACCACGAAGCGCTCGCGCACGTCGGGTCCGCCCGGCTTCTGCACCAGGAACGGCTCGCGGTCAGACTTGCCGTCGGAGAGTTGCGCGGAGTAGAGCGCGTCGTCGGGGGCGGCGAAGAAGAAGGAGTAGCGCGCCAGACGCCCCACCTCGCGCACGCGCGCGATGTCGCGCAGCGAGCGCTGCGACTCGGGCAGAAGGCTCTCGACCACCAGCGCCGCCAGATTGTTCTCCAGCACCACGTCCTCGAAATAACGCTGGAGCTGCAAAATGGTAGGCTCCGCGCAACGGACTGAGGTCAGTTGTCGCGGGTGCTGTGCGAGAAGTGCGCTGTAGAGCGAGAGCATCGGCAATCCCAGCCGGAAACGGTTGCGGGCGAGAAGGGGTTCCGAGGGTGCAAAGGCACTGAGACCTGTGGCAGGTCTAGTGGCAAACACATTTTGGCACAAGCTAACCAAGTTTGTCTATGAGTTTTTCTGATTTTACGGCGAGTCGGGCGGGGCGTCGGCTGCGGGCGGGTGGCGGGACCGAACTTTGTAAAAAAGTTTGCCGAAGACGGGGGCGGGCGGTTAGCCCTGTGTGTAGTAAGTCATTGTGGAGGTTGCGATTAGGTCGCCCGCGCCGTCCGTGACCTCGACGGAGAGGATGATGACGCGGCGCCCCCTGCGCAGCACTTTGGCGCGCGCCTCGACGCGTCCGCCGCCGCCGGGGCGGAGAAAATGTACCGTCAGGTTAACCGTCACGGTGCGTCCGCCGGGTTCGAGCAGGGTGTGGACGGCGAAGGCGGCGGCGGTGTCCATGAGCGAGACGACGGCCCCGCCGTGCAGGATTCCGCCCATCCGTGTCAGCTCTTCGCGGGCTTCGAGCGCGAAAGTGGCCGACCCGTGCGACGCCGCGACGAACTCCATTCCGAGCAGCCGCACGTAGGGAATCCGGTCGAACACCTCTTCAAGCTGCGCGAGTGCCTCGGCCGTCAGCTCTTTCGCCCCGCCGTCGCCGCTCACGCGCCGTAAATCCCCGTGCCTTCGAGGGGTTCGACGACGACCGCCGTGCCGTAGGCGAGGACTTCCGTCGCGCCCTGCATGACCTCGGTCGCGTCGTAGCGGGCGCCGATGATGGCGTTGGCGCCCAGCTCGGTGGCGTGCTGGATCATGATCTCGAAGGCGTCGCGGCGCGTTGACTCGCAGAGGTTCGTCCAGGCGGTGATATTGCCGCCGACCACCGTGTTGAAGAACGCGCCGATGTTGACGAAGAGGTTGCGCGAGCGGACGACAATGCCGCGCACGACGCCGAGGTTCTGCCGGATGCGGTAGCCGGGAAGCTCGAAGGCCGTGGTCACCATCTGCGGCGCGACCGAGAAGCGTGGCTCGCTGATGGAGTAGGGCGCGCGTACCTGAAGTTGCTCATCGCTCATGGGTGTTCCTCTGATGTTCCTTTCGGGCTTTTAGTCGCCGAAGAGGCTGGGCTGTTCGCCGCCGCCGACCTCGCCGCCGGCCTCGTACTCTTCGGGCGTCCAGCGGTAGCGCGAGAGGTCGCAGCGCCCCTTCTCGTTAAAGATGACGCCCTCGGAGATGAGCATCCGCTGTTGGAGGTCGGGCGGGACGATGACTCTTCCGGTCGAGCACGCGCCCTGCGCGTTGATGACGCGCTGCCACGGGACGGACGGGTCGGCCGAGTGCATGACGAAGCCGACGGTGCGCGCCGTGTAGCCCTCGCCGAGGATTTCGGCGAGCTGGCCGTAGGTCATCACGCGCGCCTCGGGGATGCGGCGCACGATCTCGAAGACTCGCTCGCGATAGCCGCGCGAGTTCACGTCGGCGGCCTCTGTCTTGGCTTCGGATTTGTCTCGCGCCCCGCCGGCGTCTTTGGGGTCGTTACTCATTCGGGGGTTCGTCCTCCTGTCAGCATTTTTGTATACGTTGCGCGGGGCGGGCGGGTTTTGCCTCTTCCGGAAATGAGAGGTGCGCTCAGATGCGTTCGAGCACGGGGCGCGTGCGCTCTTCGACCACGTCGCCGGTGTTGAGGACGCTCTTTGGCTCGAAGAGCAGGACGTGCGCCTCCGCCTCCGCGACCGGCTTGTGCTCGACGCCGCGCGGGATGATGACGAACTCGCCCTCGCCCAGCCGCACGTCGCCGTCGCGCAAGTGGATGACGATCTCGCCTTTGACGACGAAGAACATTTCGTCCTCGTCTTCGTGCTTGTGCCAGACGAAGTCGCCCTGAAACTTGACGAGCTTGACGTAGGAGTCGCCGACCTCGCCCGCGATCTTCGGTTGCCAGTGCTCGGCGAAGAGTCCGAACTTTTCCGACAGGTTGACCTTCTCGATCATCGTTTCTCCTCAATCGAGCGTGCGCAGGACGGCGCGCGCGGGCGCCCCGTCGCCGTGGCCGGCCGCGACCTTGAGCGGCAGGCAGAAGAGTTCGTAAACGCCCGGCGCGACCCCGCGGAGGTCTAGCCCCTCGACGATGACGACGCCGCCACCGAGCAGCGCCAAGTGAGTCTCGAAACCTTCCGAGCCGAACTTCTCGACCGAAAGATAGTCGAAGCCGACGAGCCGCACGCCCGCGCCGACGAGCGCCCGCGCGGCCGCCGGCTCGATGTATGTGAAGTCTTCGCGGAAGCGCCCGTCGCGCGCGCCCCAGAAGTCGGAGTTGCGCGTCTTGAAGAGCACGCGCGACGCGCCGCCGAGTGCGTCCGCGCCGACGTGTTGCTCCCCGACCGCGGAGGCATCGGCCGGAATCTCGACGACGCGCGCCTGGCCGACGAGCGCGTCGAGCGGGAGCGAGGCCAGCCCCGGCGCGCCCTCGATGAAGTGCGCGGGCGCGTCGATGTGCGTCCCCGTGTGCGCGCCGAAATTGAGCACCGAGACGTTCGCCGCGTCTCCGCGCGCAATCGCGTTCCAAGACCCGACTTCCAGCCTCGGGTCGCCCGGATAGGTCGGCGTCTCGCCCGGCGTTAAGGCCACGCTGATGTCGTAAATCCGCATGAGTGGAGTGCATGGTATGTGCGCATCGGTCGGGTGTCAACGCGCGCCTCGCGCGGCGGCGGGGCGTCTGTTGCGGGCGCGCGCGTGTGTGGGTTAGCATCTCGAAGGCCGTTAAAAGATGAAGTCCGAAGGAGCGTTGAGGGAAGGGCGGGGGAGAGGGCGGGCACGGGGCGCGGCGCCGCGCGTGGCCGCGTCGAGCTATTTGAACACGGCCCCGCTCATCTGGAGCTTCGCCCGTGGGCGGCGGCGCGGCGAGGTCGAGCTGTTGACCGACACGGCGCCCGCGCGCTGCGCCGACATGCTGGCGCGCGGGCAGGTCGAGGCGGCGCTCGTCCCCGTCGTCGAGTACCAGCGTCTGCCCGAGACGGCCATCGTGCCGGGCGTCTGCGTCGGCGCGCGTGAGGAGGTGCACAGCGTCGTCCTCGTCACGCGCGGCGCGCGGCTCGAAGAAGTGAACTCAATCGCGCTCAGCGTCGAGTCGCGCACCTCGGCCGCGCTCGTCGAGGTCATCTGCCGCGAGTTTCTGGGGCGCGCGCCGCGGCTCGAACAGGCGGAGCCGGACCTGGAAAAAATGCTTGAGCGCCACGACGCGGCGCTGGTCATCGGCGACCCGGCGATGACGTTCGAGCGGCGAAACTTGCGCGTCTACGACATGGCGGCGCTGTGGCGCGAGCACACGGGGCTCGGGTTCGTCTTCGCGATGTGGATGGCGCACCGCGACGCCGCCCGTGCCGTGCGGGCGATAGACTTCGCGGGCGCGCGCGACGAGGGGCTGGCGAGCGTCGAAGAGATCGTGGACGTTTACGAGAGGGAACTGGGGCGCCCGCGCGAGGAACTGGTGCGCTACCTGACGCGCAACATCGCCTTCGAGCTGGACGAAGAGATGCGCGCCGGCCTCGAACTCTTCTTCCGCCTCGCGCACAAGCACGGCGTCACCGACGCGCACCGCCCGCTCCGGTTCATCGGCACGGATGTTGAATAAGAGTAAGGCCGAACGGGTCGGCGCACGGCGGCCCCTAAAAATGTGAGCGAAAGCCGTCATTCCTCCCGCCCGGGACGGGCGCGGCTGGCAGAATGCGGATTTGATATTTCAGATTTGGAATTTGCGATTCGGGCAGGCGAAGTTTAAATGACAAGCACAGACATTCAACCGATTCTCGACCGCGTGCTGGCGGGCGAACGCATGACGGCGGAGGAGTGCGCGGCGCTGCTCGAATCCTACGACGTGGCGCGCATGGGCGTGGCGGCGGACGAGGTGCGGCGGCGCAAGCACCCGTCCGAAGTCGTCACCTACATCATCGACCGCAACATCAACTACACGAACGTCTGCAACGTCGTCTGCACCTTCTGCGCCTTCTACCGGAGGCCGGGCAAGCCCGACACCTACGTCCGCACGGTCGAAGACATCTGCGAGCGCATCGACGAGACCATCGCGCTCGGCGGTACCGGCGTCTTGATGCAGGGCGGCCTCCACCCCGACTTCGGCATCGAGTGGTACGAAGACCTCCTGCGCACGCTCCACGCGCGCTACCCCGATTTTCAGCTCCACTGCTTCTCGCCGCCCGAGATACACAACATCCACCTCATCTCGAAGCTCTCCTACGAAGAGATTCTCGGCCGTTTGAAGGAGGCCGGGCTTTACAGCATGCCCGGCGGCGGCGGCGAGATTCTCGACGACGAGGTCAGGAAGCGCGTCTCGACCAAATGTACGACCGACGAGTGGCTCGACGTGATGCGCGCCGCGCACCGCGTCGGCCTTCGGACGACCGCGACGATGATGTTCGGCATCGGCGACAGCACCGTCCACCGCGTCCGCCACCTGCAAAGGATTCGCGACCTACAGGACGAGACGTGCGGCTTCACCGCCTTCATCGCGTGGACGTTCCAGCGCGAGAACACCGCGCTCGGCCGCAGGATAAAGGAAGAACTGACGGGGATGGACTACCTGCGGATGGTCGCCGTCTCGCGCCTCTTCCTCGACAACGTCGAGCACATCCAGTCGTCGTGGCTGACGCAGGGATTGAGGCTCGGGCAGGTGGCGCTGCGCTTCGGCGCCGACGACATGGGCTCGGTGATGATCGAGGAGAACGTGGTCTCGGCGGCCGGCGCGCACAACGAGGCGGACGAGAAGACGCTCCGCTACCTCATCCGCGAGGCCGGCTTCCGCCCGCAGCAGCGCGACATCCTCTACCGCCACGTCAACCGCGAAGAGTCCGCCCGCGGCGACGCCTCCGACTCCGCCACCCTCCGCGAGCTTTCCGTCGCCTTCGCAGATTGACGGCGGCATAGCGGTCAGAACCACCCGCGGCAGCGCGTGGCCCGCTGTGACTTGGCACGTCCGGGCTAAAAAGGGCCACGCGCTGCCGCGGGTGGTTCTGACTTGGCTGTAGTCCGACAAAAAGCGTGGCAGGTGACACGGCGGCGGCCGACAGGATAGAATCCAATTTCCCGGTTTTAGTTTTAGGGTTGACGAACTTTTTCGGGGCGGAGGTTTATCCGCCGCCCGTTCGGGCCAGAGGTCACGACTCTCGCATGCTTTACGACTTCGAGCTGGTCGGGAGACGCGTGCGGCTCTGGCAGCGTCGGGGCGAGAGTTACGGCCACGTCTTGATGAAGGCGCTCGGGTACGCGATGTTCGCGCGCGCGTTCCCGAACCTTGAGATCGAGCTGCCGGTCGGACTGCGCTACAAGCCCGACCTCGTCTCGCTCAACGGCGGAGAGGGCGGCCAGCCCCACGCCGGGGCGCGCTTCCTCTTCTGGGGCGAGTGCGGGATGGTCTCGATGCGCAAGGTCGCGTGGCTGCTCAAGCACGGCGACACCGAGCGGCTGGTGCTCTTCAAGACGGCTTGCGGGGTGCGTGCCTACGCGCGCGAGTTGCGCGACTCGGTCGAAGGGCGCTACCGCGAGGGCGGCCGTCTGACGCTGGTCAACTTCGCGGCCGACGTGGCCGAGCGCGCGGCCGAACGCCGCATCGACGAAGTCCCGAAGAGTTGGTACGAGAGCGTCGAGATTTGAGGGCGGGCGTTGAGGATGGCCGAGAGCGACGAGGTAGACATCCGCGAGTGCACGACGGTCGAGGAGTTCGACCAGTGCGTGCGTTTGCAGCGCGAGGCGTTCGGGCTGCCCGACCTTGAGTTGTCGCCGCGCCGCCACCTCATCGTCGCGCGCAGCGCGGGCGGCTTCACGCTCGGCGCCTTCGCGGGCGGAAGGATGGTCGGCTTCGTCCTCAACCAGTTGGCCGCGCGCCGCGCGCCCGACACCGGCGCGGAGGAGACCAGCGGCTATTCGCACATGATGGCGGTGGCGAAGGACTACCAGAACCGCGGCGTCGGCGCGCGCCTGAAGTGGGCGCAACGCGCGCGCGTGCTCTCGGAGGGGCGTCGCTTCGTGCGCTGGACCTGGGACCCGGCGCAGGCGCGCAACGCTCACTTCAACCTCAACCGTCTGGGCGTCGTCGTCCGCAGCTACGCCGTCAACTACTACGGCACCGACTACTCGACCGTGACGGGGAAGTTCGCCGAGCCGCTCGGGCTCGACAGCGACCGCCTCGTCGCCGAGTGGGAGCTGGACTCGCCGCGCGTCGAGGCGCTCGCGCGCGGCGGCGCGTCGGAGCCTTTGGGCGAGCCGGCCGCCTCCGTCACGATTCCCCCCAACTGGGGCGCGCTCGTCGGCGAAGACCCGTCGGCCGCGCGCGCCGAACTACTGCGCGTCCGCGGCGAGTTTCAGTCGGCCTTCGCCGCCGGGCTTGTCTGCGCCGGCTTCGAGCGCGACCCCTCCGGCCCGAAGTACCTTTTCTTTCGTCGGCCGTGAGCCGTGAACCTTGACGAGAGTAGAACAGGTTTTATCTCGTCGCGTCTCACGGCTCACGGCCGACGGCTCTGACTTATGTCGTTCACACGCTTCGACCGCTACGTAGACCGGCACGCGCGCTCCTTCACGGAGCGGCTGCAAGACCTGTGTCGCATGCCTTCGGTGGCGGCGCGCGGGACGGGGATGCGCGCGGTGGCCGAGAAGGTCGAGCAGATGTTGCAGCGCGTGGGCGCCGGCACGCGCACCTTTAAGATCGGCAGCGGCTTCCCCATCATCTACGGCGAGTGCGGCGCCGGCCCGCGCTGCTTCCTCGTCTACGGCCACTACGACGTGCAGCCGGTCGGGCAGTTGACCGAATGGTCTTCCGGCCCGTTCGCGGCCGTCGCCGGCGACGGCGTGCTCCGCGCGCGCGGCGCCTCGAACAGCAAGGGCGATCTGGTCGCGCGCGTCGCGGCGGTCGAGGCGTACCAGAAGACTTACGGCAAGCTCCCCGTCTGCCTGCGCTTCGTCGTCGAGGGCGAGGACGGCCTCGCCAGCCCGAGCCTCTACCGCTTCGCGGCGGAGAACGCCGAATTGTTGCGCGCCGACGGCTGCGTCTGGGACGACGGCTACAAGGACACCAAAGGCCGCCTCGTCATCAACCTCGGCTTCAAGGGCATCGCCTTCCTTGAGCTGCGCGCGTACGGCGCGCGCACCGACCTCCACTCGAAGTGGGGCGGCATCGTCCCCAACCCCGCGTGGCGCTTAGTGCAGGCGCTCTCGACCGTCGTCTCGCCGAAAGGCGTCATCACCATCGACGGCTTCGGCTCGCACGTCGCGCCGCTCACGTCCGAAGACCGGCAGATGCTCAAGACCATCGAGCTCGACGAGGCGGGGCTGCGGAGCGAGTTCCGCATCGGCGGCTGGCTGCACGGGATGTCGGGGAGGGAGCTGGCGAAGGAGCTGATCTTCGGCCCGACCTGCACCATCTGCGGCATCCGCACCGGCCACACCGAGGCCGGCGCCAAGACCATCCTGCCGGGAGCGGCCACCGCGCGCCTCGACTTCCGGCTCGTCCCCGACCTCACGCCCGAGCTGGTCGTCGGGCTTCTGCGCCAGCACCTCGACAAGCGCGGGTTCAACGACGTGGAGATCAGCGAGCTTGGCTCGGCGCCCTACGCCAAGTCCTCGCCCTCCTCGATGGTGGCGCGCGCGGCCATCGAGGGCGCGTCCGAGGTCTACGGCCAGCCGCCCGTCGTCTACCCGCTCGACCCGGCGAGCGGCCCCGTCGGCGCGGTCTGCGGCGCGAACGACCCGCCGACGCCCGTCGTCTCCTTCGGCGTCAGCCACTCCGGCTCGAACCCGCACGGCCCGGACGAGAACATCCGCCTCGACGACTTCATCCAAGGCGTCAAATACTTCGGCCGCGTCATCCACCGCCTCGCCGACCTCGAAGAGGACGTCCCCGCCAAGCGCCCCCAAACCGCGCTCGTCAAGCTCAACAGATAACGGTTGAACGCCGCGCCCGTTCTGCTATCATCCCACCATGGACTACCGCAAGATCATCACCATCGAGCCCGGCAAGCGCAGCGGCAAGCCCTGCATCCGCGGCATGCGCATGACGGTGTACGACGTGCTCGAATACCTCGCCTCCGGGATGACTCAGGAGGAAATCCTCGAAGACTTCCCCTACCTGACGAGAGAGGACATCCTCGCCTGTCTCGCCTTCGCCGCCGACCGCGAGAAGCGCCTGTTGATGGTCGAGGCGTGAGATGCCTATGGCCGCAGGCTGTCAAAAAATATTCAATCAATTAGAGTGAAGCTACTCTTCGACCATAACCTGTCCCCCCACCTAATAAAGCGCTTGGCCGACCTTTATCCTGACTCAAGTCACGTCTACCTGCTCGGGCTCGACCAGTCTGGGGACGAAGAAGTGTGGGAGTTTGCCCGTCGCGGCGGCTTCCTGATCGTGACCAAAGACGCGGATTTCAGTGACCTCTGCTTGCTATTCGGTTTCCCGCCGAAAGTTGTCTGGATTAGACGGGGTAACTGCGAGACGGCGGCAATCGAAGCAATTCTCCGAAACCATCACGACGACATCAAGACGCTGGAAAGAGACGAAGTCGTGGGAGTGCTGACTCTCTTCTAGGGGCGTCTTTGTTGATAATCAAACTTCTACTCTAGAATAAGCGCCGAAGTTCAGGGCCTGACTTTAATATCTTAACGAGGCGAAGCTTGCCGACCGCCGCGAAAACCATCGAAGCCGAGATCAGGAAGCTCCGCGAGGAGGTGCTGCGGCACGAGGAGCTTTATTACGTCCACGACCGGCCGGAGATTTCGGACGTGGAATACGACGCGCTGGTCGAGCGGCTGCGCGCGTTGGAGGAGGAGCACCCGGAGTTCCGGACGCCGGACAGCCCCACCTTGCGCGTCGGGGGGCGGCCCGCCGAAGGGTTCGCGGAGTACGTCCACCGGCGGCCGATGCTCTCGCTCGACAACAGCTACAACATCGAAGACCTGCGCGCCTTCGACGAGCGCTGCCGCAGACTCGCCGACGGTCGTCAGTTCGAGTACGTAGCCGAGTTGAAGATCGACGGCCTCTCGCTCTCCGTCCATTACGAGAACGGTCTGCTCGCGCGCGGCGTGACGCGCGGCGACGGGCGCGTGGGCGAGGACGTGACGCAGAACGTCCGCACCATCCGCAGCGTCCCGCTCCGCCTGAAGGGCGCAGCCGGCACGGAATCGGAGGTCGAAGTCCGCGGCGAGGCTTACCTCTCGCGCAAAGCCTTCGAGCGCATCAACGCCGAGAGGGAAGAGGCGGAGGAGGCGAAGTTCGCCAACCCGCGCAACGCCGCCGCCGGCACCATCCGACAGCTCGACCCGAAGGTCGTCGCGCGCCGCAGGCTCGACCTCTTCGCCTACGACGTGCTGCGCGGCGAGCGCAAGCCCTTCCCGACGCACTGGGAGGCGCTCGAATGGCTGGCCGCCGCGGGCTTCACGGTCAACCCGCACCGCGCGAAGTGCCCGGACATCGAAGGCGTCATCAAGTTCTGTAACGACATGGAGGCCGAGCGCGACCGGCTCGAATACGAGATCGACGGCGTGGTCGTCAAGGTCAACTCGACGGCGTTGCAGGACGAGTTCGGCGCGACGGCGAAGTCGCCGCGCTGGGCCATCGCCTACAAGTACCCGGCGCGGCAGGCGACGACGCGGGTCGAGTCCATCGTCGTACAGGTCGGCCGGACGGGCGCGCTCACGCCCGTCGCCAACCTCACGCCCGTCCAGCTCGCCGGCACCGTCGTCGCGCGCGCCACGCTCCACAACGAGGACGAGATTAAACGGCTCGACGTGCGGGAAGGCGACTGGGTCAACATCGAGAAGAGCGGCGAGATCATCCCGAAGGTCTTGAGCGTCGTTAAGTCGCGCCGCCCGCGCAAAACCGTGCCTTACGTCTTCCCCGTGAGCTGCCCCGTGTGCGGCGGCGTCGTCTCGCGCCCGGAGGGCGAGGTCGTCTCGCGCTGCGTCGCGGCCGACTGCCCGGCGCAGTTGAAAGCGTGCCTGCTCCACTTCGCCTCGCGCCGCGCGATGCGCATCGAGGGTCTGGGCGACGCGCTCGCCGAGCAGTTCGTGCAGAAGAAGATGGTGCGCGACGTGGCCGACCTCTATCAACTCAAGCTCGAAGACGTTTCGGCGCTCGAACGCATGGCGGAGAAGTCGGCGACGAACCTTCTGGCGCAGATCGAGGCGAGCAAGGGGCGCGACCTGCCGCAGCTCGTCTACGGCTTGGGCATACGCCACGTCGGCGAGCGGACGGCCGCAATACTCGCGCGCCACTTCCGCTCGCTCGAACGGCTGGCCGCCGCCACGGTCGAGGAGATGGATGACATACACGAGATCGGCCTGACCGTGGCCGAGTCCGCCCGCGACTGGTTCGACGACGCGGGCAACGTCACGCTCTGCGGGCGGCTGCGCGAGTTCGGCGTGCGGACCGAGATTGCGAGCGGCGGCGTCGGCGCGGAGTCTGACGAGGCTTTCGCGGGCAAGCAGTTCGTGCTGACCGGCAGGCTGGAGACGATGACGCGCGACGAGGCGCGCGCGTTGATCGAGGCGCGCGGCGGGCGCGTGACTTCGACCGTGAGTAAGAAGACCGACTACGTCGTCGCGGGCGAGGAGGCCGGCTCGAAGCTCGACAAGGCGCAGGCGCTCGGCCTCAACGTCATCGACGAGGAGACCCTGCGGGCGATGCTCGGCTAGGGGAACGCTCCCGGCGTGGTGGCCCGTTATGAGGTTCGACTTCCTTCCGTTATTGACCCTCGGCTTCTACGGCGCGACGTTCGTCGCGGAGTACGCGGCTTACGCGCGTGAGACTAAGCGTTTGGTGCCGGGGATTTTTTAAAAGGGGACACGATGGCTAGAAGTGACGAGAGTAAACTTGAGCTGGCCTACACGCTCTTCTGCGACGACGTGCGGCTGGAGGTCGGCAACAAGCTGTCGCTGATGGGCGTCTTCCACCAGGTGATGGTGCAGCACTTCCCCGTCACGGTGATGAAGTTCGCGGTCGTCACGCAGTGGCGCGGGCAGGGGCGACACCTCTCGGAGGTGAGGATTCTCTCCGAGGACGGCCAGCGCCCGGTCGTGCTCGCCGACCCCTCGCCCTTCGAGGTCGCGCACGGCGGCGTCGCCAACAACATCAGCTTCTTCTTCAACGTCGAGTTCCCCGCGCCCGGCCGCTACCGCGTCCAGACCCTCATCGACTCCTCCCTCGCCGACGAGCAGGAACTACAGCTCGTCCACGTCGGCCCCAACGGCCTGCCGGCCCCCGACGCCACCTCCGAGGCGGTGAACTGAAGGCGAAGGAAGGAGTGATGACCGTGCAGAAGATTACAACGTTCCTGTGGTTCGACACGCAGGCCGAAGAGGCCGCGAATTTTTACACCTCGCTCTTCAGGAATTCTGAAGTGACGAGCGTCAGCCGCTACCCGTCGGAGGGCGAAGACGTGACGGGGAAGCCGCCTGGCTCGGTGATGACCGTGACGTTCCGGCTCGACGGGCAGGAGTTCATAGCCTTAAACGGCGGACCGCATTTTAAATTCAACGAGGCCATCTCGCTCGTCGTCAACTGCGAGACGCAGGAGGAGATTGACGAGCTGTGGGGGAAGCTGACCGAAGGCGGGGCGGAGGTGCAGTGCGGCTGGCTCAAAGACAAGTACGGCCTGTCTTGGCAGATCGTCCCGCCGGTCTTAAGCGAGATGCTGCAAGACGGCGACCGCGAGAAGGCGGGCAGGGTCATGAAGGCGATGCTTCAAATGAAGAAGATCGACATCCGGACTCTGAGGCAGGCGTACGAGCAAGGGTGAGAAGCCTTACGCCCGTCCGTTGTCGGGCGGCGTTCCCGTCAGTTGACGGTCCCGTTAACGACGAAATCAATGCCGCCGCAGCCCTTCGGCTCTATCTCGATTAACACCGCGTTTGTGTTCGGGTCGTCCTTCTTGAGCGAGTCAAAATCGACCAAACCTTTTTCCAAAGCAAAGCTGAGTTTCAGATTGGAAGGGAGCAGGGGCTCGATTCGATACTTGCCCACGGGGATGTCCCAAATTTCATAGACGCCACTCTTGTCCGTCAAAACTTCAAACGAGTTCTCGCGGTTGAAGACTCTGACCTTTACTCCGACCGGGAAATTCACAAACTCGAAAGGATCGTTTTTATAAAGTCTGACGGCTCCGGAGAGCCTTGTCCGGTTAAGCGCTTTCGGCAGCTTATTCAGCCAGTATAGATTTTCCTGTTCCTTCTCAACTCTCCCACCCATCCCCTGCGCGAGGGCACTGTATTTGTTAGTTTCCCGATGACGAACCAGATATAACAACATCGTCTTCCCCACCTCGCCCGAAAAATCCCAGTCGCAGGTCGATTGGGGCTGACTTAAAACAAACTCCTTCCGCTTCCGTCCTTTGAACGTCCTCTCGACTTTGATAACGACCGACTGATTCAAGTGATCGCCATCGACGCTTTCAATCTTCCCGACGATCACGGCGTCGGCCTGTGCGTAAGATTCGCAAACTGTTTTGTAGGGCGGCCCATACATACAGGCCAGAGAGGTTCCGCCGCCGGGAATAAAGAAGATCAAGGTGAGGAACAGAATTTTCGACAAGGCGGTTCTCTTCATACGAATCCTTTGGCGGCGGAGACGCGTCAGCGCGCGTACTGGTCGATGACGCGCTCGATGGCGCGGCGGCAGACGGCGCAGAAGCGGTTGGTGCGCGTGAACATGATGCAGTCCACCTCCGGGCGGTAGAAGCCTTTGGCCTCGTAGTTGGCACCCTCGAAGGCGCCGACGCGCCCGGCGTACTTCTCCCGCGCGAACATCTGCGCCTCGTGTGCAAGCTCTTCGCGGAAGAGCGCCTCCATCACGTCCTCGGGTTTGCGCTCGGCTCTGATCTGTCGCCTGCGCGCCTGAATCTCCAGCGAGTAAGTCTCGAAAGCCTCCTTGCCCCACGGCGTCGGGAGCGGCGTGTCGGCCGCGACGAGGTCTTTCCACTTCAGCGCGGCCGGGTCGAGCAGCGCGGTGACGTTCGGCTCCCAAGGCTCGACGCGCTCGGTCGTCGGGGCGTAGGCGACCGAGGAGGTGTAGTACTCGTCGGCCAGCCCCGCGAAGTGGTGGCCGAACTCGTGGACGAAGACGTAGTTCGCGAAGGCGTTGTCGGCGGCGACCGTGCTGTAGAGGTTGTGGATGCCGCCGCCGCCGTAGGGGCGGTCGTTGACGAGTATCTCGACGAACTCGTAAGGGGCGAAGGCGGCCGTCCTGCGCAAGGCGCGGTTGTCGAAGGTGAGCACGTAGCGCTCCGAGCCGAAGGCGTCGTAGGAGGAGCCTACGGGCGAGTCGCGATAGATTCCGGTCGAGGGGCGCGACACGCCCGACTCGGCGGCGGGCGGGCAGAGCGCCCAGACGTTGAAGTCGCGGCGCCGCTCCTTAAACGGCGAGGTCGCGAACAGCACGTCCGTCATCCGGCGCGCGTCGCGCTCGAACTTCGAGGCTTCGGCGGCCGTGTAGCCGTCGCCGAGGATGAGGAAGTCAACCTTCTCGGAAGGGTCGCCGCTCCTCTGAATCTCGATGAGCGGCGCGGGCGGTTTTTGGCTGGAGCGGTCGATGAAGATGTCCGTGGGGTCAACCGTCGTCGTCCAGACTTCGCGGAAGAGGTTCCGCGCGTCGCGCTTCTTGAGGACGATTTGCACCGGCGCGTCGGGGGAGGGAAAGCGCAACGACTCTTGAAAGGTGCGGCGCGCCGTCCTGGCCTCGTCGGTCGTCTCCCACTCGCCGTAGATGGACGCGAACCCGCGCGAATAGAGGATGCGGTTGGTCTTCGCGTCCCTCACCTCGAACAGGTACTTGCCGAGGTTGCTCTCGTCCAACGCGCGGCTCGGCCTCCCCGGCCAAGCCAGAGGCTCCAACACCACACGGTCAATGCTAAACACCTCCTCCGCCGCGTTCCCCGTGTGATAAAAGTCCACCCGCATCGTCCGCGGCGTGCGCGAAGCCCCGCCCTGAAAGACGAAAGACAAAGCGACGAGCGCCAAAGCCGCAATCAACGTTTTCACCATGCCCCCATTCTACACGCGCCCTCAAGCGGGGCAGAGGAATCACAAAGCTCAAAGGAGGAACTGTTTCTCGCGCAGGAATTGAGCATAAAGAAACTTTAATTCCAAAATGAAAATCCTCCAGTCTAGTGCTTATCGAAACACTTCTACGACTGAAGGATTTGACCTAACTTGTTAATTAATTATGCGGATGAATGGACTCGAACCATCACGACCTTGCGGCCACTAGCTCCTGAGGCTAGCGCGTCTACCAATTCCGCCACATCCGCGTGCGGGAAGGGAGATATTAAAGGCGGCGTTCGAGGGGTGTCAAGCGGAGCCACTTTTGACGAAAAAGAGGGCCGGGCGTTGTGCCGCCCGGCCCTCTGTGTGACCCCCCTTGCTCGTAACCCGAGAGCGGCTTAGTAGCCGTTGAGGCCGTCGTTGAAGCCGTTCTCGAACCCGCGCCGGAAGTACTGCTGGTACTGGTAGCGGTCGCCGTAGCGCGAGTTGTAGTCCTTGTCCGCGTTGCGGTACGCGCTGTAGTCGTTGACGTTGCGGTAGCCGCCACCGTTGCGAGCCTTGCGGCCTTCCTTGATGCCCTCGTTGTAGCCCGCGTTCAGAGCGGTCTGCTGCGACTGGTTGTAGTTGCCGTAGCCGTAGTTGCCGTAGCCGCGGGTGTTGTTGTACCCGCCGTTGTTGCCGTAGCCGCCGTAGTTGCCGTAGCCGCTGTTGCGCTGCTGCTGCTGGATGATGTACACGTCGCGCTGGTCGTAATCGCCGTCGCCGTCGCGGTCGCGCGGGTCGCGGCCGGGATGCCCGTAGGCGTTACCGTTGCTGCGCTGCTGCTGGCGGATGTAGCGGTCGCGCGCGTCGTAGTCGCCGTCGCCGTCCACGTCGCGGCGCTCCTCGCGCCTCTCGCGCCTCTCCTGACGACGCTCGCGCCTGTCCTCGCGGCGCTCACGCCTCTGCTGTGCAAAGGTCACCGCCGGCAAAGCGATAAACAGCACCATCGCCAGCATGAGTGCCCTCGTCACGAACCCTTTAGCATTGCTCATCTTTCAAATCCTCCTCGCCTCAGTCAACTGACGCGAAATATTTTTTGCTGCCCAACCCGCCGTTCAGTTAAACAAGCACCGTGCCACTGCGGGCGCGCGCGCAAGTGACCGCAAAAATCCCCCGCCGTCAGGGAGTTAAGCCGACCCCGCGCACGATACAGTGTCGCCGCGTTCTGTATGGTGTACGGAAAGCTGCACGCTTGCGGGGCGTTGGTGAAACGGCCGCGTACGGCTCGGTTGCGGACGCGCGCGCGCGCTTGTTATAGTCGTGCCCGTTCACAACGGAATCGCAACAATGAGTGCTGAGGCGAGGCCAGACGCGTCGGGTTTGAGCGCGCGAGCCGAGGAGGTTCTCGGGCGCATCGGGCGTGCGGCGCGACGCGCCGGGCGCGACCCCGAAGAGGTCACGCTCGTCGCCGTCAGCAAGACGCACCCGGCCGCGCTCGTCCGCGAGGCCGTGGCCGCCGGGCTGAAGGACTTCGGCGAGAACCGCGTGCAGGAGGCCGAAGGCAAGATCGCCGAGTTGAAAGACGTGCCTGGCTCGCGCTGGCACCTCATCGGCCCGCTCCAGTCGAACAAGGCGCGGCGCGCGGCGCGGCTCTTCGATCTGATTCACTCGGTGGATTCGGCGGCGCTCGTCACAAGGCTCGAACGCCTCTGCGCGGAAGACGGGCGCGACAGGCTCGACGTGCTCGTTCAGGTAGACTTGGCCGGCGAGGAGACGAAGAGCGGCGCGGCCGAGGCGGAGCTGCCCGCCGTCTTCGAGGCGTTGAAGAGTTGCGAGCGCGTGCGCTGCCGCGGCTTGATGACGCTGCCGCCCTTCTTCGAGGACGCGGAGCGCGTCCGTCCCTACTTCCGAAGGCTGCGCGAGCTGCGCGACGAGTGGCGCGGGCGTGGGGCATTTGAAAGCGGCGACGACGGCAGCGCGGGCGAGCTTTCGATGGGGATGAGCCACGACTTCGAGGTCGCCGTCGAGGAGGGCGCGACGCTGGTGCGCGTGGGCACGTCCGTCTTCGGCGCGCGCGGCGGAAAGGTTTAAGCGGCAAGGGTGCCGGGCGGCGGCCGGCGACCGTCTCAAGAAATTATGGACTTATACTTCAACGCGGCGGGACTGTTCGTCTGGTACGCGATAGCGACGGTCATCCTCGTCATCATCGTGCTGATGCTGGCGCGCCTGATTCTGAACAAGGCTGACCTCAACCCCTTCAGCCGCCCCGTCATCCTCATCCGGCGCTGGACTGACCCGATGGTCAACCCCGTGCGCAGGCCGCTCGTGCAGGCGGGCTTCAGCCCCAACGTGGCGCCGCTCGTCGTCATCCTCATCGCCATCCTCGCCGGCTACTTCGCCTCGGAGTTCATCGGCGCGGTGCTCTTCACCGTCCGCGGGCTGCTGAGGAGCGTGGCGGCGGGCGCGCCGATCTCCTTCGTCGGGTACATCATCTACGGCGCGCTCGCGGTCTACTCGCTGATGATCTTCGCGCGCATCCTCCTTTCGTGGGGCGTCGGGCCGCACAACCGCCTGCTCCACTTCCTCATCCGCGCGACCGAGCCGGTGCTCGGCCCGTTCCGACGCCTCATCCCGCCGGTCGGCATGATGGACATCTCGCCCATCGTCGTGCTGTTCCTGCTCACGCTCCTGCAACGCGCCGTGGGCGCCACGCTGCTCCAGGTGTGAGGGGGAGTGCGAACTCCTTCGAGACGCGTTGATTGAATACAGGGAAGAGGCGGGCGCGCTCGTCTTCGCCGTGCGGGTCGCGCCGCGCGCGTCGAAGACGGCCGCCGCCGGCGCGCACGGCGGGGCGCTCAAGGTGAGGGTCGCCGCGCCGCCCGTCGAGGGCGCGGCCAACGAGGAGCTGACGCGCTTCCTCGCCAGGGCGTTCGGCGTCCCTTCGCGCGCCGTCGAGATCGTGAGCGGCCACTCGTCGAAGACTAAAGTCGTGCGCGTCGGCGGGGCCGATGCCGAGGACTTGCTGGCGCTCGCGTCGAAAGACTAAGTCGCACGGGCGCGCGACACGCGGCGAGGCGTTGTGATATATTTCCGACCCGCTTACAGGTCAACTTCAAACTCAGCCAAGGAACTCATCACGATGTCGGGACACTCGAAGTGGCACACTATCAAACACAAGAAGGGCGCTTTGGACGCCAAGCGCGGCAAGGTTTTCACCAAGCTGATTAAGGAGATCTCGGTCGCGGCGCGCACGGGCGGCGGCGACCCGGACGCCAACGCGCGGCTGCGCAAGGCCATCTCCGACGCCAAGGCCGCCAACATGCCCAACGACACCATCGCGCGCGCCGTCCGTCGCGGGACGGGCGCCGAAGAGGGCGTCACCTACGAAGAGATCACCTACGAGGGCTACGGCCCCGGCGGCGTCGCCGTGATGGTCGATTCGATGACGGACAACCGCAACCGCACGGTCGCCGAGATTCGCCACATCTTCGGGAAGAACGGCGGCAACCTCGGCACGGCGGGAGCGGTCAACTGGATGTTCGAGAAGAAGGGCTACATCGTCGTCGCCAAGGAGGCGAAGCCCGAGGAGGAGTTGTTCGAGATCGTCACCGACGCGGGCGCGGAAGACCTGCGCGACGACGGCGACAACTTCGAGATCATCACCTCGCCCGACGACTTCGAGGCCGTGCACGAGGCCGTCAAGAAGGCCGGGATAGAGCCGGAGGTGGCCGAGGTCGAGCTGCTGCCCAAGGAGTACAAGCGGCTCGAAGGCGTTGAGGCGCGCCAGATGCTCAAACTCATGGAAGCCCTCGAAGACCACGACGACGTGCAGAAGGTCTCCGCCAACTTCGACATGGACGAGGCCGACATGGCCGGCGCCTGAAGGCAATGATGAATGATGAATGATGAATCGAAAGCAAGCGACCTTTGATTCATCATTCATCACTTAAGAATGAGAGTTCTAGGCATTGATCCGGGCAGCGAGACGACGGGGTGGGGCGTGGTCGATGGCGACGCGCGCCGGTACGCGGCCGTGGACTTCGGGACGGTGAGGGCGAACCCGCGCGAGCGCTTCTCGGCGCGGCTGCTGAAGATCGCGGTCGGCGTCGAGGCTTTGATCGAGAAGTTCCGGCCGGACGTGTGCGCCGTCGAGGAGGCGTTCTTCGCCGTCAACCCCAAGACCGCGCTCCAACTCGGGCACGTGCGCGGCGTGGTGCTGCTCGCGGCCGAGCGTGCCGGCGTCGAGATCGCCGAGTACGCGCCGCGGCTCATCAAGCAGACGGTCGTCGGCTACGGCGCGGCGGAGAAGCAGCAGGTGCAGGAGATGATGCGCGTGCTGCTGAAGCTCAAGGCGCTGCCGACGCCGTTTGACGCCTCGGACGCGCTGGCCGCCGCCGTCACGCACCTGCACCAAGGCGCGCGGCCGCAGCCGACGGCGAAGACGAAGGCGCCGCCCGCGCGCGCCAAGCTCGAAGCGCTCCTCGCCGCCAACCCGCGCCGCCGCGCCCCGCGCTGAGACGGGCCGCCGAGCGCGCAATCTCGAAGACGAACCCGCGCCGCCACACGCCGACCAACGCCCTCCGCCAGGGGACGACCTCAACCCAACCCGACTTCTGGAGGGTCAGAGCCGTGCCCCACTTCAAACCGAACCTTTCAACCTCGACATTCACGCTGCTCCTGCTGCTTCTGCTCATGCTCCCCGCGTCGGCGCGGGGGCAGGGAAGGAGGCGCGCGCCTGCGGGCGGCCGCGCGGCGTTGGTGGTGGACGAACGTCTGTCCGCGTTGCGCGACGCGCCGAGGCTCGACGCGAACCTCTTGCAGAGGCTCGGACGTGGGCGCGCCGTCGCCGTCGCGGGGTCGCGCGAGGCGCGCGGCGGCGTGACGTTTCTGAAAGTCTCGGTGACGAGCCGGACGGGCGGGTGGGTGCAGGCGGACGCGGTGGTGCGCCCTTGGGTGGCGGGCGAGGACGCGCGCCTGCTCCGGCTCGTGCGCGGCTCGGAAGACTTCGACCGCCTCGCGCGTGCGCGCATCTTCCTCGACGCGTTCCCGCGCTCGGCGCTCAGACCCGCGGCGCTGCTCGACTTCGGCGACGCGGCCGAGGCGGCGGCCGCGAGACTCTCGCGCGAAGCCGCGCGGCGGCTCGACGCGCGCGAGATGGAGGCGGGCGGCGCGCCCGTCGCCAGCTACTTTCTTAACTTCAACGGCCTCGACCGCCTGAATCGACTCGGCGTGAGGTTCGTCTTCGACGGCGCGGCGAGACAGTTTCACTACGACGGCGCGGCGTGGCGCGAGTTGGTGCGCCTTCACCCGCGCAGCCCGGAGGCCGCGGAGGCGCGCCGCCGGCTCGAAAACCTTCGCCCGAACGGGCATGAATAGAGGTGCTGCGCGCGGGCGAAATGTACGCTCGCGCGCGGTCGCGGGGGGCGGGATCAAGGCTATTGCAAAATCACACGCGCGCGGTTAGATTGTCGGCGGAGTTTCGGAGCGGCAAGGCGCGGAGGGCTTCTCAAGGGGCCGGGCGTGCCCCCGTCAAACAGAACCCTCAGGAGGACAGCAAACTGTGCCGGTAGGAACGTGCCCCGACTGCGAAGCCGAAGTCCACGTTGACCTCGACGCCGACAAGGGCGACTCGGTCACCTGCGACGAGTGTTCAACCAAGCTGGAGATCGTCGGACTCGACCCCGTCGAACTCGACATCGCCGAGGAGGACCTCGACGAAGACTACGGGGACGCGGACGACGAGGACGAGTATTAATAAAAGTCTGGAGTCTCGGGTCTGGAGTCTGGGGTCAAGACAAGACGACTCTCAAACTCGGTCTTCTTTCCTGCTCAAGACTCCAGATTTCAGACCCCAGACTTCTTATTTATCTTTGCTCTGATAGGTCGTCCGGTTCTGGCGGACGTTGAGGCCGCGCGGGCCTTCCACACGGACGGTGTGGGTGCGCCCGTCGCGCCTTTTTTCTTCGGGCGGGTAGAAGGCGAGCACGTAGGTCGAGGTCACCTCCTCGGCCAGCGCGCGGAAGAGCGGGTCGTAGTCCTTCGCCGTGGCGTAGAAGTTCGTCCCGCCGGTCTTCTCGACCAGCCCCGACACGTCGAGCGGCGTCGGGAGCGGCGCGCGCTCGGGCGCGGACGGCGCGATGAGGCGCGTGTAGGAGGGGAGCGTCACGGTGTAGACACTGACCTCGGCCTGGTTGGCGCGCTCGATGACGGTCGAGGGGTGGACGGTGTCGCCGACGGGGAAGCCGTCGGTGACGACGACCACGGCCCGCTTCAGCAGACGCCGGTCGAGCGTGCGCGGCGCGCTGCGGGCGAGCAGGCGGACGGCGTCGTCTACGGCGTCGTAGGCGTGGGTCGAAAGCCCCTCTGTCTCGCGCGCCAGACGGCCGAGCGCGCGGTCGAGCTTGCGCGGGTCGGAGGTGAAGCCCTGCACGACGCGCGCGTTCATGCCGAAGCTCATCAGCGCGAACGACGCCGGGCGGTTCGAGAGCTTCTCCGAGAAGGCGCGCATCGCCGTCTGGAGCCGCAACATCTCCTCGGGCGTCATGCTCCCCGACACGTCCACCGCGAAGACGACCGCCACGGGGCGCTCGGCCCCGCCGCGCCGCTCGACGTTGAGGAAGGCGACCGCGCGCTGCTCGCCGTCCTCGTAGAGCTTGAAGTCCTCGGGGCGCAGATTCTTCACCGCGCGTCCCGAGGCGTCCGTCACCGTCACCTCGACGAGCACGAGGTCGGTGTCTATCTTGAGCACGTCCTCGTCGCCTAGCTCGACCGGCGTAGGCTGCGGGCGCTGCGGCGTCTCCTGCTGCTGTTGGGCGCGCGGCGCGGGGCCGAACAGCGTCGCCAGACACAGCAGCGCGGCCGCGCCGAGGAGTCCCGCGCGCGCGGGGAGGAAGCTACTCTTAACTGTTGCGGAAGACATAAGATTTCGGGCGTCGCGGGTGGCCGGGGAGTAGACGGCGCGCCGATTATACGCGCCGTCGGGTGGACGCGCCAGACCCGCCGCCGCCGCGCCCCGGCGGGCAACAGAGCCGCGCCCCGGCCGCATCAACCAACCTTGAAACGCGTGTTATAATCCCGGCCGCCGTAGCTTTGATGCCCCGGCCGAACCTTTTGGAGCTACCTACTTGAAGACCCTCGGCGGAAAATTTTTAATCGCGGCGTTCGCGGCTCTCCTCGCGCTCGCGACGCACGCCCCGGCGCAGAAGAAGTCGAAGAAGCAGGAGCCGACGACGGGCGCGGTCGCCGGCCGCGTGCGCGTCGAGCCGGGGATGAGCGCGGGCGGCATCCGCGTCGTCATGCGGCAGGGCGACCGCGAGGTCGCCGACACTTCGACCAACGCGAAGGGCGAGTTCTCGTTCCGCGAGGTCGAGCCCGGCACTTACGGGCTGACGCTGCGGAAAGCCGGCTTGCAGGTCGGGCGGATGGACGGCGTCGAGGTGCGCGCCGGCAAGACCGTCACGCTCAAGGAGGGCTTGTACCTCCCCGTTGACGAAGGCTCGATAGCCTTCATCCGCGGGAGCGTCTTCTCGGCCTCCGGCCGGAGCTTCGGCGGCGCGAAGGTCGAGCTGGCGCGCGTCGAGTCGGACGGCTCGCTCAAAAAACTCGACAGCCGCGTCTCGAACGCGACGGGGTCGTTCGCCTTCCGGCTCCCGCCCGAGCGCGCGCGCTACCGTCTGACGGCGAAGGCCGACGGGATGGAGCCGGCCACGCAGGAGGTCGAGATCGAGGGCGCGGCCATCTACCGCGCCGCGCTCTCGCTTGAGCCCGCGCGGAAGTAGCGGGCCGGACGCTTTAAGACGAATGTGAAGGACGCGCACCCGAACAGGGAAGAGGCGCGCGAGGAGTTCGTGACGGCGCGCCAGCTCGCCGAAGTCTTACAGGTGAGCGAATCGACCGTGCGCCGGCTCGCGCGCGACGGACGCATCCCCTGCGTCCGGCTCACCCCACGCCTCATGCGCTTCAACCTCAAGTCGGTCTTCCGCGCGCTCGACGGCGACGAGACATCCGCCCACGGCCGTCGCACGCGCCGCCAGCACGCGGACGGCGACTCGCGCGAGGACGCGCAACTCTCATTCCCCGACCTGCTCTGAGCAAGAGGCCCGGTTTGAAATCCTCCGGGCGGCCTAGTCCTCTTCGTCTTCCGCCGCCGCCGCTTCCGCCTCCTCCTTCTCCACCTCGCGACGCGGCCGCCAGTTTCTCCCGCCCACTTTGACGAGGTCGTGTTTGCGTATGAGGCCGGCGCGCACGCCGACGAACCACGCCACCGCGCCGAGCGCGCCGACCAAAAAAGCCGCGTCGAAACGTCGCAGCACGATGAGCACGGCGGCGGCCGCGAGCAGCGCGTAGGCCGCGACCCGCCAGACGCGCCCGAAGTCGAAATCAGTCCGCCTCTCCAAAGCTCACGCTCCGCGGGATAAAAATGTGGAGGCCGTCGTGCGGCCGCTCAGTTGACGGTGACGGGGATGGCCGCCAGTATCTCGCGCGGTTGGAGGCACGCCTCGTCGTTGCAGGGCTGGACGCGCACCCTCGCGCGGAGCGTGCGGCGCCCCTTCGGCGCGGCGGCGTCGGCGCGCAGCGGGAGCTTGATCGAGACGCTGCCCTCGTAGACCGAGAGCGGCTTGTCGGCGAAGCCGAGCTTGCGCTGGAGGCCGGCCGGGTAGACGGGCTTGCCCGCCGTCAACCCTTCCGACGGCTCCGGGCGCAGCTCGGTCGCCACGTAGAACTTGTCGGAGGCGGGGTTGGCCTGGACGTGATAGCCCTGCGCGATGTCGAGCCGCACGGTGGCCTCGCCCGCGCCTCCGGCCGTGAGCTTCACCTCCTCGACCGTGGCGGTCACGACCTGCGGCGTGGGCGTTGGCGTGGCGGTCGCGTTGGCGGCGGGCGCCGGGGTCGGCGTGACGGCCGTGACGCTCTTGTTGTCCGACGGCGCGCCGCACGCGGCGAGCGCCAGCGGCGCGCCGAGCAACAGTCGCGGGAGAAGATTCTTTAGTCGCATGTCTCTCTCTGTGTCTCTGTGTCTGACTTTTTCGTTTACGCGGCCGGCGGCTGGTACTCCTGCGCGGGCGGCGCGGGGCGCGCGCGGCGGACGCGGCGGACGAGGTAGCGCAGGAGGAAGTAGGCCGGCAGCCCGATGAAGACGACGACGGGGATGAGCGCCAGCAAGAGTCGGATGAGGAAGAGCGTGATGGAGGCGGCGATGTCAACGCCCTCGCCGAAAGCCTGGCCGAGGCTGTGGACGAAGCCGGTCGTGCTGACGAGCGGCTCGGGCGGCTGGATGGTGACGCCGATGGTCGAAAGGCTCGACTGGTTTTCGAGGAAGCGGCGGCGCCCCTCAAGGCGTTCGATCTCGGTGCGGACGTTCGTCAGCTCGCGCTGGACGGCGATGGCGTCGGCGACCGCGTCCGCGGTCTTCATAATCTCAAGCAGCCGCTCCTCGGTCGCGCGCTGCGTGTGGAGGCGCGCTTCGAGATCGATGTACTCCTCGGTCACGTCCTTGCCGGTGATGCGCTCGGAGGTGACGCCGGCGGCGGCGGCGCGTATCTCGGCGAGCGCGGCGTCGAACTGCGCGGCCGGGACGCGCATCTCGACCGTGAAGACCTCGTAGCCCTTCGAGCCGCGCGCGCCGCCCTGCTGACGCGACTCGGAGGTGACGACGAAGCCGCCGCGCGACTCGGCGACCGAGGCGACGCGCTGGACGGCCTTCGAGGGGTCGTCGGCTTCGAGCGTGAGCGTCGCGTTGCGGATGATCTTGCGCTCGACGGCGGCGGGCTGGCCGGCCTGCTGCTGCGGCGTCGAGTCCTCCGTCTGCTGGAGCGAGACGGTCTTCATATCTACGTCGCCGCCGCCGCGCGCCTCGCCCGCGGCCTGCTCCTGCGGGACGGCGTTGGGCGCGGACACGGCCTGCGGCGCGTGGTCGCTTGAGCCGACGGCGCAGCCGGTCAGCGCCGCGAGCGCGAGAGTGAGGGCGAAAGTTGTCGTCAGTCTCATCAAAGTCTCCGGGCGGTCGGTGTCTTCAAGAACACAACCTGAACGCGTTCGGGCGGCGCCGCTTGCGCGCGAAGGACGCGCGCGCGGCCTCGCCGAAGCTCAACGCGCGTCGTCCTCCTTCTCGAAGTAGGGCGGCAGTTCGCCGGGCTTGAGGCGGCGGAGCGTCACGTCCTCGGGGTAGTAGCTGACGCCCCTGCGCCGGATGGTCTGCCAGCGGAGCTTCCCGTCGCGCAGCGTGAGCCGGACGGTGGCCGCGCCGCCGAAACCGCTGCCCAGCGTGAACTGTGCGGCGCCGTTTCTGACCGTCGCCGTGAAGTCGCAGTCTTCGACCCGCGCGAGGTAGCGCGCGACGACGCCGCACGTCGCGCGCAGCCGGTTGCCGTTCTGTTTGATGGTGATGTCGATGGCGAACGCCGGCACCTCTTCGAGCTTCATGCTCTGGTAGGCGGGCGGAAGCTCCGACTTGTCCTTGGCGTAGACGGCGTAGTTCCAAGAGCCGCGCCAGTCGGCGCCGCCGCGCTGCGCGCGGGCCTCGGCGGCCCCGGCGAGCGCCGCGAAGGCGAGCAGGGCGATTGAAAGCAGTCGGGGGAATCGTTTCATCCGGCGTCCTATGTCAACGGGGTGCGGTCGGGGTAGGCTCTACTCCTCGTCACCCTCTTCCTCTTCGTCCCTCCCGCCGTGGCGGTCGGGGCGCTTGATGCCGAACTTCTCAAGGCGGTACTGGAGCGTGCGGAAGGTGAGGCCGAGCAGCTTGGCCGCCTTCGTGATGTTGTAGTCGGTGCGATCCATCGCCTGCAAGATGAGGTTGCGCTCCACGTCCTCGAAGTTGACGCCCTCGGCCGGGAGCTTGAAGCCCGCGCCCTCGGCCTGCGGCCGGATCTCCTGCCGGACTTCGAGCGGGAGGTCTTCGACCGTAATGTAGTCGGCCTCGGCGAGCAGGATGGCGCGCTCGATGGCCGACTCAAGCTGGCGGACGTTGCCGGGCCACGCGTATTCGAGCATGACCTTGCGCGCGTCGGGCGTCAGGCCGCGGATGAGCCGCGAGGTGTTGCGCGTGTGCTTCTTCAGGAAGAACTCCATCAGGACGGGGATGTCGTCGCGGCGCTCGCGCAGCGAGGGCACGTCGATGGAGAGGACGTTGATGCGGTAGTAGAGGTCGTCGCGGAAGCGGCCGTCGGAGACCATCGCGCGCAGGTCGCGGTTCGTCGCCGCGACGACGCGCACGTCGATCTTGATGGCGCGCGTGCCGCCGACGCGTCGAATCTCGCGCTCCTGAAGCGCGCGCAAAAGCTTCGCCTGCATCGACACGTCGAGCTCGCCGATCTCGTCGAGGAAGAGCGTGCCGCGGTCGGCGATCTCGAAGAGCCCCTTCTTCTCGGCGTGCGCGCCGGTGAACGAGCCTTTTTCGTGGCCGAACAGCTCGGACTCCAGAAGGTTCTCGTTGATGGCGGCGCAGTTGACGGCCTGAAACATCTCGGTGACGCGCGGGCTTTGGCTGTGGATGGCGCGCGCGATCAGCTCCTTGCCGGTGCCGGACTCGCCGCGGATGAGCACCGTCGAGTTCGAGCGCGCGACCTTCAAGATCATCTTCTTGACGGCCTCCATCTCGGTCGAGGCCGAGATGATCTCCTGGTCGAGCGCGTCGAGCTTGGAGAGCGCGCGGCGGATCGTCTCAAGCAGCGTCTCGCGCTCGAAGGGCTTCTCTAAGTAGTCGAAGGCGCCGCGCCTGAGCGCCTCCTTCGCCGACTCGATGGAGCCGTGCGCGGTCAGCAGCAGGACGATGATCGACGAGTCGAAGGCCAGAAGCTTCGAGAGCAGCTCGATGCCGTCCATGCCGGTCATCTTGAGGTCGGTGAGCGCGAGGTCGAAGCGCCGCTCGCGCGCGATGCGCAGCGCCGCCTCGCCCGACGCGGCGGTCGTCACGTCGTAGCCCTCGCCCGACAGGATCATCTCCAAAATCTCGCGCTGCGACTTCTCGTCGTCAACGACCAGGATGCTTTTGCGTGACATAGACGGGCAAGGATGAAGGCGGAAGGGTGAAGGATGAAAGGACGGCTGACTAACGTCCCCTCATCCTCCACCCTTCCGCCTTCATCCTTCATCCTTTCTGCTTGCTGTTGGTAGTTCCACCGTGAACGTCGTGCCCTCGCCGGGCTTGCTCTCGACGCGGACGGAGCCTTCGTGCTCGTCCACGGCCTTCTTGACGATGGCCAGCCCGAGCCCCGTCCCCGTCTCCTTCGTCGAGAAGTAGGGCTCGAAAATCTTGGGGAGGTGTTCGGCGTCGATGCCGACGCCGGTGTCCGAGACGCGGACGCGCGCCCGGCCGTCCTCGGCCGACAGGCCGACCGTCAGCCGCCCGCCGCGCCCCTCCATCGCGTGCATGCCGTTAATGATAAGGTTCGTAAACAGCGAACGTAAAGCCTCGCGGTCTCCGACGACGGGCGGCACCTCGCCGTCACCGTCGAAGCGCGTCTCGACGCCGCTCTCGACCGCCTGCATCTCGACCATCGAGAGCGCGTCGCCGAGCATCTCGCGCAAGTCGAGCGGCTTGAGGTCGAGGTTCGCCGGCCGCGTGTACTTGAGGAACTCGGTGATGCGCGTGTTGATGCGCGCGACCTCGGCCTTGAGCTGGAGCGTGAGCTTCTCGACGAGCGCGCGCTTCTGCGGGTCGTTGGGCGCGAGCGAGGTGCGGAGGTGGTCGAGCGTGAGGTTGATGTAGTTGAGCGGGTTGCGAATCTCGTGCGCGATGGCGGAGGCGAGCCGCCCGATCATCGCCGACTGCTCGGTCTGCTTGAACTGCGCTTCGAGCTCGCGCATCCGCCCGAGCTGCGCGATCATCTCGTTGAAGGTGGCGGCGAGGCGGCCGACCTCGTCGCGGCGCTGGGCGCCGGGCACGCGGAAGGAGAAGTCGCCGGCGGCGACGCGCTGCGCGCCGCGCGAGAGCTCGTTCAAGGGGCGCGTGAAGCGCCAGACGAGCACCCACGCCGCGGCCGTCGAGAGGAGGAGGATGACGAGCGTCGGCAGCAGCGGCCGCATGACCTCGTAGAAGGAGGTGTCGCCCATCGGGCTCGTCCCGAGCACGATGACGACGTAGACGAGCCCGGTGTTCGTCTGGAGCGGGATGGCGAAGGTGCGCGCCTCGCCCGAGACGGGCCGCGCCGTGACCTCGATGGAGGGCCGGAGCTTCTTGAATCCCGCGGTGGCCTCGCCCGCGTCCACCAGCTTCGGCAGCCTCACGTTGTCGGTGTCGGAGATGAAGTAGTAGTGCGGCCCGCTCTCCAGCGTCTCGGGGCGGTAGTCGGGGTCGAGGCTGTCCTCGATGCGCCCGTCGCGGTCGCGCACGACGAGGACGTTGACGACGCGCCCCCTCTGCTTTTCGAGCAGGGAATCGTCGCCCGGCTTGTCCAGCTCGAACATGTACTTGGTGGAGGTGATGCTCTCGTTGGCGAGCGCGATGCTGGCGGTGAGCGCCTGCTCCTGCCCGGCGACGGTCGCGGCGCGGGCGCGCGAGCGGATGCGGCCGAGGTAGTACTGCGTGCCGATGGTGGCGACGAGCAGCAGGATCATCACCAGCAGCAGCCGCGTGCGGAAGTTGTAAAAGAGTCTCGGCAGTCTCATTCGTTTCAGAAGCTCCGGCGTCCGGCGACGACTGGCGGGGAGCTTTCGTCAACGCCGCCAACGTTTAACAAAAGGTGTTGCCCTGCGGCTTTTGGAGATGTTATAGTCGCCATGGTCTCCAGCGCAAACCCCTCCGGGAGGCCGCTAGCAGTTCTCTCCAACAACTTACGTGGTGCGAATTGAAGTTTTGAAGGTGAGTGAAGACCTTGAACGGTAGAGGCTCGGGCACAGCTTTTCGACACTTCGAGTCAGCCACCCTCGGCGGCGCCCTCCCGGCGCCGGCCGGCAGAACGTCGCGCAATCAATCTCTGTTAAGTGTATCTTAGCGGTTTGACCCGTCCGGCCGGGCGCCCCCCTCGTAAGCGCGCCCTCCCGGTCTCTTCTGCTTTGCTTTTTAAGCGAGGAAGGCTCAATGACCCCAAGGTTCCGGTTCCCCCGTCCCGTCGCGTTCGCCCTCTCCGCCATCTTCCTTTTCACCGCCGCCCTGTCGGCGCAGGCCGCCGCCAAGAAACCTGCTAAGAAGCCGGCCGCGAAGGCCGCCGCGAAGGCGCCCGCCAAGTCGAAGCGCGAGGCGGCGTCGTCGCGCAAGGACTCGCGCGCCTCGAAGCGCGAGCGCGCGGCCGACGCGCGCCGCGGGAAGAACGACCGCAACGCCAAGGCGGAGCGCGACGACCGGCGCGGCCGCAAGGGGCGCGAGGAGCGCGCCTCGGCGAAGGAGTCGCGCAAAGACTCGCGCCGGATGTCGAAGCGCGAGCGGATGGCCGCCGCGCGCGCCGAGGCCGAGCGCCGCCGCCGCGAGGCCGCCGAGCGCGCCCGCCGCATCGCCATCGCGCTCGCCCGCCAGCGCGCCTTCGATCAGGCGCTCAAGGACGAGGCGGCCGCCAACATCGCCAAAGACGAGACGACGGGCGAGGACTTGGAAGTCCGCCGCGCCGCCGTCGAGGCGCTCGGCGACAAGGCCGGCACCGTCGTCGTCATGAACCCGAAGACGGGGCAGGTCTACACGGTCGTCAACCAGGACTGGGGCCTCCGGCACGGCTACAAGCCCTGCTCGACGGTCAAGCTCGTCACCGGCCTCGCCGGCTTGAGCGAGGGCGTCATCGACCCCGTCCAGACCGTCAACATCGGCACCAGCAGCTTCAGCCTCGACCTCACCGACTCGCTCGCCTTCTCGAACAACGGCTACTTCCAGAGGGTCGGCGGGCAGGTCGGCTTCCCCAAGATGATGGAGTACGCGCGCAAGCTGGGCCTCGGCGAGCCGACGGGCATCAACCACGCCTTCGAGTCGCCGGGCAAGCTCCCCGTCTTCAAGGAGGGCTACGCCGTCAACCACATGTCGTCGCACGGCGACGACATCGAGGTCACGGCCATCCAGCTCGCCCGCATGGCCTCGGCCATCGCCAACGGCGGCAAGCTCCTCGTCCCGCACCTGCCGCGCACGCCGCAGGAGAACGTCAACTTCAAGCGCGAGGTCAGGCGCGAGATCGAAATCCCCACCGACAACGTCCGCCGCATCCTCCCCGGCATGATCGGCGCGGTCAACTACGGCACTGCGCGCCGCGCGCAGGCGCCGCTGATGAGCATCGCCGGCAAGACCGGCTCGTGCATCGAGCAGAGCCCGACGCGCCCGTGGCTGGGTCTCTTCACCTCGTTCGCGCCCGTCCACGACCCGCAGCTCGCCGTCGCGGTCATCCTGCGCGGCACGCACGCGCGCGGGAAGTACGCGTCCGAGGTCGCGGGCGGCGTCTACCGCCGTCTGGGCATGATCGCGCGCTTCGCGCCCAAGCCGGGCAGCCAGCCCGCGCTCGCCAACGACATGCTCGCGCCGCGCCCGCACATCGACCCGCGCAAGGCCGCCGAGGTCTCGGACGAGGAGCGCGAGGACGAGGCGCTTGAGGCGAACTCGCAGTCCGGCGACGCCTTCGTCGTCAGCGAGGCCGCGGACGACGCGGCCGGCGCGCAGTCAACGCAGCGGCCCGCGCTCCAGAAGACCGCCAAGACCAGCGAGCGCCCGGCCGCCGCGCGCCCCGTGGCGACCCCGGCCGCGACGCCCGCCCCGACCACGTCGGCGCCCGCGCCGCAGTCTACCAACGGCGCCCAGCGCCCGCGCCGCGTCTCGGACAAGCCGGAATAGTTAAGTCTGGAGTCTGGAGTCCGAAGGCAGCGAAGAAAGAGGCCCGGCCGAGCAAGGTCGGGCCTCTTCCATTTTCGTTGCGTTCCCGTTGCGTTCCCGCCGCCGGCCTCAGACTTCAGCGTCTTTTCTTCAGACGCCAGACGCCAGACGCCAGACCCTAGACTCCCGAGACGTTTGGCTTGACACATTTCGGTGGTTGGTGCAGTATCAGCGCGAAAACGTTCAATGTTTAGGACGGACAGCCCAGAGCGCTCCCCACGCGGAGCAGGCGCCGACACCCCAACCGGCGGCGGCAACTGGCCGCACACGGCGCGCATCTGACGTTCGTAACGCGACGCTCCAGTGGCCGACCGAAGCGCGCGCCCCGGAATTTTAATCTCCCAACAATCAGGTTCGATTAGCGCCGACGGAGGATTTGCGACCGATGAAAAACGCATTTAGACTTCTGGCCCTGGCCGCGCTCGCCACTGTGTTCGCGCTCCCGGCCTACGCGCAGGACGCGGCCGCGACGCCCGCCGCCACGCCCTCCGGCCCCTGCACCGAGGCCGACACGAAGGCGGCCGCATATAAGCTGTTTACCGACAACTTCAAAGGCACGCCCGAGCAGCAGAAGACCGCCTACGAGTCCGGCAAGGCGTACCTGGAGAAGTACGGCACCTGCCCCGCCGCGCCCGACCAGCAGATTGCCAAGTACATCCAGAACTGGGTGACCAAGTACGAGGGCGCGACCGTCGAGTTCAACTTCACCAAGGCCGTCAACGAGAACCCCACGGAGGCGTTCCGCCTCAGCCGCGACATGCTCGCGAAGAACCCCGACAACCTGAAGCTCTACCTCCAGCTCGTCGTCGCCGGCCTGAAGAACGCGCAGGCGAAGAACAACAGCACCAACGCGCAGGCTGCCGACGCCGCGCGCCGCGCGCTCGCGCTCGTCGAGGCGGGTAAGACTTCGGACGTGTGGCTGCCGTTTACGAGCCAGCAGGAGGCCGCGCCGGGGCTTAACTACTACCTCGGTTTCTTCACGCTCGAAAGCTCGCCCGCCCAGGCGGCGCCCTACCTGCTGAAGGCGGCGCAATCGACCAGCTCCTTCTCGAAGGAGCCTTCGACCTACGACTTTCTCGCCGCCGCCTACATCAACAGCGAGTTCAAGCCGCTGGCCGCCGAGTACAAGGCGAAGTGCGAGGGCAAAGAGGCGTCTCCCGAGTGCGACGCCCTGCTGAATAAGATTAACGCCGTCACCCACCGGGTCGTGGACGCTTACGCGCGCGCCGTGGCTCTGTCGCCCGCCGGCGCCGCGAAGGACGCCCGCCGCACCAACCTCGGCTCTTTCTACAAGCAGCTCCACGACGGCTCGGAGTCCGGCATGAACGAGCTGGTCGCGGGCATCCTCGCGAAGCCGATCATGCTGCCGGGTCAGGAGCCCGCGCCGCCGGCCGCGGCGCCGAGCACCACCGGCACCAACGGCACCAGCGGCGCCGCGACCACGACGCAGCCGGCCGGCGCGACCGCCAGGCCCGCCGCGAACACCACGACGACCCCGGCCGCCAAGCCGGCCACGGCGCAGAAGCCGCCCCGCAACTGAGGTCGCGGCGGGCTAATCCCGCCGAGGCTCTCAGCGAGCGAGACGGTCGCTAAAGACTCCGAACGCCGGGCGCACCCGAAGACGAAAGTCGGACGGTGCGCCCGGCGTTTTTGTTACAATCCGCGCATGACGAAAGAGGAAAGCCCCGACGCGAAGGCGGCCGCCGTTTCCGACCCGCCGCCGGCGCCCGACGCCTCCCCGCTCGAAGACAGAATCGAATACAACTTCCGCGACCGGCGCCTGCTGGAGCGCGCGCTGACGCACCGCTCCTGGGCGCACGAGACCGTGGGGGCGGGCGGCGAGCGCGAGGCGCGCACGCTCCACAACGAGGCTTTCGAGTTCGTCGGCGACTCCGTGCTCGGGCTCGTCGTCGCCGCCGCGCTCTTCGGCTCGCACCCGGAGGTGACCGAGGGCGAGCTCTCGCGCATGAAGCATCGGCTCGTCTCGACGCAGACGCTGGCGCGCGTCGCGCGCCGGCTCCAGCTCGGCGATTTTCTGCGCGTCGGGCGCGGCGAGGAGAAGACCGGCGGGCGCCGCAAGCGCGCCCTGCTCGCCGACGCCTTCGAGGCGCTGCTCGCGGCCGTCTTCCTCGACGGCGGCTACGAGGCGGCCAAGGCGTTCGTCGAGCGCACGCTGGCGAGCGAGCTGGAAGAGGCTTCACCGGAGTCGGCCGCCGCCGCCGACTTCAAGACGATGCTTCAGGAGCGTTTGCAGTCCGAGCGCCACCTCTCGCCCACCTACAACTTGGTTGACACCGAAGGCCCGCCGCACGCCCGCACCTTCCACGTCGAGGCGGTCTTCGACGGCGAGCGGGTCCGCGGCCAGGGCCAGACCATCAAGTCGGCCGAAATGGACGCCGCCTGCCGCGCCCTCGAACTCATCGGCCCGCCCGAAAATCAGGAAGAGGAAGTGCGGTCGGACGAAGACGGCGGAACGGAGTAGCGGCAAAATCTACCGGACTTCCGGCCACCCGAAAAATTCGTGCGCCCACATGAAGCGCGTGCCGGCGCCGCGGGCGGCGCCCTCGTCCTTGTCCATGTCGCCGACGTAGAGCGTCTCTTCGGGCGCGGCGCGGAAGCGGCGCATCAGGCGCAGCAGCATCCCCGGCTCGGGCTTGCGGCACGCGCAACCCCAGTGCGGCGCGTGCGGGCAGATTTCAATCGAGCCCGGCGGCGCCGGCACGCCGAAGGCCGCCAACACCATCTCTTCCAAAAGCCCGCGCGCCGCCCCGAGCGTCAGGTAGCCCAAGCCGACCCCGCCCTGATTGGTGGCGACGCCGAAGCGCGCGCCGCCCTCGCCCCACTTAATCAGCGACAGCCGCTCGCGCACGCCGGGAATCAACTCCCACTCGCCGGGCTTGTTCGGGCAGGGGAGTCCCGGCACGGTCGTCCGCCTCAGCGTGCCGTCCGCGTCGAAGACGTAGAGCTTGACGGGAATCGTCACGGGCGGAAGCGCTCGCAGTCGATGCCGTACTTCTTGACCTTGTAGCCGATGATGCGCTCGGTGGTGTCGAGCAGCTTGGCGGCCTTCTTGCGGCTGCCGCGCGCGGTCTTGAGGGCGTCCTGGATGATGTCGCGCTCGTAAGCCTCGACGGCCGAGGAGAGCGACAGGCGCGTCACCGTCCCCGAGCCTTCGGCGGTCTGCAAAGACGGCGGCAGGTGGTGGCCGTGGATGACCGACGAGTCGCAGACGACGACGGCGCGCTCGACGACGTTCTCCAACTCGCGGACGTTGCCGGGCCAGTGGTAGGAGGTGAGCATGTCGATGGCGGGCGTCGAGATGCGCTTGATATGCTTGCGGTGCTCGCGCGCGTACTTCTCAAGGAAGTGGTCGGCGAGCAGAATCATGTCGGGCTTCCGCTCGCGCAAGGGCGGCATGAAAATCTGGAAGACGTTGAGCCGGTAGTAGAGGTCTTCGCGGAAGCGTCCCTCGGCCATCGCGCCCTCAAGCTCCTTGTTCGTCGCGGCGATGAGGCGCACGTTGACCTTAATCGTCTCGGTGCCGCCGAGCCGCTCGAACTCGCGCTCCTGAAGCGCGCGCAAAAGCTTGACCTGCGTCGAGGCGTTGAGGTCGCCCACCTCGTCGAGGAAGAGCGTCCCGCCGTCGGCCAGCTCGAAGCGCCCCTTCTTGCGCGCCTGCGCGCCGGTGAAGGCGCCGCGCTCGTAGCCGAACAGCTCGGCCTCGATGAGCGTCTCGGGCAGCGCCGCGCAGTTGACCTTGATGAAGGGCTTGCCCGCGCGCAGGGAGTTGTAGTGGATGGCGTGCGCGATCATCTCCTTGCCCGTCCCCGACTCGCCGCGCAAAAGCACGGTCGTGTTCGTGCGCGCCACCTGCGTCACCTGCTCGTAGACCTGCCGCATCGGGTTCGAGTTGCCGACGATGTGCGAGAAGTCGTAGCGCTCGCGCAGCTCCTGCTTGAGGTGCGCGTTCTCGTCGGCGAGGCGCGCGCGCTCCGACTCGGCCAGCCGCTCGACCTTCACCGCCTGCGCCACCATCGAGGCGACGACCGACAGCCATCTCGTCAGACGCTCGTAGTCGCGCCCCTCCGCGTAAGGCAGATCGACCCCGAGGACGCCGACGGCGCGGCGCCCGACCGCGAGCGGCACGCAGACGAACGTCACCTCCTGCCGCGCCGCCGTGCGCTCGCGCCCCGCGACCCGCTGGAGCATGAGCGGCTCGCGCCCCGCCTGCGGCACGACGACCGGCCTGCAAGTCTCGGCCACACGCCCGACCACGCCCTCGCCCACGCGGTAGCCGACGCGCCGCACCATCTCCTCGTCAAGCCCGTAGCTGGCCTCGACTCTCAACTCGTCCGCCTCCGGCTCGAACAGCATGACGAAGCCGCGCGCGACGCCCTGACTCGGCCCGAGCAGTTCGAGCGCGCGCGCGATGGCCGGGCGCAGGTGCGGCGCGTCGGCGAGCGTCTGGCCGATTTCCAGAAGCGTCGCCAACTCGCGCGCGTCGGCGTGTCCCTGCCTGAGAATCTGCGGGACGCTCTGGGGAAGGTTGAAGACGTTTTCCATGAAGAACCCTGTTCGTTCGGAACCCGACGGGAGCGCGCTGCCGCGCCCGGCGTGTAAGGGGGCATCGTAGAGGCGCGGCCTCCGCCCGTCAAGGCTCGCTCATCTCTCCGGGTCGAGACAAATTTGTCGCACCCTCATTTCGCCGGGACAAATATGTCGCGCCCTTCAAACTACCTGCCGAAAACTGAGAAAACCGCTGTGTCGAGCCTTTCCCCCAAATCGCTTCGGGGCGTTGACGCCGGAATGTGGGGAAAAATTAACTCCCGTCCGGCCGCCTTCCTAGTCCGTCTCCCGAACGGGCACGACAATTTTGTCCGGCCTCGACGGCGGCGCGACATTAATGTCGTCCCCGTCTGAGCGCCGCCGACGGCCGGGGTCACGCCGCGCCGCACGCGTAATGCTGACTAATGGGCGGCTCGATTCAAAGCTGATGCGCGACGCCTTGGCCGTTGCGACGGCCGTGCCGCGTGGCACGTGCGTTGTTAACGGGATGGCCGAGTGACGACCTTCACCGTTCGACGATTCGGCCGCCGGAAAAAACTAGACGGGGGAAATCGATGATAAGTAGGTCTCGGGGAATGTCGCTGTCCGTCCGGTCTCTGCTCCTGCTCGCGGCGCTGCCGGCGCTGGCGTCCGCGCAGACGCAGGCGGACGGCGTGGCGGAGCGTCTGGCGAGGCTTGAGGGCGCGGCCGCGTCGGCGCAGACCGCGGGCGACAACGGCTGGATGCTCGTCTGCGCGGCACTGGTGCTCTTCATGACGGGGCCGGGCCTCGCGCTCTTCTACGGCGGGCTGGTGCGGCGCAAGAACGTGCTGGCGACGATGATGCAGAGCTTCATCCTGATGGCGGTCGTCACGGTGCTGTGGGCGCTGTTCGGCTACAGCGTGGCGTTCGCCGAAGGCTCGCCGTTCGCGGGCGGGCTGACCTACGCCTTCCTGAGCGGCGTCGGCGCGGCGCCGAACGCGACGTACGCGGCGACCATCCCGCAGCAGACCTTCATGATCTACCAACTGATGTTCGCGGTCATCACGCCCGCGCTCATCACGGGCGCGTTCGCCGAGCGGATGAAGTTTAGCGCGATGCTCGCCTTCACGGTGCTCTGGACGAGCGTCGTCTACTTCCCGCTGGCGCACATGGTCTGGGGTCAGGGCGGCTTCCTCAACGCGGCGCTCGGCGGCGCCGTCCCCGCGCTCGACTTCGCGGGCGGTACGGTCGTCCACATCTCGTCGGGCTTCTCGGCGCTCGTCTGCGCCGTCGTCGTCGGCCGCCGTGTCGGCCACGGGCGCGAGCTGTTGGAAGCCCACAACCTCGTCATGAGTCTCGTCGGCGCCTGTATGTTGTGGGTCGGCTGGTTCGGCTTCAACGCGGGGAGCGCGCTCTCGGCCGGGTCGCTCGCCTCCGGCGCGTTCGTGGCGACGCACTTCGCGGCCGCCGCGGCGACGCTCGGGTGGGTCGCGGCCGAGTGGGTGCGGACGGGCAGGCCGACGGTGCTCGGCGCGATCTCGGGCGCGGTGGCGGGGCTGGTCGGCATCACGCCCGCGTCGGGGTTCGTCACGCCGATGGCGGCGCTCGCGGTCGGGTTCGTCGCGGGGCTGGTCTGCTTCCTCGCGGTGACCGAGTTGAAGAAGCGCCTGGGCTACGACGACTCGCTCGACGTGTTCGGCGTGCACGGCGTCGGCGGGACGGCGGGCGCGCTCCTGACCGGCGTCTTCGCCACGAGCGCCGTCAACCCGATTTTCAAGGACGCCGCCGGGGCGGCGCTCCCCGTGGGACTGCTCGACGGCAACGGCGCACAGATGCTCAACCAACTCGTCGGCGTCGTGCTCACGGCCGGCGTCGCGTGCGCCGCCTCGTTCGTCATCCTGAAGTTGGTTGACCTCTTCATCGGCCTGCGGGTGAGCGAGGAGCAGGAGGCGCGCGGGCTAGACCAAAGCCTGCACGGCGAGGAGGCTTACGACCTCGGCGGCGAGCCCTCGTTCGCGCTAGTCTCGGCTTCAGAGCTTTCGGGCGGTGCCGCTAACTTCACGGCCGGCTACGCGGGCGAGGTGGCGCTCGAAGGCGCGGCGGGCGACTAGGTTTTTAACCCGCGCGGCGCGCGGGCCAAGCTTCATCGCGTGGGCGCGGGGCGCGGCGGGGAGGACGCTAAGGGGGTGGACTTCCTCTTGAGACCCGCGCCCACGCGGTGAATAGCATTGAAGGTCAAATCAGGCGTTTGAGCCGAAGCGGGCGACGAACTCTTCGCGGGGGAGGCCGGCCGAATCGGCGAGCGTGGCGACCCAGGCGGCGTCGTCAAAATCTTTCCGGCCGATTCTCACCATGTAGTCGCGCGCGACCTGATAGCTCTCGGTGTCCACGTCAACGGGGCGCTGGCGGCCGCGGCCGGTCTCGGGGTCGAGAACGTCTCCGAAGGGGACGCCGCGGAACTCGCCGCCCTGGATGGTGACCATCGTGCCCGAGCCGCCGCCGTGGAGACAGCGGAAGGCGGCGTAGCCGAGGTCGCGCGCGTACTCGGCGTCGATCGGGATAGGGGGCGCGCAGCGCAGCTCATACCCGATGGTCTTATCGACGAGCGTGACCTTGATGCCGCGACGTTCGAGACGCGCCTGCACCTCGCTCTTGACCTTGCGGCCGAGGTCGATCTCGGCGACGCGGATGTTGCCCTGCACGTCGCGGTCAACGTCCTGAAGCTCGGCGACCTCCTCGGGGTCGAAGCGCTCGGCGAGGGATTCGGCGAGGAGGATGACGCCGTGCTGGCGTCCCATCGCGCGGCGTTTGACGATGGTGCCCTCGACCACGTCGCAGATGTCGGAGAGCGAGACGCGCTCGCGGCGGAACTCCTCGGGGATGATGGTGCAGGTGGCGCTGGCGGCCTTACCGATGCCGAGCGTGAGGTGACCCGTCGGGCGCCCCATCGTCACGCCGAGGTACCAGCGCCCCGTCGTCTTGGCGTCCTCCATCAGCCGCTTGACGAGTTGGACGCCGACGTGGCGCGCGGTCTCGAAGCCGAGCGTGGCGACCGAGAGCGGGAGCGAGAGGTCGTTGTCGATTGACTTAGGCACCTGCACGACGCGGATGGCGCCGCCCGTCGCGCGCTCGACGGCCGCCGAGCTGCGGACGAGGTCGTCGCCGCCGACGGTGACGAGCGCCTCGATGCCGAGCTTGCGCAAGGCGGCGACGGCGTTGTCGGTGCTCTCCTGGTCGCGCGTGATGTCGGTGCGCGAGGTGCCGAGGACTGAGCCGCCGTCGAGGTGGATGCGCGAGACTTCGTCAATCGTCATCTCGTGCTGCTCGTCGGTGTAGCGCTGCGCCAGCCACTCGAAGCCGTCGTGGAAGCCGACGGGCGTGCAGCCCATCTTGATCGCCTCGATGACGACCGCGCTGATGACGCCGTTGGTCCCCGGTGCCGGCCCGCCGCCGACGAGGATGCCCACTCGTTTGATTGCCATAATCCTTTACGCCGGGACGTGGCCGCTCAGGTAGCCGAAGCGGTCGCGGAAAGCCTCGGGCGTCATCCGGCCGGCGAGCGCCAGCTTCTCGACCCACGCCTCGTCCTCAAAGTCCGAAGGCTCAAGGCGAATCATGTACTCGCGCGCGACGCGGTAGCCCTCGCTCTCGGTGTTGACCATGCGGACGCGCGTCCGGCCCGTGCCCGGCTCGCGGATGTCGGTGAACGCAATCGGCACCATCCTCCCGCCCTGGACGCTGACCATCGCGTCGGAGCCGCCCCCGAGCAGGAAGCGGACGGCGGCGTAGCCGAGGTCGCGGCAGTAGGCGGCGTCGAACGGGATCGGGTCGGCGCAGCGCAGCTCGTAGCCGATGTTCTTGTTCGTGATGGTGACGCGCAGGCCCCGCGCGGCGAGGCGTCCCTGCACCTCGACCTTGACGCGGCGCGCGAGGTCAACTTCGGCGAAGCGGACGTGGCCGTGCTCGTCGCGCTCCACGTCCTGCAACTCGGCCAGCTCCGCGGGGTCAAGCTTGTCTATCAGCCCCTCGGCGAGGACGGCGACGCCGAACTCGCGCCCCGACGCGCGGCGCTTGATGATGGCGCCCTCGACGATGTCGCAGATGTCGGAGAAGGCGACCGTCTCGCGGTCGGTGAACTCCTCGCCGATGACGGTCAGCGTGGCGCCGGCGGCCTTGCCTATCCCGAGGGCGAGGAAGCCGGCCTTGCGCCCCATGGCGACGACGGCGAACCAGCGCTTGGTCGAGCGCGCGTCCTCCATCAAGTTCTGCACCAGCTCCACCCCGACGTGGCGCGCGGTCTGGTACCCGAAGGTCGGGATGTGCGAGGGCAGCGGCAGGTCGTTGTCGATGGTCTTGGGGACGTGGACGACCTTGATCTCGTGGCCGGAGCGTTCGGCGACGAAGCTCGAAGAGAGCGCGGTGTCGTCGCCGCCGATGGTGACGAGGTGCGTGACGCCTAAGTGTCGCAGCGTCTCGATGACGGCGCGGGTGGCCTTCTCGGACTTGGTCGGGTTGTCGCGCGCGGTGCCGAGGACGGAGCCGCCCTGAAGGTGTATGCGCGAAACGTCCTCGATGCGTAAGGGTCGGACGTGCGACGTGTCCTCGCGGATGAGCCACTTGAAGCCGTCCTGAATGCCGACGACCTCGAAGCCCGTGTTGATCGCCTCGATGGCGGCGGCCGAGATGACCGCGTTGATGCCGGGCGCCGGGCCGCCGCCCACAAGGATAGCCAGAACCTTTTTGTCAGACATGCCGAGAAACGAGCCTCTTCGGTGCTTTTTGGTGTAAGAGGAATTTTACCGGAGAGGGCCGCTTTCTCAAATCGCGGGGGCGGGAATTACGCCGCCCTTCAGGCCAGAGACTCCGTGCACACGTCGCGCAGCGAGCAGGCGGCGCAGCGGCGCGGCTCTTCGTGGCTGCGGTGCACCTCACGGCCTTCGCCGGCGGCCTCCATGTCGCGCTTCATCTCCTCGATGACGCCGAGCGCGTTGGCGCGCAGCTCGGGCGTATACTCGACGCGCACCTCGCGGTCGCGGTACTTGACGACGCCGTAGGGCACGGTCGCGCCGAGCACGTCTTCGACGAGCAGGCAGTAGGCGGCGAGCTGCGCGACGTGCGAGTCGTAGGGGCGCCCCGTCGGCGGGCAGTTGGCCGACTTGACCTCGACGGGGACGACGCCGCCGTCTTCCGCCTCGACGAGGTAGTCGGGGCGCCCGACCAGAGACAGCGCGTGCGAGAGGAGCGGCCGCTCCTGCTTTCGCCCGTCGCGCCCGACCTCCGCCGCCGCGACGCGGCCGACGGGGCGGCCCGTGTCGCTGTAGAGCAAAGAGCCGGCGGGAAGCCCCGCGCGCTTCGACTCGCGTGCGGCGGCCGCGCGCGCGAGCAGCGCCGCGGCGGCGAGCAGTAAGAGCAGGAGCGCGAGCCCGTAGATCATCCGCGCCACCAGACGAGAAGGAGCACGACGGCCAGCGCGAGCGCCGCGTAGGCGAGCAGCGCCGAGACGAGTCGCAGGCGCTTCGCGCGCGCGACCGAGCGGCCGTGGCTCTCATGCCAGCGCGTGCCCGCCGCGCGCGCCTCGCCGCCGCGAGTCGGCTTCACGCCCTCGCGCCTCAGCCACCACGCGCGCGCGCAGTAGACGTACTCGCCCATGCCCGACGCGCGCACCAAATCTTTGCGGCCAGTCTTTTCCATCAGCTTTGGCGGGGGAGTTCTACGGCGAGATAGTAACCCGCGCCCGCCGTTGGCGTATAATCGCCGAAACCAAAACTTGCGCTTTCACAAAGGGGGATTCATGGAGCAGAGGGAGTTGGGGAGGAGCGGCCTGAAGGTCTCGGCGGTGGGCCTGGGCTGCATGGGGATGTCGGAGTTCTACGGCGGGCGCGACGACGACGAGTCGGTGGCGACCATCCACCGCGCGCTCGACTTAGGCGTGGACTTCATCGACACGGCCGACATGTACGGCGTGGGGCACAACGAGGAGCTGGTCGGGCGCGCGCTGCGCGGGCGGCGCGAGGGCGTGGTGCTGGCGACCAAGTTCGGGAACGTGCGCGGCGAGGACGGCAGCTTCCTCGGCATCAGCGGCCGGCCCGAGTACGTCCGCTCGGCCTGCGAGGCTTCACTCCGCCGCCTCGGCGTCGAGGTCATCGACCTCTACTACCAGCACAGGGTTGACCCGCAGACGCCGATCGAGGAGACGGTCGGGGCGATGTCGCGGCTCGTCGAGGAAGGGAAGGTGCGCCACCTCGGGCTGTCGGAGGCGTCGGCCGAGACCGTGCGGCGCGCTCACGCAGTTCACCCCGTCGCGGCGCTCCAGAGCGAGTACTCGCTGTGGACGCGCGGCGTAGAGGAGGAGATTCTCCCGGCCTGTCGCGAGCTTGGGATAGGCTTCGTCGCCTACAGCCCGCTCGGGCGCGGCTTCCTGACGGGGCGCTTCCAGAAGCCCGAAGACTTGCCCGAGGACGACCGCCGCCGCCAGTTCCCGCGCTTCCGCGAGGAGAACTTCGCGCAGAACATGCGTCTGGTCGAGCGCGTCCGCGAGCTCGCGTCGGAGAAGAACTGTCGGCCGTCGCAACTCGCCATCGCGTGGGTGCTGGCTCAGGGGAGCGACGTGGTGCCGATACCGGGGACGAAGCGGCGCACTTATCTGGAAGAGAACGTGGGCGCCCTCGGAGTCGAGTTGAACGGGGAAGACCTCGCTCGCGTGGAAGAGGTGTTGAGCGACGCGGCGGTCGCGGGCGACCGCTACCCGGAGCAGGCGATGCGCTCGGTCGAGCGCTGAAGAATCAAAGAAGAATCAAAGCGGACTGCTATAGAAAAGCAGCGGCGCTCCATTCCGTGAGAGGAGCGCCGCTTCCGCGTTTAGTGTACCCAAGTTTAGGGCAAGACATCCCAAGTTAGGGGCAAGAACCTTTGTCGGCCCCCGGCCGCTTAGACAGTCCTGCGACCCGTCAAGAGGTTGATGACGAAGACGACGAGCGCCACGACGAGCAGAAGGTGAATCAACCCGCCGCCGACGCCGCCGATCAGCCCCAGCAGCCAGAGCACGAGCAGAATAACGAGAATCGTCCAGAGCATCTTACAAACCCTCCCTTAAGGTTTAGACGTTTTAAATTCAACCCACCACCACGGTCGGACTCTACCTTGGCAACGACCATGCCAACGCCGCGCGGAGGCCACGGCGCGGCAAACAAACGTTGAAATCGCGCGAATTTTCCGCCCGACGCGCGGGCGGCGCGCGAAAGTAAGGCCGACCCGGTGTACTGATACCGAGTCGGCCGTGTTTAGTTTCGCATCAGCGGCGCCGGACAGTTCCGCGCCGCTACCAAATCTGGCAGCGATTGTCGGGCGGTCGCACCATCCGGTCGCCGGCCTTGCACTGGAAGGCGGCGGCGAACTGCGGCATGTTCGAGAGCGGGCCGTTGACGCGGAAGCGCCCGAGCGGGTGCGGGTCGGTGGCGACTCTCACCCGCGCGTTCTCGGGGCGGATGTTCTGCGCCCAGACCTGCGCCCAGCCGAGGAAGAAGCGCTGCTCGGGCGTGAAGCCCGCGACGGTCTTCGGCCGCGGCTTGCCTTCGAGCGACTTCAAGTAGGCGGCGTAGGCCACGGTCAGCCCGCCGAGGTCCGCGACCGACTCGCCGACGACCAGTTGCCCCTTGTGGAACAGACCCGGCTCGACCTCGAAGGCGTCGAACTGCTTGACGACGCAGTCGGTGCGCTCGTTGAACTTCTTCAGGTCTTCGGGCGTCCACCACATGACGAGGTTGCCGTCGGCGTCGAACTTCGCGCCCGAGTCGTCGAAGCCGTGCGTCATCTCGTGGCCGATGACCGCGCCGATGCCGCCGTAGTTGAAGGCGTCGTCGGCCTTCGGGTCGTAGAAGGGCGGCTGGAGGATGCCGGCCGGAAAGACGATCTCGTTCATCGAGGCGTTGTAGTAGGCGTTGACCGTCGGCGGCGTCATCCCCCACTCGGAGCGGTCGATGGGCCTGCCGATCTTGCCGAGGTTGCGCCTGAACTCGAACTCGCCGACCGAGACGGCGTTGTTGTAGTAGGCGCCCTGGCTGATGCGGAGGGCTTCGTAGCTGCGCCAGCGGTCGGGGTAGCCGATCTTGCGGACGAAGGCGTCGAGCTTGGCGATGGCCTTCGTCCGCGTCGCGTCGCCCATCCACGCGAGCGTCCGCAAGTCTTCGCGCAGCGCGGCGACGAGGTTCTTGACCATCTCCTGCGCGCGCGCCTTCGACTGCGGCGTGAACGTCTTGTCGATGTAGAGCTGGCCGAGCGCCTCGCCCAGCGCGCGGTCGGTCGAGGCGACGCAGCGCTTCCAGCGCGGCAACTGCTCCTGCGTGCCGTTCAAAAACTTGCCGTTGAAGTTGAAGCTCTCCTCGACGAACTTCGTCGAGAGCGTGCTCGACGCGGCGTTGACGAGGTGCCAGCGCAGGTAAGTCTTCCAGTCCTCGACGGGCACGTCGGTCAGCATCTTGTCGGCGGCCTTGAAGAAGGCGGGCTGCCCGACGTTAATCTTGGCCACCTCGGGCAGGCCGATGCCGCGGAAGTAGTTCCCCCAGTCGAAGTGCGGCGTCAGCTCGATGAGCTGCGCCTTCGTCATCGGGTTGTAGCGCGCCTCCGGGTTGCGGAGCTGGACGCGCGAGGCGGAGTTCTCCGCCAGCCGCGTCTCGATGCCCATCACGGTGCGCGCGGCCGCCGAGGCGCGGTCGGCGTCGTCACCGAGGAGTTGGAAGGTGCGCGCGACGTGCGCGACGTACTCGTCACGCGTCTTGCGCGAGCGCTCGTCGTCCTTCGTGTAGAGGTCGCGGTCGGGGAGGCCCAAGCCGCCCTGCACGGCCTGCGCGATGACGGCGGTCGAGTTCTTGTAGTCCTGCGTCGCGCCGAAGCCGAAGAGCGCGGGGATGCGGTGCGCGTGGAAGCGCGCGACCTCCTGTTGGACGCCGCCGATGTCGGTGATGGCGTTGATGCGCGCCATCTCCGGCTCAAGCGGCTTGGCGCCCAGCGCCTCGACCGCCGCCTCGTCCATGCACGCCGAGTAGAAGTCGGCGACCTTCTGCTCGTTGCTCCCCGGCTTGTGGTTCTTCCTCTTCGCAAGCCCTTCGAGGATGGCGTGGAGGTGATCATTGTTCTGCTCGCTCAGCATCTCGAAGCGCCCCCAGCGCGAGTACGCCGCCGGGATCGGGTTCGCCGCCTGCCAGCCGCCGTTGGCGAACTGGTTAAAGTCCTGACACGCCGACGCGCCGCGGTCGATGCTCGCCAGATCGAACCCCGGCAGCGACTCGGCCTTCGCCGCCTTCGCCTTGCCCGCGCCGTTCTGGCTCCGCACGCTCACGCCCGTCGAACCGACAATCAACGCCGCCGCCGCGACCACCGACAGCACGGCAGCACAACGAAACCCCAGAGATTTCATGGCTCAACTCTCCTCATAAATTTTCGGGGACTGCCGACGAGGGGAACTTTGGATGCCTCGATGATAGCAGCGCCGGCCCTCAAAAGCGAAGCGCCTTCCCCGAAGGCTCGGGGAAGGCGCTTCACGGTTTGCGCGCGGGCGGCGCCCGCGGCGGGAGGCTTATCTTAACGGCGGCGGGCGCGGGAGCGGGCCGCGGGTCTGCGGGCGGCGCGGAGCTGGCGGACTTCCGCCTTCAGCCCCTCGATCTCCTGCTGCTGCTCCTTAATGGCGTTGAGCATCGCCCACAGCACGGGGTCGTTGTTGACGAGGAGGTAGCCGCGGTCGCCCCGCGTCACCGCCTCGGGGATGACCTCCTGGAGCGCCTGCGCGCTGAAGCCGACGTGCTCGCCGGCCGAGTTGAGGCCCAGCGAGTTGTCGGCCCGGTACTCGTAGCGCAGCGGCTGCAACTGCATCACGGCGCTGAGTCCCGCGTTGAAGTTACCTTTGATGTGCTTCAGCCGCACGTCCGAGAAGGTCTGCCAGGAGCCGCCGCCGGTCTTGCTGGCGTCGCCGTTGACCGAAAGGAGCTGGTCGGGCGCGGTCGTGCCGATGCCGACGCGGCCGCCCGCGGGCTGGAGCGTCAGGGTGTTGGAGGTCGCGCCCTCCTTCATCCCCTGGATGACGGCGGCGCCGCTGGTGATCCCGCTGCGGCCCAGTTGCAGGCCGATCTCGCCGCTGCCCGCGGTGAACAGGCCGCCGAAAGACGCGAAGGCGTCGTTGGTGGCGCTGGCGCTGCCCACGGCGATCAGCTTGCCCCCGAGGCCGGCGTTGCCGTCGGCGAAGACGGCGCCCGCGACGTGGAGCTTAGCCGAGGGGCTCGCCGTCCCGATGCCGACGTTGCCGTTGGCGGAGATGTCGATGCTGCTCGTCGGCGCGCCGGGCCGGATGCGGAAGGAGAGGCGCGAGCCGCCCGTCAGGTCGCGGACGAAGAAGTTCGCCTCGTTGGCGCCGATGTCCCACGTCTGCGCGGTGAAGCCGCCCGTGTTGTTCTGTTCGAGGCGGAAGGCGGGCGTGTCGCCGGTGTTGACGTGCAGGTCGAGGCCGGGCGCGGCGGTGCGCAGCCCGACCTTGCCGGTCGCGGCGACGAAGAAGGAGTTGGTGGGCGCGCCCGCCGTCAGGGTGAGGGGTATCTTCGCGCCGGTCACGTCTTCGACGGAGAACTTGTTGGCCCCGCCGCTCGCGGAGTCGTTGGCCGTCAACTGCCAGTCGTTGGCGGCGTACCCCGCGGAGGTCGAGGTGTCGTCGAACTTGATGCGCGTGTTGTTCTCCTTGAGCCTCAGGGTGTCGAAGCCGAACGACTCGCCGCTCACGCAGTCGAGCCCGAGGCAGGCGCTGCCCTGGACGATGAGGTTGTCGGCGATGACGTTGTCGCGGAAGGCGGCGCGCAACGCCCGCAGGCCGTCGCCGCCGCGGCTCGCGCGCGCGGGGATCACCGCGCCGCCCCGCACCATGAAGGCGTCGCGGAATTCGCCCGCCGCCGTGTCGGCCTGCGGAGCGCGGCGCGGCGCCGCCTGCGTCCCGTCGCCGGGGCGCGGCTCCTCGCCCGACCCCTCGACGACGACGGCGCCGTCGATGACGGCGAAGGAGCCGGACTGGACGAGCGGGCGCGTGGGCAGCAGCCCGCGCCGGCGCAGGTCTCGCCCGACCTCCTCGCTGTCGCCCTTCGCGCGCGAGGCGGCGAGCTCCTTCCGCGCCGCGGCCGTGAGGACGGGCGTCAGGCGCAGCTCGTAGACGTACTGGCCGTCGGGCAGACGGTTGCCCTGCGCGTCGGTCAGGTCGAAGGAGGGCGCAGCCCCGGTTTTGAACTCCTTGCGGATGATCTGGCCGTCGGGCGCGGCGACGACGAGCGTCACCCCCGCGTGCGGCGCGGTCACCGTCCACCTGAGTCCCGTGGAGGCGGAGGCGGCGACGGCGATGACGTTCTTCTCGGGGGCAGTCTGTCCCGACGCCGGGGCGCACAGGCAGGCTAAGGCTGCTAAAAGCAACGAGGCGAATTTGAAACTCTGAAGGCTTTTCAAGAGGGGATACCTTTCTCGGCTGGTCGCCGTGTCAGCGGGAGGTATTGAACACCGCCGCTTCTCGGAAGTGTCAACGACTCCGCTGACAGAGCTCGTAAAACATCTGAAGTGAGAATTTGGGAGGGGCGACGCCCCCGACCGACGGCCTTGAGACTCGTCTCCGAGGAGCTTGAAAAATATCACATGAGCCGTCTGGATGAAAGAGCCTTCCGAAGTTTGTGCCTGCCGGCCTGTCCGCTCTGACTAAGGGCCGAGTCAAAGCCGACAAAAAGAAGCCCCGGCGCATCTCGGACGCGCCGGGGCTTTGTTAAGTGAAGCGGCGGGGCGTGCGCCCCGTCGCGCTTAAGGCTGGTGAACCAGTATGTTGCCCTGCGTGAGCGCGCCGGCCAGTTGGTAGCCGCTCTGAGTGAGGATGGAGAAGGTGTCGGCGCCGTCGGCCGACGCGTCGTTGTCCGTGAGCACGATCTTGAAGTAGGTCGGCGCGCCGTTGACCTCGGCCGTGCCGTAGACGGTGGCGGCGTTGCCGGCCTGCACGTAGGCGAGCACGTTCTGACACTTGACGAAGGCGTCGCCCGCCTTGTCGTTAACCGTGCAGTTGCCCGTCAGCTTGCCGTTCTCGCTCTTGAAGGTGAGGCCGAGGACGATGCCGTCGGTCTGCGTGACGAAGTTGAGCAACTGGCCGCCGCCGGTCGAGGCCCCCGGCGTCGAGGCGGGGAAGGCCCACTCCTTGGTCGCGGTGGCGCACGGGTCGGTCGGGTCGATCCGGCCGTTGTCGTTGCGGTCGGCGCAGGCGCGAATGATGTCGCTGCGCGGGAACTCCGGCCCCGGATAGACGAACGTGGCCTGGCCCGAGGCGTTTGTGAGGGATTGGGAGTTGACGACGGTCGCGCCGTCGGCCGTCACGTTGAAGTAGACGGACGCGCCGGCGACGCCCCCGCCCGAGGCGTTGGTCGCCGTCGCCGTCACGGTGTGGTTGGTGCCGACGGGGTTGGTGGCCGCGGCCGGCGTCAGCGTGACGTTGGTGATCTGCGCGAGGTTGCGGAAACTCTCGTTGAAAGAGTAGGTCTGGAAGGAGACGGAGGTCGAGCCGTCCGCGTTCGTCAGAACTGCCTGCGTGGAGCCGGCGGCGACCCTGTTCGTGCCCTGTTCGACGACCGGCCCGTTGGGCGTCGGAATCGTCGCCGTGTACGCGGCGGCGAAGTTAACGTCGAGGCTGTTAACCGTCAGCGGGCCGTTCGGCAGGCTCTGGCAGACACCCCTGTTGGCCAGCGGCGGCGCGGGCGAGGGCGCCAGCTCCTTGGTGCCTGTGATGACGGTGCTGCCGGAGGTGATCGTGAAGCTCGCGCTGAAGCTCAGGATGGGGCGCGAGCTGCCCGTGAGGTTGTTCTGGAAGGTGACGGTGCCGCTCTCGACGTAGGTGCCCGGGTACGGGCCGGTGGCGGTGCCTTGTGAAGTAAAGTCGAAGCCGGACACGCCGTTGGGGACGCAGTTGAGGGAGGTCACGCTGAAGGCCGAAGGGTTGTTGCCGAGCGCCCTCAGGGTCTCGCCGTTGAGCGTGCCGCCGGAGGTCTGGGCGCTCGACGCCGGGGGGAGCGCGAGCAGAACGAGCGCGGCGGCCGTCAGCGCGGACAGCCACGCGGCGGCGCGGGGGAAGCCGAAATTCATCTGGGTCGTCCTTTCGTGAGAGCGGCGTAGCGGGAGTCGCGGCGCGGCTACGCCTGTCGTGTGTCGTCAAGTTGTTGGGGAAGCGGCCGGACGGGTGAGCGCGCGTGGGCGCACGCTCCTGAGCCAACCTCGCGAAGAAACAGCGCCGGGACTTTAAACGCGGCCGCCCCCAAAGTCAACCCACGATACTCCCGCGCCCAACCGCTCGACGGGGAAAAATCCTTGCCCATCAAATCTCGGAGGAGAGCAGCATTTTGCGATAACCAAACTGCCTCGCCGTCCTCAAACGATGACATCTGCAATAGCGCACTTCACACTTTTCTATCTCAGCCGCAATTGCATTCCAACCGTAGCCGCGGCTGATGAGGTTGCATATTGAGTTGATCTTTTTCCCGCGCACGTGGTCGAAGTCGAGTAGGACGGGATTCGTCTCACCGCAGTCAACGCAAGGGTGGCACTGCAAGTACAGTAGGACACGCTTTATCAACTCTGTTTCCGCGGCGCGGCGCCGGCGGGCAACATTTTTGACGTGACGCGCCTTGTTTTTCGCGTACCAATTTCGCTGTACTACCCGCTTGCACTCTTTACACTGAGAATTTAATCCGTCGGGGCGGGCTTTATTGAGGTTGAAATCCCGCGCGGGTCTTATCGTGGAGCAGGTGGGACACAGCTTTGTTTCCGGCATCTTGAAGGCTCCAAAAAGATAAGGGCGTCCCGAGGGACGCCCTTGTTCGATTAAGTTATGAGCCGGACTGGGCTCGAACCAGTGACCCGCTGATTACTTACCACCTCGGCTTTCGCCGCCCCTCATCCGCGGTCGGAGTCGGGTTCGTGGTCTGGACTATCCCTTCACCGTGTCCCTCGCGGGATTTAGGTGGGCGCCGTCTAGTCTCTACACCTTCCCCGATGTTCTTGGGGCTTGGCTCGGGATTACCAACGCCGGGTGGCGGAAGGGTTCCCCGATTTTGACGCCTGTTCACCCGCCCGTTTCCCGGCGGGGCTCCCTATCTAAGAGTCAGCTGCTCTACCAACTGAGCTACCGGCCCATGAGTGAAAACAAATTACACGGCGCGCGGAGGCGATGTCAAACGCGCGTGCGGCGTCTTAACGCTGGAGCCGTTCGGACGGAATCTGCTTGTCCACGGCGGGGCGCGCGGGCGCGTTCGCCAGCTCGGAGGCGAGGACGAAGACGGTGCGCGTGATGTTCTGCATCTTCTGGTAGTCGATCTTGTCGGGGCTGTCGCCGGGGCGGTGGTAGTCCTCGTGGACGCCGTCGAAGTAGAAGACGATGGGGACGCCGTGCTTGGCGTAGTTGTAGTGGTCGCTGCGGTAGAAGAGTCGCTCGGGGTCGTCCGGCTCGTCGTAGTGATAGTTGTACTTGAGCCCGAGGTACTCGCGGTTGACCGCCTCGTTCAACTCGCCCAACTGCGTGCTCATCATGCGCGAGCCGATGACGTAAATCTCTTCGGGGCCGGTCAGACGGCGGTTGGAGGGGTTGGTGTCGCCCTCCTTCCGGCTGCGCCCGATCATATCGATGTTGAGCTGCGTCACAATCTGGTTCAGGGGGACGGTCGGGTAGCGCGTGAAGTACTCCGATCCCCACAGGCCCTTCTCCTCGCCCGCGTGCCAGACGAAGAGTATCGAGCGGCGCGGGCGCGGCCCCTTCGCGAACGCCTCGGCCATCGCGAGCAGACCCGTCGTGCCGGAGCCGTCGTCGTCCGCGCCGTTGCAGATCGTGTCCTCCCCGGCGGGGCGGCACCCCGTCACGCCGCTTGAGCCGACGTGGTCGTAGTGCGCGCCGAGCGCGACGTACTCGCGCTTGAGCTTCGAGTCCTTGCCCTCGACGACGCCGACGACGTTCTGCGTGAACTCCTCGGTCACCGCGAGCTTGAGGTTCAGGCTCAGGCGCTTCGCGTCCGAGAGCGCGAACGCTTTGGGCTGCTCGTCGCCGCCGGCGCCTTGCGCGAACTTGAGCACGGCGCCGCCGTCCAACTGCTCCCCGGCGAACAGCGCGTCGAGCATCGGGCGCGAGGGGATGACAGAGATGATGCCCTCGGTGGGCGCGGCGGCGGCCGCCTCGTCTTCGTCGTCGTCCGACCCGAGGTTCTCCAGGCGCGGGACGGTGTAGACGGGGCGCGTGACCGAGACCGCGCCGAAGCGCCAGCGCCGGTCGAAGTTGCGCGGGACGAGGACGAGAGCGCGCGCGCCGTTCCTCTGCGCGTAGCTGATGGGGCTCTCCCAGTCGCCCGGCTTGAGGCTCTGCACCGTCACGCCCGGCGGCGGCGCGAGGCCGTCGCCCGAGACGACGACGATGCGGTCGCGCACGTCCAAGCCCTCGTAAGCGTTGATGTTCCTCGACCTGATGACCCAGCCGTAGCCGGCGTAGACCAACGGCGCCTCGGCCACGCCGCTCGTCCGCCCGGCGGGCAGGAAGTCCTCGCCGAGCCTGAACTGGCGCTCGCCCATCCGCGCCGAGGACTGCTCGCGATCAACGACCGTCTTGGTCAGCGCGATGCGCTGGAAGTAGGAGCCCTTGTCGCCGGCGGGCTTGACCTTGAGCTTCTTGAGGCGGTCGGCGATGAACTGCGCGGTCTTGTCCAACTCGGGCGAGGGCGTGTTGCGGCCGGCGTACTCGTCCGAGGCGATGACGTAGAGAATCTCCTTCATCCCCTCGGCCGTGATGCGCTCGGCGGCCTCGCGCGCGGCCGCGAAGCGCGGCGAGAGCGGCGCGGCCGGCGCCCCCGCGCGGACGCTCCGGCGCGCCGCCTGCCGCGCGCTCGGCGCGGGCGCCGACAGAAACAGCATGGCCAGCGCGAGGCCGGCCGTAGTCAATCTACGCATGACTCCTCCGTATGAAACGTCTGCCTTGATGAATACAGTTCGCCTTCGATGATAAACCGGCGTGGGGTGGTTGGCCAGTTGCGGCCGGGAGAGGGGCTGAGGGGTGAGTTTTGAATGCGCCTGGCACGACTCGAACGTGCGGCCCCCTGCTCCGGAGGCAGGTGCTCTATCCACTGAGCTACAGGCGCGCGGGGTGCATTCTCGCACAGATGCCGGCCGGGAGCAAAAGGCGGACGTTTCCGGCGGGCGGGCTGTTTTTGTACGCTGCGGGGCTTTCAGCCGCGGCCGAAAGTGATAAAAAGGCGTCGTCAAACCCCGAAGCCATCTTCCCCCAGTCCCGACCGCTCTCCCCCGGAGGATTTAGGACCGGCGTGTGTCTTCTGACGCGCGGCGGCGGAAGTACAGAATGAGGAGGGAAGTAAAAGTGGAGAGAAGAGACGCGAACATTTTGCTTTCGGTGCTGGCGTGCGCGTTGGCGCTCGCCTTCGTCTTCGCGCCGAAGTCGGAAGGGCAGAGTCCGCGCGGCGAGTGCCAGCAGACCTGCGAGCGACAGTATCAGGAGTGCCGGCGCGGCGCCAACGCCAACCAGAGCGCCTGCCGCCAAGCCTTCGACGCCTGCCGCGCGGGCTGCCGCAACGTGCGCGGGAACACGAACGGCAACCAGAACGGCAACGGCAATACGAACGGCAACACCAACACGAACACCAACGGCAACACCAACGGGAACACGAATGCCAACGGGAACACGAACACCAATGGCAACATGAACTCCAACACGAACCACAACATGAACCGCAACATGAACACGAACTCGAACAACAACAACAGCGTTGCGGGACGATTCAGGTAGACTCCGGCACGCGGCGCGTCGAGCGCTACGGAAACGAAGGGCCGTGCCGACGCCGGGCACGGCCCTTCGTTTTTCCGCCGGGCCGTCCTGCCCTCCCGCCGCTTTTGCCGACGCCGCGCGCTCGGCTACAATGACCCCGCCAGCAGACCAGCCGGTTCCAACAGCAACGGAAATTCTCTCTAACGTCCGAACCCGTCACGCGTGAGGTGAAACTGTGTCCAGAAGATTCCACGCCCTCCTTCTAACGCTCTCGCTGTTTGCTTCCGCGGTCGCGCCGGCGCGCGCGCAGAACCCGCCGCCGCCGCAGGACAAGGACAAGCAGATACAGGACGCGCAAAAGAAGATCGAGCAGTTGCAGGAGGCCACGAAGAAGCCCGAGCCGTGGGACGTGGAGGCCGAGCACGGCCCGACCACGACCGTCGAGTTCGACACCGACGAGGGCACCTGGATGAGTTGCGACGTGTCGCCCGACGGCCGCACCGTCGTCTTCGACATACTGGGCGACATCTACCGGATGCCGATCACGGGCGGGCGCGCGGAGCTGCTCACGGGCGGCGTCTCCTGGGAGTGGCAGCCGCGCTTCTCGCCCGACGGCAAGCTCATCGCCTTCACCTCCGACCGCGACGGCGGCGACAACATCTGGGTGATGGACGCGGACGGCAAGAACCGGCGGCAGGTGACGAAGGAGACGCAAAGGCTCCTGAACACGCCCGACTGGACGCCCGACGGGCAGTATCTGCTCGCGCGCAAACACTTCGTTGACACGCGCTCGCTCGGCGCGGGCGAAATCTGGATGTATCACGTCAACGGCGGCGGCAAGGGCGTCCAACTCACCGAGCGCCCCAACTGGACGGCCAACATCGGCGAGCCGGCCGCCGACCCGCAGGGGCGCTTCGTCTACTTCGTCGCCAGCACCGCCTTCGACTACAACAAGAACGTCTACGACAGCATCTACTGGATCGACCGCTACGACACGCAGAAGGGCCGCCGCTCGACCTTCGTCCGCGGCGCGGGCGGGAGCGTGCGCCCGGCGGTCTCGCCCGACGGCCGCTACCTCTCCTTCATCCGCCGCGTCGGGTTAAAGTCCGTCCTCTTCCTGCGCGAGATAAACACGGGGCGCGAGTGGCCCGTCTTCGACGGCCTGACGCACGACCAGCAGGAGACGTGGGCCGTCTACGGCACGTACCCCGGCTACGCCTGGACGCCCGACGGCAAGTCAATCGTCATCACCGCGATGGGCAAGCTCGTCCGCGTTGACGTGGCGTCGAAGACCGCGGCGCCGATACCCTTCAGCGCGCACGTCTCGCAGAAGGTGACCGAGGCGGTGCGCTCGCCCGTCAAGGTCGCGCCCGAGCGCGAACGCGCGCGGCTGCTCCGCTGGGCGCAGCGCGGCGCGGGCGGCCGCGTCTACTACAGCGCGCTCGGCAAAATCTACGTGCGTGACGGCGACGCCGAGCCGAGACGGCTGTTTAAGACCGACTACCTCGAATACGCGCCCTCTCTGAGCGCCGACGGCAAGCGGCTGACCTTCGTCACGTGGAGCGACGCGGAGAAGGGCGCCGTGTGGGTCGCGGACTCCGACGGCACGGACGCGCGCAAGATCACGACCGCCGGCGACCAGTACGCCAACCCCGTCTTCTCGCCCGACGGGACGAAGATCGCCTACCTGAAGGGGCGCGGCAGCGTCTACCACGAAGAGGATTTGGCGAGCGAGTCCACCTTCGAGATTCACTACTGGGACGGCCGCCGTCACAACTACGTGATGGACTTGCAGAGCCGCGGCACGAACGCGCGCATGCCCGTGCTCTCGTTCGACCGCGACGGCGAGCGCATCTACTTCATGGAGGCGGGCGGCGGCGGGGGCGGCGGACCGACCACGCCCGCGCAGTTCATCACCTACCTTTCGAGCGTCAAGCTCGACGGCGACGACGCGCGCCGCCACATCGAGGGCAACTACGTCACCGAGATCGTGCCGTCGCCCGACGGCAACTGGGTCTTCTTCAAGGAGCAGCACAAGCTCTACGTCGCGCCCTTCCCGAAGGTCGGCAAGACCGTCCGTTTGAGCTCGACCGAGACGGGCGTGCCCGTCCGCCCGGTCTCCGCAGTCTCGGGCGACTGGCTCGCGTGGGGCCCGGACAGCAAGTCCGTCCAGTGGACGGCGGGCGAGAACTTCTACGAGCAGAGCCTTGAGAACGTCCTGCGCTCGCTCGCCAAGGACGAGAAGGCCCCGGCGCCGCGTCAGACGGTCATCGGCTTCGACTTCGAGACGGCGCGGCCGCGCGGCGTGGTGGCGCTCACCAACGCGCGCGTCGTGACGATGCGCGGCGACGAAGTTTTAGAGCGCGCGACCGTGCTCGTCGAAGACAACCGCATCAAGGAGGTCGGCGCGCGCGTCACGATTCCGGCGAACGCGAAGCGCATCGACCTCGCGGGCAAGACCGTCATCCCCGGCCTCATCGACGTGCACTCGCACATGAGTTACGACACGCTCGACATCATCCCCGAGAAGCAGTGGCCCTACTGGGCCAACCTCGCCTACGGGGTGACGACGACGCACGACCCTTCGGCCGCGACGCAGACCGTCTTCGCGCAGTCCGAGATGGTCAAGTCGGGCGCGATGGTCGGGCCCAGAATCTTCTCGACCGGCTTCGTCCTCTACGGCGCCGAGAACCCCGAGAAGGCGGTCGTCGGCTCGTACGACGAGGCGCGCGCGCACCTCGAACGCCTGAAGGCCGTCGGCGCCTTCTCGGTCAAGAGCTACAACCAGCTCCGGCGCGACGCGCGCCAGCGCATCATCCGCGCCGCGCGCGACCTCAACATGATGGTCGTGCCCGAGGGCGGCTCGACGTGGGCCTACAACATGTCGATGATCCTCGACGGCCACACGGGCATCGAGCACGCCGTCCCCGTCGCCCCGCTCTACAAGGACGCGCTGACGCTGTTCGCCAAGAGCCGGACGCAGTACACGCCGACGCTCATCGTCGGCTACGGCGGCATCTGGGGCGAGAACTACTGGTATCAGAACTCGAACGTCTACGAGAACCGGAAGCTGCTGCGCTTCACGCCGCGCGCGCAGCTTGAGCCGCGCGCGCGGCGCCGGATGCACATCTCGGACGACGACTTCTACCACTTCGAGCTGGCGAAGACGGTGAGGGACGTTCTGCGCGCGGGCGGCAAGGCGCAACTCGGCGCGCACGGGCAGTTGCAGGGACTCGGCGCGCACTGGGAGCTGTGGATGTTGCAGCAGGGCGGGATGACGCCTTTGGAGGCGCTCAGGTGCGCGACGCTCTACGGCGCGCAGTACCTCGGGCTTGACGGCGACCTCGGCTCCATCGAGCCGGGCAAGCTCGCCGACCTCGTCGTGCTGGACAAGAACCCGCTCGAAGACGTACGCAACTCGGACTCGATCCGCTACGTGATGGCCAACGGCCGGCTCTACTCCGCGGACAACATGGACGAGGTCTACCCCAACCAGCGCCCGCGCCCGCCCTTCTTCTGGGAGCGCCGCGGCGAAGGCAATCTCGCCGGCACCGAGCCTTGAGGTTAGAGGCCGGAGGTTAGTAGTTGAGCCTTGCCGTCATGCCCGTTTTCACGGGCGACTGACGGCAAGGCTCTTTTTCTAACCTTCGGCCTCTAACCTCTGCTCCCTAACGACTCGTCTCGCGGTCGCCGTAGGGGCCGCTGATCTGGCCGGTGCCCTGGCCGGCGACGTTGGGCTCGGTGGAGCCTTCGCCGTAGTTGTCCTCGCCGGTGCGCCCCTTGCCCTCGCCCGCGTTGCCGGAGTTCGATCCCTCGCCGGTGGATTCGTTCTTCGGGAAGCTCTCGCCGCCCTCGCGCTGTTCTGCCATCGTGCTCCTCCCCTTGTCGTTTGAAGTCTGCCTGTACGGGATGCGTCCGCCGCGACCCTGTTGCGGCGGACAAGCGCAAGGGGCGTGCCCGGTCGTTCGGCGCGGTCTTAGAACTGGCCGCTGACGGCGCGGTAGAGCCAGAACGAGACGGCGGAGATGAGCGCGGCGAGCGGGATGGTCAGAATCCACGCCCAGACGATGCGCCCCGCCACGCCCCACTTGACCGCCGAGAGCCGGCGCGTGGCGCCGACGCCGACGATGGCGCCCGTGATGGTGTGCGTCGTCGAGACGGGGATGCCGCCGAAGGTGACGCCGATGATGGCGGCGGCGGCGGCCGTCTCGGCGCTGAAGCCGCCCACCGGCTTGAGCTTGGTGATGCGCGAGCCCATCGTCTTGACGATGCGCCAGCCGCCCGAGAGCGTCCCCAGCCCGATGGCGGCGTGGCAGACGAGCACCACCCAGAGCGGGATGTCTTGCGACGCCGAGGTGTCGAGGTTCGAGGCGACGAGCACGCCGGCGATGATGCCCATCGTCTTCTGCGCGTCGTTGCCGCCGTGGCCGAGGCTGAAGGCCGCCGCCGAGAGGAGCTGACCCTTGCGGAAGAACTTGTCCACGCGGTGCGGCGACCAGCCGCGGAAAATCCACATCACCGCCACCATGATGAAGAAGCCCAGCACCGCCCCGATGATGGGCGAGAGCACGATGAAGATGACCGTCTTCGTCCACCCCGAGGGGAGGATGACGCCGATGCCCGAGGCCGCCACCGCCGCGCCCGCGTAGCCGCCGACGAGCGCGTGCGACGAACTTGACGGGATGCCGTAGTACCACGTGATGAGGTTCCAGACGATGGCGCCGATCAGCCCGCACAAAAGCACCCACAACTGCCAGGCCTCGGGAATCGCCTTGATGTCCACCATGTCCTTGCCGATGGTCTTGGCCACGGCCTCGCCGAGCACGACGAACGCGATGAAGTTGAAGAAGGCCGCCCAGATGACGGCCGCGCCGGGCGAGAGCACGCGCGTCGAGACGACGGTCGCGATGGAGTTCGCCGCGTCGTGGAACCCGTTGATGTAGTCGAAGACCAGCGCGATTAGGACGATGACGACGACGAAGGCGATGTTGGCATCCATAGGCGAAAGGCCGTGAGCCGCGGGCCGTCAACCGTGACGAGAGAAAGGCTGCTTTTACCCGTCACGGTTGACGGCCCGCGGCTCGCGCTCAGACGTGCTTGATGATGACGGACTCGATGATGTTGGCGGCCTGCTCGCAGCGGTCAACCGTCGCTTCGAGCTTGTCGTAGAGGTCTTTCCAGCGGATGACGCGCAGGGCGTCGGGGGTGCCCTGGAAAAGCTCGCCGATGGCCTCGTGGTAGAGGTCGTCGCCCTCGTTCTCCAGCCGGTGAATCTCGACCAGGCGCGGGGCGATGCCGGCCGGGCGTTCGAGCGTCGAGACGACCTCGTGGAGCTGGACGGCCATGCGCTGTATCACGTCGCCGAACTGCCGCGCGTAGTCGGTCGTCTCGCGCACGTTGTACATGACGATGGCGCGCGCGGCGTCGTCGATGAGGTCAACGATGTCGTCGAGCGCGCCCGAGAGCATGTAGATGTCTTCGCGGTCGAAGGGGGTGATGAAGGAGGAGTTGAGTTTCTTCGAGATCGAGTGGGTCAGCTCGTCGCAGGTGTGTTCGATGGCCTTGATCTTCTTGAGGTGGCCGGGGAACTCCTCGTGCTCGGCGGCGAGCATCTCGGCGAGCGCGCTCGACGCGTCGTAAATGTGCGAGGTCATCTCGCGGAAGAGGGCGAAGTACTGCTCCTCCTTCGGAATCAGGCTGAATCGTGCCATGAACAGATTTCTCCCTGCCCGAATAGTCTTGCGGTTGTGGAACGAGAGCCGAAATATAGAACAACGCCGCCGCGATGTCTATCCGTCGGACGGGCGCGGCGCGGGCGGCCGGTTGTCGCGCCGCGCCGGTTCGTCGTATGCTCGTCGCCTTGAGCCGATGAGAGAATCCCGCTACGAACAGGTCGTCGAGCTGCTGCGGATGGAGGCCGAGGCCGTCGCGCGCACCGCCGCGCGGCTCGCGCCCGAAGAGGTCGAGCGCGCCGTCGCGCTCCTCGCCGAGTGCCGCGGCAAGGTCGTCACCGTCGGCGTCGGCAAGTCCGGCCACATCGCGCAGAAGGCCGCCGCCACGCTCACCAGCACGGGCACCCCGGCGGTCTTCCTCCACCCTTCGGACGCCGCGCACGGCGGGATGGGGATGGTCTGCGCGGGCGACGTGTGCGTCTTCGTCAGCAACAGCGGCGAGACGGCCGAGCTGCTCGAACTGCTGCCGTACCTGCAACACAGGGGCGCGCCCGTCCTCGCCGTCGTCGGCAACGTCGGCTCGACGCTCGCGCGGCGTGCGGACGTGGTGCTCGACGCGGCGGTCGAGCAGGAGGCGTGCCCGCTCAACCTCGCCCCGACGACCAGCACGACGGTCGCGCTCGCCGTCTGCGACGCGCTGGCGATGACCCTGATGGGCGTGAAGAAACTGACGCCCGAAGACTTCGCGCTCAACCATCCGGGCGGGCGGCTCGGCAAGCGGCTCACGCTCAAGGTCTCAGACCTCATGCGCGGCGGCGACGAGAGTCCGGCCGTGACTGCTGCGGCCTCGCTGCTCGAAGTGGTGCAGGCGATCAGCCGCGGCGGTCTCGGGGCGGTGTGCGTGCTGGGCGAGGGCGGGCGGCTGGAAGGCATCGTGACCGACGGCGATTTGCGGCGCGCGCTCCAGCGCGTGCGGCCCGAAGAACTGTCGGGGCTGACGGCCGAAGGGTTGATGACGCGCGACCCGGTCGTCGTCGCGCCCGACCTGCTCGCGCACGCCGCGCTCCGCCTGATGGAGAGCCGCCCCTCGCAAATCTCCGTCCTCCCGGTGGTGGACGGCTCGGGGCGCGCCGTCGGCCTCCTGCGCCTCCACGACATCGTCCGCAGCGGACTCTGAAATGAAAGTCTTCGTCATACTGTTGGGCCTCTTGTTGACGTTCTCGCCGACGGCGACTCGCGCGCGGCAGGAGCGCGTGAGCCGCGCGGGCGAGGTGATGGTCGTGCTGAACGAGGAGTTTTTGAACTCTCTGCTCGTCGCGGTCGCGTCGCGGCCGGAGCCGCCGAGCTTCCCGCTGTCGAAGGGCGGCGGCGGCAAGTGCGAGAGCCGCGTGCAGCTTCTGCCCGAGGCCGCGGGGACGCGGACGGGCGTGCGCTTCATCGACGGCCGCATCACCGCGCCCGTCGCCTTCCGCGGCTCGTACGACGCGCCGCTCGTCGGCTGCCTGCGGTTCGAGGGCTGGGCCGACACCTCATTTCAACTTGAGTTCGACCGCGCGCGGCAGGCGTTGGGCGCGCGCGTCACCGTCCGCGACCTGAAGCTGAAGAACGTCCCCACGGCGCTGCTCGGCGGAGGGCTGACGGGGCTCGTGCAGGATGCCATCGACGACCGCGTCAACCCGGTCGAAATCCTCCGCGCCGAACAACTCGGCGCGCGCGTCCCCGTCACGCGCGCCGACGAGCTGCGCCTGCGCGCCGCCGACGTACGCCACGAAGTCGTCGGCCGCGAACTGCGCCTCCACATCGTCTACGAGCTGGTTCAGGCGAACTGAGAGAAAGAGACCGGGGGTCAAAGGAAGGGGCCGGTTGAGAGTCGCTCTCTCAACCGGCCCCTTCCTTCGGCCCCGGTCTTTACCTTGCGGTGGCGAGCGCCGCGCCGACGGGCATGTCCACGATCTCCCACGCCGACTCGTCGCGCAGAAGCTTCGACATCAGCGCGGCGTGGAGGAGGTGGCCGCTGCGCTCGGCGCGGACGAGTCCGAGCAGAGGCATCCCGAGCAGCGCGAGGTCGCCGATGATGTCGAGAATCTTGTGGCGGACGAACTCGTCCGCGCGCCGGAGCGGCGTCTCGTTCATCATGCCGTCGGGCGTCAGCACGATGGCGTTATCCAGAGAGCCGCCGCGGATGAGGTTCGCGCGCCTGAGCGCCTCGATCTCCTCGGTGAAGCCGAAGGTGCGCGCCGGGGAAATCTCGCGCAGGAAGCCCTCGGCGTCGAGCGCGTCGAAGCGCATCCGCTGGACGCCGATGAGCGGATGCGCGAAGTCGATCATGCACTCGATCTCCCAGCCCTCAAGCGGCTCGACCGAGACGCGCCGGTCGCCCTGCTCCACGCTCACCGTGCGGCGCACGCGCAAGCCCCTGCGCGCCGCCGGCTGCTCGACGACGCCGGCGCCCAAAATCAACGCCGCGAAGACGTCCGACGACCCGTCCATGATCGGCAGCTCAAGGTTATCGACCTCGACGTAGCAGTTGTCCACGCCCAAGCCCCGCAGCGCCGCGAGCAGGTGCTCGACCGTCGAGAGCATGACGCCCGTGCGCATCAGCGTCGTCGCGTAGGAGCAGTGCGCGATGCACTCGACCGAGGCGGGAATCTCGAAGTCGTCGAGGTCTGTGCGGACGAAGACGTGGCCGGTGTCGGGCGGCGCGGGGCGCAAACGCAGCCGCACGGGCACGGCCGTGTGCAACCCGAGGCCGCTCGTCTCGACGGGCGCGGCGATGGTCGTCTGTTTTATCAAGGCGAAGCTCTAGACCTTTCGTCTGCCGGGCGCGCCTAGGCCGCCCGCTTTATGAAGGAACGCAAAACATAGGAGCAACGCCCGTGCCCCCGCGTCGCACGCGAAAACCCTCACACTTTCAACAAACGCGAGGCAGCCCTGTGGCGCGCGGGCAACAGCCGCCGACGTTCCGTGTGGCAACGATGCCACACACGCTGTCCGCTGGGGCATAAAGTTCTTGCCCGCGCCGGGCGCCGGGCGGATAATGGCCCCGTACCAACCTAGAGTCGAACGCCATGAGCACACTGACCACGAACTACTTTGACATCATCGAGCGCCTTCCCGCCGGCGCGAAGCTCGAACTCCCCGACGTTGATTGGGACGAGTACGAGCATCTGCTCACTCAGATGGAGAGTTTTCATCCCGGCCACCGTCTGAGCTACGACAGCGGGAGGCTAATCATCGTGAGCCCCAAACGCGAGCACGAATTTTTCAAGGCGTTTGTTAGCAGGGTGGTGCATGCTCTCGCGGAAGAGCTGAGTCTTAACATCGAGGCCACGGGCGCCACGACCCTGCGACGCGGGAAGTTGATGAAGGGCGTCGAGGCGGATGAGAGTTTCTACGTCCAAAACGCCGCCCGCATCATCGGCCATCTTGAACTTGACTTGGACGTAGACCCGCCGCCGGATGTCGCTGTCGAGATCGACATGAGCCACGACTCGCTCGACAAGTTCCCCATCTACGCCGCGCTCGGCGTGCCTGAAATCTGGCGCTACGACGGACAAAGCACGCGCTTCTACAAACTCGCGGGCGAGAGTTACGAGATGATACAGAACAGCATAGCTTTACCATCCCTCACGGCCGAAGACCTCACGCAATACCTCGAACAAAGTAAGACCGAAGGGCAGACCGCCGCGCTGAAGGCTTTCCGCCGGATGTTGCGCTCGCGCACTTCTTCCTGAGGGCGTGCGCGCCCGTAGCTTGTCACCCGCCGCCGTCATTACTTATCATCGGGGAACATGCCGTCGAAAAAATCGAAGCCGAAAGAGCCGACCGAGCGGGTCTTTCTCATCGACTCGTTCTCGCACATCTTCCGCGCGTTCTTCGCTCCGATGGGCGGGCGGGCGGAGCCGCTGACGAACAGCCGCGGGCAGGTGACGCAGGCCGTCTTCGTCTTCACCAACATGCTCCGCAAGCTGCTCGCCGACGAGAAGCCGCACTACATCGCGGCCGTCTTCGAGTCGGGCGTGCCGACGTTCCGCCACGAGATGAACGTCGGCTACAAGGCCAACCGCGTCGCGCCGCCCGAGGAGCTTGAGTCGCAGATACCCTACATCGTCCGCGTCTGCGAGGCGTACAACGTCCCCGTCTTGAACGTCCCCGGCTTCGAGGCTGACGACGTGATCGGCGCCCTCGCCGTCCAGGCCACCGAAGCTGGCTTGCAGGCCGTCATCGTTTCGAACGACAAGGACATGACGCAGCTCGTGCGCGACCCCTGGGTCGTCTGCATGCGCAACAACTCGCAGAACGTGAAGCGCAAGGAGCCCGTCCCGCCCATCGAGTGGTGCGACGAGGCGTGGGTCGAGAACAAGTTCGGCGTCAAGCCCCGGCAGATCATCGACCTGCTGGGGCTGATGGGCGACTCGGTTGACAACATCCCCGGCGCGCCCGGCATCGGCGCGAAGGGCGCCGTCTCAATCGTCCAGCAGTTCGGCTCGATAGAGAACGCGCTCGAACGCTGGGAGGAGGTCAAGCACAAGACCTACCGCGAGTCCCTGCGCGACAACCGCGACCTGATACTTCAGTCGAAAGACCTCGCGACCATCCGCACCGACGTTAACATCAAGCTCGACCTCGACAAGCTCCGCTGCAAGGCGCCCGACCGCGCCGCCGCCTACAAGCTCTTCCGCGAGCTTGAATTTCAAACGCTCACGCGCGAGTTCGCCGACGCCGCCTCCGAAGTTGACATGGGCGCGGCCGCGAAGGTCTACCTGCGCGTCCGCAAGGTCTCCGAGCTTGAGTCGCTGACGCGCAAGCTCTGGGAGGTTGACCACTGGGCCTTCGCCGTCTCGGACTCGACGCCCGCCGGCGCCGGCCAGCAGGTCTCTGTGCGCGACGAGCAGCCGCCGACGGGGCTGGCCATCTCCCACGCGCCGAACACGGCGCACTTCATCGACTTCGCGGAGTTCGAGGGCGGGCGCGAACAGGCGGTCTCGATGCTGCGGGACGCGCTGTCGAACGGGCTGCTCTCGAAGTCCGTCCACGACCTGAAGCGCGCGACGGCGCTGCTGGCGCCGCTCGGCGTCGAGTTGGAAGGCGTGACCGACGACACGCTGCTCGCCGCATACCTGCTCGACCCCGTCAGGAGCCGCTACGACTTGGGCGACCTCGCGCGCGAGGCTTTGAAAGTGGATGAGGCGTGGTCGGAGCCGCCCGAGGGGGACGACTGGTCGGCCGAGCACTGGCGAGCGGCCGAGGCCGCGGACTTGACCGCGCAGGTCGCCGACGTGCTGCACGGGCGCATCCTCGAACAGGGACTCGAAGCCATTTACAACGAGATCGAGCTGCCCATCGCGCCGCTGCTCTACCGCGTCGAGCGCGCGGGGCTGAAGGTGGACACGTCCGTCCTCGGCGAGCTGTCCGCGCTCTTCGGCGCCGAGCTTGAGAAGCTGACCGCGCAGATTTACAAGGTCGCGGGGCGCGAGTTCAAGATCAACTCGCCGAAGCAGGTCGGCGAAGTCCTCGAAGAGTTGAACATCAGCACCAAGCGGAAGACCGCGACGGGTCAGGTCTCGACGAGCCGCGCCGTCTTGGACGAGCTGGCCGCGCAAGGCTACGAGCTGCCGCGCCTGCTCATCGAGTTCCGCGAGCTGGACAAGCTCAAGGCGACCTACACCGACGCGCTGCCCGCGCTGGTCGGCCCCGACGGCCGCATCCACTCGGAGTTGAATCAGGCGGTGACGGCCACGGGGCGCCTCTCTTCTTCAAATCCGAACTTGCAGAACATCCCCATCCGCACCGAACTCGGCCGGCGCATCCGCCGCGCGTTCGTCCCGGAGAAGGGGAACGTCTTCGTGGCGGCGGATTATTCCCAACTCGAACTGCGTCTGCTGGCGCACGTCACGCGCGACGAGCAGATGCTCGACGCCTTCCAGAAGGACGAGGACATCCACGAGCGCACGGCGCGGCTCGTCTTCGGCGCGCGGACGAAGGAGGAGCTGAAGGAGAAGCGCCGCTTCGCCAAGATCGTCAACTTCGCCATCGCCTACGCGGTCGAGCCGTTCGGCCTCTCGCAGCGCGTCGGCATCTCGCGCAAGGAGGCGCGGCAGGTCATCGACGACTACTACAAGACCTACGCGGGCGTGCGCCGCTTCATGGAGGAGGTGCCCGAGAAGGCGCGCGAGACCGGGCTGGTGCGCTCGATCTACGGCCGCATCCGCCCCGTCCCCACCATCAACGACCGCAACGGCAACATCCGCGCCCGCGCCGAGCGCGAGGCCATCAACATGCCCATCCAGGGGTCGGCGAGCGACATCGTCAAGATCGCCATGCTCAAGGTGGACGAGGCGCTGCGCTCGGCGGGCCTCAAGGCGCAGATGGTGATGCAGGTGCACGACGAGCTGCTCATCGAGGCGCCGAAGCAGGAGGCCGAGCAGGTCAGGGAAATCCTCTGCCGCGAGATGGAGACCGCCGTCGTGCTCGACGTGCCGCTCGAAGTCGAGTCGGGCGTGGGCGGCAACTGGATGGACGTGAAGAAGTGAGCGTGAAAGGCCGTGAGCCGTGAGCCGTCAACCGTGACGAGATAAAAACCGTCTCTCACTCGTCACGGTTGGCGGCTCGCGGCTCACGCTCTCGTCACGGTTCACGGAAATTTATGCCCGAGAAGAAGGACGGAGGGCGCGTCGTTTACAGCCGACCCGAGGGCGGCGAAGAGGGCGCGCGCCCGCCCGTGCTTGAGAAGGCCGCCGGCGTGGCGACGCGCAAGGACTACGCGCCGCTCTGGCGGACGCTGGTGCCGCTGCTCGTCGGCTTCGTGCTGCTCGTCGGCCTCGTCATCGGCCTCGGCAAGCTGAGCGTGGACAAGGTGCGCGACGTGACCTACGACACGCGCTCGGTCGAGAGCCGGCTCACGTCGATGACGAACACGCTGCTCAACCTGCGGCTGGCGCTGAGCCGGCTCGACACCGAGGCGCGCATCCGCGCCCGCGTCGAGGCGGGGACGAGCGGCGTCATGCTCCCGCCGTCAGACCTCCGCCTGCGCAACGAGCGCGGCGATGTCGAAAAACTCCTCGCCGAGTTCGACGGCCTGCCGTTCGCGGACGCGGCGAAGAAGCGCGACGCGCACGACCGCGTCGCCGAGTTCGTCGGGACGACCAGAGACCTGCGCGACTATTCGCTCAACGGCTTCACGCGCGCGCGCGACCTCGACGAGCGGCTGCGGACGCTGATGAAGGACGTGGCCGAGGAGCGCTCGCGGCTCGACGAGCAGCGGTTCGCCACGCTCACGCGCGCCGAGACGGAGATCACGAACCTGATGTGGCTGGCGGCGCTGACGGGCCTCGTCGTCGCCACCGCGACGTTCCTCGAAGTCTGGCGGCGCTTCCGGCAGTTGCGGCGCGGCTACGCCGAGTTGCAGCGCGAGCGGCAGTTCAACACGCAGATGCTCGAAGGGATGCCTTCGGCGGTGGCGGCGGTTGACCGCGGCGACCGCATCCGCTCGGCCAACGCCGCCTTCTTCGGCGTCTTCCCCGGCGCGTCGGTCGGCGCCTCCATCCACGACAAGTTCACGACGCCCGAGGGGCTGAAGCTGCTGGCCACCGCCACCTCGACGCGCGTCAGGCGCACGGCCTACCACGGCCGCTTCCACATGCCGGCCGAGGGCGACGGCGCAGACCACGCCTTCGACGTTTACTCGTCGCCGCTTGAGATAGAGGGCGAGGCGGGGCAACTCCTGACTCTGGTGGACGCGACCGAGGTGGCCGAGGCCGAGCGCGGCCTGCGGAGGCAGGAGGCGCTGGCGGCCGTCGGGCAGGCGGCGGCGCAGGTCGCGCACGAGATCAAGAACCCCTTGGGGAGCATCCGGCTCGGCGTCGCGATGCTGCGCGACATGACGCGCGACCGCGAGGCCATCACCACCATCGACCTCGTCGAGCGAGGCATCGAGCACCTCTCCAAGCTCACGCTCGACGTGACGCAGTTCTCGCGCCGCCGGCAGCTCACGCTCGCCGACGTAGACCTCTCGGAGTTGCTTAACGAGAGCCTCGACCTCATCGCCGAGAAGCTGCGGGAGAAACGCACGCCCGTCGAGCGCCACTTCCCGGCCGAGCCTCTACAGGGTCACTGGGACGAGGATCAGTTGCGGCAGGTCTTCGTCAATCTGCTCGCCAACGCGGTTGACGCGGGGCCGGCCGAAAGCCCCGTGACCATCACGGTCGAGCGCATCTCTTTGAGCGCGGGCGCGCGCGGCAACGGCGAGGGCGGCCGTCAGGTGTCGGGCGCGCGCGTCTCGATCGGCGACCGCGGGCAGGGGATGGACGAGCGGACGCGCGCGCGCATCTTCGAGCCGTTCTTCACCACGAAGAAGAAGGGGACGGGGCTGGGCCTCGCCATCGCCAAGCAGATCATCGAACAGCACGGCGGCCACATCCGCGTCGAGAGCGCCCCCGGCGAGGGCACGCGCTTCACCATCGACCTCCCGCTCTCGCCCGACGGCGTCTGACGCCTTAAACTCTCGCCGCCGCCAGCACCTCCGCGACCGCGAAGCCGAACTCGCCCTCATCCTCGATAGACCACCAAGCCGACAGCATCGCCAGCCCCAGCCGCGCACGCGCGCGCGAACTCTGCGGGGACGAAGTCCACTCGCCGCTCACACAAGTCAACGCCGGGTCGTCAGAGGAAGTTGACGACCAGCCCCGCCGCGACCGCGAGCGCCCAGATCGTCAGGCCGACCAGCGTGGGCACCTTCCACCCCGTCGAGCGCGCGACGGTGAAGAGCGACGGCAGGTTGGTCGCGGGGCCGGCGACCATCAGCGCGACGGCCGCGCCCGCCGGCATCCCCGCCGCCAGCAGCAGGAGCGCCAGCGGTATCTCGAAGAAGGTCGGCAGCGCCAGCGGCACCGCCACCGCCGCGACGACGAGCACGGCGGTCGCCTGCGCCGTCGAGGTGCCAAGCCCGCTCACCGGCAGCCAGCGCGCGATGAGCATCGAAGCGAACACGCCCAACACGATGAGCGGGACGGTCTGCAACGCCACCTTCAAACACGAACGGACGAACGACGCGGCCAACGCGGCGACGCCGCCCGGCGGCTCGTCCGCGCCGACGGGCGGGCACACTTCGGGGTCGGGTTTGACGAAGCGCTCGGCGAGCAGCCCGGCGAGCAGCACGCCCGCGCCCGCCGCCAGAAGTCGCGCCGCGCCCAGCCTGCCGCCGAAAAGCAGGAACGTCAAAAACAGCGCCGCCGGGTTGAGCGAAGGCGCGGCCAGCATCAGCGCCAGCGACGGCGCGAGCCGCGACGAACGCTCGTAGACGCTCGTAAAGACCGGCGCCACGCAGCAGGAGCAGAGCATCAAAGGCGCGCCCGCCAGCCCCGCCACCACCTGCGAGCGCACGCGCCCGCCGCCGAACAGCCCCGCCAGCCAGCGCGGCGAGACGAACGCGCGCACCGCCCCGCTGATGAGCACGCCGAAGAGGAGCGCCGGCCAGACGGTGTTGAAGTAGCTGAGCGTCCGCTCGAACGCGCCGGCCGCCGTCACGTCGAAGCGCGGCTTGAGCACGCCCGTCGATTGCACCTTCCCGATGACCGCCAGCGAGCCAGTCGCCTTGTAGACGATCAAGCCCCCCACGGTTACGAGCAGCAGCAGCACGCCGGAGATGAAAGTCAGCCTCGACAGACGCGCCTCGGGCGTCTCACCCGCGTTGATGGCATCCATTGTTTTCACAGTCTCTCTTTGTTAGAGCGCGCGGAAAGCTTTGCGCGCTGCCTCGACGGTGCGGTCGAGCAGTTCGTCGGTGTGCGCGAGGCCGATGAAGGCGGCCTCAAACTGCGAGGGCGCGAGGTAGACGCCGCCTTCGAGCATCGCGTGGAAGAAGCGGCCGTAGCGACCGCGGTCTGACTTGGCCGCCGTGGGCCAGTCCGTCACTTCGGAGTCGGTGAAGAAGGTCGTGAACATCGAGCCGACGCGGTTGGTGACCGTCTCGACGCCGGCCTCGCGCGCCGCCGCCGAGAGCGCGTCGCAGAGACGCCGCCCGGCCTCTTCCAGACGCGCGTAGACCGAGGCGTCGCGCAGGCGGCGGAGCACGGCCAACCCGGCGGTCATCGCCAGAGGGTTGCCCGAGAGCGTGCCCGCCTGATAGACGGGACCGGCCGGCGCGATCTGCTCCATCAGCTCGCGCCGGCCGCCGTAGGCGCCGACGGGCAGGCCGCCGCCGATGATCTTGCCGAGCGTCGTGATGTCGGGCGTCACTTTGTAAAGCGCCTGCGCGCCGCCGCGCGCGAGGCGGAAGCCGGTCATCACCTCGTCGAGGATGAGCAGCGCGCCGTGCCGCGTCGTGATGTCGCGCAACGCTTGCAGGTAGCCCTCGCGCGGCGGGACGCAGCCCATGTTGCCGACGACCGGCTCGACGATGACGGCCGCCACGTCCGCGCCGTGTTCGTCGAAGACGCGTTCGAGCGCTTCGGTGTCGTTGAAGGGAGCGGTGATGGTGTTGGCCGCGACCGAGGCGGTGACGCCGGGGCTGTCTGGAAGCCCGAGCGTCGCCACGCCCGAGCCGGCCTTGACGAGCAGGCTGTCGCCGTGGCCGTGGTAACAGCCCTCGAACTTGACGATCTTGTTACGGCCGGTCGCGCCGCGCGCGAGACGGAGCGCAGACATCGTCGCCTCCGTCCCCGAGTTGACCATCCGCACCATCTCGATTGACGGGACGGCGTCGATGATCTCCTCGGCCATCTCGACTTCGAGTTCGGTCGGCGCGCCGTAGCTCGTCCCGCGACCCAAAGCCTCGCGCAGCGCGTCGATGACCTCGGGCGCGGCGTGGCCGAGAATCATCGGCCCCCACGACCCGACGTAGTCGATGTAAGTCCGCCCCTCGACATCGGTCATCTGCGCGCCGGAAGCCTGCGCGATGAAGCGCGGCGTGCCTCCCACGCCCTTGAACGCGCGCACCGGCGAGTTGACGCCCCCCGGCATCAACTCGACCGCGCGCGCAAACAGTTCTTCGGAACTCCGCTGCCTGTCCCTCTCAGTTGCGCTCATGCACACATGCTAAATGCGGGATGGGAAAAAAACAAAGGCGGGCAATGCGGGTCAGAACCACCTGCGGTAGCGGGTGGCCCGTTGGTATTCAGCACTGTCGAGTTGCAACGGGCCACCCGCTACCGCGGGTGGTTCTGACCTGACTTTATCCGAAGACGCTGCGCCAGCGGCGGTCGAGCGCGGGGCCGAAGAGGAAGGTGACGAGCGAGGGCGATTCGTGCGAGCGGTCGTAGCCGACCAGCTCGACGTAGGCGCGACCTTTGACGGGTCTTTCGCCGCGCGTGCCTTCGACCGCGCACGCGCCCTCCCAGTAGACGATCATCGTCGTGCCGCGCGTGTCCAACTCCTGATCCTTGACGACGGGCGTGACCGTCACGTCCACGCCGACGCGCGGCACGCGCAGCCGCCAGCCGCTCGGGTAAGTCGCGCCCGTGTGCGGGCTGCGCCAGCGGCCGGTCGCTTCGAGCACGAAGTCTTCGCGCGCGAGGTGCGTGCGGTTGCCTTCGGCGTCCATGAAGGTGCCGCTGGAAAAAGTCGAAGGCCGGTCGTGGCGGTCGCGTATGTGGTAGACCATCAGCTCGGTGTCGTCTTCGAGCTGGAGGCTGAACCAGTCCCAGCCCTTCTGCCCGTCGGTCGTCGCCCACGTCCCGAACTCCCTGTCCATCCACGCGTCGCCGCGGAAGCGCTCGGTCACGCCGCCCCAAGTGATGTCGCCCTCGGCCGCCATGCGCGTGTAGGAGAAGTAGCGCGACGCCTCGCCGTGGTCTTTGAAGCTGACGCCCGCGCCTTCGTGGCCGTTGAGCGCCGCGGGCTTCGACGGTCTGAGAGCGGCCTCGAAGACGAGGTCGTCGCCGAGCGTCGCGTGCAGCAGGTGGAGGCCGTGCGCCTCGCGCACGGTCCAGTCGCCGAGCCGCAGGTAGAGGCGGCGCGTGTCGGCGCGCCCCGGCGGGTCGAGCAGTCCGTTGGCGCTCTTGCGGTGGTCGTAGCGGAAGCGGCCGCGCGACTCGTCCGTGACGGCGAAGTGCGCGAGGTAGAGCGGGTTCCCGATGAGTCGGAGCGGGATGACGCCGAAGCGGTCGAGGTCCGTGCGACGCTTGAAGAAGACCAGCTCGAAGCCGAAGCGCCGCCCCGAATCGGTCTCGGCGTGCCCCGTGTAATACCACCACTCGGTCTGCGCGCCCGCGTGCGCGTAGAGGTCGCGCGGCAAACGGACGCCCGCGTGCTCCGTCCCGTCGCGCAGACTTGAGGCCGGCCCCGCCACCACGTCCGCCAAGCCTTCAAGGACGCTCGCCGCCGTCTGCTCGAAAGTCTCGATGAGATTGCTGCTCATAAAATTCCCCTTGAACTCCCCGACAAAACTTCACCCGAAGTTAGCCCCCGGGCGTCGCGAAAGTGTGCGCCATTTGCAAAGTCGGAGTGAAGATACGGGGCGGCGGGGCGTGCGGATTGGCCCGGCGCTGTCAGATGCGCTCAAGCTCTTCGGCGGGTTCGACGAGGAGCGTGCGGAAGCTGGAGAGGTAGACGAGGCCGGGCGCGGCGCCGCGCGGCTTGGAGACGAACTTGCGCTGCGTGTAGTTGACGGCGACCTTCGCGTCCTTGCGCGCCTGGCTGAAGTGCGCGGCGAGCCGCGCGGCCTCGACGAGCGTGCGGTGCGGAACCGGCTCGTCGCGCCCCTTCGCGCGGACGACGACGTGCGAGCCGGGGTAGTCGGCCGCGTGCATCCAGGCGTCGTAGGAGCGCGCGACGCGGAAAGTCACCTCGTCGTTCTCCCGCGCGCCGCGCCCGACGACGATCTCGTAGCCGTCCGACGAGCGGTATCGGCGAAGCGCGCGCCCCTTCTCGGCCGAATCCTTCCTCGACGCCTTCGCGCGCGCGGCCGTCTTCGCGCGCGGCTTCCCGCCCTTCGCCGTCTTCTCGCCGGCGAAGTCGTCGAGCGCGTCCCACTCGCGCGAGGCGACGATGCGCTCAAGCGCGGCGCGTCTCTCTTCGAGCGCCGCCAGCTCAGGCTCTATCTTTTCGAGCCGCTCCGTTATCTCTCTCGCCGCGCGCTTGGCCTTCGAGTAGCGCGCGAAGCGGCGCGCCGCCTCGTCCTGCAAGCTCCTGTTCTCGTCAACTTCCAGCTCGACCGTCGGCGTGTCGTCGGCGTAGAAGTCCGTGACCCGCACCTTCGCGCCGTCGCGGACGGCCGTGCCGATGTTCGCGAGCAGGAGGTCGCCGACGCGCTTGTGCTCGTCGGCGTCGCCGTGCCCGGCGAGGTCGCGCGAGAGGTTGTCGCGCAGCTTCCGCAAGCTCGAAATCTCTTGACGCAGACGCGCCGAAGCTTCGCCCGCGCGCGTGTCGAAGGCGCGCTCGGCGTCGAGCTTTTGATAATGCCGGTCGAGCGCCTCGGACAGGGAAGAGAAGCCTTCGCGGCGGACATCGGCCGTCTTGCGCGCGGGCTTCGGCTCGGTCGGCTCCGTCGTCGGCGCGACGCGCTGCGGCGGCGGGGTGTAAAGCTCGCCCTCAGTCTGCCCCTCGCCGCGCGCGGGTCGGAGCGAGGCGACGACGCGCCCGCGTTCGTCGAGCAGGAAGAGGTTCGACGTGCGCCCCGTGAGCTGCGCGACGAGCGTCGCCGCGTGCTCCGCGCCCGCCGCGTCGGGGACGGAGAAGTCGAAGCGCACGACGCGCTCGCCCTCGTCCCGCGTGAGCTTTCGGAGCGCGCCGCCGCCGAGGTGTTTTCTGAGGACGAGCGCGAAGGGCGTGGGCGAGAGGGCGGCCTTCTCAAGCTCGCGGACGGTGCGCGCGATCATGTGCAGGCGCGGGCGCGTGGGGTCGGCCGAGAGCAGCAGGTAGCGGCCGTCGCCGGTGCGGAAGTCAACCGCGAGCGTGGCCGAGTCGAGCTGGAAGACCTTGCCCCACGGCCGCCCCGCGAGCGCCGGCCGCAGCTCCTCCAACACCTCTCCGATTAGCTGCTCGTTCATCTTCGCGCAAAGGCTAACAGACTTTGCTCGGGAGATAAAAAAGGGAGGCGCGTCCGAGCGAACGCGCCTCCCCACGCGAATTGTATTGGAGTCTACTTCCTGACGACCACCGTTCCCGAGAGGATGTCGTGCGCGGTGCGCCCCTCGGCGTCGAAGAGCGAGTAGAGGATGCCCAAGCCCGCGGTCGCCAGCGAGAGCATGTAGACGAACGCGCGGCGCATGCACTGTCCAGTCGTCGGGACGCTGGCCTTGTGCGCGTCAACGGCCTGCAAGCCGCACAGAGACATCCCCAACGTGCGGCCCGCGAGCGCGACCGAGCAGGTGTGATAGAGGAACATCACCAGCGCCGCGATCAGCGCCATCGAGCCCCACACGCGCTGGTCGCCCCAGTTGCCGATGGTCAGCTCGATGGCCGCCGCGAAGGGCGCCGCGAGCAGCGCGACCGCGAGCAGGTCTACGAACGCCGCCCCCAGGCGCTTCGCGCGCGGCGCGCGGTCATCGTAGGTCAGCTCCTTCTCCGCGACCTTCGGCAAAAGCTCGATGCCCTGACGTTCGAGCCAGAAGTCGTCGAGCACGCCCGAGATGTGTCGAGGCTGACGAGACCCGTCCGCCGTCTCCGCGACGGCCGAGGCTGTGGCGGCGGCCGTCTGCGGCGAGGCCACCTGCGAGACTTCGTTCCGCGCGCGCGCGACTTCCGCCTTCTTAACCGTCTCGGCGGGCGGCGCCGACTGTTCCGCGGCGGGGCGCGCTGTGGGCTTAGGCTCCGCAACGTTCGCCGCGTCCGCGACGGCCGCGACCGGCTCCGCGGGGGAAGGCTGTGGCTCGGCCTTCGCGGGCTGTTTGGGTTGGACGACGACGAGCGGCGGCGGCAGCGGCGCGGCGACGGGGGCCTCCGCCAACTGCTCCGGCTGCTCTTCGACGACGCGCGCGGCGGCCGTGGCGGTCTGCGCGCGCCCCGAAGACTGTCGCGCGACGTGCTGCGCGGGCGCGCCGGCCCGCGCGCGCTCAATGCGGCGCAGGGCGGCGGCGACCAGCGGATTCAACTCCGGCTCGTCGGGCTGTGGGACGAGGCCGAGCTGCTTCGCTGACGTTTCCTGCTTCGTTGCCGGTCGGGGGGCGCCCGCGTCCGGCGCGGCGGCGCGCGCGGTTTCGGGGGCGGAAAAAGTCTGCGCGGAGGGGGAACGGCGCGGCGCCTCTCCGCCGTCGAAGTCGGCCTCGCGCGCGCGCCTCTGCTGGATTTCGCGGAAGCGCTCGCTCAACTCCTTCCGCCACGCGGGGCGGTTGCGGTTGACGCCGGGGAATTCAATCAGGGTCGAGGAGGCGTTCGCGCTCTGGGTGGTGCGGGTCGTGACGTTGGAGTTATCGGTCATAGCGGGAGCGTCGGCCTGACGCGCGTGTGCGGGCGCGGCGGGCTCTTTTACAACTTCTTCTGCGACTTCCACATCCGGGGGGGCTGTCGTCGTCGTCGCCGGCTCGGCCGTCCGGCATTGTGGGCATCCGTCGATCGACTCCGCCAACTCTTCGCCGCACACGTCGCACTGCATCACTTACGAGAATCCTCCCTGTACTCTGAAAGGTCTGGTTCGAGGGGCGACGGGCGCATGCCTGTAAATCCATGCCCACTGCGGAGTCGCGGCGGATGCTATCAGAAGTTACTTTAAGTCGTCAACCAGAAAATGTACAAGCCACTGTGTTTGAAGGCGTGGAGGGTACAACATTTAGCGTGGAGGCGTCGGCCGTTTCGGGCGGGGATTCGGGCGGGACGCGGCGCGGGGCTATCGCAGGAGGGTGCCGATGCGCTCCCAGCGCGTGTTCCTGAAGAAGTCGCCGACGAAGCCGACCAAGCCTTCCGAGCGCGGCGCGCTCTCGTCGAAAGACCAGATGACGAACATCGCGCGCCCGACGACCAACTCGCGCGGGACGGTGCCCCAGTAGCGACTGTCCTTACTGTTGTCGCGGTTATCGCCCATCATGAAGTAGTGCCCTTCGGGGACGCGGAAAGGCTTTCGGATGGCGTTGAAGAAGCCGCTCTCGTTGGGCGCGGGCGAGTAGTAGACGGTGTAAGGCTCGCCGGCGCGCGGCGGGAGTTCGAGACGGCGGAGCGGCGCCTTGTCGTTCCCCAGTTGCCGGTCGAGTACTTTGACGCGGTACTCGGGCAGCACCCGCCCGTTGACGAGCACGTCGGCGCCGCGCACCTCGATGGTCTCGCCCGGCAGGCCGATGACGCGCTTGATGAAGAGCGTCTTGTACTGGATGATTTTTTCGGAGGGGACGGACTCGGCCGGGTACTTGAAGACGACGATGTCGCCGCGCCTGATCTCGCGCTGCGGGAGAATGGGAACGTGCGGGCCGGGGCCGAAGATGAACTTGTTGATGAGGAAGCGGTCGCCGACGTAGACCGTGTTCTCCATCGAGGCCGAGGGGACTTCGGCGGCCTGCGCGACGAAGGTCATGAAGAAGACGGCCATGACCAGCACGACCGCGCCCGACTCGAAGTACTCGCGCAGGAGGCCGCGCGGCGGCCCCGACGCTTCCGGCCGCGCGCCCGCCGGCTCGTCGCCTCCGGCCGCGCGCGTCCGCTCCCTCTCTTCTTCCGCCGTCGTCGCCAATTCGGATTCGTCTCTCGGAAGGGGCCGGCCGCTAGAGCGGCTGCCGGCCGGCGAAGCCGGCCTCAAGGTCGTGCCACCACTCAAGCTCGTCGCCCTCGCCCATCTGCCAGCAGAGCAGGACGACGCGCCCGTCGCGCAGCGTCGGAAAATCTATCAGCCCGCGCTCGTAATCCTTCACCTGCACGCCGAGCGTCTCCAGCTCGCCCGAAGCCTCGGCCAACTCCGTGAGCGCCAGGACGTAGGCCGGGCCGCCCTCCATCCCGCCGCCGCCACGCGACGCGCCCTCGGAGGCGAGCCGCGCCTGCTCCTGCGAGGCCGAGACGCGCGCGTACGCCCGCTGCACCCTGCGGACGATGCCCCGCACGGTCGGGAGCATCGCGTTGGCGTCTTCGACGGTGAAAAGTTTCATCCCTGTCATTGGTCATCCGTGACGCGGATGAAGTCCGAGTTGTGCGGGAGCCGCTCGCGGTCGGCGCCGCCGGGCTCGGCGACGAGTTGCGGGACGGCCTCGTCGAACTCCTCGGTGCGGCGCCCGCCTTCGGCCTCCTCCTCGGCGCCGTGCAGGAGGTCGCGGGCGTGCGAGATCATCTCGTCGGGGTTGGCGTGCGCGGGCTGCGCGTTGTTGGCGTAGGAGTTGGCGGCGTGCGGCTGCGGCTCGTGCGCGTGGTTGTTGTCGTAGTAGCGGTGCGAGTGCGTGGGCTCTTTGCGCACCTTGTCGGCGATGTCGCCGAGGTCGATGAAGTAGTCGGCCACGTCGATCAGCTTCGGCGCGGTGTTCGAGCGGAAGCCCGCGACCTCGACGCGGCAGCCCTTGTAGGCGACGGCGTTGACGGCGTAGACGAAGTCCTCGTCGCCCGAGACGAGGACGGCCGTGTCGTAGCGGCCGGCCAGGGAGAGCATGTCCACGGCGATCTCAACGTCGAGGTTCGCCTTGCGCGTCCCGTCGTAGAAGGTCTTCAGCTCCTTGTGGATGACGCGGAAGCCGTTGCGGCGCATCCAGAGCAGGAAGCCCTGCTGGCGCTCGGCGCCCACGTCCACGCCCGTGTAGAAGAAGGCGCGCAGAAGCCTCCCGTCGCCCAGAAGGACGCGCAGGAGCTTGTTGTAGTCGATGTCGATGTTGTGGAATCGAGCCGCGTGAAAAAGGTTGTTGCCGTCGATGAAAACCGCCACCCTGCCTCTGTAACCTAACTGCCAGGAGATGTTGTTAGTCGGATCATAATGCATGCGAAAGACACCCCATTCCGGTTTCTTAATTCACGAGATTTCAAACAACCGCTTCGCTAGAGAAGCCGCGCGCTAATTCAACAGCCCCGACACAACACCCGCTCGCGCGCGGCGGCAAGTTATTTAACCACGAACTTTGGCGGGCAGACAACAGGGGAAGGATGAAGGATGAAGGATGAAGGATGAAAAGAACGCTGTATGGCTTTCACTTCATCCTTTCGTATGTCCTCCTCACGGCCGGGCTTCCGCCCCGAGCACTTCGCCCGAGGCGGCGTCCACGTAGACGAGCAGGGGCGCGTCCGCCGTGCCGGTCGAGACTTCCCAAGCGACGTGGAGTTCGAGCGCGGAGGGCGTGGCGTCGCGCCGGACGGGGAAGACGACGAGCTGTCGCGCGGCCGCCGCGTCGGGCTGCGGGAGGGTGCGCGTCTGCTGCGCGCCGGCGCGGTCTGTGTAGGTGACGGTGCGGTTGGCGAGCGCGGCGGCGGCCTGTTCGGCCGTCAGCGTCTTGGGCACCGTCGCCAGCGTGCGTGCGAGCGCGGCGGCGTCGGGGACGGCCGTGCTCGAAAGCCCGACGACGCGCAGGTCGGGCGTGAAGGTCACCTCGACCACGCCGTAGCCGTTGCGCAGAGGGTAGGCGAAGGGCGTCTGCCGGTAGAGGGCGCGGCGCGCGGCCGTCCCGCCGCCGGGCGCGTCCGTCACCTCGACGAGCGAGAGGTGCTTGAGGTCAAAGCCGAGCAGCGGCGCGGCCGTCGAAAGGAAGCGCCGCAGCGCCTCGCGCGTCTCCTCCTCCGACTGACTCTTCTCGTCCTCGATGTTGACGAGCGGCAGGCGCGGGTAGTCGCTCAAGTTCGCGGGGAGCGAGGCGAGCGTCGCGGTGACGGGGCGCAGTTCGGGCGCGGGCGCGGCGGCGGCCGTCTGCTCGCCCAGCACCGCCTTCCAGTTGGCGAGCGCGGCGGCGCGTCGCTCGTCGCTCGCGGCGAGCACGGCGAAGGGCGGCGGCGCGTCGGCGCGCGGCCTCTCGGCGCTTGCCGTCCGCGAGGCCGAGGCGCACGCGCCGAGCAGGAGCGGTAGGGCGGCGAGCATCCACGCGGACGCGATTCGTCGGGCGAAGTTCATAAACTCGGGCGTTGGCTTAAAGGGGCGCCGGCTAAAATGTTGAAGGGGAAACGGACGAGAGGGATTATACTCAAGAACGTTCGCGGGGCAATCAGTTCCGGCGCCGGGGCCGGGAATCCGAAAAGGTTTGGGGAGGGGAGGTCGGCGCGCGTGGAGGACGAGTGGGCCGGGCCGGATGAGCCGGGGCAGCACGGCGGGCGCGAGTCGGAAGCGGCGCGCCCCTTCGCGCCCGAGCAGATGGTCGCCTGCGATGTGTGCCTGCGCGCCAACCCGCCGACGCGTCTGCTCTGTCTCTACTGCGGCGCGAAACTCCCCGAGACGCCGCACGCCGCCGCGCTGCGCCGGCCCGCGCTGAAGAAGCTCGAAGAGTGGGAGCACGGCTTCAACGTCGTCACGCTCGCGCGCGCGGCCGGGGCTTTGACTTCCGAGGACGCGGAGGAGGCCGCGTCGCTCCTGCGTCTCGACGCGGGCGGGCTGAAGGAGATTGCGTTGGCGGGCCGGGCCATGCCGGTCGCGCGCGCCGCGTCGGCGGACGAGGCGTGGCTGATCGTCGAGAGGCTGCGCGCGCTCGGCCTCCACACCGAAGTCTTCCCCGACGAAGTGCTGGCGCGACGCCCCTTGCGCGTCCGCGCGTTCGAGTTTGAAGATGACGCACTCGTCTGTCGCCCCGGCCCGGAGGCCGAGACGCGGCGCGTGCCGTGGCCGGAGGTCGTGCTGTTCGTGAAGGGGCGCGTCGTGTCGAGGCGCGTCGAGGTCGCCGAGCGCAGGCGCGGCCTCTCGGGACGCAGCGAGACGGTCGAGACGCGCGAGATCGCGTCCGACGAGTCGGTGCTCGACGTTTATACGGCCGTCGGCGACGAGCACCCCGCGTCGGCCGGCGCCGCCGCAGGGTTTCGCGTGTTGGCCGGCGGCTTCGACTATTCCTGCCTCGGCGGCGAGAAGCGACTTATGGCGGCGGAGAACTTCGAGACGCTGGCGGCGACGTTGCGCGCGCGCGTGCCGTCGGCGGTCTGCGATGAGGAGTACACGCCCTTGCGGCCGCTGCTCGCGGAGGTGTGGCCTTCGGCAGAGCGCACCGAGTCACTGGGCTTAAGGCGCGAGCGCGCCGGGCGTTTCAACACCGAGGCCGTGACGACGGTCAGCAACGAGGGACAGTTCACGCGCTACGCGCGTCTGCGCCAGATGCTTGTGCTGCGCGCTCGGGCGGAGAGTTTATGAAGCACCACGGCGGGAACAGGCGGGGACCCGGGCGTCGCGAGGGCGGCGGCGACGAGCGTACGCGCGGCCGCGCGCCGCGCACACCGGACGATTACGCGCGCAGGGGGCAGACGGACGCGCGCCGGCGTGAGATTAGCGGCGACCGGAATGATGTCGGCGCGCGCCGAGATGATATTGGCGCGCACCGGAAGGATATTGGCGCGCGCCGGGACGAGAAAAGCGCGCACCGGCTTCAGGATGACACGCACCGGCGCGATGTTGGAACGCGCCGGGACGGTGCGGACGCTCGCCAACGTCATGTTGATGCCCCCCAACGCCGTGTGGACGCGCCCCAACGTCATGTTGACGCGCGCCAACGTGATATCGGTACGCGCCGGCAGGAGAAAAACGCGCACTCGGGACAAAAAAATGCTGACCGGGGAGAGAAAAGCGCGCACCGGCGCGGTGCGGAGTCGCCCGGCGAGCGTGTGGCGCGCGCTTTCGGCGTGGGCGCGGAGCGCGAACCGGCGCGGCGCTTCCCCGAAGGCGAGTCGCGCGAGCCGGCGCGGCGTCCTCCCGTCGAGGACGACGGCGCGCACGTCTTCGGCGTCCAGCCCGTGCTCGAAGCCCTGCGCGCGGGGGCGCGTCCCGTCGAGCGTCTGACCGTGGCCGAGGGCGCGCACGAGACGCGTTTGCGCGAGATTCTTGAGATCGCGCGCTACGCCGACATCCCCGTCCGCCGCGTGCCGCGCGCCGAGTTGCAACGACTGTCTGCGGGCGCGAACCATCAGGGCGTCGTCGCCACCATCGCCGCCGCGCACTACACGCACACGGACGACCTGCTCGACGCGCTCGCGGCGCGCGTCGGAACCATTGACCCGCCGCTCGCGGTCGTGCTCGACGGCGTCGAAGACCCGCGCAACCTCGGCGCGGTCATCCGCACGGTCGAGTGCGCGGGCGCGCACGGCGTCTTCGTCCCCGAGCGCCGCGCGTCGGGCTTAACAGAGACGGTGGCGAAGTCGGCGGCGGGCGCGCTCGAATACGTGCCGGTGGCGCGCGCGGCCAACGTCGTCCGGCTCATTGAGGAGTTGAAGGGGCGCGGCGTCTGGACGGTCGGCACGGCCGCCGGGGCCGAGACTTCTTACGCCGACTGGGACTGGACGCAGCCGTGCGCGCTGCTCTTGGGCGGCGAGGGCGAGGGCCTGCGCCGCCTGGTGCGCGAACGCTGCGACGTGCTCGTCAGCATCCCGCTGCGCGGGCAGATCGAATCGCTCAACGTCTCGGTCGCCGCCGGCATCGTCCTCTACGAAGCCGTCCGCCAGCGAACCGCCCGGCGCAAAGAGGCGTACAAAGCAAACGAAGTAACAAGTACGGAATGAGTGCCTAGTCGCGGGGAGCGCGGGCATCCTGCCCGCCTTGAGCGCGACAGCGCGAAAACTGAGAGACTTAAACTCTCAAGGTTGAGGGGAAGTGAAAGGTCGGAAGCGTGCTGTCGCACGCTTTGGCGGGCAGGGATGCCCGCGCTCCCAGCTTTGAGGGGCCTTATTCCATAGCGGAGGTTCACGGATGTTCTGCCCGAAGTGCGCGACGCAAAATCTTGAGGACGCGAAGTTCTGTCGTTCGTGCGGCACGGACATCAGTCTGGTGCCGCAGGTCTTGACGGGGCAGCTCGCCGCGCGACTTTCGTCCGAGGACGACGACAGCTTCCGCGGGCGTCGCCATCGGCGGCGCGAGATGCGCGACGGGCCGCCGAGCATCGAGCGCGCGGTCAAGAACCTCTTCATGGGCATCGCCTTCATCTTCGTCGCCTTCTCGGTCAGGATGTGGGCGCCCGCCGGCCACATCTGGTGGTTCTGGATGTTCCTGCCGGCGGCCGCGCTGCTCGCCGACGGCGTCGGCATTTACCTGCGCCTCGCGTCGGAAGGGAAGCGCCAAGCCCCGCACGCCTACACGCCGCCGCAAGCTGCCGTCGCGCCGCCGCGCCGCGCCGGGTCGCTCGCTCCCGCCGACACCGGCGAGATGATCCCGCCGCCGAGCGTCACCGAAGCCACCACGCGTCACCTCGGCGTCCCCGCCGAACGCGACCGCCGCGACGTTTGAAGGCGCAGCAGCCGCCCACGTCCGACATCGTCCACGCCCATGCCCCGCGCGCGCGCCGCGGTGTATAGTCTCCGCAAGGTATTCTCAAGATGAGAGAGACGAACAAGGTGCGCGTCTGCGTCCCCGTCTGCGTGCGGCGCGCCGAAGAGTTGCGGCCGTCGGTCGCGCGCGCGGCCGAACTGGCGGACGTAATCGAGCTGCGCCTCGACTGTCTCGCGGAGTCGGAGTTGACGGCCGCGCGGAGTCTGCTCGGCGCGCTGCTCGGCGAGACGCGGCGGCCCTTCGTCCTCACCTACCGCCCGCGCGAACAGGGCGGCGGCCGTGACGTGAGCCTTGAAGAGCGCGCCGACTTCTGGCGCGACCTTCCCGAGGCTCTACGCGACGTTGACGGGCGCGGACGCGACTTCGTTGACCTCGAACTCGACTTGCTTGAGTCGCCGGTCGCCGCGTCCTTCGGCGAACTGTTCCGACGCTTCAGAATCATCTGCTCACAACACGACTTTGAAGGGACGCCCACCGGGCTGGAAGAACTCTTCGCGCGGATGGCGCGGACGCCCGCCGAAATCATCAAGGTCGCGACGAAGGCGAACTCCATCACGGACTGCGTCGAAGTCTTAAGACTGTGTGAGCGCGGGCGACGTGAGGGGCGCGAGACTATCGCCGTCTCGATGGGTGAGGCCGGACTTTTAACGCGCGTACTGGCGCCGGCCTTCGGCGCCTTTCTCACCTACGGCTCGCTCGACGCGGCGCAGGCGACCGCGCCCGGCCAGATTACGGCGCGCGAGCTGCGCGAGGTGTACCGCGTGGACAGTTTGAACGCGCGCACGCTCGTCGCCGGGCTGGTCGGCTCGCCGGTCGGCCACTCGCTCTCGCCGCACACGCACAACGCGGCGTTCGCGGCGACGGGGCTTGACGCCGTTTATATTCCGTTCGAGGTCACAGACCTTTCCGAGTTCGTGCGCCGCATGGCCGACCCGCGCACGCGCGAGCTGGCGTGGAACCTGCGCGGCCTGAGCGTCACCGCGCCGCACAAGCAGGCCATCATCCCGCACCTCGACCGCGTCGCCGAGAACGCCTCGCGCGTCGGCGCGGTCAACACGGTGGTCGTCTCGTCGGAGCGCGGGCTGGAAGGCTTCAACACGGACGCCGACGCCTCGGTCGTTCCTCTCGACGGGCTGTTCGAGTTGAAGGGCGCGCGCGCGGCGGTCGTCGGCGCGGGCGGCGCGGCGCGCGCACTACTCTGGGCGCTCGGCGAGCGTGGAGCGAGCGCGACGGTCTTTGCGCGCGACGCGGCGCGGGGGCGCGAGGTCGCGCGTGAGTTCGGCGCCGAGTCGGCCGCGCTCGACGGCGCGAGCTTCGGCGGCTTCGACGTGGTCGTCAACGCCACGCCGCTCGGCACGCGCGGCGCGCGGGAGACGGAGACGCCCGCGTCGGCGTCACAACTGCGCGGCGCGCGCGTCGCCTACGACCTCGTCTACAACCCGGCCGAGACGCGCTTCCTGCGCGAAGCGCGCGAGGCCGGCTGCCGGACGGTCGGCGGACTCGGGATGCTCGTCGCGCAGGCCGAAGAGCAGTTCCGTCTCTGGACGGGGCAAGAGGCGCCGCCCGGCGTGATGCTCGCGGCGGCCGAGAGGAAGTTGTCGGGTAGTTGAATGGAACGTTACAGCAGGCAGATTCTTTTTGACGGCATCGGCGAGGCGGGGCAGCGGCGCCTCGCCGCGTCGCGCGCGCTCGTCGTGGGCTGCGGCGCGCTCGGGTCGGCGCACGTCGAGATGCTGGCGCGCGCGGGCGTGGGTAAGTTGAGAGTCGTTGACCGCGACTTCGTCGAGGAGTCGAACCTGCAACGGCAGACGATGTTCACCGAGCGCGACGCGCGCGAGCGCGTGCCGAAGGCCGTGGCCGCCGCGCGCCGCGTCGCGGAGATAAACTCCGAAGTCGTGTGCGAGGCGGAAGTCGCCGACGTGAGCCAGTCGAACGTCGAGCGGCTGGTCGAGGGCTGCGACGTGGTGCTCGACGGCACGGACAATTTCGCCACGCGCTTTCTCGTCAACGACGCGTGCGTGAAGCACGGAGTCGCGTGGGTTTACGGCGCGGCGGTCGGGAGCTACGGCGTGACTTTGACCGTCAGGCCGCGCGTGACGCCGTGCCTGCGCTGCGTCTTCCCGGAAGTCCCGGCCGCCGGCACGGCCCCGACGTGCGACACGGCGGGCGTCATCATGCCCGTCATCTCAATCGTCGCGGCCGTGCAGGTCGCTGAAGGCTTGAAGCTTCTGACCGGAAGCTTCGAGAGTTTGCACGGCGGGCTGATGCAGTTCGACGTGTGGCGCAACGAGTGGCGGCGCATCTCGGCGGGCGGGCGGGCGCCCGACTGCCCCGCGTGCGCGCTCGGACGGTTCGAGAGCCTTGAGGCCGAGGCGGGCGACGTGGCGACCGTGCTGTGCGGGCGCGACGCGGTGCAGGTCTCGCCGCGCGCGGCCGCCGCGCTCGACCTCGAAGCTCTGGCGAAGCGTCTGAGGGCGGCGGGCGAGGTGAAGTCGAACGAGTACCTCGTGCGTCTGCGCGCGGGCGGCTACGAGCTGACGGTCTTCCGCGACGCGCGCGCCATCGTGCGCGGGACGGATGACCCCGCGACGGCGCGCTCGGTCTACGCGCGCTACGTGGGCGTCTAGTTAATCCGGTTTCGTGGTTTCGCGGGCGGGGCTTTCGGGTTATGATTCAAGAGGCGGGCGTGAACGAACGTCGCCCCGGTGTACGCGCCCCGCCGCCACATTGAAAGTTATTCTCTGCACTTAATGACTAACAGCAGCATGTCCCTTCGCACTCTTCGACTCTTCATTCTCGCTTCGGCCATCGTCACCCTCGGCGTCCTGAAAGCACAGGCGGGCGGCCCCGTCCTGTGGGAGACAGACACGCGCGCCGAGATGCTCAACGGCGAGTCGCGCGGCGTCTCCGTCACCGACACGGGCGCGCTGATGCTCGCGCCGCGCTTCACGCCGGTCTTCGACACCGAGCAGGCTTACGTCTGGTCGAGCGCCGCCGACTCGTCGGGCAACGTCTACCTCGGGACGGGTCACGACGGGCGCATCTTCCGCGTCGGCTCGGACGGTCGCGGCGCGCTCCTCTACGACGCGGCCGAGCTGGACGTGACCGCGCTCGTCGTCGGACGCGACGGCGCGCTCTACGCCGGCACCTCGCCCGAGGGCAAGGTCTACCGCGTGACTGCGGACGGCAAGGCAGAGGTCTACTTCGACCCGCCGGACAAGTACATCTGGTCGCTGGCGCTGATGTCGGACGGCGCGCTCGCGGTCGGCACGGGCGACACCGGAAGGCTCTACCGCGTGCGCGCGGCCGGGGCGAAGCCCGAGACTTCGCTCCTCATCGACACGAACGAGACGCACGTCATCTCGCTCGCGGCCGACCGCGCCGGGAATCTGCTCGCGGGCACAGACCCCGGCGGGCTCGTCCTGCGCGTCTCGCCCGAGGGCAAGGCGTTCGCGCTCTTCGACTCGCCGCTGCGCGAGATTCACGCTCTCTCTCTGGCGGCCGACGGCTCGATCTACGCGCTGGCGCTCGGCGACGCGGCGACGGGGCGAACGTCCACGTCCGCGACCGTCTCGACGCAGACCGTGAGCGCGTCCACCTCAAGCGGGACTGTAACGGGCACCGTGACGACCGACGACGGGAGCGGCGCGCAGACGGTCGCCTTCGGCGCCCAGCCGCAGACGCCCGCGCGCAGTCGCAACGAGTTGAACGGCGCGCGCAGCGCCGTCTTCCGCATCATGCCCGACGGCGGCTCGGACGTGCTGTGGAGTTCGCAGACGGTGACGGCCTTCTCGGTCGCGGCGGCGCCCGGAAGGGCCGGCGTGCTCGTCGGCACGAGCGACAAGGGGCGCATCTACTCGGTCACCGACGACGGGCGCGACACGCTTCTTTTGCAGTCGAGCGAGGACCAGATTTCGTCGTTCGTCGTCCGGGCTTCGGACGTGTTCGTCGCCTCGTCGAACCAGGGCAAGCTCTTCCGCCTCGGCGCCGAGGCGCAGGCCGAGGGGACTTACGAGTCGCCGGTGCGCGACGCGAAGTTCGTCGCGTCGTGGGGGCGCGTCTGGTGGCGCGGGCGCGGTCAGGTCGAGTTGCAGACGCGCACGGGCAACACCGAGCGCCCGGACATGACCTGGAGCGACTGGAGCGCGCCCTACCGCGACCCGGCCGGCGCGGGCGTCGTCAGTCCCCGCGCGCGCTTCATCCAGTGGCGCGCCGTGCTGCGCTCGGCCGCGGGGTCGGACGCGCGCGTCGAGGGCGTGAGCGTCTCGTACCTGCCGCGCAACGTCGCGCCCGAGGTCTTGCAGATTCAACTGCTGCCAGTCGGCATCGCGCTCCAGTCGGCGTTGCAGGTTCCGGTCGATCCGAACATCGAGGCGTCGGGCATCGACCCCGCGCTCATCGGCCCGCAGCCGCAGATACCGCCCCGCCGCCTGTTCCAGCGCGGCGCCGTCTCGCTACAGTGGCAGGCCGAAGACCGCAACGGCGACCAACTCCTCTACTCGGTCTTCTACCGGCCCGTGGGCGAGAACACGTTCCACATGCTCAAGGAGAACGTGCGCGACAACTTCTTCTCCATCGACGGCGCGGCGCTCGGCGACGGCCGCTACGTCTTCAAGGTCGTCGCCTCGGACGCGCCCGAGAACTCTCTGGGCCAAGCGCTGACGGGCGAGCGCGTGAGCGAACCCGTCGAGGTGGACAGCACGCCGCCGGTCGTACGCGCCGACGCAGCGCCGCAGACCACGCCGGACGGCCGCGCGCGCGTCCGCTTCACGGTCGAGGACGCGAGCGGGAGGCTGCGCCGCGCCGACGTTTCCGTTGACAGCGGCGAGTGGCGCGCGGTCTTCCCCGAAGACGGCATCGCCGACGGCCCGCGCGAGTCCTACGCGCTCGACGTGCCGCTCGCGGGCGCGGGCGAGCACACGATTTCACTGCGCGCCATCGACGGCAGTGGCAACGTGAGCAGCGCCAGAGTCGTCGTAAGACGTTGAAAGACGTGCGGCACGCGGCGCCGCACCCATACCGTACACGATACGGTGCGACCCCCGACGATACGGTGCGAGAGCTTCAAAACTCGACACCCGAAAGGCTTGATAGAACGGCGCGGCCGGGCGTGGCACTGGCCTTGCAAACTTGAGCGGGTGAGACTCGCGCGTCTCTCCTTCTCCCTCCCGTGCGCGAACGGACGTACATGAGGAGGCACAGGTTAGGAATTATGAAGCTTTTTAAGCAACTCATCACAGCGTTCGTTGCTTCTTGCGTGCTCGCCGTCGGCGCGATGGCGATTGAGCCGCAGAAGGAACAGAAGCCGCCCCCGCCGCCGAAGCAGAAGCAGGAGGTGCCGAAGCCGCCCAAGCAGGACCCCCCGCCGCCGCGCGGCGGCAACGACAACAAGGGCGGAGGCGACAAAAAGGGGGGAAAGCCCTGACGCTCCCCGTGTTGGGCTTCGCGGCCGTGCCCGAAAGGGCGAGGAGCGAGGGGCGCAACGCGGGCGACCGAAAGCGGCCCGGCTACGCGAGACGTAGCGGCACAGACAAGCAGGCGCGCCGGCGGAGGCGATAAAAACCCCCGACCGACGCGCCTGTACTTTTTCCGCAAGGGGGACTGAAAAAAGTGAAGGGAAGAATTCTAAAGGTCGGTATCTTTACGCTCGTACTCTGCGGCGCGGTCTTCTCGCCGCTGGCCGTCGAGTCGCAGGCGCAGTGGAGGCGGCGCGTCCCGGTGCCGCCGCGCGCGCCCGTCCAGCAGACCGCGCGTGTGCGGGGCGCCGACCCGCGGCTCGTCGCGCAGGCCGAGCGCGTCTCGGGCGACCGCTTCCAGTTCGAGTCGTTGTCGCCGCGAGGCGTGCGCGTCTACTCGGTCGGGCGGCCGAACCCGGCGACGCTGCAAGCCATCGACGGCGGGCTGGCCGACCTGTTCGCCGTCGCGCGCCGCCGCGGCTACCGTCAGGGTCTGAACTACTCGGACTACACGGTCTTCATCGGCCGCGCCGACCGCCAGCGCGACTCGGCGGGCGCCTACTCGCCCGACATCGCGGTGGGCGCGGCGCAGTACGCGGGGAGCGTCTACGACAAGGGCGGCTACGTCTTCGCGGCGGGGATGGTGCTCTCGATGGCGCCGGGCGCGTTCCTCATCGCCGAGCACGAACGCGACTTCAACCGCGTCGCCAACGTCGCGCGCTACGAGGGCGAGCACATCGTCCTCTACCACAACGACCGCCGCCTCTATCAGCAGACCTACGACCACAGCCGCGGCGGCAGCCACCCGATCATTCAGTAGACAGTAGTCAGTAGAAAGACAGGCGGCGCGCTCGGTTGATAACCGGGACGCGCCGCCTTCGTTTTATCTACTGCCTACTGCCTACAGCCTACTTCCTCGCCTACCTTCCCGTCGCGGCGGAGACGATGACGACGACGCTCTTGTCGGCGATGCTGGTGGTGCCGGCGACGACGCGCTCGCCCTCGCGCATCGAGACGGGGTTGCGGAAGCCGACGTTCTCGTAGGCGATCTTGTCGCCGCCGAGCCAGAGCGGCACCTTCAAGTCCATGTAGAACTCCTCGATCTGGACGCGCGGCTGGCCGCCCGCGCGGTCGAGCGAGACCGAGCGGAGGTTGTAGCTGTAGTAGACCGGGTTCTTGTTGGCCGGCGTGTCGCTGACCATCTTCAGGTCGGCCACGCCCTTGTTCGAGTTATCGACGCGCCCCTCCTTGCCGCGCACGATCTGCGCGCCGATCAGCGTGAAGTTCTTGTAGCCGAGCGACGACTGGAGCTGTTTGACCACGTCCGCCAACTCCGCGGGGTAGTTGTTGCCCGCCGCCGCGTCGTTCGAGGCGACGAGCATGTGGACGCGGAACTCGATGGACGGGCGCGAGACCTCGGGCGCGTCGAGGCGTCGGATGGCCTCCTCGATGACCGCGATGTTCTCGGGGAAGTCGCGCACCGAGATGGTGCGGAACTCAAGGTTGGGCGAGACGACCGCGCCGCGGAAGCCGCTGGTGAGCGGCGCGAGCACGCGCGCGAGGCTTTGTGGGTCGCGGTTCTTGATGTCGAAGACGCGGTTCTGGAACATCTTCTGCGTGACGAAGTTGTCCTCCTGCTTCGGCTGCTCCGTCTGCGCGCCCGCCGCGCCGGCCGCGCACAGTGCGAGGGCGAGGGCGAGAAAAATTCTGCGTCTGGCTGAAAGCATAGTCTCTCCTTCTTCTGTCGTGTTGGTCTGCCGACCGACGCTCGCCAGCCTTTCACGCGCGCGCGGACGAAAGGTTGCAAGTAATTCATGGAAAGTGGTGGACGCAGTCGCGGGGCGGCACGTACAATGCCCGCGCCGGCCTTCGGCGGTCGCGCGGCGGTGCCTCCCCGCCTCCGGCGACCGGGGGCCGTTTCTCCAACCAACTACGAAAGGACTTTTGAAGCCTTGATGTCGAAAGAGCGTTTGATGCGCGGAGTCGTGTGCGCGGGGCTGGCCTTCGCCGCCTCGCTCGCGCTGTGGGAGCGCGCGCCCCAGTCGCGCGGCGCGGCGCAAGGGCCGGGGCAGGGCGACAAGCCCGTCGAGCAGACGCGCAAGAACATACAGGTCTTGAAGGGGCTCCCCGAGTCGCAGCTCTTCCTTGAGATGAACTTCATCTCGGCCTCGCTCGGCGTCCAGTGCGGCTTCTGCCACGTCAACAAGGGGCGCAACGCGCAGACGGGTCAGACCGACTGGGTCTGGGAGAGCGACGACAAGCAGGAGAAGAAGACCGCGCGCGAGATGATGCGGATGGTGCTCTCCATCAACGGCCCCGAGTTCGGCCTGAGCCGCGGGCAGGTGACGTGCTACACCTGCCACCGCGGGCAGGAGCACCCGCAAAATCTACCCGCGCTCCCGCTGGCCGTCTCCGGCCACGAGCCCGCGCCCGGCGCGCGCGCGACGCCCACGCCCGGCGCCGCCGCGCCCGGCGCGGCTCCCGGCGCGAACGCGCCGCGCCCCGAGCAGCCGACCGTCCAGCAGGTCTACGACAAGTACCTCGCGGCCGTCGGCGGGCCGCAGGCGGCGGCCAAGTTCCAGACGATGTCGGTGAAGGGGACGCGCGAGGCGTCGCAGGGGCGCGTGTGGCCCTTCGAGGCCACTTTGAAGGGGCCGGACAAGTTCCTGATGGTCGTCACAATCCCGGAGCAGGGCGCGTTCTCGCAGGCGGTCAACGGCGCGGCCGGCTGGGTCAGCAACCCGCGCACGCGCCGCGCGGTGTCGCCGCGCGAGCTGGTCGATCTGAGGAGCACGGCCGAACTCTTCGGCGTCGTCAAGTTCACGCCCGCGCCGACGATGAGGGTGGCGGGTCGCCGACGCGTCGGCGAACGCGACGCCGTCGTCGTCGTAGACCGCCCGGCCGAGGGCGTCCAGCGCCGCTACTTCTTCGACGCGCAGACGGGGCTGCTCCTGCGCATCCTGACGCTCACGGAGACGCCTCTCAACCAACTCCCCGACCAGATCGACTTCGAGGACTACCGCGACGTGGAGGGCGTCAAGCTGCCGTTCACCGTCCGCGTCTCGGCCATCGACACCTACAACAGCTTCACGCGCAAGCTCGCCGAGGTCAGACCCGGCGCCAACGTCGATGACAAGGTCTTCGACATGCCGCCCGCACCGCCCGCGCCGGCGGCGACGCCGAAGCAGTAGCAGGGGAGTAGCCAGTAGTCAGTAGGAAAACTTTCACCCTCGGGCCGTCAGGGTATCAACGCCCGTCAAGCGGAGCCTACTGACTACTGACTACTGACTACCGTCTACTTGATTCACCAATGCGACGCATCGATCTTACGAAGGCGCAGGCCGCGCGGTCTTCGACGATCCGGGACATCAACCGGCAGTTCGTCCTCAACTACATACGCGACCGCGAGCCGATCTCGCGCGCGGAGATTGCGCGCTCGACCGAGTTGCAGCGCTCGACCGTCTCGACCATCGTCGAAGAGCTGAAGGACGAGGGGCTTATCGAGGAGATCGGCGCGGGCGCCTCGACCGGCGGGCGCCGCCCGACCTTACTCCGCCTGCGCGCCGCCGGCGCCACCGCCATCGGCATCGACATCACGCCTTCGTCAACCACCATCGCCACCAGCGACCTCGTCGGGCGCGTCCTCTCGCGCGAGAGCTTCGAGAACAGCCCGCGCCCCGAAGAGCTGGCCGCGCAGGTCATCGAGCGCCTGCGCGAGATAGCCGCGCGCGAGCATCAGGGCGTCATCGCCGGCGTCGGCGTCTCCCTGCCCGGCCTCGTCGATACGGGCGACGGCCGCGCCATCTACATCCCTTACTTCCGCTGGCGTGACTGGCCCATCGCCGAGGAGATCGAGCGCGCCACGGGCCTCAAGGCGCGCGTGGACAACGACGCCAACGCCGCCGCGCTCGCCGAGCTGTGGTTCGGGCGCCCCGAGGTGAGCGAGTCGCGCGACTTCATCATCGCGCTCGTCGCCGAGGGCATCGGCACCGGCATCGTCTTCGACGGTCAAATCTACCGCGGCGAGCGCGGCGCGGCCGGCGAGTTCGGCCACATGATCGTCGCGCAGAACGCGCCCGTCGCCTGCTCGTGCGGCAACCGCGACTGCTGGGAGGCTTTCGCCTCGGAGCGCGCGGCCGTCGCGCGCTACCTAAGCAATCGGGGCGGCGCCGCGGCGCCCGTCCCGTTCTCGGAGGTCGTCGAGCGCGCGCTCGGCGGCGAGCAGGCGGCCATCGACGCGCTGACCGAGACGGCGCACTACCTCGGCATCGGCATCTCGAATTTGATCGTCGGGCTTTCGCCCGAGGCGGTCGTCGTCGGCGGCCAGATCACGCGCGCGTGGCCCATCATCGCGCCCTCGCTCGAAGAGACCATCTCTCGCAGCATCCGGCGCGGCCTGCCCTCGGCGCGCATCGTCGCCTCGACCCTCAACGAGCCGACGATGATGGGCGCCATCAGCCTCGTCCTCGCCAGCAAGTTCGGCCTCGCCGAAGCCTGAGACAATGCGCACGGCCGAAGTCGTCATCGTCGGTGGGGGCGTCGTGGGCGCGAGCGTGGCTTACCACCTCGCGGCGCGCGGCGTGCGCGACGTGCTGGTGCTTGAGCGCGGCGCGCGGCCGGGCGCGGGGAGCACGGGGCGCGCGACGGGCGGCTTCCGCGCGCAGTTCGGCACCGAGGTCAACGTCCGCCTCTCGCTCCTCTCGCGCGAGAAGCTGCTGCGCTTTGAAGCGGAGACGGGCGTTGACCCTGACTTCCGACAGCGCGGCTATCTCTTCCTGGCGACGAGTGAGGCGGAACAGGCGGCGCTCGTCTCGGCGCAGGCCGTGCAGCACGGTTGCGGACTGCTCGAAGCGCGCGCCATGACGACGGGCGAGGTCGCGCGGCTCAACCCGGCTTTGAACACGGGGGAAGTGGCGGGCGGCGTCTACTGCCCGACCGACGGCTTCGTCCGCCCGCTCGAAATCATGCGCGGCTACGCGGAGGCCGCCGCGCGGCTCGGCGCGAGGTTCGAGTGCGGCGTGGCGCTCGAAGGCTTTGAGTTAAGCGGGGGCGGAAGGGTGGAGACGCTTCTGACGACGGCGGGCCAAGTCTCGGCGGGCGTCGTGGTGAACGCGGCGGGCGCGTGGGCGGCGGAGGTCGGGCGTCTGGCCGGCGTCGAGATTCCGGTGACGCCGCTCCGGCGGCAGGTGGCGTTGACGCGCCCGACGGCACTGCTGCCGGAAGAGATGCCGATGACCATCTACGCGGGCGACGGCTTTCACCTGCGCGTGCGCGACGGCGCGGTGCTGCTGCTCTGGCCGGACGAGCCGCCACACGGCGCCGACCCGTTCGGGACGGGCGTTGATGAGGGGTGGCTGGCGGCCGTCCTCTCGAAGGCGCACGCGCGCGTGCCGTGTCTGAGGGCGGCGGAGATCGACCTCGCGGCATGCTGGGCCGGGCTTTACGAGATGTCGCCGGACAGGCACGCCCTGCTCGGCCGCGCGCCCGGCTTCGAGAACTTCTACCTCGTCAACGGCTCCTCCGGCCACGGCGTCATGCACGCGCCCGCGCTCGGCCAACTGCTCTCGGAAATCATCCTCGACGGCAGCGCACACACGCTCGACGCGCGCGCTCTCCGCCCCGAACGCTTCGCCGAAGGCGAGCCGAACGTCGGGCCCGCGTTGCTCTAGCCGGGAGAGCCGTCAACAGAAATCCCGCCCCGGCCTTTCCGCCCGCCTCCGGCCGCGCGCCTGAAACGTTCCGGGTCGAAACGTCATTTATTGTAAAGACGGGCGGGGTGTGCTTTGATGTCGCCCGCCTCGCTCCCGAAAAAATAACTCAAGGAGAGACTCAGGCCGCCATGAACTTACGCATCCACTCCGACGAAGCCAACCTCCGACCCACGCCGAGCACCTCGCTGGCGCCGCTGGCGCGTCTGCCCGCCGGCCACCTCGTCGTCGCGCTCGACGAGCCGCAGGGGAACTGGCGCCGCTGCCGCACCACGATAGACGGCCACGTCCTCGACGGGTTCATCAGCGTCTCGCTGCTCCGCGCGGAGATTAACCCGATGGTTGACCGGCTGATCGAAGTCGTCGGCGAGGAGTTTAAGAGCTTCCAGTTCGGCGACCGCCACGAGACGCACCCGCGGTCGAAGGAGCGGATCAGGGCCTTCTGGCTCTCCTTTCAGGACACGGCCGAGCCTGTGAGCGTGGCGTGGTCGGCCGCCTTCGTCAGTTTCTGCATGAAGAACGCCAACCTCGACCTGTCGTTCAAGTTCGCCGGCAGGCACACGACCTACCTGAGCGACAGCAAGGCGGCCAAGCTGGCGAGCGACGCCTCGCGCGCCTACTGGGCGGTCAGGCTGAGCGAGAGGAAGATCAAGGTCGGCGATCTGGTGGCGGCCTCGCGCACGGGCATGGGTTGCGGCACGGCCGTTCGGACTTACGACGACCTGCCCGGCGACTTCTGCTCGCACTGCGACGTGGTCGTGGCCGTCCGCGACGGCAAGTCCCTCGCCATCGGCGGCAACGTCGGGAACACGGTCAAGTCGAAGACGATACCGCTGACGGCGGCCGGCCGCGTCGAGACCGGCGCCAGGCGCTTCGCCGTCATGGCGCGAAACTTCTGAAGCCTTCGGCGCGCGCAAGAGGCGAGGGGCTTGAGACGCGCGCGTCTCAAGCCCCTCGCCTCTTGCGCGCGCCGAAGGCTTCAGAAGTTTCGCGCCATGACGGCGAAGC